>JBEKDI010000013.1:0-75408 GCA_050014435.1 Verrucomicrobiota bacterium | reverse complement strand
GAACAGTTCGTCTTGTTTGGGGGTGCGTCGTCCAATTGCCATGATCATCTGACGCCCAAACCATTAAATCGTTCAATCAAATATACAGTGATGGAGTCTTTTTTAACGGGCTGCTAGGCCCTCTTGCTTTGGCCGGTGACCGCGACTGAGTAATTCCTGCCTTCCCAACGCCCGGTTGCTTTCCAAAAGAAAGTGAACTCAATCACCGCACCGTCCGGACAATTCTCCGTGGGAAGGTCGGCAAACCACAAATCCAGCGCGCCTGTCTGGCTGGTGTCCACATGGTTGGTGCCGGCCCAGGCATTGGCGGACCACACGACGCTCGCCTCCGCCTCTACGATGAGGCGCAAGATTTTTCCCGGTGGCACACGGCGAATCGGATGACGGCGGCTCCACATTTCGTGCTGGCTTGCCACCGGTTTGACGACGTAGCGCTGGAAGGCGGGTTCGATTCGATCAAAACAGACCCCGTCGTGAGCGCTGCGCACGAGGGAGACATATTCCGCGTGGGACCAGCAGAGCGGCATGGCCGCACCCGTGGGCTGACCGCGCCTCATTCCCTTCTCCGGCAGGTCTTCCGCGTCCCACAACTGCTCGGTGATCATGCCGCCTTCGTTGGCGAATTTTTCCATCGCGGCAACAAACGGCTTGGGATCACGCCCGGCCGCCAGCTCGTAATGGCCGCGCTCCCCGGTCAGAATCGGCCAGGAGCGTCCCACGCCCGTGCCGTCGAAAGCGCTGCCGTTCTTCTTCTGCCCATAGCCGTCGTGGTTGTAGCGGCGCCAACCCGGGCCTTGCGGCAGATCGACCTTGAGCAGGCGATCCAGGACTGCGATGGAGTCCCGCACGAGGGGATAATCGGCCGCGCGAATGCCCAAACGCACCAGGTGAAGAAAATCGCCGCCCACCACGTTCCTTGCCGGACGGAGACCGCCGCCGTTGGCGATGGCGAGCATGGTGGTGTTGGGATCGGCGTGCGGATCGGGCGCCGCCGGGTCCGTGGGATTGATCCGAATATAATGGCGCCGGAACCCTTCGACCAACTCACCGGCCGTGGTGACAGTCCAATCTTCGACATGCGCTGCCAGCCAGTCCGCATATTGCAAAATAAATTCTGCTGTGGCCGTGTCCTGACGCTGTTTGGCAGACTCCGCCGCGCAAACCAAAGCGGCGATCACGGTGGCGAGCGTTGAGGGGGAATAGCCGGAGTTCTCCTCCCAGCGCTCCTGCTCGGTGACCGGTCCCTGCCGGATGAGATACCCCGCAGCCCGCAAAATCATTACGCAAGGATTGAAGCAGCCCAGCGCGACGCCTTCGCGCTGCAATCGCCACGCCAGCAGAATGGGAGCGGCCACTTCATCAAGCTGCACGCCGCACCAATACGCATTCCCATCAATCCAGCTATTCTGCGGGAATCTGCCATCCGGCCGTTGGATGGCGGCCAGCCAGATCAAGGCGCGCAAGGGAGTCCCGGTTTGGCCGGTCGCCAGAAGCGCGGTCGCGCTCTGCGCCAGGTCGCGTGTCCAGACCAAGTGATAACCCCCCAGATCGTCGTCCCCTTTGGTTTCGCCCCAAGGGATGCTCATGGACGCCACCATCGCTCCTTGAAACGATTTGTCTTCGTGGGCGAGCAAAATGCAGCGGCTCAGCCGGTAGATATGCCCGCCATCGGAGGTGTGCTTGCTGTAATCGAACTTCGGATTGACCACGGTGCGCTGCCATTGGCGGATATAGGCTGCGCGATGGACCTCAAATGGATCCGCCAGCGATTGCAGCAACTTCGCCACTGCGCCATGGCAGGTGCTCGCAAGCGCAATTGCGATCGTAAATTCATCGCCTCCCCGAAGATCAATTTCACCCGTCAGCGCAATATTTCCGTCCCCGGCTTCGCGGAATTCCCAATCCATCTTGAAATTATCCATCAAATCCCGCCAGCCGTCGCTGGCGCCGACATACCCGATGGATCGCCGGGAAAACCCGCGGCTGCATCCCATGACCAGATGGACATCCTGGCGCTCGGCATGCAACAGGCTGTTGTCTCCGGTTTCAGAACACCATCCGGAATTGCCCGCGCCATGACGCCCAAGGTGCGGAGCCAGCAGCGCATAGAGACGCAACTTGCCGCGTAACGATTCATCCAGCACCTCGAGTTTGGTATGCAGGAGGACCACCGAGCGATGCGGATCCGCGAGAATGTGCTTGATCAGCCGGTAGCGCCCCTTGGGCTCGGGATTGGTGAGGCGGTAGAAAACACAATCCTTTTCCGGGTATTCGAGCCGGTGATCGAGGTCGCGTTTTTCCTCGTGGCAAAAAGTCTCGCCGTCGCTGATGAGAAATTGAAAATCGCGCGTGTTCGGCTGATCAACCGAGGGATAGTAGATCTCGTTGACGATGCCGTGGCTGAGTGTGAACCAGACCCGGCAACTGGTATGATAAGCGGTGCCGAGACCTTCCTTGGCGCTGGAGGTCCAGCGTGGTTCGATGCCGGGCGCGCCAAAGGCAACGGAGTTTTCAGACGCATTCATTTTTGAATATGGCGATGGTCGGATTTCGACCAAAGGCGAAGGCCGCCGCGAAATGCGTTGGCGTTGTCTCCGAGCTCGCAGCCGGATGGAAGTTTCTTGAGCAGTCTCGCATTGCCGCCACCCAATACGACATAATCAGCCTCCAACGCGGCCTTCAGCAGCCTGGCAACGTCGTTGACATGGCGCCGCCATTTCTTTTTCCCAAGCCGTTTCAGCCCGGCCAGGCCCACATAATCCTCGTAAACGCCGCCTTTTTTGTAAGGCAGATGCGCCAGTTCCATCGGCTCGAGCACGCCGTCAACAATCAGCGCCGAACCCAAGCCGGTTCCCAAACCCAGGAAAAGCATCCGTTTCCCATGATAACTACCCAAGGCTTGCATGGCCGCATCATTGATGATCTTCACCGGACAACCGAATGCTTTTTTGAAATTAAAACCCATCCAGCCATGACCGAGATTGTGCGGTTCGGCGGCAATACATCCATGCAGCACGGGGCCCGGGTAGCCGATGGTGATGGCATCGTATTTCCAGCCGGCGATGATCTTCCGCACCGCCGCCACCATTTTATTGGCGGTCATTTTTGGGCCGGATGCGATCTCCAGGCGCTTTTTATGGCCGGTGGCGCGTACTTTTATATGAGTGCCGCCCACATCAATGACCAGGATTCTCATGCGATCATGCGATCAGATGTTCCATACTGCAACCCGACCAATCAGTAATTTTTATGATATATCGTATTACAATCTCTTGCAAACGAATTCCATGATGACGGTGGCGTTCCACACGGCTGGTGACTCGGCGGCACATTTAAAGGCGGGTTCGCCACCAGCGGCACGATGTGGATATTTAGCAGCGGGGATAAACGGGAGGAAAAAACGCCTTTAAGCGCCGCGTTGTTAGTTTCGACTCGCCCCCACCAAGGAGGGCGGTGCGTATCTTCAAAGAAAATTCAGGATATTTCAGGGTTTTTCAGAATAATCCGTGCTAAAAAAGATCACTCCCTCAGTCGATGGCGGATGTTCAAAATCGGCGGGTTTGCCAGACGCGGCCAGACTTCAATTTCAAGACGTGGGTGACGCACGCGGGCATTTCTGTCGCGTGATGCGTGACGAAAATGAGGCCGGCGCGGGTTTGGCGGATGACCTTGTCCACCGTGGCCAGAATAGAGTGGCGATGCGCGGCGTCCAGTCCCTGGCAAGGCTCGTCCAACACCAGCAATTCCGGTTTTTTCACCATGGCCCGCGCCAGCAGGATCATTCGTTGATCGCCCAATGATAATTCGCCGAACGCTTTCTTGGCGTGGGCCGCCAGTCCGAACCGGCGCAGCCAATGGCGGGCGGCAGCGCGCTGACGGGAACTGCAAGGGTGGTAAAGCCCCGCCGTGTTGAAAAAGCCCGAGCAAACGACGTCCAGGCACAGCCAGCCCGGCGGATAATGCAGGTGCAATTCCGGCGAGACCCAGCCGATTCGCCGGCGCATGCGCCAGAGCGTTTGTGTGGTTTCGGGCTTCCGGCCGAAAAGCCGGAGATCGAGCGCATAAGCCTGCGGATTGTCGCCTTGAATCAAGCTCAACAAAGTGGTCTTGCCGGAGCCGTTCGGACCGAGCAACGCCCAATGCTCCCCCCGGCGTATCGTCCATGTCACATCCTCGAGGATGAGCTGGTTTCCGAGCCGGACGGCGCCATGGTTCAATTCAACCAGCGCAGTGCGGCTGGTTTTTGTGGACCTGGCGGCGGCGCGCCGGGGCATCGGCGGCGTCACCACTGATGAAAATCCCCTGGCTCCCAATTCCACGGCCAGCGGATGGGTCAACACCTCGCGCCTGGTTCCCCGGGCGATGATGCGGCGGTTGCGAACGAGGAGCAAATGGGTGGTTTGCGGTGGAATCTCATCGGGACGATTGGTGATGAGCAGCACGGGCAGCCCTGAGCGCATCAATCGGCGAACGACCGTTTTCAGGCGAGCGCGCGTGGCCTGATCGAGGCCGCCGAACGGGTCGTCCAGGATCAAAAGCCGCGGCGACCGCAACAAAGTATGGACGAGGAGGACGCGACGTTGTTCGCCATTGGACAGGACGGCGAGTTTGCGTGGGAAAAGGGATTCGATGTCGAGCCAGCGGCTGAAACGGCGGCGGTTTTCGCGAAAGATGCGCGGGTCGCCTATGGGCGCGTCCAACTGGAACGGGTTGATGTCCTGGACGCTGGCCTGGGAAAGAAACTGCGCCACAGTGCGGCGGCCCTCGCTGGCGCCACTGTGCCAGCGCGATTGGTAGAACGAGCTTTCGACGGTGGCGAGTTCGCGTTGCAGGTGCGGCGAGAGCAAAGCGATGGATTGCTCCGGGACCGCAGCAGGCTGCTGCGGTTGAGTGTGGAAATTGTAGCGAATTTCTCCGCGCGGCACAGGGGCTTTCCCGCAGAGGGCGAGGGCGAACAGCGATTTGCCGGAATTATTGGGACCGAGGACGGCCCACTGCTCACCGCGCCGCCACGTCCAGCGGGTGCGCGCGAACGCCGTCCGTCCGTTCCAGCGAATCGTGATGTCGTCGAGGACGAGCAGGCTGTTCTTTGGCGCGCAGGTTTCAGCCATAACCGCCGGCCACCAAATCTATGCGCAGGAAGCGCGGCATGGTTAAATCCTGCCCGGCGTTATTCCGCCGGTCAAGTTCTTGTCACCCATCTCTGCAGTTGAGCGACGAAAATACGTCATTGCGCCCCTGGGCCGGACTTGCTAAACTAACTGATTGTCGCCCAATCCAGCAGATCATGACCGGCAAACAATATCTGCAAAGAGGGGTGGTTCGCAGGCCCGGCTGGGATCAACACTGGCACGCAACAGTGCTCTGCCTTGTGTTGGCCGCGATCACCCTTGCTGTTTTCGGCCAGACGGCGCAACACGAGTTCGTGAATTGCGACGACCCGGATTACGTGTATGGAAATCCGGTTGTCACCCATGGTCTGACGCTCAAGGGGATCGTCTGGGCGTTCACAGTCTTTCACGCCGACAACTGGCACCCGCTGACCTGGGTTTCCCACATGCTGGACTGTCAATTATACGGGCTGCACCCCGGTGGACATCACATCACCAACGTCCTGCTTCACACCGCGACCGTGATCCTGCTCTTTCTGGTTCTGCGCCAGATGACGGGCGCCCTTTGGCGCAGCGCGTTTGTCGCGGCAGTGTTTGCCATCCATCCATTGCGGGTTGAATCCGTCGTCTGGGTGGCCGAGCGCAAGGATGTGCTCAGCGGGTTGTTCTTCATGCTGACCATCGCGGCTTATGTCCGTTATGCGCGGCGTCCCTGGTCGATTGCCCGATATGGGCTTGTGATGCTTCTGTTTGCGATGGGCCTGATGTGCAAGCCGATGCTGGTGACGCTGCCGGTGGCGCTGTTGTTGCTGGATTACTGGCCATTGCAACGGGCGGGACGCACAACGCCTTCGGTGTTGATGCTGGAAAAACTGCCCTTGCTTGCGCTGTCCGCCGCCAGTTCCGTCATCACGCTCTTGGCGCAGACCCGGGCCATTGAATCGACCGAAACAATTTCACTGCCGCTCCGATTTGGCAACGCGCTGACCACCTGCATGATTTATCTGGAGCAGATGGTCTGGCCGGCGGGGTTGGCCTTGTTCTATCCCTATCCGCAAAAAGGTCTGCCGACGTGGGAAGTGGCGCTGGCCGGGACACTGCTGGCGGGGCTTTCAATGGTGGTGTGGAGAGAGCGGCGGACACGACCGTGGCTGCTGACGGGATGGGCTTGGTATTTGGTGATGCTGTTGCCGGTGGCGGGAATCATCCAGGTGGGCGTGCAGGCCCATGCGGACCGCTATACCTACCTGCCGCAGATTGGAATTTATGTGGCGGCGACGTGGCTGCTGGCGGAATGGGGGGTGAAGTGGTTGCAGCGCGAGCCGTTGCGCGCGGCATCGGGGAGCCTGATGACGGGCATCATCGCGGTGTTGATGGTCTGCGCCTGGAATCAGACCGCCTATTGGAAAGACGACGAAACCTTGTGGTCCCGTTCGCTCGCCTGCACGACGGACAACGCCGCCGCCCACCTCAACTTCGGCAGTGCCCTTCTGGCCAAGGACAGAGCGGATGACGCGATCATCCAATACCAACAGGCCCTGCTCATCAATCCCGACTACGCGGATGCGCATTTCAACCTCGGCAATGCCCTGCGCAAGAATGGAAGATTGGAGGACGCGATCGCCCAATACCAACAAACCCTGCTCATCAATCCGAACCTCGCCGAAGCCCGCCTCAATCTCGGAGTCGCGCTTTCGCAAAAAGGAAAACTCGACGACACGATCACCCAATACCAGAAAGCCCTGCAAATCAATCCGAACTACGCGGAAGCCCACGTCAACCTCGGCAACGCGCTGGCGCAAAAAGGAAAACTCGACGACGCGGTCACCCAGTACCGGCTGGCCCTGCAAATCAGACCCGACGACGAGGTGGCCCACGCCAGCCTCGGCATTGTTCTGGCGCAGGCGGGAAGGGCGGGAGAAGCGATCAGGCATTTGCTGAAGGCCCTGCAAATCCAGCCTGCCAATCCAGAGTCGCAAAATAATCTGGCCTGGCTCCTGGCCACTTGCCCGGAGGCCCCGCTGCGCGACGGCAACAAGGCGGTGGAACTGGCCCGGCAGGCCAACGCGCTGACCGGCGGCGAAAATCCGTTCGTTCTCCACACCCTGGCCGCCGCCCTGGCCGAAGCCGGGCGCTTTTCCGAGGCGCTGCAAACGGCGCAACGCGCCCTGGGCTTGGCCGGAGCGCAATCCGATGCCAGGCTGGCCGGGCAACTGCAAATGGAAATGAAACTCTATCAAACCGGCAGCGCATTTCATTCACCCGAACCGGCACATTAGACTTTGTTGTCGCTTTCTCTCCTTGCATTTGCGGGGCCGGCAGCGTTATTCTGGCGCAAGACACCAGTCTGAATTGTAGTTGATATGTATTTCGGAGCTGACTATCATCCGGAGCATTGGGTCTATCCTTATGCCGGCACCGCCGAGGAACCCGAGGCGCGTTGGAAACAGGACATCGAGCTGATGGTGGCCGCCGGGATGAACACCGTGCGGATGGGCGAATTCGTTTGGGGCCTGTGCGAGCCGCGCGAGGGCGAATATGACTTCAAGTGGCTGGAGCGGGTCATGGATTTGATGGGAGGCGAGGGGATCAAGGTTTTTCTCGGAACGCCCACGGCGGCGCCGCCCATCTGGCTGACCAAGAACCATCCGGAAATCCTGCCCGTGGACGAACGCGGGTTGCCGCTCTCCTCCGGCACGCGCCACGCCTGTTGTTTGAACAGCGACCTGTATTGGGAATACTCCAAGCGGATCATCCGGGCCATGGCTGAGGCGCTGGGCAAACATCCCCAATTGATCGGATGGCAAATCGACAACAACGTGGGGGCCCATTCGATGCTGCCTTGTTTCAACGAGGAGACGAGGCGGGACTGGCATGCCTGGCTGAAGGCCAAATACGGAACGGTGGACCATCTCAATAACATGATGGGAACCCGCTTCTGGGGGCAGGTGGTCAACGATTGGGACCATGTGCCGATGCCCAAAACCGCGCCCGCGCCGCACAACCCGGCCCTGATGTTGGATTGGCGACGGTTCAGCAGCGACACGATCGTGGCCTTCGTCCGCATGCAGGCGGATTTGCTGCGGGAACTGACGCCCCAGGCGCCAGTGACGACCAATCTCCGCATCTTCGGCCAGCACCTGGATTTGTTTGACATAGGCGACACCCTGGATTTTATGTCGCTCAACAGCAACGCCACCATTAAATCCAAATCGTCCGAAAACGCCTGCGAGCTGGACATGCTGCGGTCGCTGAAGAAAGTCGGGGCCAAACTGCCGGGAGGGGAGGAGGGCTTCTGGGTCATCGAGCAGAAGGCCGGGCATGTGAACTGGCAGGATGTCAATTCGCTGGTGCGCCCGGGCGTGGTGCGGCTGTTCACTTACCAGACCATTTCCCGGGGCGCCAACGGCGTGCTCTACTTTTTCTGGCGGCAACCGCGCATCGGGCCGGAGAAATTCTACGGCGGCATCCTGACACACGACGGCCGCGGCGAAAACCGGGTTTACAAGGAGATCAGCCAGATCGGCCAGGAACTCAAGCGCCTGACGCCCGTTTTGCACGGAACCACGGTCAAGGCCGAAGTCTGCATCCTCTACAGTCATGAGAACGACTGGACTCTTTCCCTTCCCCGGCAGCCGACCAAGTATTTCAACTTGCGCGAGCACGTCCAACTTTTTCATTCCGCGTTCCATGATCGCAACATCGCGGTCGATTTTGCCCGGCCGACTGAGGACCTCTCCAAATACAAACTGGTCATTGTGCCGTCGTTGAGCCTGATGGCTGGCGGGGAGGCGGACGCTTTGAAGCTTTACGTGCATAACGGCGGCACGCTCGTCGCCACTTGCAATACGGCGCTGGTCGATGAACACCACATGGCGACGGCCAGCGGCATCCCGCACGATTTGACCGATGTCTTCGGCCTGGAAGTGTCGGAATTCGACCCCTTGCCCTGCGAGGAGGAGAACCATCTGGCGTTCAAAGGCAATTTTCACACCAGCCAGATGCATACCGCGCGGATTTGGTGCGACGTGATCGAGGCTAAGGGCTGTCAGGTGCTGGCCTCCTTCACACGGGACTTTTATGCCGGGCGCCCCGCCATGACAGTAAATAATTTCGGCGCGGGCAAGGCCGTTTATATCGGCACGATCTCGCAGCAGGCGTTTTATTATGACCTCGTGGCCTGGCTCCGCACCATCTGCCTCCTGCATCCGTTACTCAAAGTGCCCGACACCGTTGAAGTCAGCCTGCGGCAAAAGGATGGCGCCAAAATCTACTTTCTCCTCAACCACCAAAACACGCCGGTGCGCATCAGCTTTTACAAGCCCATGCACGACTTCCTGACTGAGCGAACCTTCAGCGGCAATTATGATCTGCCCCCTCATGGCGTCCTGGTGCTCGATGAACAACTGACGGACCTGGCCGCTGCGGCAAAAGCGCCGGAACCGGACGATGTTACCGGGAAGAAAAAGGATCCCGCCTCTTTGACTTAAAATCAAAAGCAGGGCTGGCTTTCGCCGGCCCCGCTTGAGGGGAACTGTGTGGTTTATATTAGCATTGCACCGTTAAGGGCTGGTAAATCAATGCCCGGCCATTAACCCACAGTCGGATGGCAAGCCAACGACTGTCCGGTGACAATTAAGTGACGATTTATCCGCTGATTTATGCCGCTGGCCCTCGCTTTCGGAAAAAGCCATTTCTATCACACAACACTAATCGGGTGTGAAATCAATGCCGCGCAAAGCGATATTGGTGCTCCCAGCCTGAAACAGGGTCGTCACCGCGGCGCTTGAGTTTGTATCCACGATTCGCACGACACGATTGGAGTTTACCGCGCCCCCGTACCCCTCAGTAGTGGTGGCAAAGATGACGGGAGCCACCCCGCTGAAGTCCACCCTCAGTCCGAAGCAGCCCGCCGCATTATTCAAATCGCGGGGTATGCTTTGAGGTATCGGAATATTGTAGGCCAGCTTCCAACTTCCTCCGGAATTGACATACTTCTGAATGCCGGCGGCTGTGTCGGATATATAGGCGATGTTTCCCGCGGGGCTTATGTCAAATCCAGCCACTTTTGCGTAATCCGTCGCCGCCGGAACCACCAATTTGATCAAGGTGTCTTCCCGGCGCGGCAGCGATACAGGCAGGAAACTGTAAAGGCCGGCGGGTTTATCAAGGAGTTCGCCATCGGCGGCATTGAGGGTGGCATATAAGGCGTGGTTGAGGATTTTGATGGCCCGGCTGCTTGGCATGGCGCTGAACCGCACCGGTTCATGCCCTTCGGATGGATTGTAAAAGTATGTGCCATTGGCGTTTCCACTGCCCCAAAAGTTGTTCGTTCCATCGGTGACGACGCCCCGTGGGTTGACTTTTGCCTCCTTGACCACGGTCTTGTAGAGTAGAACGCGAGTGTTTCCCGATCTATCCACAGTGCAGATGCCGCGCTGAAGAATCTCAAGTCGCGAGGCGGTCCCATTGACTTGGAGCAGGTCCGCGCCGCCGTAGCCGCCAAAGGCCAGAAGTTTTTCGTCGGCGGACCGGGCCAGATTGCCCTCGCTTGCTGCATGGCCGTTGAAAAAAAAGCAGTTGGGTCCGTTTGTGGGGATCCGCACACTCAAGGAGGGAGCCTTGCTCGGGGTGTTCAGGTCGAACTGATCCACGAATGTTGGCGCTTGTTTTAGTTTTAAATCAAGCACTCCATCACCGGCGCGCAACACAGCCAGATGACCCGGAAGGAAACTTGTGCCCTGCCCGTTTGCCGCCAGGGCCAGCAGCAGGGCCGCTCCGCCCGTCAGAATTCTCTCTTTCATGTATGTTGGAAACTATTTTGCTGCTTGCTCCACCAATTGCCTGGATTTATAGTGGACAGCGGGGACGTGCGCCAGGGTCGCGATTTCATCTTTCACCGCAGCCATATCCTTCTGGAAATCCGCATTCTTTTTCATCTCCCCCACGATGGCCTGGGCCAGCACGCGTCCGGCATAAATGTCTGTCGGGTAATGCCGCGCAATCTGCACACGATGCCAGCCGATCAGGCGGGCGTGGGCCATAATGGTCTCGCGCTTCTCCGGCATCAATTCGGCCAGGACGAGCGCGATGGTCATGGACTCGGTGGAATGGCCGCTGGGATAACTGAAACTTGTTTCCAGTTTTCCGTTGGCGAGAGCGGGATCGATGGTGTAAGGGCGTGGACGCTGGAAATACTCCTTCCCCGCGTTACAGACGCTTTCGGCATCCTTCTGGACCATTTCAAAAAACGCCGCGGTCTTGGGCAGTTTTGTTTCGACGAAAAACGAGCCGACGGATCCGGTGAAGTTGAAGATGGAAAAACGCTTTTCGGCATGCGCGGCCTTTTTATCGACATCACTGGCGGCATGATAGACGGCCCTGACCTCGTCCATGTCGGCCGCCTGCTCGGAGGAGCCGGACAGCGGCGGGGGGGGAAGCAGGGCCGCAGCGGCGGGCGTGCCAGCGGCAAGGTAATTGAGATGGCCCGGTTGATCCGACTCGAGCGCTTGGGACTTGGCGCCGCCGGCGGCAAAGAGAGGAGTGGCGGTCAGCAGCAAAGTCGCGAAGCAGGCTGCACGAAGAAATACAAAAGATCTAATGATGAATTTCATTTTCAATAAACAGACCATATTTGACCGCCAAACTCAAGGCACGGTGATGCCGCTGCAATCCCAGTTAATGTCCGGGCGGCCGGGGTCGTGGCCGCCGGTGATGCCGGGTGGACTAACACCGCTGGCAACAACATAAGTGTATTTGTAGAATCTCACATGGCCGTCGGAGAAAGTGATATCGCCGCCAGAGTTGTGCCGCGCGGAAAAACGGGTGGTGTAACAGTGCGGCGTGGCGAGGTCAATTTGGTTGGCGTCGCCCACAATGAAATACGGAAAATCATCGGAACGGTTGCGGACATCGGAAAAAAACACGAAGGCCGAGGGATGGAGGACCATGCTCGATTTAAGGAGGACTTCCCCGCTCTCGTTGGCGAGTGATTTCGAATTCATGGCGTATTGAAACAGCGGGCGCGCCTGGGGCTGCATATATCCATGAGTTGAGGGAACATCCACCGGATTGATGCCTTGGGCCACCGCTGTGGGACAAGTGAAGATGGATTTGACAAGCGCAAAATTAGTGGGATCAATCACCCACTTATACAAGGGTTTTCCGCCCACGTAAGGAGGCAGAGCGTTGAACCAGACATCATTCCCCTGCCCCAAATCATAAAACGTCTGGATGGTGCCCCATTGAGGGTTGTCCTGCTCCAAGACCGAACTCACCTGGTATCTTGGCCATGGATATACCTGGTTGCTGTCATCCACATACATCGTGTTGGCCACACCCCATTGTTTCAAATTGTTGTAGCAAGCGGTGTGTTGGGCCTGGGCCTTCGCCTTGGCCAGCGCGGGAAGCAGCATCGCCGCCAGAATGGCGATGATGGCAATGACAACCAGCAATTCAATCAAAGTAAATCCGGGATGGCGTTTTTTTCTCATGTCAACTGTAAGTTATCCATTTATTCAACCTTCCGCGAACACGGCGTTTGGCACGACGGGCCATACTGCCCCGAAAATGTTACGAACAGATGACCGAAATGTGACAATAAGGTTACAAAATGATTGGGAGTAGATTGTTTCATAATCGTCACGCGGCGGTCTTCGGTTTGTCACCGAACTTTGTTCTACTACGCCGCGTTCGTCGCTTCGCGTCGTTGCTAAAGCGATGAATAAGCCGCAACAATTGGAACAATAACAAGAAGAACTATAGCCGTTAACGACTGCAAAGCCATCTCAACCCTATGAACATAAAGCACTTCAACCCTCTCCGCAAAATATGCGGGGTAACCATTCTAACCACTGCGGCGCTGTTTGGCCTAACGCCACTCAGCGCTCGGGCCGCCTTCACCATCGGCAATCTGGCCGTCGAACAATTGGCCACTGGCACCGGCAATTCATCAACGTTTTCAATCGTTGAATTGAGCCCTTACGCCACCAATGCAACCCCTGTTAATACCATTGCCATCCCCTCAACCGGAACCAGCGCCTTGCGTCAGACTCCGGCGGCCAGCAGCGGCAGACTGGCGTTGACCGCCGACCGGACGTTGCTTGCCTTCTCGGGTGCGAAGGACCCCAATGGTGTGTCGGATGAAACCACCATCCTCCCCCGCGGCGTGGGGACGGTCAATGCCAGTGGCTCCTACGTTTTGCAGGCTTCCTACACGGGCGTAAGCGGAAATCAGGCCCGCGGCGCCACCAGCACAAACGACGCGGAGTGGTTTTTTGCTGACAAGGGCGGCATTTACACCAATGGCGCATCCTCGCCTTCCAGCTCTATCAATGTTCGTCCTGTGAAAACTTTTGGAGGTGTCGTCTATGCCTTGTCGGCCAGTTCGCCAACCGTCGTCATTTCCAGCGTGTCGGTCAGCAGCGGGGGGGCCATGACTCTGACGGGTCTGCCTGGTCTGGCCGTTGACGCCAATGCTCTGGATTTCTACATGATTGCGTCCGGAAACAATGGCCCTACGAATGATATTCTTTATGTCAACGATGGGTCCAAGATCAGCAAGTATGCATTGGTCAGCGGCACTTGGGTCTCCAATGGCCCTCCTGCAACGCTTGGCGTCACCGCCGACGGCATTTGTGCCATCGGCAACGGCACCGGCGCCTATCTTTACATCACCACCGGCTCCAGCGGCACTGTGGTCAAAATCACAGACGCCAACGGGTATAACGCGGCCCCCTCCGTCACCACCGCCAACAATGTGGTGCTCTACGCCGGCGTGCCCTATCTCAAAGGCATTGACTTTGCCCCCATCCCGGATCTGGCGACCGAGCAATTGGCTCAAAACACCACCTCGACCCAGTTCTCCATTGTTGAATTGAATCCCGTCACGTCCAATTCGGCGCCAGTCAATACCATTACCATTCCCATCACCGGGGCGACCGCGTTGCGCCAGGCAAATAACGGCAGCACGGGCCGGCTGGCGCTGACCCAAGACCGGACGCTGCTCGCATTTACCGCTTTCCAGGACGCAACGGGCGTGACGGATGAAACGACCATCAACCTGCGCGGGGTCGGGACGATCGATTCCACCGCCAGCGGCGATTACACCTTGCAGACGACCTATAACGGTCTGGGAGGCTCCACCAAGAACCAGACCCGCAGCGCCACCAGCTTGAACAACACCACCTGGTATATCGGCGACAAAGGCGGCATTTATACGAATAACACGAGCAATCCTGTCAACACCACCAACGTTCGTCCGATAAGGGTATTTGGCGCCAACATCTATGTGTGCGCGGCAACATCTGGGTCGGCCAGCCCTTCGGTTGTCAACACCCTGTCGGCGGATGCCACGACTCTGACTCCTTTGCCTGGTTTGGAGACAGCCCTCGATGCCAATGCGGTGGACTTTTATATGATCCAGTCCGGAGTCAACTCCAATGCTTTCGATATTGCCTATGTGAACGATGGCACTCTGGTCAGCAAGTATTCATTGGTCAGCGGCACTTGGGTGTCCAATGGCCCTCCCGCTGCCCTTGGGGTTGCGGCCGACGGCATCTGCGCCATGAATATGGGTGGAGGCGCGAATCTTTATGTGACGACCGGTACGGGCGGAACCGTGGTCGAGATCACAGATACGGCGGGTTGGAACGTGGCTCCCTCCATCAACACCGCAAATAACGTGGTGCTTTTTACAGGCGGCTCGCCCTATCTTAAAGGCCTTGATTTTGCGCCGGTGGGCGGCTCGGTTCAATCCGGCAATACTCCTCCCACGCTTACCCCGGCTGCCTACGCCACAGTGGATGGGTCGTTCACCATTACTTTCACCGACACTTCAAATTGGCGCTTGAGCATCACCAATATCACGGTCAACAGCGTCACGCTGCCGTCTTCTGCCTACAACACAACGGTTTCAGGCCAGATTACTTTTACACCGTCAGCCTCCGCCCTGCTCCAAAGTTCCGGCACCAAGACCATCGTCATCGGCGCCACCACTTATAGCGCGGACTCGGTTGACCAATCCATTGGATCAGGCGCGCCGAGGCAATTGGCCATTTCAACGCAACCCGCCGCCCCCGCCGGTTATAACGCCACGCTGGTGACACAACCTGTGGTGCAGATTTCCGATCAATATAATAACCCTTGCACCAACACAGCCACTTTTACGGCGTCCGTTGACGCCGGGGCATGGTCATTTGGAACCGGCAGCGGCACCGTTCAACCTACAGTTGCCGGCCTGGCCTCCTTTACCAACCTGTCCACCTCCAGCTCAGGCGCCGTTTCGGGCGCGAAAATCACCTTCACCGTCAGCGGCTCTGGTTTGTCCGGCCTGCCCTCCACGAGCACGAATTCCGTCGCCTTCAATATTCCTCCGCCCCCCACTGCATTCACCCCGGGCAACTTGGCCGTCGAGCAGGAGGATATGGCAACGAAGAATTCCACCTTCAGCATTCTCGAACTGAGTCCCACCGTGGCGAACCAGTCCGCCCCGGTCAACACCTTCGCCATCAGTGCCACGGGCTCAAATGCCTTGCGCCAAACCAGCGCGGCCACCACGGGCAGACTCGCGGACAGCGCCGACGGGATGTATGTCTGTTTTTCCGCCTTTGAAGACGGCAGCTCGCTGACCGCCGATGAAGCCACGGTTGATCCGCGCGGCGTCGGGACATTGGATGCCTACGGCAATTTTGTCTTGCAGACTTCCTACGTCGGCCTCGGCGACGCCACTGGAAATCAGACCCGCAGCGCCACCAGCCTGGACGACATGACGTGGTATATCGGTGACAAAGGCGGCGTTTACATAAATAATGATACAGGCAACAACCCTTTCATTGGGGGAACCGGTTCGAATGTCCGTTCCTTGAAGCCTTTCGGCGGCGTCATTTACGCCTTGCAACAATACTCGGCCAATTTAAACGCCACCGTCCTCGCCATGATCTACGGCGAGGATCTTTATCCCATGGCGGGATTCCCTTATGATGCCAGTGTGCTGGATTTTTATATGCTACAGTCCGGAAACAACGGCGGCATATTCGACACCGTGTATTACATTGATGGCACCAATTCAACCTCCGGCTGTCTGTTCAAATATTATTACTCCGGCACGGACGATAACGGTTTCCCGGCGTATTCATTCGCAGGCAGCGTGTTTACCACCAACGGTGGTGACGGCATGTGCGCCGCCATAAACCCCAACGGCGGCGTTGACATTTATTACTCGACGGGAAGCGGCGGCACAGCCGGGAACAGCCTCTACACCATGCACGATGCCGCAGCCTGGAATCAGCCGATCAACTTGGCTTCGAGCAATGTCCTCTTTAACGCTTCCGCCGTCGCCACCTTGAAAGGCGTGACGTTTGCCGCGGTTGCTCCTCCTGCCGCCCCCTCGGCAACCACCCTGCCGGCTTCCAGTATCACCGCCAGCAGCGCCACGATGAACGCTTCCGTTAATCCCAACGGCGCAACTACCGGTTACTGGTTTAACTACGGGCCCACCACCAGCTACGGCAGCACGACCGCTACCAACATATTGCCGGCAGGATACAACCCTGTCGATGTAAGCGCATGGCTCACTGGATTGGCAGCGGGAACCAGTTATCACTACCGGATTTCAACCACCAATAGCATCGGAAGCGGCACCGGATCGGATGTCGGCTTCAGCACCCTCCCGGTCACCGGGCCTTCAATAGGAACAGTGACATTGACCAGTGGTGATAAGGCCAGTTTCACGTTCTCATACACGACCGGAGACAGCTTCCACGTGTTGGCAACGAACAATCTCACCGTGCCGGTGAATAGCTGGCCGGTGATCGGCGCGGCGATCGAAAGCCCCGCGGGTTCTGGTCAATATCAATTCACCGACCCCAATCCCGCGACTAACAAATCCATGTTCTATATTCTGCGCCAACCGTAATAACGCTGGCGAACATAAGCCTTAAACGCAACGGGCGGATTTCATCGGGAAATCCGCCCGTTCTTGTTTTAACGCGCCACTTCAAACGCAAATCCCTTGAGATACTCCGTCTCCGGAATGGCCGGCAGAATGGGATGATCGGACGACTGGCTGAAAGTCGCCACGCGGCGCAGGATGCGGCGGGCGTCAAAAGCCGCTTCCAGAATGACGGCCTCGAACATGGCGGCGTTCACATGGTGCGAGCAACAAAATGTGGCCAGCGTACCCCCGGTCTTCAACAGCTTCAGCGCCCGCAGGTGTATCTCCTTGTAGCCCCGCATCGCATCGTCCACCGCGGCGCGCGTGCGCGTGAAGGAGGGTGGGTCAAGTATAATGCCGTCAAATGCCGGGATGACCTTCTCGTGCGGGCGCACCGCCGTCCGCGCCTTGAGCCAGTCGAAGACATTGACCGCTTCGAAAGAGCATTGCCCGTCCAGCCCGTTGGCCTGCGCCAGGCGGCCCGCCGCCGCCACCACCTCCTCGCTCTGGTCCAGGCCGTGAACATGCGCGGCGCCGGCGCGGGCGCAATGCAGCGCAAATCCCCCCAGAAAACTGAAGCAATCCAATACCTGCCCGCCCCGGATCAGCCCGGCCGCCTTTTGGTAATTCTCCTGCTGGTCCAGGTAGAGGCCCGTCTTGTGCCCGCCCAAAATGTCCACGTCAAACTTCAAGCCGTTGAGGTCGATTTGCACCGGTCCCTCCACCGCGCCGCTCAACATGCCATTGCTTTCCGGCAGCCCCTCGAATTTGCGGAACGACGCCTCGCTCCGTTCCACGATGGCGCGCGGGGAGAATATCCCCTGCAGCGCCTCCACGATCATCGTTTTGCGCTGATCCATGCCGAGCGAGGAGATTTGCGCCACGAGAACGTCCCCGTATTTGTCCACAATCAGCCCGCTCAAAAAATCACTCTCCGCGTTGACCACGCGAAAGGACGAGGCGCGCGGCAAATGGCGCTGCCTCACCGCCAGCGCGGCGCGAATGCGTTCGGTGAAAAAATCGCGGTTGACCTCGACCCGTTCCGGCGCAATCACCCTGACCTGGATTCTTGATTTTGAGTTATAAAAACCCACGCCCAAAAAACGCTGCCGATGGTCCTTGATTTGCACCAGCGCGCCGTCGGCGGCCGGGGCCGTCAGGCGCAGCACCGACGCCGCATAAATCCACGGATGCCCGGCGATGACTCGGTCGGCGGCGCCGGGCGTTAGTAAAACAGTTGGCAACGAAATTTGCATGGAACTTGCTATGATGGGATTGGTTTTCACGCTTTGGCTTAACGAAACAAGTCGCTATGGGTTCCGGTTCGCTCGAAACGAACATGGTTTTCAACAACGGTGTAAACCAGTATCCAATCGGGCTGGACATGGCGGTCCCGGCTGGCGGCAAAATTGCCGCGCAAAGGATGATCTTTGTATTCCGGCGGAATTGGCTTGCCTTCAATCAAAAGGTCGAGAACCGCTTTGAGCTCCGCCAGATCTTTGCCGCGCTTTTCGGCGCGTTTGACGTCTTTCTTGAACTGCGTGGTTCGGCTGAAGGATCTCACAAGCCCAGATCAGCATAGAGTTCCTTCTTGCTGGCAAAATGTTTCACGTTTTTTCCCAAACTGCTTTCGCGCAGCGTTTTGGCGGTCAATAGGTTGGGAATCGACACGGTAAATGGCAGTCCGCGTCTCAATTTGATTTGCCGATAAAGCAAAACTATGGTTTCAGAGGCGGTCAGACCAAGCTGTGACAGAATGTCTTCCACTTCGTCTTTCAGGCCCGGCTCAATCCGGGCGCGAATCGTGGCAGTTTTACTCATGACCCGATTGTAGCCCGTTTGTTACCACAAGCAAGCCCATTCTGCCGTGAGTTATTGCGGATTCTCCTGCAGCCAGTTGTCGATGGTGGTGCCCCATTGGTCCCAATTCGTGCCGTTGTCTTCCTGGGTGAGAAGGCCGAGCAGATCCAGCGCCTGGTCTTTAAGAGGATGAGCGCTGTTGCGGGCGATCGCCAGCAGCATGGGGAGTTTGAGCGAATTATTGCGATTGAGCAGGTCGTTCATCAAGACGCCCGACACCTCGGGGGGCGTATCGGCATTGGTCAGCAATTCGGCCGCCCCGTCGTAATGGTCGTCCTGCACCATGTTGACCAGATGTTGCGCCAGTTCCTGCTGGGCCGCCGCCGGAGCGCGTGGGATCAAGGCCAGGATTCTGTCGGCCTTCCCGTTGTCATCGTCCTCACCCAGAAGGATGTCATCAAGCTGTTGTTCCCAATCCCCGGCGCTCTGCTCGAGATGCCGCGAGAACTTGGCCTGCCCCGTTTCGCGCCCGGCCGGCGAAGCTTCCGGCGCAAGCTGGCTTGCCAGCGGCGCAACCGCCAGCGGCGCGCTGACGGGGGGCGGCGCGGCAATGGGCGTGACGTCCCCCCGCCGGCTGACCAGCCAGCCGATCAAAGTCCCCAAAACGGCCGCCAACGCCAGCACCGCCAATCCCCGGAGAACCTTGCTTAAATCGCTCATCTTTCTATAGTATAATCCAACCCCGCAGGGTCAACATCGTTGCGCCCGGCGCGCCCGGTTTTGCGCACGATCAGCTTTTTTCAGCTATTTTTGGGAAAAATCCGTGAGCGGCGGCAAGGGTCGCTGCGCTCAGTTCTTCCAGCGAACAGCTCTTGACCTCCGCAGCCAGGAGAGAGATTTCCCTGACGTAGGCCGGTTCGCAACGCTTGCCCCGAAACGGCACCGGGGCCAGAAAAGGGCAATCGGTTTCGAACATGAACTGGCCCAGCGGGGTGGCGGCCAGCGCCTCGCGCGCATTCCGGCCATTCTTGAAAGTGACGATGCCCGTGAAACTGACCAGCGATCCCAAGGCCAGCACCCTACGCAACGCCCCGGCGTCTTCGGAGAAACAGTGGAACACCGCGCGCGTCCGGCCCGAGAATGGCTGCATTTCCGCCACAGCGTCCTCGAACGATTCGCGCTGGTGGATGACGCAGTTTAATCCCCGTTCCGCGGCTACTTCCAGTTGCTGGCGGAAAATCTCCTTCTGCCGCTCTTTGTATTGCTCGAATCCGGCCTGCTCTTTGGCGTCATCGGGACGCCAGTGATAATCCAGGCCGGTTTCGCCGATCGCCACAACTTTGGGATGGCCAGCCAGTTCGCGCAACGCCGGACGGACGTCAGGCGGCGCTTCCAGAGCCTGTGTCGGATGCCAGCCTACGGCGGCGAAAACGTTGGGGAACTGTTCGGCTATGCGGATGGCTTGGGCGCTGCTTTCCAGGTCAGTGCCGATGGTGATGATTTTGCCGATGCCGGCGACGGCGGCCCGTTCGATCACTTCGGGCAAGTCGCGGGCAAAATCGGAAAAACCGAGATGGGCGTGCGTATCGTAAAAAGCAGGCATGTCAAAATCAGTAGAAAAAACATAGCTGAAGGCAAAGGGGGACGCAAGCCGGGCAAATTCCTGCAAATTCCCGAAAAAACCTGAAAACCTGAAAAACCTGAACAATCCTTCCCGCCCGTTTGAGTTGGAACGGGCTGGCTGACGGCGGTTCCAATTTGCGCCCGTGAAGAAACACAGGGTGAAAAAAGAGTTGGCGGAAACCACCGCTTCAGCTATATTGCCGGTTCTTTGGGCGAATGCGCCCGGATTGGAACGGCCTCAATTCCGCCTTCTTGTGAAGGCGGGCGGCCATAATAACACTCAATTGAATCCCGTCATCCGCGGGATGGTCCGTCGCCTCGTGGGCGCGGGCTGCCAACGAAAGGAAACAAGTGATTAGTATCGGCATTAAGGAATTATTGGACGCTGGCGTCCATTTCGGCCATCAAACCAGGCGCTGGAATCCCAAGATGAAACCGTTCATCTTCGACGCCCGCAATGGCATTCACATCATCGACCTCAGCAAATCCCTCGTTCAACTGGAAACCGCCTGCGACTTCTTGCACAGCGTCGTCAGCAAGGGGGGCAGCGTCCTGTTTGTCGGCACCAAAAAGCAAGCCCAGGAAGCCGTTCGTGAGTCGGCCAAAGCCTGCGGGCAACTTTACGTGACCGAACGCTGGCTCGGCGGCACCCTGACCAATTTCAACACCATCAAACGCTCCATCGCGCGCCTCAAAACAATCGAGAAATGGGACGTTGACGGCAGCATGAACCAATATGGCAAGCAGGAACAGTCCATGTACCGCCGCGAAGCCGCCCGCCTCTTCAAGAACCTGGACGGCATCCGCACCATGGACAAATATCCGGCGGCGATGTTCGTGGTGGACATCAAGCGCGAGCACAACGCCGTGGCCGAAGGGCGGCGCCTCAAAATCCCCATCGTGGCGCTGGTGGACACGAATTGCGATCCTCAGTTGGTGGATTATCCGATTGCAGGCAACGATGACGCCATCCGCTCGGTGCGGTTGATTCTGCAAACGGTGGTGCAAACCATCATCCAGGCGCGCGGTGAGTATGAAGCCAAGTATGGCCGCCGCAAAGAGGAACAAGCCGCCGAAGCGGCCCCGGCTTCGGCCCCTGCGGAAGCTGTCCCGCCTGCCCCGACTCCGGCTGCCGGGCCTGTCGCAGCCGTCGTTACACCTTAACCTATCTTTACCCTTTATTACCGAGATTATAGATTTATGGCTGAATTTACTGCCGCGGATGTTGGCAAGCTGCGCGAAATGACCGGCGCGGGCTTGATGGACTGCAAAAAAGCATTGACTGAAACCAAGGGCGACATCAGCGCCGCCGTCGATTATTTGCGCAAGAAAGGCACCGTGTCCGCCGCCAAAAAGGCGTCGCGACAGACCCGGGAAGGCGCCATTGTGCAATACATCCAACCCGGGGCCGGGATGGGTCTGCTGGTGGAGATCAATTGCGAAACCGATTTCGTGGCGCGCAACGAAACCTTTGGCGCGTTCTGTGCCGAAGTCACGCGCAAGCTGGCGGCCCAGGGCAGCCTCGCCTCGCTGGAGGCGGACCGTGTGGCGGCCGTGGCGAAAATTGGCGAAAACATCCAGATCCCGCGCTTCGTTCGCTACGAGGTGCAGGGCAACGGAATGATCGCGGCGTACATTCACACCGGCGCCAAGGTGGGCGTGCTGGTGGAGGTTGGCGCCGCAAAGGACAGCACCATCGGCCAGGAGGACTTCAAGCAGTTGGTGCGCGACATCACGCTCCAAATCGCAGCCGGGAATCCCCTGTTCATTTCCCGCGAGGAAATACCCGCCGCCACCCTGGCCAAGGAGAGGGAAATCGCCGCCGAACAAGTCAAGAACAAGCCACCCCAGGCCATCGCCAAAATTGTTGAAGGCAAACTGGAGAAGTTTTTCCAAGGCTGCTGCCTGCTCGACCAGGGCTTTGTCAAGCGCAACTCCGAAGTCTCGCTCAAGGAACACATTGGCGGCATCGCCAAACAATTAGGCGACGACCTTGTCATCCGGCGCTTTGCCCGCTTCCAGGTGGGCGAAACTCCGGCCGCCTGAGCGGAGGGGCCTGCTCCTAATGTTAATCCCTTGTGATTAAGATTAGGAAAAGCGCAGGGGGCCATTGACGTTTCGCCGCGCGCCTGTTACAAGGACGTGACGCTAATGAAAAAGGTCCAAAAGCCCAAGTACCACCGGGTCCTTCTGAAGCTCAGCGGCGAAGCCCTTGGCGGGGAGGGCGGCGCCGGCATCTGCCCCACTTTCCTTCAGGCCATGGCGCGGCAAATCGCCGAAGTCCGGGAGATGGGGGTGCAAGTGGTGGTGGTGGTGGGCGGCGGCAATATTTTTCGCGGCGCTTCCGGCGCCGGCCAGGGCGTGGAACGCGCCACGGGCGATTACATGGGCATGCTCGGGACGGTCATCAACGCGCTTGCCTTGCAGGACGCCCTGGAGAAGCTGGGCGTCGCCACCCGCGTGCAAAGCGCCATTGCCATGTCGCAGGTCGCCGAGCCTTTCATTCGGCGCCGCGCCGTCCGCCATCTGGAAAAAGACCGGGTGGTCATTTTCGGCGGCGGCACGGGCAACCCCTATTTCACGACCGACACCGCTGCGGCCTTGCGGGCCAATGAAATCGGCGCAGAAGTGATCCTCAAGGCCACCAAAGTGGACGGCATCTACGACAGCGATCCCAAGACCAATCCCAAGGCACGGCGTTACGATCAGATCTCCTATGCGGAGGCGCTGGGCAAACGGCTCAAAGTGATGGACTCAACGGCTTTTTCGCTTTGCATGGACAACAAGATGCCCATCATTGTGTTCGACCTTTTTAAAGTGCATAATCTCAAGCGCGTCGTGCTCGGCGAAAGGGTTGGCACGCTGGTGACCAGTTGACCTTTAACCTCAACCCGCAAATTAAATTATGGCTCTCGACGACATTCTTTTGGAATCGGAAGAAAAGATGACCAAGACCGAGGAGATCGTGAAGCATGAATTCAGCGGCATCCGCACCGGCAAGGCCTCGCCGGTCCTGGTGGAGAACATCATGGCGGAGGTCTATGGCGCCCAAATGCGCCTCCGCGAACTGGCCAGCATCACCACGCCCGAACCGCGCGTTCTGGCCATCCAGCCGTGGGACGCCTCGACCGTCCATGCCATCGAAAAGGCGATTTTGAAAAGCAGCTTGGGGGTGACCCCGGCCGTGCAGGGTAAAGTCATTCGGCTGGTCATGCCCGAGCTGAGCCAGGAACGACGCCAGGAAATGGTCAAGCTGGTCCACAAGCTGGCCGAAGACGGCCGCGTGGCGATCCGCCATGTGCGCCGCGATGCGATTGAAGCCGTCAAAAAAGAATCCAAAGCCGGCGGCGTGACGGAGGACCAGGTCGAGGTGGCGGACAAGGAAATCCAAAAGTTGACTGACGATTACATTGCGAAAATCAACGTCCACGTTGCCGCCAAGGAAAAAGAAATCATGACGGTTTAACGGGCCGTGCCGGTCGCGGGCGTCTCGAAATGAACGACGTTCTCCCCCGGCTTGGCGTAGCTGAGTCGTTCACGCGCCAAGCGCTCGACCATATTTTTTTCCAAAACCGGATTCTCGAAGGAGCGCAATTGCGTATCCAGCTTTTTGGCGACCATGCTTTCCTGTTCGATTTTCCTGTCCAGATCGAACTTTTGCTCGCGCATACGCTGGTTCTCATGCACGACAGGCTCGTACCAGACGATGATGCCCAGCACACCGGCCAGCACCAAAAGAGCCATGACCATCCGGGTCAACTTGTCCCAAATGCTGCAGGAGACATTCACTGGCGCGAGTAAAACACAACCTGAAAGAAAACAAAAGAGATTTTTCCAGCACTGCCTTGATTATGTTGAGCCCGTGCCTCAACAGATGGACCCGGAGTAGATGGATAGGAACGGATCAACCTTGCCTGCCGCGTCCCAACTGGCGGCAGAGGCTGAGACCCATCAACGCGACGCCCAGCAGCAGGGAAGTGGAACCCGCGTCCGGCACTGGCCCTGCGGCCAGCCAAGTGCCAGTGTGGTCAGGGTCCAAAGGACTGGCATAATCAAGGTTGGTGCCAGAGGGATTGTCGTAAAACTCAAAATTGGCGTTAAAACCCGAATACTGCTCGCCCACACCGGCCACGCCGTCGGCTATGACTGGGACAGAAGTGGTATACCAGGCAACCCACATGCTGGTGATCTGGCTGGGGTCCCACGTGAAAGGCGCGCCGATATTATTTATATAAACGGAGCCAATGTTCGCCTGGGTAAGAGTCTCTGAGCCACCCGGAGTGGAGACGGAGATCGACACGATATCGGCCAGGGAACCACCGGCCGAAGAGTCGGAATCCAAAATAATGGTGCCGGAGTAACCGGGCAGACCATCGCTCCATGTGTAAGCTTCATCGCCAGCTTGCGCGGAGGCCGCCACCCCCAGACAAACCGACAGAGCCAGAAGAGCCGATTTTTGCGCAGAGTTTTTCATATGTGTGTCTCCGAATTTGAATTGGGTCGCTTCTTTTTCTTGGTTGAGAAAATGCCATTCGCTTTACAGCACAATACGTGCCGTGAGGCGGATTCACTCAAGTATTGCTAATACTTAAGTTCTATTCTGCTCATGATAAAATGGTTACATACCAATGTAATCCTTACGCGTGCCGCGATTTCCAAATGGGGTTTTACTGCAAACTGTAAACCAATCCGACTGACTCAAGTCCGGAAACGTTGTGTTTTGGATCGGTTTACCTTGAGCACCAATGGGTTATGTAATTATGCGAATTAGTCGGGGTTATTTACAGGTTTACGCATTGTGGATGGGCTGGCAAATAAGGATTCCAAAGGTTCCGGGGCGCCGGGATGATCCAGCACTTTCCGCACTTTGCGGGCCAGCGCGGAAGGCGTGAACGGTTTTTGCAGAAGAGTCAAGCCATTGCAGACATGGCCTTGAGGGACGGTGGCATTCTGGTTGTAGCCGGAGGTGAAAAGAATCCTGGTCTGCGGATTTGAAGCCAGCACGCGGTCTGCCAATTCTTTACCGCTCATGTGCGGCATGACATCATTTGTCAACAATAGATCAATCCGTCCGGGGTCGTGCCCTTGATTCAGCCGCAAGGCTTCGTTGCCATTGGCGGCCGGCAAAACCGTGTAACCCAGGCGTTCCAACAAGTTCGCGGCCATCTTGCGCAAGGCGGAATGCTCTTCGACCAGCAGAATGGTTTCAGTCCCGCGGGGCAAGTCAGACGAGGGAGCCTTCGGGAGGGGAATCCCGGCCCGCTTTTCAACCAGTGGCAGGTAGATTTTGAAGGTTGCTCCAAGCTGTGGCTCGCTCTCAACGCTGATATGGCCGCCGCTTTGTTTGATTATGCCGTAACAGGCCGACAACCCCATGCCTGGCCGCTGCCCAAAGCCTTGAATCAAATAAAACGGCTCAAATACATGCGCTTTCATTTCCACGCTCATTCCGACCCCGGTATCCGTAATCGCCAGCATCACGTAATCGCCCGGTTCAAATTCCGAATCGCCTCTCGCACTGCCTTGAAGAAATGAGACGTTGGAGGTTTCGAAGGTGAGCGCGCCTCCCTGGGGCATGGCCGCGGCCGCATTCATGGCCATGTTCATGATGACTTGCTCAATCTGGTCGGCATCCGCCTGGACGGCTTTGAGACCGGCAGCCGGCTTGATGCGCAGCGCCACGTCGGGGCCAAGTAAATGAAGCAACACGCTCTCCATGCCGGCAAGAATGGAGTTCAAATCGAGGATTTCAGGCTGGAGAATCTGTCTGCGTCCGGAAGCCAAAAGCTGACGCGTCAAAGTCGCGGCACGTTCGGCGACATTGCGAATCTCGGCCGCGTTTTTGCGGAAGGGATTGTCCGGAGGCAGATCATTGAGGAGCAACTCGCTCTGGCCGAGGATGACTGTGAGGATACTGTTGAACTCGTGCGCAATGCCGCCGGCCAGCCTGCCGACGATTTCCAATTTCTGGGATTGAACCAGGGCATATCCGCGCTCGGCCAACAGCAGGCTGGCGCCCTTTATTTTCAACTCAAGGCGGCCCACCTCGTCGCTCCGAACCGGTGAAGACAGCAGTGGGATTCCCTGCGACAAGCGGCGGGTGTTTTCCTCCAGAAATCTCAGTCGGAGGACGATTCCTTTGCTAAAGAGCCAGGCCGCAAGCCCCCCGCCCAGCACCCCCAACAAGCCGGCTCCCGCAAATGCGGCTGAACTCCAATTCCTGACCCGCGACAACTCCGCCACGCGCCCGGCCATTAAACGCGATTCTTCCTTGTCCATGCGGTCGAGTTCCTGGCGCAAGTCATCCATAATCGCCTTGCCTTCCAACAATTCCTCCGTAGTCACCGGGGAAGTGGGGCCCTGCCGTCCGGCAACGGATAAAATCACGCTGTTGAATTTCTCCAGGCGCGCCCGCACGTTTAATTGAACCTTGCGGAATTGCGCGACTTGAACCGGGCTATCCTGGATGAGATCTGAAATGCGGGAAATCGAAATCGGCAAAGCTTTCAGCCCGGCAGCATAAGGCTGGAGGAATGCGTCGCGCCGGGTGAGAAGATATCCGCGCACTCCCGTTTCCGCGTCCACCAGATCATTGAGCAATTGACCAAGCTCAGAGCGCACCTGGAGTGTCTGATCCACCCATTTCTCCTGCCGGTGTTCGGCCCGCATAACCATGTAAAAGCAAACCAGGCCGACCAGCAACGCGCCGAGCGGGAGCGCTATGATTACAAGCCCCTTTTTTTGCAAGGGAAGGTCGTTCCAGCCATTATTGAGCTGGTTTCCGGCTTGGAGAGCTATTGTAAAATTCACCAATGTCATTATAGCCCGCGAAACCCTTCGAAGCCCATGGGGTGAATACCTTATGGCTTCCCGCGCCTTTCCAACCGCATTCCAGCGTGGGATGACGGATTTGCCTGCCGGCGATTTGCACCCGCTTCACGATCACGCTTTGGCAGACAAACAGGAGGCTGAAGGCTGAAGTAAGAATCATGAAAAACACATTCGACCTGCCGCGTCGAACTCAGTCGCAGCCTATGCGTGCCCGCATTCCCCGTTCCTCCGTGGTGAGGCAAAAGTTGATTTCCGCCCTCAGCAGAGCGTTTTTGCGTGCATGAGCGCGGATATGCGGTTACACCAACGGTAACATTGTCATGAGCATTGCCAACAGCCAGCGGTTGTATCTTCTCTTTTTTGTGTCGGGCTTTTGCAGTCTGGTGTATCAGATGGTTTGGACGCGCCTGGCCTTCGCCTCCTTCGGGATCATCACACCGGTCCTTTCCGTGGTGCTCTCGGTCTTCATGCTGGGGCTGTCGGTCGGCGCCTGGGCCGGCGGGCGAATAATTCCCTGGCTGACGCGCCAGTCCGGCCTTTCGGCGATTTTCTTTTATGGCGGGGCGGAATTCACCATTGGCCTGGGGGCGTTTGCAACGCCCGCATTGTTTGGCGCCGGGCAACATATTCTGCTGGCGGCGGGCCAGACGGATTCCTTCCGCTATCTTTTCCTGTCAGCCCTGGTCCTGGCGGCTTCGATTCTGCCGTGGTGCGTCAGCATGGGAGCGACTTTTCCCTTCATGATGGCCTACGTGCGGGAGGAGGAAGCGCGCAATGCCGACAGTTTCAGCTATCTCTATTTTGCCAACGTCCTGGGCGCCATGACGGGAACAATCGTGACGGCGTTTGTCCTGGTGGAAACGATGGGTTTCCATCACACCCTCGCCCTGGCCGCTGGTGGGAACTTCGCCATCGCCGCCCTGAGCGCCGAGATCGGATGGAAGGGGCGCCAGAGGCCACGCGCGCGGGCAACAGTCGCGCCCGGCGCGACGCTGCCGGAGGCTCTGTCCTCCGGCCCCGGGAGAGGGGGGCTGATCCGTTGGATTTTATTCACGACAGGGTTCAGCGCCATGGCCATGGAGGTGGTTTGGACGCGGGCGTTCACCCCCATTCTGAAAACACAGGTATATTCCTTTGCGCTGATTGTCTTCACCTATCTGGGGGCGACATTCCTGGGGTCGATGCTCTACCGGCGGCATTTGCGGCAGAGGGCGCGCCTCACGCTGGGGGAATTGATGGCGCTGCTGCCGCTGACGGCCTTTTTGCCGATTCTGGCGGTCGATCCGCGGCTGTTGCCGGCGCAGTTGAACGTGGCGGACGGCAATTATATTGACAGCAACAGCGCGGTGGCCCTGGTGCTGGCCAGCATCTGCCCGATATGCGCCGTTTTGGGATATCTGACACCGAGCCTGATCGACCAATACGCGGCAGGCCATCCTGCGAGTGCGGGCAAGGCTTATGGCATCAACGTCGTGGGTTGCATCCTGGGACCGCTGTGCGCGTCGTATCTTTTGTTGCCGCACATCAGTGAACGATGCGCCCTGGTCATTCTCGGGCTGCCGTTGCTGGGTCTTGGGTATCTTTGCTGCAAAACCCTGCCTGGCTGGCAACGAGTGGGGGCGGGGGCCGGGGCGGGCGCGGCGCTGGTCTGGAGCCTGTTCTTCGCCAATGATTTCGAAGGTCTGCTCAAAAAGCGCGAAGTGCGGACCGCAGTGCGGCGGGATTATGCGGCCTCGGTCATTTCCTTTGGCGAAGGTTTCAAACGCAGACTCCTGGTCAACGGCGTCGGAATGACTGCGCTGGTCTCGGAGCCGAAGTTCATGGTACATTTACCGATGGCCTTGCACAAAGGGCGGCCGGAGTCCGCCCTGGTCATCTGTTTTGGCATGGGAACCAGTTACCGCTCGGCGCTGAGCTGGGACGTCCGGACGACGGTGGTGGAATTGGTGCCGAGCGTGGTGGATGCGTTCGGCTTTTATCATGCCGACGCTGCCAGTGTGCTGGCCGATCCCAATGGCCGGATTGTCATCGACGATGGGCGGCGCTATCTCAAACGCATGCGTGAAAAATACGATGTCATTGTGGTCGATCCGCCGCCGCCGCCTGAAGCGGCGGGTTCCAGCCTGCTCTATTCGCGGGAGTTTTACGATTTGGCCAAAGAACGACTGAATCCCGGCGGCATCCTGCAAATCTGGTTTCCCGGCGAAGCGAAATCCACCCTGCGAGCCGTGGCTCGTTCCATGGACGATTCGTTTCCTTATGTGCGCTGTTTTGTCGGAGTGCATGGTTGGGGCGACCATTTTTTAGGGTCCATGCAACCGATCGAACCTGCCACGGCCGAGGAACTGGCCGCCCGCCTTCCGCCCAAGGCCCGGCAGGACCTTACGGAATGGATGGATGCAAAGCGTTACCCGACTTTGGCCGCTTATTTTGATTCGGTCTTGTCCTGGCAACTGTCGATAGCCCGCATGCTCTACCCCGACCCCAAAATTCAAATCACTGATGACCGACCTTTCAACGAATACTACCTGCTGCGCGATTGGCGGGTTTATGCGCCCTGATGCCGCCAGTCTTGGCTTGAACCGGTGGCACGCGACGGGCAGGATTGCCGCAACAATGAGAGTGTTCGCTGTGTCGCTGGTTTTGACGGCCGTCCTGGCGGCTGAAGCGCGCGTTTCTCTCCAGAGCATGAATCACATCTTCGTTTCGGGCAATGAATACATCCGCTTGGAAGATTGGGCCCGCGGCACCGGGTTGAACATGAAATGGGTGAAAACGGCGGGAACCATAAGGCTGACCAATTCGTCTGTCCGAATGGACCTGACGGTGGATTCGCGCCGGGCGGAAATCGGCGGAGTCAATGTCTGGTTGTCGTTGCCGGTGATCAACCGCAACGGGACACTTCTTTTTTCGGTGGTGGATGCCGGCACGACCATTGAGCCGATCCTTTTTCCGCAGAAATCCGAGGCGCGCCTGAAAACCATCTGCCTTGATCCGGGGCACGGCGGCAAGGATAAGGGCGAGGTGGATGGGGGCCATTATGAAAAAAAATACGCGCTGCTCCTCGCCCGGGAGGTGGAGAAATTGTTGAAGAAGGAAGGGTTGCAGGTGTTGTTGACGCGGGACAGCGATGACTTTGTCCAACTGCCGGATCGTCAACTCATGGCGAAGCGCCAGGGGGCGGACTTGTTTGTCAGCCTGCACTACAACTCGGCGCCGGAGCACGCCGTGGGGGGCCTGGAGGTGTACTGCGAGACGCCGGCTGGCATGAATTCCAGCAGTGAAGGCGGCGGCCGGGGTTTTCACCCGGCCGAGGCCGGCAACGCGCACGACGGCCTGAACGCCCTGCTCGCCTATGAAATACTCAAGTCCCTCACCAGCGCGGGCGTGCCGTTTGAAGATCGAGGCCTGAAACGGTCGCGTTTTGAAGTCCTGCGCGAGGCCAGCATGCCGGCCGTTTTGATTGAAGGCGGATTCATGAGCAACCCGGGGGATGCAAGAAATATCTATGACACGGATTCCCGCAAGCGGATGGCGCAAGCCATCGCGGACGGCATCCGGGCTTACAAGCGGGCGGCGGAGCGCCCGGAAAAGGAACCGCCCGTCCGCGCGGCGTCAGGCCTGGACCCGGTTGGATTTGCCGCCGCTTCTCTTGCCGCCGGCCATGAGCAGGGTGCCGGACAAAAAGCCGATGCCGAAAAAAGCAAAGTACATTAAGGCGGCCGGCTGTTCCTGCACCCTGGGCAGGACATGCGGCATCCTCAACTGCACAACTTGGCGATTGTTCATCCCCATGATGACCAGCAAAGCCAGCAGGGCGATGATCAAGAGTGTTTTGAAAAGCAATTTAAAATTCATGGCGCCTCATCTTTTTGCGACAATAGGCAGGATCAGGGCCAGCGTCAACATTAGTCAATCCCGGCTTTCCACTTTGAAGGGCGCGCCTTAGACTCAAACCGCCATGAGCATTGCCACAAAAAAGGGAGACGACGGCACGACCGGTTTGATGTACAACCGCCGCGTTTCCAAATGTCATCCGCGCGTGGAAGCCTACGGCAGCGTCGACGAATTGAACGCCGCCCTTGGTTCGGCCCGGGCCGCGGCGGCCGCTCCGTCCCTGCGCGGCCGGCTGCTGGATATTCAAAAGGCCCTGATCGTTGTCATGGGCGAACTGGCCACCCAGACCGAAGATTTGCCTCGTTATGTCAAGGACGGGTTCCCGGTGGTGACTCCCGCGTTGGCCGCCAGGCTCGACCTCATCGTGCAGGACATCGAATCGCAAAACCTTTCGTTGACGGGCTGGTCCACTCCTGGGGGAAACGCTGTTTCGGCCGCGCTGGATGTGGCTCGCGCCACCTGCCGGCGGGCGGAAAGGCGCGTTTGCGCGCTGCAAGAAAGCGGCCAGCTCGGCAACGTTGAAATCATTGTTTTTCTGAACCGTTTGTCCGACGCGCTCTGGCTGATGGCGTGCCGGGCCGAAACGGATGCCGCATAATCAATGTCGCTTCGCCATCATCCATGAATCCGGCCTTCAGGTTCGCATCAACCCCTATCGCGGTGGCGGCGGCCATGTTGTTGATCCTGGCCAACACAGGTTGCGTCCATCAGGGCGCGCAGCCGGCCACCGTGAGATTTCTCAGTGAGGGCGACAACAATCAACTCAGAAATTGCCGCAGCATTTTGGTCACGGGAATTGAATCCTATCAACTTTTCAAGCCTGCCTACTATCCATGGCATTTGCTGCCAGGCGGGAATGCTGGGAAGAAGCTTGAATTTAGAGACCCGTACTGGCTTGAGCAATCGGAACAGCCAATAGTCGATGACCCGGATCTGACCATAGACGTGTCGGATTACCGGGAAGAATATGGCAGGGGAATCGAGGTCGGGCCTGGGTTTACCGCCAATGCATACGTTGGCGCCTCAGTTCGCGTCACGGTAAGGCACCCGGTCCTGGGGGTTTTGTATGATGGCCGTTTCAAAGCGCGGCCGCCACTTGGGCATGTGGACTCACCGAAGGCAAGCTCACTAGCCACGCTGGCGCGCCGCATTAAAGCATCGCCCGTGGGAAAAATCATCCTGACTGCGCTGTCCTACGGCGGATGACCCGGGCGGGCGGTCGCGTTACCGCAAAGTAAGGGTCCGGCGCTGATCCTGAAATCCCAAAGTGACGGAGGAGGGGGTGATGTCGAGCACCCGGCAATCCGCCACCTCCTGATTCACGCAGGCCAGCCGGCCGTTGATGAGAGCGGAGGGATGCCGGGAGGAAAAGAATATCGCCTGGAGTTTCACCAAGTCGAAGGCCGTTGCCGCGGGGGCGGGCGGCAGATCCGCCGGCGGCGGTTGAATGGCTGGCGCAGGCGCCGGGCTGGCCGGCGATACGGGCGCGGCAACCGCGGCAATACTATGTTTGACAGTAGGCGGACTTTCCACGGTTTCCTGGACCCGCGTCATTTCGGCGGCGCTCTCCAATCGCATGATCTCGAAATGGGCCAGCAAAACCAACACGGCGCTGACGCCCAGCCCCAGCCACATACAGAATGGCCTTAACCTGGATGTCTCAGGCGGAGCGTCCGAGGGCGTGACGTCGCTGGCCGGGGGAGTGGCGGCGGGCGCCGGACGGACGGTCTTGGTCTCGAACGTCGCTTCGGATTGGGCGCGCAGCATCCGGGTTTCGGATTTGGCGGGGTCCGGCTCGCGCCGGGCGAAGCGCCACAATTCGACCCGTTGCTCCAGGCCCAATTGCTGCAAATACTCAATATCAACGACCGGAACCGGCAGGCCGTCGGCGTCAACTTGACCTTCATATTGCAGCGCATTGGCCACGTGGACCGCCGTCAATGCGGTAAACGTCTTGTCGCAGGAGCGAAGAGGGTGATGATGCAACGCCGCCGTTTTGACGACCTCGGCCGGCAAGCCCCAAAGGCCCAGCATGTAAGCGCCTATCTCGCCGTGGGTCGCTCCAAAGGTATCCTTCTCCACGTCCCATAACGGCATCTGGTGCCGGCGCGCGGCGGCGTGGACGCGGTGATACTGATCGTCGAAATTGGCGGCCAGAATCACCTTGCCCAGGTCGTGCATCAATCCTCCCGTATAAGCCGCGCCGCTGCATTCGGTGTCGCCGGTTTCCAGCAGGGCCAAGACCCTGGCCGTCTGCGCGACGTTGGTGCTGTGCCGCCAGATGTTGTCGATCGAAAAATAAACCGGCTTCACTTTATCGTATTGACTTAAAAGCTTCACGGTCAGGATCAGGGATTTGATGGTTTCAAACCCCAGGATGCCGACGGCTTCCGTCGGATCGGTGATGGCCCGCGGCAGGCCGAAGTAAGCGGAGTTCAGCACTTGCACCAGCTTTGTGGTCATGGCCATGTCCCGGGCGATGATGGCGCCGACGTCCGCGGTGGTGGCGTTGGGGTTGTTCAAGGCGCTGACGACTTCCAGGTAGAGCGACGGGATGGTGGGGAAGGTGCGGATGCGGCCCACCAGCTCGCGCAGACTGTTGCTCATTCCGTAATTCGCCGCCAGGGGGCGTTCGATGGAGGTTTTCAGCGTGGCGCGGTCAAAGGGAACGGCCAGGAATTGATTGCCGCCCAGCACATGGCACATGACTTTCTCCTTGAGGGCCGCTTCTGCGGCGATAAACCGCAGCGTTTCAGGACTGGACACTCTGAGACAATTGAGCAACTCGGCGGCGCTCAGGCCGGGCAGATCGTGATTGGCCACAACAACCATGAAGGGCTGTTTTTGTGCCTCGGCCAGGGCGGCATCCCCCGAGGCGGCGCCAACAACGATCCATGACTCGCCGAGCGCGTGGCAGAATTCCTCCCGCGCCCCGGCATCAGCGTCGGCGATCAACAAGCGTTTCTCGGCCATGCGATTATCAGCCAATAATTACGGTGTCTCCCTATCGGCATTTTCGGCCATGGACTTAAATGATCAACATCGCGTCGCCGTAGCTGAAAAAACGGTAACGCTGGTCTATCGCCTCCTGATATGCTCCCAGAATCAATTCCCGGCCGCGAGTTTCTCCGGGCGCGGCAAAGGCGCTGACCAGCATGAGCAGGGTCGAGCGGGGCAAATGAAAATTGGTCACCAATCCGTCCACGATTTTGAATTGGCACGGAGGATAAATGAAAATGCGGGTTCGCCCCGCGCCAGCCACGATGCGGCCCCGGGGATCGCGCGCCAGGCTCTCCAGGACGCGCATCGTGGTTGTGCCAACGGCGATGACTCTTGATGTCCCGGCCTCATTAATCAGGCGCGCCGTTTCTGTCCCCACTTCATAGCGTTCCTCATGCATGATGTGGTCCGCGATGGCTGCCGCTTTGACCGGCGCGAATGTCCCCGGACCAACGTGCAGGGTGATAAAACAAACTTTCACCCCGCGCCCGCGGATTTTTTCGAGGAACTCCGGTGTGAAATGCAGCCCGGCGGTGGGGGCGGCGACGGATCCGGGCACGCGCGCGAAGACCGTCTGGTAACGATCCCGGTCCTCCGCGCGGGGACTGGGGCGGTCGATGTAGGGCGGCAGCGGCACCTCGCCCAGCGCCTCAAGTTCTGTCAAGACGTTTTCGTTTCCGGAGAAAAGCAGGCGACGGTGTCCTTCCGCGTTGATTTCCAGGACCGAGGCCACGATGGAAGCGGGCCTGTCGTTTCTGTCAATAATTGTTATTTTTGCGCCAGGCCTTGCCCGCTTGCCGGGCCTGAGCATGGCCCACCAGTCGTTGGTGGCGTTCTCCTCCAGGAGCAGCACCTCGAAATTTCCGCCGGTGCGGACATTGCGGCCGCGCAGGCGCGCCGGAATGACCCGCGAATCGTTCAGGACCAGCACATCATTGGGCTGCAGGTATTCGGGCAAATCGACAAAACGACGATGGGACGTTTTGCCCGCGATTCGCTCCAACACCAGCAAACGGGATTGATCGCGCGCGGAGGAGGGTGTTTGCGCGATCAATTCGGCTGGCAACGCAAAATTAAACTCAGCGGTGCGCATGGCGTCCAAGATTGGCAATTGTGAATAACTTGTCAATAAGTACGGGGAAAAAAGCCCTTGACCAGTGGGAAGAAATGGGGCAAATTAGGCGAAAAGTGGGAGATTAGTCCCACAGAACCGAGGTTATGTCAGACGCGGTCAGCAAAGAAAGGTACAGCGGGGAGTATCGCCACAAGGTGGACAGCAAACGCCGTGTGCCTGTGCCATTTCGCTGGAGGCCCAATGAGTCGGAAGGAGCCGTGGAGTTTACGCTGATCGTTTGGCCCCGGCATCAGGCAGGAACGTTTTTGCGGGTGCTGCCCCCGGAGCAAATGGCCCAACTTTGCGCCGAGATTTATGCCCTGCCCAATGGTACGCCGGAAAAGTCGGTTTTGAAACGACGCATTGGCACCTCTTCGGCACATGCGAGATTGGACAATGTCGGCCGGATCATGATTCCGGATAATATGGCCGAGGAAGCCAAGATCACAGCCGAAGCGGTCCTGGCAGGCGCGATGGATCAATTCGAAATTTGGAATCCGGAACGTTATGCACAATCCAAAGTGCTGGACGAACCGGTGTTTGGCAAAGCTCTGGCAAAAATGGAGTAAATAAATGCAGTAGAACGATTATGAATGCGCTTTGTTTATTAACCAAAGGACACACTTTTAGGGAGATGGCAGACCGGCCTGGTGCATATAAGTTGCTTGCCAGCAAGGCGTTGCCGAAATTCACGGTCGGCAGGAGGCGATTGGCTCCAGAGCCTCAAATAGCCCAAGCCACGCTTTTTGAGCAGCCGGCGAAAGTTGTAAAAGTTGCTCCGCCCGAGGCGGTTGTGTCAAAAAGTCCCTTCGCGCCGGTTGCCGAACGGTCCAAAGGATCTTGCACGCACAGCACTTGGACGCAAATGGTCGGTTCCTGCAAAGGCATGGTTGAACGGTTTGTTTTCGGGGGCAAGGGCCGCCCGGCTCATAGAGCGACAGTCCAGACGGAACTGGCTTTGGAAAAGGTAACCGTGATGAGAAATGATTTGAACGAAGATGACCTGGAGGTGGTGCTGGTCGAAAGGAAGGTGGGGACGGGCGAAAAACCTTTGGCCAGACTGAGTAAGCTGGAGATGACCGGCGAGGCCTGGATCAGGCTCACCGCGCCATTTCGCAAGAAGGACAGTGAAAACGCGTTCAGCCCCAAAGCGGCGGCCAAAGGACCACCAGAGTTGAGCGCACAGAGTTGACGGCCCGGGCCCATGACAAGTGGCGGAGTTCAATCACAAACCAGTGCTGGTGGCAGAGGTGTTGGAAAGCCTCAAAATCAGGCCAGGCAGCCTGTGCCTGGACGGAACCGTCGGTGGCGGTGGACACGCCGAGGCAATGTTGAAGGCCAGCGCGCCGAATGGCCGGCTTCTGGGGTGCGACAGGGATGGCAGGGCAGTCGCGGCAGCCATGGCACGATTGTACGCGTTTCGCGGCCGTTTTGAGATTCGACAGGGCAATTACGCGGACATGACCGGGTGGGTGGCTCCGGAAAGTTGCGACGCCGTTCTATTGGATTTGGGTGTCAGCTCACCGCAATTGGATGAGGCGGGGCGGGGATTCAGCTTTCAGCAGGACGGCCCGCTGGACATGCGCATGGACCAGAGCCAGGGGCCGACCGCAGCGGACCTGTTGAGCCGGCTGAATGCAGATGGGTTGGCGAAGATTTTTTGGGAATACGGCGGTGAGAGGAATTCGCGCCGTCTGGCGCGGGCGATTGCGCAGGACAGACAGTCGCGCGCTTTTGAGCGGACGCGGCAGTTGGCGGGGCTGATCGAAAGGATTTCGCCCAGGGCAGGCGGGAAAACGCATCCTGCGACGAAGGTGTTTCAGGCGTTGCGGATCGCGGTCAACGATGAACTTGGTTCTTTGAGTCGGGGATTGGAAGCGGCGGTGAAGGTCTTAAAACCCGGCGGCCGCCTGGCCGTAATTACTTTCCATTCGTTGGAGGACCGAATGGTGAAGGAATTCGGCCGGCGGCTGTCGCGGGATTACGAAGCGGCGGCGGGTGTGGACGCGCCCGAATTGAGGCGTCCGCGCCCGCCGCAACTGAAGCTGGTGCAGCGCAAGGCGATTGTGGCGGGGGCGGATGAAATGCGGGAAAACCCGCGCAGCCGCAGCGCGCAGTGCCGCGTGTTTGAAAAGTTGGGGACGCCAGCCGGCGCGGCCCGCAAGTAAATGTGAGAGATTCGAACCATCATGGCCCGAAATAAAAGAAATGAATCGGCTGTACGCCCTGGCTCCATTCTGACGGCGCTGGCGGTGTGTGTGCTGTTCGTGACGCTGAGCGTGGGCTATCTTTGGTACAAGGACCAGATCGATCTATTGGGCCATCAGATCAAGGACCGCGAAAACCGCCTGGCCGAATTGCAGCGCCAGAACAAGATGCGGCGCGATCAACTGGCCACCCTCTGTTCCCCCGTCGCCTTGGACGCGCGGGTCAAGAAATTGAATCTTGGCCTTGGGCCGCCGGCCAAGTCCCAGGTGATCTGGATGGTGGAGGCGCCGCTGGTTGAACAAACCGCCGGCCAGCCGTCCCAGGACCAGCGCCAGGCGCAGGCGGGTTCAGCGGAACGCAAAAACTGATTTGGCCGTCGCTCGCGTTGTTCGGAAGGAGGAACCGAACGGCGCGAGTGCGCGGCTGAAAGATTTACAGGATCGTGGCGATGCAATATCGGAGGCTTTATTTGTTGATGTTCGGGTTGAGCGCGGCGCTGGCGGTGCTGGGAGGCCGGCTGGTGGATTTGCAAGTGGTGCGCCATGACGAGCTGCGGGCGCTGGCTGAAACCAACACCATCCGCACCATTGCGCGCCAGCCCATGCGCGGACAAATCCTGGACATCCGCGGCAATCCCCTGGCCACCAGTCGTCCGGCCAAAACCGTGTGCGCGAACCCGTCTTTGCTGGGGAGCCGGCGCGAAGCCGTGGCCCAGGCGCTGGCGCCGCTGCTGGAGGTGGATGTGAACTGGCTGGCAGCGCGCCTGACCCCGCGCCAGATCGAACTCAACGGCAAACCCGCCACCAACCAATACGTCGTTTTGAAGCACAAAGTGCCGATGGAAACATGGGAAAAGATCAGACAAACCATGGCCGCGCTTTCCTTCGGCCCGGATGAAATCAAACCCAAAGCCCGCGGAAGCGCCTTGAATCGCAACGCGGCGAGCGGGGCCATTTTTGCAGAGGAGGACCAGATGCGGTTTTATCCCAGCCAGCGCCTGGCCGCGCACATTCTGGGCTTCGTTTCCAGCGGCGAGGAACAGGCCGGCCTGAGCGGGGTTGAATTCGCGTTCAACACCGACTTGAGCGGCATTCCCGGCTGGCGGAAGACGGAAATGGACAAACACCAGCACGAATTGGTGGCCTACCGCGACCAGGACGTGGAACCGCGCGACGGTTTGAATCTGATTCTGACCCTGGACGCCGGCTTGCAGAACATTGTTGAGAGCGAATTGGCCGAGGCGATGGAAAAGCATTCCCCGATCAGTGTCTCCTGCATCATGGTGCGCCCGCGCACGGGGGAAATCCTGGCCATGGCGACCCTGCCCAATTTCGATCCGAACCACCCCGGCCATTCGCCGATGGACGCGCTGCGCAACCGCGTGATATCGGACACCGCGGAGCCGGGGTCCACCTTCAAAATCGTGGTGGTCACGGCTGGATTGGACCTGCATGCGGTGTCGTTCAATGAAATGTTCGATTGCGAGCACGGGCATTTTTATTATGCCGGGCGGCTGCTGCATGATCATGAACCCTTCGGGCTGCTGACAGTCGAGAACATCATCACCAAATCCTCCAACATCGGCGCGGCCAAAGTCGGCATCCGTCTCGGCGACCAAAAACTTTTCGAGTACATCCAGAAATTCGGTTTTGGCAAACGGACGGACATTCCCCTGCCCGGCGAAGTGCCCGGGACGGTGCATCCGCTCAAAGACTGGAGCAAGGTGTCCATCGCGCAAATCCCGATGGGCCAGGGCGTCACCGTCACGCCCCTGCAAATGGTGATGGCAATGAGCGCCATCGCCAACAAGGGGCTGTTGATGCGCCCGATGCTGGCGGACCGCCTGGAGGACCCGTCCGGGAAGCTGGTGGCCAAATATGAGCCGCAGCCGGTGCGGCAGATTGCCAGCCCGGAGACAATCAAAGAAATGGTCACTGCGTTAAAAACAGTCGCGACCCGCGACGGCACCGCCGAGCAAGCCGGCTTGGACCATTACACCGTGGCCGGCAAAACCGGCACGGCGGAAAAAGTCGAGCACGGACAGTACGTGCGCAAATATTTCTCCTCCTTCATCGGCTTCTTTCCAGCGGATAATCCCGAGGTTTGCATTTCCGTTGTGATGGACGAACCGAAGGAAGGCTATTACGGCGGCAAGGTGGCGGCGCCGGTGTTTCATGACATCGCCGAACGCGCCGCGAATTATCTGGATTTGAAACCGGAGATTGAAACGGCGCCGTCCGCCAATCCAGTCTTGACAGCCGGCGGCGGGCCAGGGGGTCCCGTGCGCATCGCGGCCAAATGAACCATGGAACCGCGCTCGCTTAAATACATTGCCGAGGCCACCGCCGGAGAACTGCGCCACGGCTTGCCCCAAAGCACGGTCGCGCGCCTCTGCGTCGATTCGCGCCAGGCCGCGGTGGGCGATTTGTTTTTCGCCCTGGCCGGCGAGCGGTTCGACGGTCACGCCTTTCTGCCCGAAGTGGCGCGGCGCGGCGCGGCGGCCGTGGTGGCGGAGCGCGCGAAATTGCCGCCTCATTTTCAGGGATGCGCCGTCATTGCCGTGGACAACACGCGCGCGGCTCTGGGGCGCCTGGGGGAGCGTTACCGCCGGGATTTCAGTCTGCCGCTGATAGCGGTGGGCGGTTCCAACGGCAAGACCACCACCAAGGAATTGATCGCCTCGGTGCTGAGGCAAAAACTGGCCGTTCTCTGGAGCGAAGCCAGCTTCAACAACGAGATTGGGGTGCCATTGACGCTGCTCAAGCTGGAAAAGATTTATCAAGCCGCGGTGCTCGAAGCCGGGACGAATCATCCCGGCGAACTGGCGCCGTTGCTGCGGATGATGGCGCCTCATTTTGGCGTGATCACCAATATTGGCCGCGAACATCTGGAACATTTTGGCGACCTCGAGGGCGTGGCCCGCGAGGAGGGGGCCCTGGCCGAAGCCCTGCCGCCCGAAGGAAAGCTCTTCGTCAACGGCGATGATGTCTGGAGCGAGTCCATCACCCGGCGGTGCCGGGCGCGAACGGTGCGCGTCGGTTTCGGCGACAGCAACGATTGGGTGGCGCGGAACATTCGTCTTGACGACGGCGGCGCGACGTTCTCAGTGCAATGCCCCCGGGCCGATTTGAACGGCGATTACCGCATCCAGCTCCTCGGACGGCACCAAGCGGCCAACGCCTTGTTCGCGCTTGCGCTTGGCGCGGAACTCGGCCTGGACCGCGCGGCCATCGAGCACGGCCTCGCCCTCTGCGCTCCGTCCAAAATGCGCCTGCAACTCAGCCGTCCCGGGGGCATCCGGGTGCTGGACGACGCCTACAATGCCAACGCCGATTCCATGCTGGCCGCGTTGCAAACGCTGCGCGATTTGCCCTGCGCCGGGCGGCGGGTGGCGGTGCTGGGGGAGATGGCGGAATTGGGAGAGTCCTCGCAAGCGGCGCATGCCGAGGTGGGCCGGCGCGCGGCGGAATTCCACGTGGACCAATTATTCACCGTGGGCCGGCAGGCCGGGGAAATCGCCGGCGCGGCGCGGCGCGGCGGTTTGGAGGGGGTGGTCGAAATTCCGGAAGTGGAAACGGCTGTCCGGGCCGTGCGGGAATTTGCCCGGCCCGGCGACGTGGTCCTGGTCAAGGCCTCGCGGGCCATGCGCCTGGAACGGATCACGGAAGCCTTGCGCACGAACAACAACCCCTGCGAATAACATGCTCTTTTACGCCGCACAAAAAATTCTGGAGATGGCGAAACACACCTCGTTTGAGGCGCAGGTTTCGCCGCTGCGGCTTTTTAGTTACATAACATTTCGCAGCGCGGGGGCGGCGGTCACGGCCCTGTTGTTGAGCTGGTGGCTCGGCCCTGCGTGCATCCTCTGGCTCAAAAGGCTGAAATTCGGCCAGGAATACACCGACCGGGCGGAGGAAAATGGCGGCTTTCAGGCGCGCCTGCTCGACAAGCGCGGCACGCCGACCATGGGCGGACTGATGATGGTGCTGGTGCTCGATATCACGGCGCTGCTCTGGGCGCAATGGAACACGCTGATTCTACTGACATTGCTCTCCGCCGTGGTGCTGTGCGGCCTGGGTTTCCTGGACGACTACGCGAAAATCACGCGGCAGGACAGCCAGGGCGTGCGGGAATTCATCAAGCTCTGGGTGCAGGGGGCGCTGGCGATTTTCGTGGCGGTCTATTTGTGGCGCGTGCCAGCCACCAGCACCTTGATCAGCGAGGTGATGGTCCCCTTCTTCAAGCATCCCGTTCTGACCGGAACAGCCGGGGCCATGGCGGGGATTCTGCTGACGGCCCTGACCATCGTCGGCAGTTCCAACGCGGTCAATCTGACCGACGGCCTGGACGGCCTGGCCATCGGCTGCACGGCGATTGTTTCCTTTGTCTTTCTCGTCTTGACGTATCTGGCGGGCAACGTGAAAGCGGCGGCCTACCTGCAAATCCCCCATGTCGCGGGCGCGGGCGAGCTGACGGTGTTTTGCGCGGCCATGATCGGCACCAGTTTGGGTTTTCTCTGGTTTAACTGCCATCCGGCGCAGGTCTTCATGGGCGACACCGGCTCATTGGCCTTGGGCGGTGTGCTGGGCATGATTGCGGTGTTGATCCACCAACCGCTGGTGCTGGTGATTGCAGGCGGCGTGTTTGTAGCGGAAGCGGCCTCGGTCATCCTGCAAAGAAGCTGGTTCAAGTACACCAAATTCCGCTTTGGCGAGGGGCGGCGGGTGTTCTTGATGGCTCCGCTGCACCATCATTTTGAAAAGATGGGCTGGTACGAGTCGCAAATCGTGACCCGGTTTTACATTCTTTGCGTGCTGTGCGCGGTGGTCGCGTTGAGCACCCTGAAGATCAGATGAGCCCCGGAGCCATGAAACGCCACCCTCCATTTTTTCCGCAGGGCCATTTTACCGCTTGCATGGCGGGGATTTCATTGTTAAATAGGATGTTGGAAGGAATTATACAATTTCAGACTTTGCGGCGGGGTTTTTTGAGGGAAAACCCCGCTGCAAAACAAACGAACAAAAAATACCTCAGAATTGATTAAGCGAACAAATTATGAATACTCCAAGCCCGTTGGTACCCCAAGGCACGATGCCTTCGCGGGGCAAATCCACTTTTTTCTTCAAAGTGTTAATGATCTTGACAGTGCATGTGGTGCTGATCGGCGGCATGCTGTTGCAAGGTTGCAAGGACACCAACAAAACGGACACCACGGGCAACACGCCGCCGCCGGACACGAACGCGGCCAGCGCCGACACCTCTAATTTGCCGCCCGTGAACCCCGCGGGCATGTCGAACATGGCGGCCAATCCGCAGCAGCCTGGGGCACAGCAGCCGGTGGTGACGCAGCCGATGCCGCCCGTGCAGCCGCTGCCGCCGCCGGTCGTCGCTCCCGTTGCGCCTCCCGCCACCACGGGGACCGAGTATGTGATCGCGTCCGGCGATACGCTGGGAGCCATCGCCCACAGGAACGGCCTTTCCCTCAAGGCCTTGCTGGAGGCCAATCCGGGTGTCAGCCCCAAGAAACTGAAGGTCGGCCAAAAGGTGCAGATTCCAGCCGGCGGGACTGCGGTGGCCTCGGCTGCCAGCCCTGGCGCAAGCGCCCCGGACGTGGCAGCGGCTTCGGGTGAAGCCACGGTTTATACGGTCAAAACCGGCGATACCCTGAGCAAGATTGCCAAAGCGAACCACACCTCATTCAAAAAGATCATGGCGCTGAACGACCTGAAGACGACCTCCATCAAGGTTGGCCAGAAACTGAAACTGCCGGTCAAAGCAGCGGCTCCTGAAGCCCCGACGGCACCGACAGCCGTTGCGCCAATGCCACAACCGGCCCCGGCGCCTGCCGCGTCGACAGCGGCGACAACGACCCCCACCGCGGCGAATTAATCGAAGAAAGTTGTGGGCGCCGGGTTCTCCTCCAGCCTGGCGTTCACCCTCTTTCGACGTTGCGATGAAGTGGGCCACAACAACTTTGATTTTTTGCGTAACGGTGCTGGTTGGTTTGGGGTTGGTCATGCTCTACAGCGCGAGCATGAACATGGAGGTAACGCAAAAGTCCGCGGTGAAGACAGCACCGGCTTCGTTGCCTGCGGTCATGCCGGGCAGCCCCGCCCCGAAACCAGCTGTGACGGCAGGGCCCTCTTATCTCATCTCACAACTGGTCTGGCTCGCTTTCGGGCTGGCGGGATGCGTGGTGGCGGCCCGGATTGATTACCGGCGTTGGAAAAAAGTGTCCCCCTGGCTGCTGGCCGTCTCCGTCATCCTCTTGCTGATGGTCTTCGCGCCGGTGATCGGGATTGGGCGCAAGGGGGCGCATCGATGGATTGGCCTTCCCGGCCTGCCGCATTTTCAACCGTCCGAACTGGCGCGGCTCAGTCTGATTCTCTTTCTGGCGGCTTACGGCGAGTGGTTCCAAAGGCAAATGTCCGGCTTGCGTCAAGGCCTGGTCATTCCCGGTTGCGTCATTGCGGTTGTGCTGGGCTTGATATTTGTCGAACCGGACCGGGGCTGCGCGATTCTACTTGCCCTGGTGGCGGGGACGGTGTTGATCGTGGCTGGAGTGCGATTGCGTTTTCTGTTTCTGCCGGCGCTGACCCTGCTGGCGGGCCTGGGCATTTCCATTTGGCATGATCCCATGCGCCTGCGTCGCATCATGGCCTGGATCCATCCCGAAGCGAGCAAGGAAGGCGCGGGTTATCAGGCCTATCAGGCCATGATTGCCCTGGGTTCGGGCGGATGGGGCGGCTTGGGCTTGGGCAACGGGCGGCAAAAGCTGGGCTTTGTGCCGGAACATCACACCGATTTTATTTTTTCGATCATTGGCGAAGAATTGGGATTGATCGCCACGCTGGGCGTGGTGCTGCTCTTCATCGCCTTGGTGGTCTGTGGCGTTTATATCGCGCGGCGGAGCAACGACACGTTCGGACTCCTGCTCGGCACGGGCATCACTTTTATGATCGGCCTGCAAGCCTTCATCAATATGGGAGTTGTGACCAGTTTGCTGCCCAACAAGGGCATGCCGCTGCCTTTCATCAGCTACGGCGGATCAAACCTGCTGCTCACGCTCATCGCCGTCGGACTTTTGATCAGCATATCCCGTTTTGCCATTGAGCCGCCGAAGAAAAGAAGAAACCCGTTCGAGTCCACGCCAGAATTGGCCGATGCCGATGCCTGAAGAAACCTACATAAACAGCCCGCTGGGAAACGTCGTCATCGCCTGTGGCGGCACGGGCGGTCATTTGTTTCCCGGACTGGCGGTGGGCCAGGAATTGCGCCAGCGCGGCTGCTCAGTGACATTGATGGTCTCCCCCAAGGACGTCGATCAACAGGCGATCCAGTCGATTGCCGGAATGGGGATTGTGACCCTGCCAGCGGTGGGTTTGAGCCGGGCTGGGTTTTTCCGGTTTTTGAACGGCCTGTGGCGCTCCTATCGCCTGGCCCGGGCCTGTTTTGCGCAAAGGCCGCCGCGCTTCGTCCTGGCCATGGGCGGTTATATCAGCGCCCCTCCCGTCATCGCCGCGCGGCTCTGCGGCGCAAAAACCTTCCTGCATGAATCCAATTCGATTCCAGGTCGGGCCAATCGTTGGCTGGCGCGCTGGGTGGATGGAGCGTTTGTCTTTTTCCCGCCCGCGGCGGAAAAGCTGGCGGCGCGGCGGGTTGAAGTGGTCGGGATGCCGGTGCGTCCGCAGTTTCTCGAACCTATCACTCCCGGAGTGGCGCGCGCGGCAATGGGACTGGCGCCGGAAGCGCCGGTGTTGCTCGTCATGGGCGGCAGTCAGGGCGCAAGAAAGGTCAACGAGTTGATGGTCCGCCTGGTTCCCCAGTTGCGGCAAGCCATGCCAAACCTTCAAGTTGTTCACCTGACGGGTGAACATGATTTGGAAACTGTCCGCGCCCGATACAAGGCGCTCGAAATTCCGGCCGTGGTCCACGCCTTTTGGAATGAAATGGCCATCGCATTAGCGGCGGCAGACGTCGCTGTCAGCCGGGCCGGAGCCTCTTCACTGGCGGAGTTGGCCGCGCGGCAATTGCCCGCCGTCTTGATTCCATATCCTTCTGCTGCGAATAATCATCAATTTCACAACGCTCGCGCCTTCGTGCAAAGTGGCGCCGCGCGCATGTTGCCACAAGACAGCGCGACGCCTGAACACCTGGTCCACGAGATTCTGGAACTGATCCGCAACCCGCTGAAGCGTTCGACCATGCAAAGCGCCCTGGCCCGCTGGCACACTCCGGCGGCGGCGGCGGATATGGCCGAAAGGATCCTGCACTGGCCGGCGGCGGACCGGGCCAGCCACGTCCCCGGCCCGAAATTCAAACCTCAAAATCTGGGACCAGCCAATATTTGACACCATGGCGAGGCCAACCCGGATATTCGACGAGCTGAAAGCCCTGCTCCCCCGTTCCGCGGTGCGCCAGGATGAGCCGCTGGCAAAAAGGACCACCTTGCGGGTCGGCGGCTGCGCCGATTTTTGCTTGGAACCTGCTTCCGAGGAGGATTTGGCCGCCGCGATTCAATTTTGCCGCCGGGAGAATGTCCCCTTCCTGCTCCTGGGACGCGGCTCGAATCTTCTGGTGCGCGACGGCGGGGTCCGCGGCGTGGTGATCAGCCTGTCCCATCCGGACTTATCCCGGATTGACGCGGAGGGGTCACTATTGCATTGCGGCGCAGGTGCAAGGCTCAAGGCCGCTTCCGCCAAAGCCCGCGAGTTGGGCCTGACCGGTTTGGAGTTCATGGATGGCATTCCGGGAAGCGTCGGCGGCGCGTTGCGCATGAATGCGGGTGCCATGGGCAGCTCGATGCTTGAGGTTTTGACGAGGGTCCGCTTCATGGACAGTGCGGGGAAAGTGCATGAACTAGATGCCGCCCAGGTGCCGGGCGAGTATCGGTCCTGTCCTTTTTTCCAGGAAAATATCGTACTGCGCGCCTCCTTCCGCGGTCGGCCCGGCGACCGGGAAGCGATTGCGAAACGCACCGCCGAATTCAATGCCAAACGCTGGAGTTCCCAACCCAGGGAACCCAGCGCGGGCTGCATCTTCAAGAATCCGTCCCCAATACTGTCCGCCGGCAAACTCATCGAGGAACTGGGATTGAAGGGGACGCGTTGCGGCGGGGCGGTGGTCTCGACGGTGCATGGGAACTTTATCATCAACGAGGGCGAGGCCACGGCCCGCGACGTTTTGCAATTGATCAACATCATCCAAACCCGGGCCAGGAAGGATAGGGCCGTCGAACTGCGCACCGAAGTTGAAATCATTGGAGAAGACATTGCCTGAGAAACTGAACATCACCGTCATGCTGGGCGGCCCGTCCGCCGAACGCGAAGTGTCGTTGCGCTCCGGCGCCGCCGTCGCCAGAGCGTTGCGCTCGCTCGGCCACACCGTCCACGAACTGGATCCCCAGCAGCCGTCCTGGATTCTGCCGCCGGGCACGGATGTTGTCTTTCTGGCCCTGCACGGCTCATACGGCGAAGACGGGACGGTGCAGGAACAATTGGAAATTTTGCGCGTGCCCTATACCGGTTGCGGGCCGGAAGCCAGCCGCGTGGCCTTCGACAAAGTGCTCGCCAAAAAACACTTCATCAAGGCCGGCGTTCCAACGCCGCGCTTCACGGTGATTGACTCGCCCCAAGCCGGCTGGCCCGTTGGCTGGCAACCTCCAGTGGTGCTAAAGCCCTCGCGGCAAGGCTCCAGCGTTGGTCTGCAATTCGTGGAGGAAACAGGCCAATGGCAAACCGCCCTGGCCGACGCCTTCCGCCATGACACGCAGGTGTTGATGGAGGAAAGAATCGCCGGACGCGAAACGACGGTCGGAATCCTGGCCGGCCGTGCGCTGCCCGTCGCTGAGGTCCGCGTCAAAAAGGGCCACTTCGATTACAGCAACAAATACACGCCCGGCGCGGTCGAACATTTTTGCCCGGCGGATTTTCCGCCGGAGGTGACGGCGCGGATTCAAGGGGCCGCCCTGGACGCTTTCCACGCCGTGGGAGGCCGCGATTATGCGCGCGTGGACGTGATGGTGTGCGACAACGGCGACCCCTTCGTGCTGGAGGTCAACACCCTGCCCGGCATGACGGATGTGAGCATCCTGCCCGAAGCGGCCGCCGCCGCGGGAGTGGGCTACGCGGCGTTGTGCCAGCAATTTGTCGATATGGCCCTGCAAAGGTCGGAAAAACAACAATATGTTTGACTGGATTACAGGCAGGCGGCGCAACCGCCGCTTCGTGGAGCGCGTGCATTTGCTCGACGTCAAGCTGCGCACCAGCCAGGCCCGGGCGGCGCGCTGGCGCGTGATCGGCATCGGCCTGGCGGTGGTGCTTGCCCTGGCGGGCGCGTGGCGCGGCGGGATGTGGCTGCTGGATTTTCTGATTTACAAGAACGACGCCTTTGCCATCGAGCAAATCGAGGTGCAAACCGACGGCGTCCTGACCTCCGACACCATCCGGCACTGGGCCATGGTCCGGACCGGCCAGAACCTGATGGCACTGGATCTGGCGCAGGTGCGGCGCGACCTGGAGATACAGCCGCCGGTCCAGTTTGCCGCCGTGGAGCGCGTCCTGCCGCGCACCTTGAAGCTGAACATCACGGAGCGCGAGCCGGTCGCGCAAACCCTCCTCACCTTTGGCCGGGCCGGCGGCGGGGTGGAACAGGCCGTTTTTGATTTTGACGCGGACGGCTTCGCCCTGCAACCGCTGGACCCGCGCTGGCGCACCGCGCCGCCGTTGCCCGGGGAAAAGCTCCCCATTCTTCTTGACGTGCTGCCCGGCGAGGTGCAGTTGGGCCGGCAGACCGAGTCGCCGCAAATTCGCGGGGCGCTGCAGTTGATTTCCGAGCTGGATCATTCGCCCATGGCCGGAATGGCGGAGCTGCACAGCATCAATGTGGGGGTGCCGGACATCCTCCAGGCCACCACCAGCCAGGGGGCGCAGATCACGTTCTCGCTCAATCATCTGGACGCGCAATTGCGCCGCTGGCGGCTCATTCAGGATCAATTCCAGAAGTGGGGCCGGAGCATCACCTCGCTCGATCTGTCCATTGCCAATAATTTGCCGGTGTGCTCGACCGCGCTCAACGGCGCGCCGCCGCCCCTGCCGCCCCTGCCCGCCAAACCACCCCGAACCACCAAAAAACATGTTTGATTCCTCTTCCATCATCGTCGGCCTCGAAATCGGCACCTCGAAGATTTGCGCCGTGGTGGGCGATATCAACGCCTCCAACAACTTGAACATCATCGGTGTCGGACAGGCCCGCTCCCGCGGCGTGCGCAAGGGGGAAATCGCCGACCCCGATGCGGCCGAGGAAGACGTGCGCAACGCCATTGTCGAGGCGGAGCAGATGGCCAATGTCGAGATTCGCAGCGTTTATCTGGGGGTGACGGGCAACCACGTTCGCGGCTTCAATAATCATGGCGTTCATCCCGTGGTCTCGGCTGATCGGGAAATCACCGAGGAAGACGTGCAGGACGTGATCAAGAACGCCAAGGCCATCAATCTTCCCGCCGACAACAGTGTGGTCCACGCCATCCGCCAGCATTTCCAGGTCGATGAACAAAATGGCATTTTGAAACCGGTCGGCATGTATGGCGCGCGCCTGGAGGTGGATGTGCATGTGGTGCATGGCCACGTCAACCGGCTCAAGAATTCCATCGCCGTGGTCAAGGGCCTGCAACTCGAAGTGGATGACATCGTGTTCACCGGGCTGGCTTCCGCCCTGGCCCTCCTTTCCAACGAGCAAAAGGAACTCGGCTCGCTGGTCATCGACATGGGCGGGGGCACGACCGAGTACGTGGTTTATTGCGACGGCATCATCAAACACACCGGCGTCCTGGCGGTGGGCGGCGACCACATTACCAACGACCTCGCTTATGGCCTGAAAATGCCGATGAACCGCGCCGAACAGTTGAAGCGCGACCACGGTTCCGCGCTTTTCGAGCCTGGCGACAAGGGGCAAACCATTACCGCCCCCGGTGAATTGGGCGTGGCTCCCAAGACCGTCAACCTCGAACATCTGCGCCGCATCATGTCGCTGCGGCTGGAGGAAACTTTTGCGCTGATTGAGCGGGAATTGGCCCATCTCAATTTTCTGGATCGGCTGCGCGGCGGGGTGTTTATCTGCGGCGGCGGCGCCCGCATTCCGCGCATCGAGACGCTGGCCGAGAACATTTTCGAATTGCCCGTCTGTCCCGCCAAAACAAATTCCATCAGCGGCTTGAAATCGGCGCTCGATCAACCTGAGTTTGCCACCGCCATCGGACTCGTCAAATTTGGCTCGCTCCAGCAGAAGCGCAAACCCGGCAACGGCCTGGCCGGCGGTTTGAAACGGACCCTGGCCGATCTCTTCAAGGCATGATTATGAATCCCCCCATCGAGAAAACGGACGAGCCTGCGCTCCAGAAAACCATCTCCATCAAAGTGTGGGGCATCGGCGGCGCGGGCTGCAACGCCGTCAGCGCCTTGAACGCTTCCGTCCTTGAGGGCGTGGACATTCTGGCTGTCAATACGGATTCACAGGCCCTGGCGGCCTGTGCCGCCGCCCATAAACTGGTCCTCGGCGCTCAGCGCACCCGCGGCCTGGGCGCCGGCGGCGATCCCGAACTGGGCCGGGCCGCGGCGGAGGATGATTTGGACAAAATGGCCCCCTTCTGTGCGGGCGCGGATGTGGTTTTCATCATGGCGGGACTGGGCGGCGGCACCGGCACCGGAGCGGCCCCGATTCTGGCGCGCCTGGCCCGGGAACGCGGCGCGCTGGTCCTGGCCATCGTCACGATGCCGTTTGAATTTGAAGGCAAACGCCGCCAGCAACAGGCGCAATCCGGCCTGCAATTCCTGCAATCCGCCGCCGACGCCGTCATCTGCCTGCCCAATCAGAAGCTCTTCAAGTTGCTCGATGAGAAGACCAGCGTCGTGGACGGATTCAAAATCAGCAACGCCCTCCTGGCGGAAGGGTTGCAAGGCATCTGGCGGCTGTTGACCCGGACCGGCTTGATCAACGTGGATTTTGCCGACCTTGCCTCCGTCACGCGTGGCCGTCATGCCGCCAGTTCCTTCGCCACCGCCGAGGCTTCCGGCGAAAGGCGCGCCGAGCAGATCGTCGAAAAACTCATGGCCCATCCCCTGCTCGACGGCGGCCAGGTCCTGACCGAGGCCGACGCCGTATTGGTCAGCCTCGTGGGCGGACCCGACCTGACGCTGGTCGAGATCGACAAAACGATGGAGCCGCTCAAACGCCAATGCGAGAACGCCCACATTATTTTCGGCGCGGCCATTGACGAACAATTCACCCACCGGCTTTCCGTCACCCTCATCGCCTCCCGCCGGCAGCCGGAGGAGACTGGAGCCAGAGCAAGCCAGCCCGCCCACAGTGCTTCGGGCGACAAAGCGTCTTCCCTGCACTTTCTCGACACAGATGCTCCCGACGATTTCCGACATCCGCCGCGCCTGGCTCCGCCCCCGCCGGAAATGACCGCCGAACAAAAAGAACAACTCTTCAAGACGCAAAACGTGCGTAACCGCAAAAAGTTGTCGCGCCTGCAAAAGGAATTGCCCCTGGAAATTGTCTTCAAGGGCCGTTTCGAAAAAAGCGAACCGACCATCCGCCACGGCGAAGACCTCGACTTGCCCACCTACATCCGCCGCGGCGTGCCGTTGAACTGACGCGTTCGTTCAGGGTTTCGGCGCAAGCAAGGCCTCAAGGGTGCTGGGGGCGGTGTTGATTTTCTCAAGTTTCGGATAGCGCAAACCGCCGTTGTAGTTCAGCTCGATGGTGCGGTAGATTTCCCCGGTCTTGACCAGCAGGCTGAGAGGTGATTTTTTGGTCTTGATCGCGTCCTTCAGCCGGTCAGTGTCCAGGGCGCGGCCGTTTACGGCGATGACTTTTGTGCCAGCCGTCAGGCCGGCGTTGAAGGCCGGGCTGTCCCACGTGACGTCGGCGATCTCCCCTTCCGTGCCCAGCACGAAACCGCCCGAGTAAGTCAGGTCGGTTACTTTGCGCAGTTTCTCGACGGATTTGAACCACTCGCTCGGCGCATTGGTATAGGCGAGCCGATAGCCGCCGCGGGTGATGCCGTCGAGCGGGGCGCGATTGTTAACACGGTCCAAACGGGTTAGGAGAAAGCCGGCCCAGTCGTTGGTCTGGACTTGATTGAGTGCGCGGACGATGTCGTCGAAGGAGTAAGTTAATTCACCCCAATCGCGGTCGTTCACGCCGAAAAAGGCGCGGGCAAAATCGTCGAGCGAACGGGCGCCGTGTGAGAGTTGGCGGATCAGGCTGTCCGCGTCGAGCCAGATGATAAGGCCCTCGTTGTAGTAATCCTCCGAGCGCTGCCAGCTTCGCCAGGGCCTGGGCCGTCGTTGGGAAATGATCGGCTCATCGGTCGTGTCTTCGAGCGGCCGCCATCTCCGGCCTTCTTCCGTGTCGAGCCGGGCGGCGATGCCGGCGAGGGCGTCGAGCGTCTCCTCCGTCGAAAGGAGGCCGGACCGCGCATCGAGCACATAGCCCCAAAACTGTGTCTGCCCCTCATAGACCCAGAGCAGGCTGTCCTGCATGGGGGTGCGGTAGTCGGGCGTCCAAAGATCAGCCGGGCGGCGGAACTTGCCGTTCCAACTGTGGGTGTATTCGTGCGGCAACAGATTGCGCCCGGGCTGATTGTTCTTCCAATCGGTAAAAAAGTCGCCATGCAAACCATTTTCAGAACTGCGATGGTGCTCCAGCCCAATCCCGCCCTGCCGATCGCTCAAGGCCAGCAAGAAATCATAATGGTCGTAGTGTTGCGCGCCAAAAAGTTTCACGGCCTGCGTCACCAGATTTCGGTGAAGCTGGAGCTGGTCCCCGGTCATGGCAAGCTGCTCCGGTTGGTCCGCGACGAGGTCCAGACGCACGCCCGGGGCCAGGGTTTCAACCCGGACATTGGTGCCGGCGAAAAGGGGGCTGTCCACGAGGGTGTCCAGGGTGGTTTGCTTGAAGCGGACAGTCGCGCCTTTCCGCGAGGCGACCTCGAGCGCCGACGCGACTTTCCAGCCTTCGGGAAGTTTCACCGAGGCCGATACCATGAGTCGGCGGACATAATAGCCGGCTGGATAAAGCGCCACGGTGTTCCATTCCAGATTGAGCATTTCAGGGGTCGTGACGATGCGGCCCTGTTTTTCATCCGTCGCCGCCAGAAATTGGAACTGCGCCTCCACGCTGGAAACTCCCTTCGGAACTTCGAGATGGAACGCAAACACATCCACCGGATCGCGCCGCCACGAGAGCGGATGCCCGCCGGCGTTAAACTTCAGCCCGGCAACTTCCGAGACTTCGCCCGTGTCCGCATGGGTGCCCGGAAGCCATTTCGGGTAGAGCAAAGTGAGCGGGCCAGGCGCGGCGACGGGAATGGTCTCGCTGACGCGGAAAATGCCGCGCGTGATGTCGGTGGCGTCCACTGAAATCGTGATGACACCCGGCCGGGCCACGTCACGGGCCGGGGGAATGGCATCGACGATGGGCAAGGCCTCGGGCGCGCTGTTTTGGGCGTGAGCGAACAACGGCAAAAGGGCCAGGAAAATCGGAAAGGCGCGATGGTTCATGGGATAAAATTAGTTTCGTTGACAGCACTCATTTCCGGGACTGTAGAATTTCCATTGCGCGCCAACAAGAAGATTTTAGGGTCCCAACTGGAGTTGCCCCGGCGCACGCGCCGACGTAAGCTGCCATTATGATTGATCTGACCGAAGCTCAACCAACAGGGCAGCCGGAGTTTGTCACGCGAGTTCCTTTGCCGCCGGAACGGCTGGATGCCCTGTCACGCGATATTCTCAAGCTCAAGCATCGCTTGAACGCCATTATCCTGGCCCATAATTACCAGGTGCCGGAAATCCAGGACGTCGCCGACTACGTGGGCGATTCCCTCGGTCTCTCCCAACAAGCCGCCAAGACCAAGGCGGAGGTCATCGTTTTCTGCGGCGTGCATTTCATGGCCGAGACGGCCAAAATCCTCAACCCAACCAAGACCGTTATTCTTCCGGACAAGGACGCGGGTTGTTCGCTGGAGGAAAGCTGCCCCGCGCCGAAGTTGAAGGCCTTGCAGGCCACCAATCCCAATTTTTACACGGTCACCTATATTAATTGCAGCGCGGAGGTCAAGGCGCTCAGCGACGTCATTTGCACCAGCGGCAACGCCGTCCGCATCGTCAATGCCGCCCCCAAGGACCGCGATCTGCTCTTCGTGCCCGATGAAAACCTGGGGGCCTGGGTGATGGAACAGACTGGCCGGAAAATGACTTTGTGGGCCGGCAATTGTTATGCGCACGTCGAGTTCACCCACGCCGGCGTCATGCGCATTCGCCGCGATTATCCGGACGCCCCGCTCGTCGCCCATCCGGAATGCACCAAAGCCGTGCGCCTGCTGGCCGACGAAATCTGTTCCACCGAACAAATGATCTCATTTTGCAAACGCTCTCCGGCCCAGGCCATCCTGATCGCCACCGAGGCCGGCATGATTCATCGCCTGCTCAAGGAGTGCCCCGGCAAACGGTTCATCCCCGTGCCGATTGAGAAGTGCCGCTGCAACGAGTGCAAGTTCATGAAGATGAACACCCTGGAAAAACTTTACGATTGCATGGCCAGGCTCCAGCCCAGGGTGGAATTGACCGCGGACATCATGCAGCGTGCCCGGGCGCCGATCGAGCGCATGTTGCAAATCTCTTCGCAATCGCTGGCCAATGCGGGCTGAAATGGAAATCAACGGACCTCCCAAGCGCGCCTGGATTACCGGGGCGGGCGGCTTGATTGGCCACTGTCTGGCCGAGACAAAATCGCCCGGCGCCGCCCGATTTGAAATCATCCCCCTCACCCGCCCCATGCTGGATCTGACGGATTTTGCGGCGGTCGAAAAACGGTTTCGCGCGGATCGGCCTTCGTTGGTCATCCATTGCGCAGCGTTGTCCCAAAGCCCTACTTGCCAGGCCAATCCTGCGCTGGCCAAACAAATCAACTTCCAAGCAACAGCACATCTCGCCGCCCTTGCAGAAGAAATTGATTTCATATTCTTTTCCACCGACTTGGTTTTTGACGGGCGCAAAGGCAATTACATCGAAACAGACGCCGTCAATCCACTGGGCGTTTATGCGGAGACGAAACTCCAGGCCGAACAAGCCGTGCTGGCCAATCCGCGCCACACAGTCATCCGCACCTCGTTGAACAGCGGCGCTTCGCCCAACGGGACCAGCGCCTACAACGAACAAATGCAAGCCGCGTGGAAAAAGGGCCTGACGGTGAAGTTGTTCTTCGACGAATTTCGCAGCCCGATTCCCGCCTCCGTGACAGCTCGTGCCATCTGGGAGTTGGCCGGGCAACGCCCATCCGGGCTGTATCACCTGGCCGGAATCGAGCGCCTCTCCCGCACGGCCATCGGCGAATTGGCGGCGGCCCGCCATCCAGAACTTAACCCTCGCATCCAAACCTGCTCCCTGCGGGAATACCAGGGCGCGCCTCGTCCGGAGAACGCCTCCTTGAACTGCTCCAAAATCCAGAAACTTCTCTCCTTTCCCCTGCCTGCCCTCTCGCGATACCTGAGAGACCACGCCGAAGAACCCTTTTGATTCCCAATCATAATCATAATCATAATCCCGTCCCTTTGGTCCCTTTCGTCCCTAAAGAAGATCAGGACCCAGAATCCACCACCAGCGACCGCAGCACAGCCAGATTGACCCTGTCTTCATGCAGATCTTCGGATTTGGGCGTCTCCAGGCAACCCGGGGATTTTTTGAAGCGCGCGTCATTGACAATGTGACGGAAACCTTCCAGCCCGATCTTGCCCTTGCCAATGTCCGCGTGACGGTCCACCCGCGAGCCGAGGTCTGTTTTGGAATCGTTAACATGAAAGGCCAGTATCTCCTTGCGTCCGATCAGCTTCTCGATCTGCCGCATGGCGTCGTCCCAGCCGCAGCCAGTCCGAATGTCGTGGCCTGCGGCGAACAGATGGGCCGTGTCAATGCACAACCCAAGGCGTTTGGGATTCTCGACGCCATCGTAAATGGCTGCCAGATGCTCGATTTGATTTCCCAGGCAACTCCCCTGCCCCGCCGTGTTTTCAAGGGCGATCCGGACCTTGGCGCCCTTGGTGGCGCGCAACACTTCATCCAATCCCTGCACAATCCGTTGCAAGCCGGTCTTTTCGCCCGCGCCCAGATGCGCCCCCGGATGCAGCACCAGAAAAGGCAAACCGAGCGCCGCGGCAAAGGTGATTTCCTGAACGAGCGATTGCAGCGATTTGCTGCGGTTGGCGGACGGCCCGGCGCCCAGGTTGATCAAATAACCGGTGTGCCCAAAAACGGCGGCAAACCCGAGGCGTGTTCTTTCCCTCTTGAACAGCGCAATGTCGGCGGCAGGATGCGGCCTTCCGAGCCACTGCATATTATTTTTGACAAATATCTGGACGACCTCGCAGCCGACGGACGCCCCGCGTTCCAGCGCCCTGGCGACCCCGCCGGCCGTGGAACAGTGAGCGCCAAAAATCATATTATTGCGGTTGGTTACGGCAATTGAAAACAAAAATGCCCGGCTCCCCCTACAATGTCTCCGGCTCTTGCAGGAGAGCCGCGACCTTGGACAGCAATCGCCCCGCCGCGCCGCCGTCCAGCACCCGATGATCAAAACTCAGGGTCAGATTTGCCTCGGTCACGGGAACGAATTGCCCTTTCTTTTCGTCCCAATGCGGGACTTTTTTGCCCGCGCCCAAACCGAGCACCAGGGTTTGTTCGGGCAGCGGAATGGGCGTGGCCCAAGTCAGGCCGAAGGTGCCGAAATTTGTCACCGTGGCAATGGAACCGCCGGTCGCGTCGTTGGGCAGCCGCCGCTGCCGGGCCAGTTCAACCAGTTCGTTGTAGCGTCCGACCAATTCGCTCAGCGGACGGACATCGGCTTTGCGCAGCACCGGCACCAGCACGCCCTCTTCGGCTTCGACGGCGAAGCCGAGGTCGATGGAAGGCGGATGAACGATTTTATTGCCGATAAGCCGTCCGGCGACGGCGCTGTTCTCGGCCAGGGCCACCGCCAGGGCGCGCAAGGCATACAGGGCGGGTCCGGCTTTCGGATGGCTGGCTTTCCGATGGGCCAGCAGAGCCTCGAACAAACAGGGCAGCGCCACCGTGGCGATCGGCCGGGTCCAACTGCGCCGCATCGCATCCGCCACCGCCACGCGCATGGTCGAGGCGCTCGTCAGCTTGTGCTTTTCCAGATTGGCCAGAAATCTTTCGAAGTCTTGAATGGTCACCCGCCCTGCGGCCCCGCTGCCGGCCACGCCCGCCAGGTCCGCCGCGTGCAGGCCCAACTCGTCCATGCGCGCTTTCATTCGGGGCGACATGTAACTCGCGCCGGCGGCATGAGCCGGGACGGGCAAACCGCGCACCGTCGGTTCAACCTTGCGTTTCCTCTCCGTGTCGCCCGTTTTGGCGACGCTGCCGCCATTGGCGGGGGCCTGGGCCTCTTCGGACGCCGGCTGATCCAGCCCCAAACGGCGCGTTTCCTCGACCGAGATTTCCACATGGCCCAGCACCGCGCCGACGGGATAGCTCTCGTTCAATTTGGCTTTAAAATCGCGGACAATGCCCTTGCCCGGCGAGGAGACGTTCATGGTCGCCTTGTTGGTTTCCACTTCGATGATGTCCTGGTCGGCCGCCACTTCCTCGCCCGCCTTGATCAAAAAGTTGATGACGGTGGCTTCGGCGATGGACTCGCCCAGTTGCGGCATGATGATGGGAATTTGCTTCATGGTTACATTCGCAACAGATTGCGCGCCGCAGCCACGATGCTGCGGGCGGTGGGCCGATGCACTGACCAAAGGTCTGGATGGTAGGGAATCGGCGTGTCTTTGGCATTCAGGCGCTGGGGCGGCGCGTCCAGGAGATCAAAGCCCTCCGTGGCCACGCGGGCGATCACTTCCGCCGTGACCCCGCCCCATGGCCAGGCTTCCCCCACGCACAGCAACCGGCCCGTGCGCGCCACCGAAGCCACAACGGTGTCCGTATCCAGCGGCTTGATGGTGCGCAAATCCACCACTTCAATCTCCGTGCCCTCTCCGGCCATCTCCTCCGCCGCGGCCAGCGCCTCGTGCAACATCGCGCTATAAGCCACGATGGTCAGGTCCCGTCCCGCACGGGCAATGCGCGCTTTGCCCACCGGCATCGCCTCCGTCGGCAGGCACTCGGCCTTGAGATGGTAATACAAATATTTGTGCTCGCAAAAGATGACCGGATCATCAATGGCCACCGCCTCCAGCAACATGCTGTAAGCGTCCTCCACCGTGGCCGGCGTCATCACGATCAATCCGGGATAATGCGCGTAAATCGCCTCCATGCTCTGGCTGTGAAAAGGGCCGCTGCCGGAAGTTCCTCCCGAGGGCAAACGGACGGTGATCGGGCACGGGACATTCGTGCGCCAAAACAGCGTGGCGGCGTGATTGATAATCTGATTAAAGCCCGGCGTCGAAAAATCGGCGAACTGCATTTCCACAATCGGACGAAAGCCCTCGATGGCTGCGCCAATGGCCGCGCCGATTATGGCGTCTTCGCTGATCGGGGCGTCGAGCACACGTCCGGGAAATTCTGCGGCGAGATTCTTGGTCGCTTTGAACGCGCCGCCGAAATCGCCCACGTCCTGCCCGTAGATAAAAACACGCGGATCGTCGGCCAGGGCTTTGGCCTGGGCTTCCCGGATGGCTTCAAGGTAAGTCAGGCTCATGGGTTGGCTGCGGGATCGGGAGTCTCGAACCGTTCACTTAAATGGCGCGAGGCCAGGGCGCACCAGTTTTCCTTGAAAGGATCCGGTCCCGCCTCGCGTTGCACCAAGGCCACGGCTTGCTCGATTTCAAGGACCGCTTCCTGGCGGAATTTTCGAACGCCGGCGGCGTCGGCCCAGTGCTGGCGCAGCAGATGCTCCTCTGCCACTTTCAGGCAGTCGCGTCCCAAACGGGAGTGTTTCAATTGCGCCGTGATGTAATGGGCGTCATCGTGTTCGCCATGGCCGCAAAGGCGCAATAACTCGGCCACAACCAGTTGCGGTCCGCCGCCCGCGCGGGCCTGCCCCACCGCCCCGCCAAGGGTATGCAGGCATTGTTCCAGATCAGTGCCATCCACTTTGTGAGCGGTCACGCCGTAGCCAATGGCCTTGTCGCCCAGCTCGCGACAGGCGAATTGGCGCGAATTCGGAGTTGAATAGGCGAATTGATTATTGGCCACCACCAGCACCAGCGGCAGCCGTTCAATCGCGGCCTGATTCAACGCCTCATGGAATGCGCCGGTCGAAGTGCCGCCCTCGCCCACGCAAGTCGCGCCCACAATGCCCTCGACCTTTCTAAATCGCCTCGCCAGCAAAGCGCCGTTGACCACCGAAATCATCGCGCCCAAATGACTGATCATGGGAAACAGCCCCTCCCGGGGACGCCCCCGGTGGACATTGCCGTCGCGGCCGCGCATGGGGCCGAGAGCGGACCCGAGGTAAGTGCGCACGGCGTCCAGGACCGGCTCGCCAAATGCCAGCCGCCCGGCGCCGTCGCGGATCAGCGGCGCAAAGATGTCCCCTTTCCGCAGCGCCAGGCCGACAGAAACACTGAGGGCCTCCTGGCCTCGCCCCAGAAACACGCCGCCATGAATTTTTCCGCCGCGGTACAGGCTGGCCATCTTCTCATCCAGCACCCGGGAAAGAAGCATGAGCCGAAAAGCCCTGACATATTGTTCGCGGAAAGATGAGACGACATCAGCTTTTTCCCGGCTCTCCACTGTCTGCAACATGCCCCCAGTTTATGCAGTCTTGCCCCCTCCACGCAATTGTTTCTTTGACTCTGCCGGGATTCTCCCGGGATTGCCATACCTTCGATTATTAATGCGTGACCCTTTTTGGACTTTCCTCCAGTCTTACTGAAATGGCAACAGCCCGCACAACATGATCTGCCAACCGCACCCGCCCGATGCTCCCTCCCGCCCTGTTGTCCTGGGGGTGTGCCTGTGGCTGATAGCGATCACTTTTGCCGTCTTCGGCCAGACACTGGCCCACGATTTTATCAATTACGATGACGACTTATATGTGTATAAGAACCCGGTGGTGGAAAAAGGGTTGACCCTAAACGGAGCCGCCTGGGCGTTGACCTATGGAAAAATCGGCCACTGGCATCCGTTGACATGGATGACGCATATGGCCGACTGCCGGGTCTATGGCCTGTGGGCGGGCGGCCATCACCTGACCAACGTAATGCTGCATGCGGCGGCAGTGGTTCTTTTGTTCCTGGCGTTACGAGAGATGACCGGCAGTTTGTGGCGCAGCGCCTTTGTGGCGGCGGTTTTTGGCATCCATCCGTTGCGGGCGGAGTCGGTGGCTTGGATCGCGGAACGCAAGGACGTCTTGAGCGGGGTTTTCTTCATGCTGGCGCTGTGGGCTTATGCTCGCTATGCGCGCCAGCCCTCACGCTGGCGCTTTACGGCAGTGATGGTGGCGCATGCCTTGGGACTATTAAGCAAGAACACGCTGGTGACCCTGCCGTTTGTGTTGCTGTTGCTGGACTGGTGGCCCCTCCGGCGCCTGGCCCCTGCATCCTTTTGGGCATTGGTGAAGGAGAAGATTCCGCTGTTTCTGCTTTCGATGGGGTCATGCGCGGCGACGGCCCTGGCAGGGGAAAAACTGCTTGCTGCCCAGCGGCGCCCGTTCCTTGAGGGCATCGTAAATGCCATCGTTTCGTATGGCATTTACCTGCGACAAATGGTTTATCCGGCCGGATTGTTCGTCCCTTATCCCTATCCACCCAACGGGCTTGCGCTGTGGAAGGTTGCCCTGGTTTTTGTCCTGCTGGCGGCGATTCTCATCAGCGCGCTGGCGTGCCGGAAAAGGCGACCTTACTTGTTGGTGGGCTGGCTCTGGTATCTGGGCATTTTGGTTCCGATGATTGGGATTGTTCAGATTTCCTATTATGCCCATGCGGATCGCTATACCTACCTGCCAGGAATCGGGCTGGCCCTGGCGGGAACCTGGGCGGTGGCGGAGTCGAGTTTGGGTTGGAAACATCGGCGGGCGGTGCTGGGTGGCGTTATGGCCGCCGTGATTGGCGCTTTGATGGTCTGCGCGTGGATACAGACCGGGCATTGGGAGAACAGCGAGGCGTTGTGGACTCACACGCTCGCCTGCAACGCAGACAACGAAGTGGCTTGCTGCAACCTGGGCGCGGTCCTTCTCCAAAGAGGAAACAGGGACGAGGGGATCCGCCTGGATCGACAGGCATTGCATATAAATCCCAATTACGACCTGCCGCAGTTCAATCTTGGCAACGCTCTTCTGCAAAAAGGACAGATGGATGAAGCCATCTACCACTTTAAGTACGCCCTGTATCTGCATCCCGACTATGCGGAAGCCCATACCAGCCTCGGCATAGCCCTGTTCAACAAGGGGAAAGTGGACGAGGCCGCCGCTCATTTACAGGAGGCCTTGCGGATCAATCCGGACGATGCGCTGGCGCACTGCAACCTCGGCGACATTCTTCTCAAAAAGGGCCGGGCGGACGACGCCATCACCCAGTACGAACGTGCCCTGCAAATCGATCCAGCCTACCCGCAAGCGCATTACAATCTCGGCAACATACTTCTGCAAAAGGGCAGACTCGATGACGCCATCGCCCATTACCAGGACGTCCTGCAAACCAATCCAGATTATGCCCCGGCCCGCGTCAACCTCGGCGATGCCCTTCTGGAGAAGGACAAGGTGGCCAAGGCGATCTTTCATTATCAGCGCGCCCTTCAATACGATCCAAATTGCCTCCAAGCCCGCATCAACCTCGGCTCCATCCTGGCGCAACAAGCAAAGGTGGAGGAGGCAATAACCCAATTTCAACAGGCCATGCTGCTCCAACCCAATGATCCCGAAATCCAAACCAGCCTGGCGTGGCTCCTGGCCACCTGTCCGCAGGCGTCGCTGCGCAATGGCGGCAAAGCGGTGCAACTGGCTCAACAGGCCGACAAGCTGGCCGGCGGAAAAGACCCGTCCGCGCTCCGCACCCTCGCCGCCGCCTTCGCCGAGGCTGGCCGGTTTGACGAGGCCGGGCTTAGCGTGCAAAAAGCGATTGAGTTGGCCCAAGCAGCGGGAAGGCCGGATGTCGCGGCGCAACTCAAACTTGAATTGAAACGCTACCAAGCGCGACTCCCCTTGCATGAGTAAAAGCAACGGGTCATGCTACGGAAAATGATCTCGCCAACACAGAGAGTTCTGGCACCAAAAGTTCGTCCCCGGCTGGTGCCTGCAGTTTGCGTTGTGCTGGCCGCGATTACCTTCGTCGTTTTTGGACGGACGGCGGGTTTTGAATTCGTCAATTACGATGACCCCCTGTATGTCTATGAGAACCCGGTGGTGGAAAAAGGGTTGACCCTGGGCGGAGCCGCTTGGGCCTTGACCTATGGAGAAATAGGCCATTGGCATCCGTTGACCTGGCTCACGCACATGGCCGACTGCCAGCTCTATGGCGTGTGGGCGGGCGGCCATCATCTGACAAATGTGGCTTTGCACGCGGCAGCCGCCATGCTGTTGTTTCTGGCTTTGAGGGAGCTCACCGGCAGTTTATGGCGCAGCGCTTTTGTCGCCGCCGTGTTCGCCACCCATCCGCTGCGGGCGGAATCAGTGGCCTGGATCGCGGAACACAAGGACGTGTTGAGCGGGGGTTTTTTCATGCTGACGCTATGGGCTTATGCGCGCTATGTGCGCCAGCCTTCGCGCTGGCGCTATACGGGGATGGCGGCGGCGTATGCCTTGGGACTATTAAGCAAGAACACGCTCGTGACCCTGCCGTTTGTGTTGCTGTTGCTGGACTGGTGGCCCCTCCAGCGCCTGACCCCGGCAGCTTTTTGGAGATTGGTGAAGGAGAAGATTCCGCTGTTTCTGCTTTCGATCGGGTCATGCACGGTGACCTTTCTTGTGCCTGAAAAATTGCTTGACTACCAGAGGCTCCCCCTCCTGGAACGCATCGGCAACGCCCCGCTTGGTTATGGCATCTATCTGCGGCAGATGGTTTTTCCGGCGGGATTGTACGTCCCTTATCTTTATCCGCCTAACGGTCCGGGGTTATGGAAAGTTGCCTTGGTTTCTGTTCTGCTGGCGGCGATTTCCATTAGTGTGCTGGCCTGCCGGAAAAGACGTCCGTATCTGTTGGTGGGCTGGCTCTGGTATCTCGGAGTGTTGATTCCGATGATCGGGATCATTCAAATGTCGATCCGTCCCCATGCGGATCGCTATACCTACTTGTCTGGAGTCGGGCTTGTTCTGGCGGGTACATGGGCGGTGGCGGAATGGAGCCTGCGCTGGAGACATCGTCAGGCACTGCTGGGCGGTTTGGGGACCGCCATGATGGGTGCCTTGATGGTCTGCGCTTGGATACAAACCGGGCATTGGAAAACCGGCGAAGCATTGTGGACTCGCACGCTTGCCTGCAGTCCAGACAACGAAGTGGCTTGCTGCAACCTGGGCTCGCTCCTTATCGGCAAGGGAAGATGGAACGAGGGAATCCGCTTGGAACGACAGGCGTTGCAGGCTGATCCCAATTACGTTCTGGCGCAATTCAATCTCGCCGACGCGCTTCTGCAAAAAGGACGATTGGACGGAGCCATCTGCCACTTCATGTGCGCCCTGTATCTGCAACCAGACTACGCGGAAGCCCATACCGGCCTCGGTCTCGCTCTGTTGTGCAAAGGAAAAGCGGACGAGGCCGCCGCTCATTTCCAGGAAGCCGTGCGGATCGATCCGGATGAGGCGCTGGCGCACTGCAGCCTCGGCAACATTCTTCTCAAAAAGGGCCGGGGGGACGACGCCACCACCCATTACGAGCGTGCCCTGCAAATCAATCCGGCCTACCCGCAGGCGCACTACAATCTCGGGAACATCCTTCTGGAGAAGGGCAGAGTTGATGACGCCATCTCGCATTACCAGCAGGCCCTGCAAATCAATCCTGATTACGCCCCGGCGCGCGTCAACCTCGGCAATGCTCTTTTGCAAAAAGGGAGGGTGGACGAGGCGATCCTTCATTACCAGCGCGCCCTCCAAAACGATCCAAACTGCCTTCAGGCTCAAGTCAACCTCGGCTCCATCCTATCGCAAAGAGGAAAGGTGGAGGAGGCAATCACCCAGTTCCAGCAAGCCATGCGACTTCACCCCAATGATCCTGAAATCCAAACCAGCCTGGCGTGGCTCCTGGCCACCTGTCCGCAGGCGTCACTGCGCAACGCTGACCAGGCGGTGCAACTGGCTCAACGGGCCAACGATCAGTCCGGCGGCAAGAACCCCTTCACGCTCCGCACCCTTGCTGCCGCCTTTGCCGAAGCGGGCCGGTTTGACGCCGCCATGCAGAAGGTGCAGAGGGCGATTGAATTGGCCCAAGCTGCGGGACGACCGGATTTGGCGGGGGAGTTGAACGCCGAATTGAAACGCTACCAGGCGGGACTCCCCTTGCATCCGTAGCGTTGGCGGCAGTACATTGCCGGCATGATGGTGGATATTCGTTCCCAAACGCGGGAGGAGTTGCAAAGCCAATTTACAAGTTGGGACCAGCCGGTTTATCGCCTGACCCAATTGTTGCAATGGCTCTACGTGCAACGGGTTGAAACCTGGGAGTTGATGAGCAACTTGCCCAAGCCGCTGCGCGCTCTCCTGCAACAAACTTACGCGCTTGGTTTTCCCGCCCTCGCTCGCAAACAAGGCTCCCGCGATACAACGGCAAAATTCCTCTGGCGTCTGGCGGACAGCGCCTTGATCGAAAGCGTCCTGATCCCGGCGTCGGCCGGCTCGTTCGGCGAGGCGAGCGATCGGCACACGTTATGCATCTCCACTCAGGTCGGCTGCGCTTACGGCTGCAAATTCTGCGCCAGCGGCCTGGACGGCTTGAAACGCAATTTGCAGCCGGAAGAAATCGTCAACCAGGTCCTGGCCGCGGAACGATGCGAAAAGCCGGATCAAAACGGCCGGCTGGTTAACAATTTGGTCATCATGGGCATGGGTGAACCCCTGGCCAATTACGACAACCTCCTCAAGGCGTTAAAAATCCTCAATGCCCCCTGGGGTGGAAATATCGGGGCGCGCAAGATCACCGTCTCAACCAGCGGCCTGGCCCCGCAAATCCGGCGTCTGGCGGAGGAGCCGTTCCAGTTCCGCCTGGCCGTCTCTCTGCACGGAGCCACTGACGAAACGCGCGGCAAAATCATGCCTGTCAACTCCAAATACCCGCTGCGCGCCCTCACCGCCGCCTGCGAATATTATCAGGAAAAAAAAGGCCGCATGATCACCCTCGAATACATCCTTATCGCCGGGGTCAACGATGGCCTGGACCAAATCCAGCCCCTGGCGAAACTGTCCCGGCGTCTGCACGCCAAAGTCAACCTGATCCCGTACAACAAGGTCGAAGGCTTGCCTTGGCAGCGTCCCGACGAACCGGCGCAGAACGCTTTTTTGGCGGCGTTGGAGAAGGAAGAAATCCCGGCCACGCTGCGCCGCGAGAAGGGGCACGACATCGATGCCGCCTGCGGCCAGCTCCGATTGCGAACGGAAAAGGAGTTGCAGCTTTCCAATTCCTAATCGTGATCTTAATCTTCATCGAATGATCGCCTTGATTGACTATGACTCCGGCAATTTGCGCAGCGCACAGAAGGCCCTGCTCAAGGTGGGCGCCGACGTGCGCGTAGTGCGGCGGCCCGATGAACTGAAGGAGGCTGCCGGCGTGGTGCTGCCCGGCGTGGGGGCATTCGACGATTGCGTCAACGCCATGCAAAAGCAGGAACTGCTGGAAGCCATCCGGGAATACATTCGGAGCGACCGGCCGTTTCTGGGCATCTGCGTGGGCTACCAGGCCCTGTTTGAACGCAGCGAGGAATTCAACAGTTGCGCGGCGGGCCTGGGTGTATTTGCGGGCAAAGTGGTGCGGTTCCAGGACCAAACCGGTCTCAAGATCCCTCAAATCGGCTGGAACCAGCTCGACATCCTCCGGCCAGATTGTCCTATCTATCAGGGGATTCGTCCGGGCAGCTACGTCTATTTTGTCCACAGCTATTTTCCCCAGCCTGTGGACAAGGCGATCATCGCCACAAAAACGACTTACGGAGCAACGTTCGCCTCGTCCGTTTGGCGCGGCAATGTATTTGCGACACAATTTCATCCGGAAAAAAGCCAGGAGACGGGCCTGCGCCTGCTGAAAAACTTTGTGGCGTTGGCGCGCTAAAGGAGGACCTATCAAGCTTGATTTCCCCGCAAAACTCTTATCAGCCGGCATCATCTGCTTCCTGTTTTTGCTGATTCCTGATCCGAATCCGGCGCAGGCCGGGTTTCCGCCGCGAACGCTGGTCTCTTTCGGCCTCGATTATGCCTATGGCAACGTGATCCAGGGCAAAGATGGAAACTTGTACGGCATGGCCGATAGCGGCGGCGATTTTGGCCAGGGTGCGGTAGTGAAAATCACACCCTCAGGCAACTTCACCTTGCTGACGTCGTTCAGCTCAACTGCTCCGTTCGCCAATCCGACATCTTATGGGAACTTGATTCAGGGAATTGATGGAAATTTCTACGGCACGGGCACTTCTGGAGGAACAAACAGCGACGGCGCGCTTTTCAGCATCAATCCGTCAGGAACGGTGACCCTCATCGCATCGTTCGGTCTTTCGACCGGCATCCAGCCGGGTCCCCTGATGCAAGCGACCGATGGGAATTTTTACGGAGTCGCTCCCTTTGGAGGCACCAACGGTTCGGGAAATGTGTATCAAGTGACGCCCGCGGGTTCAATAAATATTCTTTACTCATTTAGCGGCGGGAACGATGGCGGCAACCCGCAATCTCCGTTGCTTCAATGGACCAACGGCACTTTCTACGGAACAACATCCGGCGGCGGAACCAATGGTGGCGGCACTGTATTTGCCCTGACCGCTTCAGGGCAATTTACCAGCCTCGCTTCGTTCGGTTCTAATCTTTACCCGTGTGGCAGTTTGGCAGCAGGCCTGGATGGCAATATTTACGGAACAACGAGTGAAGGAGGCGCCAGCAACCTGGGCATCGCCTTCAAGGTGACCCCGGCCGGTGAACTGGCAATCCTGGCGGATTTCACCGGTAACAACGGCGGCAATCCCCAGTCCGGACTGGTGGCCGCGGCAGACGGTAATTTCTACGGCGCCACATCGTTGGGTGGCCGGTTCGACTTGGGCACCTTGTTTCGCATGAGTCCGGAGGGAATCATCACAACGCTCCATTCTTTCGATGGAAAAGACGGCGCCTATCCCGGCAATCTCGTTCAGGGTGAGGATGGGAATTTCTACGGCACGACTTTCTCCACTGTGTTCAAAATGACTTCATCCGGCTCCTTCAAAACCCTGGTCCAGCCCCGTGGTTCCGGCACCACGGCCTTGATACACGCGACCGATGGGAATCTTTACGGAACAACCTCCGTTGGTGGCGATTTTGGAGGCGGCACGGCCTATAAGTATTCTCCATCCGGTCTTTTCACCATGCTGGACTCATTTGGTGAAACTACCAATGTCGGTATCGTCCCCGGAGCAGCTTTTCTAGAGGGCAGGAACGGCGAATTCTACGGAACGACAACCGGCGGCGGCGCGGGCTACGGCGGAACAATATTCAGAACGACCCCCGCGGGCAGGCTGACAACGTTGGTTTCGTTTAACCAAAATCCCATGTTGGCCCAGAATGGCAGCGAACCCAGCAGCCTGATTCAAGGCGCCGATGGATTTTTTTATGGAACAACTTCCATGGGAGGCGCGCCGCAAGGAATGCCCAATTATTCCGACTTCGGCACAGTTTTCAAAATGACGCCGAAAGGCGTTCTGACTACGTTGGCATCTTTCGATGGAACCAACGGCGCCAATCCCAGGGATTTGATTCGAGGGCACGACGGTAATTATTACGGCATCACCATGTCGATGACGGTGGGAGCCGGGTCGGCCACAGTTTTTAAAATCACTCCAGCCGGAGATCTCACGACGCTCTTCTATTTTGGCGGAACCAACGGGAATATTCCCTACAACTTTTTGCAGGGCAAAGACGGCAACTTCTACGGCACAACCGGCGGCAACGGCTCCAACATTGGAGCAACCATCTTCCAATTGACTCCGACCGGGACGCTAACCAATCTGGCCCAGTTCGACGCCACCAATGGGTTTTACCCTGCTGGGTTGGCCGAGGGTCCTGATGGGAATCTTTATTGCGCAATGGCATTTGACGGATCCACCAACCTCAACCAAGGCGCAATTTTTCGAATCACCCCGTCCGGCAATATTCTGCGCTTGGCGGCGTTTAATGGGGCGGACGGTTCCAATCCTGTCACCTTGTTGCCGCTGCCGGGCGGCAGGCTGTACGGAGCCACCTATTCAGGAGGCCGGTACGGCGGCGGCACCTTGTTTGCGCTCGGGGCGGCGTCTTTTGAAGGCCTGTTTTACGAAGCCACTAACATCAATCCTAAATCCTCCGGATTCTTCCGGCTGACGGTGTCGCCGGATTTGAGGTTCACAGGAACGTTCAAAATCAACGGACGCCATCATCCCATCTCTGGTGCATTCGATGCCGCATCGTTTTCCGCACCCGTGACCATCAGACGTGATGGGCTTCCAAAACTAACCGCACACCTTCAGCTTTCAACCACCGGCGATGCCATAACGGGAAGCGTTTCGGACGGGACGTGGACCGCCCAACTCAACGGTGAATCAAATACTAATTACGACGCCGCGTATCCCGCCCCGCAAACCGGCGCATACTCCTTTACTCTGTCCGATTCCGGTAATGGCATTTCCAGTCCCGGCAATGGCAGCAAAGGACACGTTACTGTGGCCGCTGACGGAGCCATCGCCCTCAGCGGTGTCCTCTCCGACAGCAGTGTCATCGGCCAGGGCGCGTTTGTGGCAACGGAGGGGCAGTGGCCTTTCTACGTCTCGTTGTATCACGGCAAAGGCTCGCTGATTGGCTGGATGACGTTCACCAATCAGCCTGCAAACGGTTTTAACGGCACGGTCGTTTGGAGCAAAGTCGCCGGCGCCGGCCGGCCTTATCCCAAAGGTTTTACCAATGCCGTGGCAATTGAGGGCCTGATTTCAAGCCCCTGAGCTTGCGTGACTTTTGCGGCGCGTCAGCCGCCAAAACATGTCTGTTCGGCCCTCAAGACGGCGGCTTGTGTTCGGGCAAATCTTTGCTACTTTTGAAGAGTCGTTGGCCGATTTGGCCGGAGTTAACAGAGAATCAACAGGAAAATTAACACGCATAAATTATGGCATACGAATTACCTCCTCTTCCGTACCCCAAGGAAGCGCTGGAACCCTCGTTCGACGCGCTCACCATGGAAATTCATCATGACAAACACCACGCAGCTTATGTGGCCAATCTCAACAAGGCGATCGCAGGCAATGCCGACCTGGAAGGAAAAAGCATCGAACAGCTCATCGGCAGTCTGAAGTCCGTCCCGGGCGACATACGCACCGCGGTGCGCAACAACGGCGGCGGCCACGCCAATCATTCCATGTTCTGGAAGCTTCTCGGCCCCAACGCCGGCGGCGCGCCCACCGGGCCGTTGGCCGACGCCATCACCGCGGCCTTCGGCAGTTTTGACAATTTGAAAGCCGAGATTGAGAAAGCGGGGTTGGCCCGCTTTGGCAGCGGCTGGGCCTGGCTGGTGGTGAACAAGGGAACACTGCAGGTCGTCTCGACCGCCAACCAGGACAGCCCCCTCATGGGCAAGTCGGTTGCCGGTTGCGACGGCAAACCCGTCTTCGGCGTCGATGTCTGGGAACACGCCTACTATTTGAAATACCAGAACCGGCGCGCCGATTATTTGAAAGCCTTTTGGAATGTCATCAATTGGTCAGAAGTGGCCAAGAATTACGAGGCGGCGAAGTAGTGCGACCGCAGGGCGGGCGGAAACAGGCCGATTAAGATCAGGATTAAGATTAGGAACGGAATGCGCGCTCCTGATCTGCTCCTAACCTTAATCTTCTGAAATTCAAACAAGGAGCTTCTGCACACATGATCCTGCGCGCGCGACAATTCGAATTCGTTTTCCCACGCCCGACCCTGCTCATGGGCATTGTCAACGTGACGCCGGACTCTTTTTACGACGGAGGCCGGTTTGCCACCGTCTCCGCCGCCGTCAACCACGCGCTGCAATTGGTGGAGGAAGGGGCGGATATCATTGATGTGGGCGGCGAATCCTCCCGCCCCGGAGCGGCGCCGGTGCCGGAGGCGGAGGAATTGAAGCGCGTCATCCCGGTCATCGCGCAACTGGCGGGCCGCCTCACGATTCCCATTTCAATTGACACGGTCAAACCCGCGGTGGCGCGGGAAGCTTTGCGGGCCGGAGCCAGCGTGATCAACGACATCGCGGCCAATCGCAACGATGAGGAAATGTGGCGCGTGGCGGCGGAAAGCGGCGCGGGTTATGTGGCCACCCACATGCAAGGCTCGCCGCAAACCATGCAGATCAACCCCTCCTATCGCGACCTAATCAGCGAGGTCAATGAGTTTTTCGAGGATCGGTTGAGTCGATTGCAGGGTTGCGGTGTCCATAGCGAGCATGTGCTCCTCGACGTCGGCCTCGGGTTTGGCAAACGGGAGGCGGACAATTTGCGGTTGCTTGCGGACCTGCGCCACTTTACAAAATGGGAGCGCCCGTTATTATTGGGAGCATCCCGCAAATCTTTTTTGGGACGATGGGCCGGCGCCAGGGACCGCCTGGCTCCGTCCCTGGCTTGCGCGTGTTGGGCCGTGGAAAACGGAGCGCACTTGATCCGGTGTCACGATGTGGCGGCGACGCGCGGAGCGTTGCGAATGACCGAAGCGCTGATGGAACAACAAATAAATGCCGAACATAATACACATGGTTCATGACGGCTGGCGGCCGGTCCTCGAGATCGCCATCATGGCGGTCGGCATTTATTACAGTTTCAAATTCGTCCGCGGCACCCGGGGCGCGCCGGTGGTTTATGGCTTCGTGCTGCTTGTCCTGGGCCTGACCGTGCTGGCCTTCGTGCTCCACTTGGAAGTGTTGAGCTGGCTGCTGCGCCAGTTCGTGGCCTTCGCCGCGGTTGCCGTCTTGATCATCTTCCAGCCGGAACTGCGCCGGATTCTGGCTGAATTGGGCACCCATCCCCTTTTCGCCACCAGCCGCGAACAACGGGAAAACATCGAGGTCATCATCCAAGCCGTCGAGCGCCTTTCCGAGGTGCGCATCGGCGCCCTCGTTGCCATCGAACAATCCATTAATTTGCAGGAAGCAACCGAATCCGGCCTGCTGGTGGATTGCGAGGCCACGCCGGAAATGCTGGAAACAATTTTCTTCCCCAACAACGCCGTTCACGACGGCGGTGTCATCATCAAGGGAGACCGCATCGCATTTGCGGCCTGCATTTTTCCGCTCTCACAACGCCAGGACCTCAATCCCTCCCTCGGCACGCGGCATCGGGCGGCCATCGGGCTGACCGAGGAAACGGACGCCGTGGTTGTGGTGGTTTCGGAGGAGAACGGCTGGGTCTCCTATGCTTACAAGGGCCAATTGGTGCGGCAGGTGACCGCGGAACAGTTGCGCGCCTTCCTGACGTCGATCCTGATCAAACCCGGCAAACAGCATAGGGTTCTGAATCTGTTTCGTCCCGCGCTCACTCCCCCCAAACCCGGCCCCGCGGTGGTGAACATCCCGTCCAAATGAAACTGCCGCTCCCCGATATCATTCTGCGCAATTTCTGGCTGAAATTCTTTTCCATTGCCATGGCCGCGGTGATTTGGCTGGGCATACATTACGGCATCCGCCATGAACTCTCCATCAGCCAGCTCAACATTAACAACATCACCGTTCCCGTGGCAGTCGTGGCCGAGCCGGGCGAAGAGCGCCTTTTCAAAATCACGCCCTCCGAAGTGGTGGTCTTCGCCGTGGGTGAAAAAGCGGCCCTGCGCAAAGGCATCCGCGTCTATGTCGATTTGAGAAGATTTCACGCCAGGCAAAGCGCGGCGGAAGAACTGCATGCCGACGCCCCGCCGGAAATCAACGTCATCGCCATCCTGCCCTCGACCGTGGCCGTGGAAATGGCCTCACGATAACGCCTTTCCCGGCTTCTCATCTTCCCAACCATTGGGATTTACTCATTCGTCATCCTTGTGGCATTCTTCCTTTTGCAATCATGAGTCGTAAAAAGAAAATCTTCGGCACGGATGGCGTGCGCGGCACGGCCAATGTCGAGCCGGTCACGGCGGAAACAGCGCTCAAACTGGGCCAGGCCGCGGCGCACGTCTTCAAAAACCTGGAATCCGAATCGCGCGGTCACGGCAAGCACAAGATCGTCATCGGCAAGGACACCCGGCTTTCCGGCTACATGCTGGAAACCGCCCTCACCTCCGGCGTTCTCTCGATGGGTGTCGATGTATTATTAATCGGCCCCCTGCCCACCCCGGGCGTGGCCTACGTCACCCGCAGTTTGCGCGCCGACGCCGGCATCGTCATCACCGCCTCGCACAATCCCTACGACGATAACGGCATCAAATTCTTTCGTGCCGACGGTTACAAGCTGGATGAAGAGATCGAGAACCGCATCGAACGCCTCGTCTTCAGCGGTGAAATCGAGTGCATCCGGCCCGTGGCCAGGGAAATCGGCAAGGCGGTGCGCATCGACGACGCCTTGGGCCGCTACATCGAGTTCGCCAAAAGTTCCTTCCCGCGCCATCTCACTTTGGATGGCTTGCGCATCGTTGTCGATTGCGCCCACGGCGCCGCCTACAAATCCACCCCATGCGTCCTGCGCGAATTGGGCGCGCAGATCTTTGTCACGGGCAATCAACCCGACGGCTTGAACATCAACAAGGATTGCGGCTCCATGCATCCCGAAAACCTCTGCCGCCTGGTCCGCGAGCACAAGGCGCACTTGGGGCTGGCCCACGATGGTGACGCCGACCGCATCCTGTTGTGCGACGAAAAGGGCCGGCTGATTGACGGCGACGATATCATGGCCATCCTCGCGCTGGAACGGCTGGCCGCCGGAACACTCCCGAACAAGACCCTCGTCGCCACCGTCATGAGCAACGCCGGATTGGACGCGGCCATCGAGGCGGCGGGCGGAAAGACGGTGCATACCACGGTGGGAGACCAGAACGTGCTGGCGGCGATGTTGAAACTGGATCTGCCGCTGGGTGGGGAACAAAGCGGCCACATTATCCTGCGCGACTTTGGCACGACCGGAGACGGCCTGATCGCCGCCTTGCAAATCCTGCGCGTAATGAGGATGACCGGCAAACCCCTCTCGGAACTGGCCCGATGCTGGACGCGCTTTCCGCAACTGCTGACCAACATTATCGTGCGCGAAAAAAAGCCGCTTGAGGAGATGCCGCAAATTGGCCGTCTGGTCGCGCAAGCCGAGGCCGCCCTAAAGCCGCAAGGCGGCCGGGTTTTTCTGCGCTATTCCGGCACTGAACCCAAAATCCGCCTCCTCCTGGAAGGCCGCCACGCCGGGCAACTCAGCCACTGGAACCAGAAACTGGCCCGGGTGCTCAAAGCGGAGCTGGGCTGACACCAGCCGTGCCCCCTCGGATCCTTCCTGCGCGCCAGACCTTTCCCACCTCTGGAAACAGTTGCAGAAAGCCGAAAAGACGCTTATAATCAAACCCAACGGAAGACATGCATGAAACTTATTTATCCATTTCCCGTTGACAGCGGAGGACGCCTCCGCCGTGATGAACACGACCGCCAGAAGCCCCGGTTGGCTCGGCTTTGGCTGAATGCTCCGTTTGGATGCAGCGACTTGCCTCTGAAATCGAGGCCATTTGCCGGACGTTTCCCATGAAAGCATTGAAGAATCTGTTCCTCAACGAATTGGCGGATATGTACGATTCGGAACGCCGTATTACCAAAGCGTTGCCCAAGCTTATCAAAGCAGCCACGAGCAAGAAACTGCAAAGGGCTTTGCAACATCATTTGGGGGAGGCCAGGCGGCATATAAGGCAAATCGAGAAGGTCTTCACATCCTTTGATGAAACGCGCAATGCGAAAAAATGTCCCGCCATCATGGGCATCCTTGAGGAAGGGGCTCAGATCGTCGGCGAGAATAAAAAGTCCCCGGCCATCAATGCCGCCATCATCCTGGCCGCCCGGAAGATCGAGTTCTACGAAATCGCCTCCTATGGCACACTGCGCACATGGGCGGGAATGCTGCAGAATGAAAGGGCGGCGAACCTCCTGCAGGGCATCCTCGATCAGGAAAAGGAGGCCGGCCATATGTTGAATCATCTGGCCTCTTGCAGGTATAACGGAGAATCGAAAGAGCTGGAAGCCGCAGTTTAAGTCAAACCTCCGGGGAATTGTGGGTCGGAGTGGGAACATTTGACAATCCTGTTCCAGCCATCATGACATTTTAAACCGCGCCGAAGCGAAGGTTCATAAGGTCTTCAGCCGAACCCAACCCGGCGACTGTTGCGGCGGTGACACGCCGCCGCGACAGTCGTTTCCGGGCATCGATAGGGTCCTGGAAAATGGGCGAATACCGGTCTCCCACCAATTCACCGACTTTATTTGTGGGCTTCCGTAGTATGCCCTTCCTTAATTGTCGCAGAACTTATTGCTGGTGAATAACTTCGGCTTTCGCGCCGGCGCATGGATGGTATATTATCAACGCCATGAAACACGACGAAAGCAGTCGCCCCGCTGCCACGAAAACTTCATTGCGCGTTTTGAATGTGGAAGACAACGCTGATGACGCGGAGTTGAATGAAGCCATGATTACCGCGCGCTGGCCCGGCAGCGAATTCGTGCGCGTGGACACCCGCGCGGACTTTGTCGCCGGCCTGGAACGGAAAGATTACGACCTCATCTTATGCGATTACACTATTCCCGGCTTCAGTGGACTTGAAGCCCTGGCCCTCGCCCGCGAAAAATGCCCGGAGAAACCTTTCCTCTTTGTCTCCGGCACAATCGGCGAAGACACGGCCATCGAGGCGGTCAAAAACGGCGCCACGGATTACGTGCTTAAACACCGGCTCATGCGCCTGATTCCCGCCGTGGACCGCGCGTTGCGCGAGGCCGCCGAGCGCGCGGAATGCGAACGCGCCGAAATTGCCATGCGCGAATCCGAGCATAAATACCGGGAAGTCTTTGAGAGTCTCGGCGAGGCGGCGTTTCTGGCCGATGAAAAAACGGGAAAGATCATCGACACCAACCGTTGCGCCGAAGCAATGGTCGGTTGCGGACGCGCCAATATTTTGGGACAGATACAATCCCGGTTCCTCACGGGACTGGACAAGGCAAGGGCGGCCGAAACCACACTGTTTGATTCTACCGTGACTTGCGCCGGGGGCAACAACCTGCCCGTGCGCGTTCACGCCTCGAAGCTGACGATTCACAGCCACTCGCTGGTCCTTTGGCTTTGCCACGAACTCCGCGGTGGCTAGCTCAAATCACCGGCACAATAGCGATTTTGCCAGATTTTCTGGGCAAAAACGTCTTTTTGAAATGGTGGGTTGGCCGGGACTCGAACCCGGGACCAACGCCTTAAAAGGGCGCTGCTCTACCAACTGAGCTACCAACCCACGTCGAACCGAGCGGCAAAACGTAGCGACGAATTACCCCCGATGCAAGGGTAAATGTGACAGTCCAACAGCCAGAACAGCCCGCCGCGCACATATTTTACAGCTTGTTGTATTCCTCATGCGTGCCAATCCACATCCAAACGAAAGTGTCGGATGAAAAAAATATCCGGTTGCACGATAATGGATAATGATCTCCAACCCTGACAGACCATAAATCACCTTTCAGCTTCTTGTACTGAGGAGTGAAACGTTCTCCGATACGTTACGCGGTCCTTTGGCGTTTTTCTTTGGCCAGACGGAGGGATAAGCCCACCCATTTTTCGGTCAGCTCTCGGAGCCGCTTGTAGTTGGCC
>JBEKDI010000012.1:0-75509 GCA_050014435.1 Verrucomicrobiota bacterium | reverse complement strand
CAGCATCGCCGCCAGAATTGCGATAATGGCGATGACCACCAACAGTTCAATGAGCGTAAACGCGCGCTTTCCCCAGGCGCATCCCCGCAAAAACTTAATCGGACGAATCTGCTTCATAGTTCCTTTCATTTGCCATTATCTGCAATTAAAATCACATGCCACGACTTGGTGATGGCATATTTTTGCCCCGCCGGCGGCGGCGGCGCCGTCACCTGGCATTCATCCAAAAACTGCTGGAAGTCGCCGGACAGATGGTGCTGGTTCATGCACCGGCGCAGATCGTGGGTCAAAACAGCCAGGTTTGTCTGCACCTGCGGATCAGTCGGCGTAATGCCTTCAGCGGAGCGAATGGTGGAAGTTTTGTCTGCCGCCTGCTTGCTGCATCCAGCCGCCAGCATCACAGCCATGCATGCTGCCAAAGCGAGGCAGCACAGGTTCGCCACCGCGCCGCAAGACAATCTGTTCGTTAAAGATCTTGAGTCCCTCATAATTCTGTTTTCCGTGTTACGGTTACAATATAGTCCTGGACGATGGCCCAAGTCGAAGAAAAAACAAACAGACTTAGCCTTATCTCCGTCCAAGACTTTAGTATAGCCCGCTCGAACCGGGGCTTTTTGAACTCCACACTCATTTTTCCACGCTGCTCCGCCGTTTGTCAATCTAATCCCGTCAAGTCAGGATGGCTTCGAAATTGCCCTCCATGCCTCCCAACAACGGCCCGCCGTCTCGAATTCTGCATAACGGCTGCCTTCCTGTTCCATCAAATAAAACTCCACCCCCCCGGTGGCTTCCGCCGCCACCATGATGGCCTTCCACGGGCAAACGCCTTCCCCGAACAGCACCCGGTAGCCTTTTTCCTCGGCGGCGGCGCCGGGCGCCCAGTCCTTAAGGTGCAAAGTGCGAATGCGCCCCGGGTTCGCCTTGATCCACGCCACCGGATCGGCCCCGGCTTCCACGCATGTGCCGACATCGAGCTGAAGGACGAATTCCTTGGGCGTATTGGCCGCCAGCACGTCCATGGTCCGCAGGTTGCCATCGAGCAACGCCCACTGGGTTTGGTGATTGTGAAAACCGGCAGCCAAACCATGCGGCTTAAGCTGACCGGAAACAACGCTCAGTTGTTCACAGAACTTCTTCCAGCCGTCCAGTCCGTGAACACCCTCCGGCGCGCTGGCCAGGACCATGATTTTCGCCCCAAGTATCTGGTTCAGCTCGATGGCCCTGCCCAAGCCCTCCCCCGGCGTCAATGCCAGCATATGATTGTGTGTCGAGTAACATCGCAGTCCAATCTCATCCATCAGGTCGCGGACATCCTTCGCATAACCCATAGACCAATCATGGTAAGGCGCATAAAATTCCACGACCTCGTAACCGATCCTGGCCACTGTTTTCAGCGTGTTGGGCATGTCCCGACCCAATTCAGTCCGCACCGAGTAGAGCTGGAGCCCAATGGGATATTTCATGCAGCCAAATGTAAGCAAAGCCAGGGTCCCCACAAGCAACAAATGATCAATTAGCGCGGTGCAATGGGCGCTTGCCTTGCCCGGGGATGTATCGTAAGACTTTTGAGCCAGATACAATGAACTTGGACCCCCGCCACATTGCCACGCGATGCGCCCACGGCGGCTCGAGCCGCCGCGGCCCCGGCGGCGCAAACCAGCCGTTCCATCAACCCATCGTGCAAAGCGCCATCTTCGACTTGGGCACTTCGGCCGAGGCCGAGGCCATCTTCTCCGGCGCGCAAAAAGGCTATGCCTATTCCCGATTCGGCAATCCCTCCGTTGAGGCCCTGGCGGAAACCATTGCCGGCTTGGAAGGGGGCGCCGAAGCCCTCGTCACCAGTTCGGGAAGCGCGGCGGTATTGTGCGCCGTCACGGCCGCCTTGGAGGGGCGCGACGGGCCTCTCGTCACCCACCATGATATTTACGGTGGAAGTTTCGAGTTGTTGCGCATCCTCTCGGGTATTTATCACGTGCCCGTCCAAACCGTCGATTCCGCCAACCCGGCGCAGTGGCTGGACGCGGTGGCGCGGGCCGGCGCCGTCTTGCTCGAAACACCCTCCAATCCCCTCATGCGGCTCATCGATATTGGCGGGACAATCGCGCGGGCCCGGACCTGCGGCGCCCCGGTCATCGTGGACAACACAGTGGCAACCCTTTTCAACCAACGCCCTTTCGATTTCGGAGCGGACTGGGTCCTTCACTCAACGAGCAAATACCTCAATGGCCATTCCGACATGATCGGAGGCTGTATCGTGCGCCGGGAACGCCTGTCGGCGGCGCATCGGGCGATCCACAAAAACCTGGGCGGAACAGTCAACGCGCTCGATGCCTGGCTGGTGCTTCGCGGACTGCGGACCTTCGCCCTGCGCATGGAAGCCCACAACCGCAACGGTCAAGCCGTCGCGGAATGGCTGCTCCGGCGTCCCGAAGTCGCGCGTGTGCATTACCCCGGCCTTCCATCCCATCCCCAGGCCGAACTCTTTCGCCGGCAAATGAAGCACGGCGGTGCCCTGCTCTCCTTCGAATTGGCAGGGGGCGAGGCGGCGGCCTGCCGGTTTCCGGACAGGATCAAACTGATCACCCACGCCGTCAGCCTGGGCGGCATGGAAAGCCTGGCCGCGAGGCCGGCCATGTCCAGCCACCGCAGCATGACCCCCGCCGCCCGGCTTCAGGCAGGGGTGTCAGACAGTCTTATCCGCCTGTCAGTGGGCGTCGAGGCCTTGGAAGACTTGCTCGCGGATTTGGAGCAAGCCCTTGCAGGATAAGTGCTTGGGACTTTATCCAGTGGCCCCACTTGACATAAAAGCCGGCCAATTTATAGTGCCTTGAAAATGCAAAGTCATACTTTCGCAGGCCGAAACGGGGAGGCACCCGATTCCACCACATTTCAAGCCCTCAAGGAGTTCCATTCCGCCGGGCGGGGTTTTTGGACGGATGTCAGCGAGGCGAACTGGACGGATTGGCGCTGGCAACTCAAGAATCGCATCACATCGCTGGAACAGTTGCAGCGGCTCATGCCGACGCTGACGCCGGACGAATATGCCGGCGTCCTCCTGGCCAATAAGAAGCTGGCGTTGAGCATTCCGCCCTATTTCTTCAACCTGATCGATCCGGCCGATGAGAATTGCCCCATTCGCAGCCAGGTTGTGCCGCGGGTCCAGGAAACCCATGCCGCCCCCTGGGAGATGAGCGATCCCTGCGGCGAGGATGCCCATTCGCCCGTGCCGGGCTTGGTGCATCGGTATCCCGACCGTGTTCTGTTTTTGGTAACGGACCGATGCGCGGCGTATTGCCGGTACTGCACCCGTTCGCGCATGGTCAGCAATGCGGCCGGCTACGATTTTCATCCTGAGTTCGACCGCCAGATTCAGTATGTCCGCCAGCATCCGGAGATCCGGGACGTCCTGCTCAGCGGCGGGGATCCGTTGCTGTTGAGCGACGAAAAGCTGGATTTTCTCCTGGGGCAGTTGCGGGCCATCCCCCACCTGGAATTTCTGCGCATCGGAACGCGCATCCCGGTTTTCCTGCCGCAGCGCATCACCCCCGGCTTATGCGAAATGTTGAAGAAATATCACCCTTTATTCATCAGCATCCACTCCAACCACCCCCGCGAACTCACGACGGAAGTGCGCGAGGCGCTGGGGCGTCTGGCCGATGCGGGCATTCCCTTGGGCAACCAATCAGTCCTCCTGCGCCATGTCAACGACGACGCGGTCATCATGCGGGCGCACGTGCAAAAACTCCTGATGTGCCGGGTCAAGCCCTACTATATTTATCAATGCGACCTCATCACCGGTTCGGCCCATCTGCGGGCCAGCGTCCGCAAAGGGCTGGAAATCATGGAAAGCTTGCGCGGCCACACCAGCGGCTACGCCGTGCCGCAATACGTCATCGACGCCCCCGGCGGCGGCGGCAAAGTCCCGATCAACCCGGAGTACGTCCTGAGCCGCAACAACGACCGCGTGGTCATCCGCAATTTCGAGGGCCGGATATTTGAGTATCCCGAAGCGGCGGACGGCACGTCCCTGGTGCGGCCGCCCCGCGAAATCGCGGAACCGGAATTGGTTTGACTAATTGTCTGGTTGGCGTCATCAGAGAGTGATGAACAATCAAGACATGCAGCCGGCAGGGCAACTGCCCTCCTACATCACCAGCGCCGTTCCCAATCCTCCCGGGAAGCGGGCGCCTTGGTACGCCAACACAGCGCCGACCTATGCGGGCATTTTTCTGTGGTTTGTATTCTGGCAGGACGCGGTCAATGCTCCCAACGCAGGCGGCATGCTCTCGCAAGGCGTGGCTTGGGCGCTGGTGAGCTTGGTGCTCGCGGCGCTCGTCTGCCATTTCTTCTTCTACCTTGTCCCGGGGCTGTTGGGCATGAAAACCGGCCTGCCGCTTTACATCGTCGGCACATCCACTTTCGGTGCCCAGGGCGGATTTCTCATGCCGGGATTCCTGATGGGCGTCCTGCAATTCGGCTGGGTCGGCGTCAACGTCTTTTTCTCCTCGCAGGCCCTGGCGCAAGTCATTCCCCTGCCCCCGCAAATCATCATGGTGGTTTGGGGTGTGCTGGCCGCCTTCGTCGGTTTAAAGGGCATCCAATATGTTGCTAAAGTGGCGACTTACCTGCCGCTCATTCCTTTTGCCATCCTGCTGGTTCTCCTGGCAAAGGCGGCGGGCACCATCGGCAGTTTTGACCCGCAGAAGTTCGTCGAACTGCACAAAAGCATCTCACCGCAAGCCCCCGCGGCATTGAGCCTCTTCGGCGTCCTCGCGGTCATGATGACCTACGTGGTCGGCTTCTTCGCCACTGCGGGTGCCGCGGGAACGGACTTTGGCGCCAATAGCCGGAATAAGAAGGATGTGCAGATGGGCGGCCTGATTGGCATTGCTCTGGCCATCACCGTGACGGCGGGCATTTCGTTGTTGATCGTGGCCGGAACTTACGGTTCACCCTCATTCACCCTAAGGGCGGTGGATGCGGCGAACAGGACCAGCCCGCCAAGCTTGATTCTCCAGACACCCGGTTTGATCCCGATCCTCAAGGCCAGGAGCGCGGGTGTGCTTTCGTTCCTGCTGGCGCTGGCCGCGTTTCCGCCGGCGTGCTTCTCCGCGTTCATTGCCGCCAACAGTTTCAAAACCACTTTGCCCAAAGTAAATCCGTTCATTTCCGTCGGCCTCGGCACGATAGTGAGCATCGTGCTCGCCGTCACCGGCTTGGCCGGCAAGGCGATCATCGTCTTCCAGATCATCGGCGCATCCTTCGGTCCCATCTGCGGCGCGATGATGGTCGATTACCTGTTGGCGGGTGGCGCTTGGACTGGTCCTCGCGCCGGCTTCAATCCGGCTGGCTGGATTGCCTGGCTGGCGGGCTTCGCGGTCGGCATCCTGCCTATCCTGAAGATTTATGACCTCCCTGCCGCGCCGGTCGCCGCCTTCGTCGTCGGGACGGTTGTTTATTTCGTGTGCGCCAAGCTCGGGCTGCAATCCAGGGTCATTCCCCTGCCCGCCCGGAACCCCGCGCCGTCAGACCCTGTGGCCTCCGTCACGAAATAATTCAGGCTATTTCACGTTATTTCGCGAATTATCGCCTCCAGTTGCCGGGCGTACCGCACGAAGCTGTCATATATTTCTTTGTCCCCGGTCTTGACGGCGGCGTCGTGGAAGACCACGGCCACGTGCGGTTCGATGGAAATGCCCGCGTCGTAGCCGCGCGCGAAGGCGTCCTTTAGAATGTCACGCACCCTGCCCTGCCCTTCGCCAGGGTAATTGTATTCGCAGCGCTCCTTGGCTGGCGCGTAGGTCGCGTCCTTGACGTGAACATGCGCGACATGATCGCGAACGTGTTCCCAAAACTCCCATGCGTCCTGGCGCGGCCACGGGCTGGCTTTGCTCCGGTCGGGATTGAAAACAGGGTTGCCCGTATCGAAGACCCATTTCAATCCCGGGCAATGCTCCAGCAATTCCAAGGCGTGATGCCAGCTCATCCCCCCGTAATTCATGCAGTTTTCATGCGCCGGCTGCAGGCCGGCATCGCAAAACATCTTCGTCACCTCGCTCATGCGCCGGAAAACCTCCGGCGGCGTGGTGGCTTCGGCGTCGCCAGGTTTAAAGCTCATGATGCGCACCAACTTTGTGCCCAGCCGTTGCATGCGCGGTATGCAGCGTTTGACTTCCGCCAGCGTAATGTCAAATGGATCGGACAGCTTCTTGGACCAATTGGCAATGGTTGAGGAGAAACAATAAACGCCCATGCCCGCCGCGCTGAGACGCTCCACAACGAGGTCGAACGCCTTTTCGGGAATATCATGCAGGTTGCCTTTGGCGAATCCCGGCACCTCGACGGCGCGCATTTCCAAACAATTCCAGCCCAATTCTTGCGAGGCCTTGATTTGCGCGTCCACGCTGACGCCCGCTTCATCGCCTATGCCTGTAAGAATCATAGTCGCGCCGGTTTACCGCACAAATGATTTGGCAAAATCCTCGTTCGAAGTTTTGACCACCTTCTTCTCGAACTTGGAGGCGGCGATCAATTCGTTGAGCTTCCGTTCATAGGCAGCGCCGTCCAGCGGCAACTCCACCGTTTGCCCGGCCAACCCCGAATACAGGATGGAATTGGCCAGTTCTATCGAATGAATGCCCTGTTCGCCGGGAGCGATCAAGGGCGTGCCGTCCTGGATGGCATCGACAAAATTCTGCGTCAACACGGCGTGCTGCCCCGGTTCGGATGGAATCGGAATCTCAACCTTTTGCGCCTCGGGCTTTTGAAACCCAAGGCTGGCCGTCTTGCACAATTCGGCCGCCGAAACATTATTGCGCAGGAAGAGCAGTCGGTCGTTTTCCAGCAGCAGCTTGCCCAAATCGCCGCTGATTTCCAAACGGTTCGTGCCGGGCGCCTCGCCGGTCGTCGAAACAAACGTGCCGCTGGCCCCGCTGGCAAATTCCATATAGGCCGTCACATCATCCTCGACCTCGATTTTATGGAACCGGCCCAGATGCACAAAGCCGCGCACACGCGCCGGCATGCCCACGAGCCATTGCAACATGTCCAACTGATGCAGGCATTGATTGATCAACACTCCGCCGCCTTCCCCTTTCCAGGTGGCCCGCCAGGCGCTGCTGGCATAATAAGCCTCGGTCCGAAACCAGTCCGTCACAATCCAGGAAAAGCGAACCACTTCGCCCAATTGCCCGTCCGCAATTATTTTTTTGATCTCGAGGTAACGCGATTCGGCGCGCAGTTGGAACATGCCGGCAAAGACCAGTTTGGGATGCTGCCGCCGGACGGCGATCAACCGCTCGGCATCCGCTTTATGAGCTGAAATGGGCTTCTCCACCATGACATGCAGCCCGGCCTGCAACGCCGCAATCCCCAGGGATGTATGTTGAAAATGCGGCGTGGCCACAATCACCGCATCCACCTCGCCGGAACGGATCAACTCCTCCCCGTTAACAAACACCTTCAGGCCGCGCTGCTGATACGGGGCAAGTTTGCCGGCAGAACTGTTGGCCACGGCCTTGAGTTCGCACCGTCTGACCTTTCCGGCCAGGAGATACTCCGCATGATGGTTGCCGATGTTGCCCAAGCCAATGATGCCGAGTCGAACTGGTTTCATAATGTAGCCATCATCTTGAATTGTTGCCGTAGTATCGGGAAGTTGTCCAAAAGCTGGCAAGAGCTTTCTTCCAGTTTCCTTAGTCGCAGCCCAAAGCGCAACGGCGAATTAAGTCTGCCATGGCAAATGCCGATAAATGAGATGGCACACAGTCGCTTATGAGAAAATTTATATTGATACTCTTCGCTTGCTGCATGGCCGCCCCGGTGTTCGCGGCCGATTCCGCATGGCTGGTCAGTGTCCCGCAGGCCATGGCTCAGGCCAGGCAGGAAAACAAATTGGTCCTGCTCGACTTCACCGGCTCCGATTGGTGCGGTTGGTGCAAAAAGCTCGCTGCCGAAACCTTTGCACAACCCGGCTTCATTGAATATGCCGGGAAAAATCTCGTGCTGGTTGAGATCGACTTTCCCCACCAGACTCCGCAGTCCGCCGAGTTGAGGAAAATCAATCAGGCATTGCAAAAGCAGTACGACGTGAAGGGTTACCCCACTTTGGTGGCGTTGAAGCCCGATGGCAGCGTGGTTTGGAAGCAGACAGGATTCCTCCGCGGCGGTCCCGACGCGATCATCGCCGAGCTGGATAAAGTCAAACCCAAGACCGCCGTGCCGGCCAGCCCCGCGCCGGCCGTCGTCGTGCCCGTGCAATGGCCGGCCCCGCCACCCCGGCAACCGGGCGACGAACCAAAACTTCAGGGCATCTTCTACTCCGCCTCCCATGCGTCCATTATTCTGGAAGGCAAAAGTTGCTCCGAAGGCGACTCCGTGGACGGCATGCGGGTTCTCAAAATCACGCGTGACAAAGTGACGGTGGAATGGAAAGGCCAGGCCAAAGTGTTGAAAATGAATTAGAGCGTTTCAAACAAAACCGTGGCCGCACAGAGACGTTCTCCCCGGGTGGAGCGGCCGTCTCGCCGAACCCGGCGTTAAAATCTGCGAGTGCAATATTCCCCACCTTTCGCCGGTCGTTGCGCAGCGAACAGCAATACTTGCGGCAACCATCGGGGGGCAGGTTTGGGAACCTTCACCCGTTCTGGCGTTCAATTTCCCTTGGCAACACAAGCGTGAAGACGGAGCCCTTGCCAGGACCGTCGCTGGCAGCAGAGAGCGATCCTCCCAAGTCGCGCGCTGCCAGTGCGCTGCTGTGCAATCCGAAACCGTGGCCTTCGGCGCGCGTAGTGAATCCTTGTGAAAAAACTCGTGTAAGATTCTCCGGCTGGATGCCGACGCCTTTGTCAATTACCTGAATTGTCACACAGTGCTTTCCATCGTTGGCCACTTTAATGGTCAGCAACTTGTCCTTCGGTTGTGCATCATCCATTGCGTATTTGGCATTGCTGATCAGATTGACCAGTATTTGCAGTACTTTGTGTTTTTCAGTCAGGATCCGTGTGGTTTCTTCGATTTCACGTCGCACCTCAATCCCGTGCCGGGCGAGCGCCGCGCTGTTCATATGGAGCGCATCCTCCACCAATTGCCGGGGGCTTATTTCCTCAAGCACTCCCGCCACCCTCGCATAATTCTGCTGCATGGCGACAACCTGGTTGACATGCTCAACATGATTTGTGAGCTGCTCCAGTTCCTCCAGGGCCAATTCCTGCTCCTTCGTCAGCGCAGTTGCCAAAGCAGCCAGGAAGTCTGGAAGTTTCTGGCCTTGCCCGTCCTGCGTCAGGTATTCCGCAAGTCGTCCGCTGTTTTTCTGCAGCAGCGACGACACTTTCGTAACGCCGGATATCTTGGAATTCCTTACGAGGTTCACCAGCAACGAACACGAAACATTCACACTATTGAGAACATTGCCCACGTTATGCAGGACCCCGGTGGCGACCTCGGCCATCCCGGCCAGGCGGGAAGTTTCCAGAAGGCGTTGGTGGGTGGCCTCTAGTTCGCTCTCAGCCTGCTTGAGGGCGGTAATATCCTTGGAAACACCAAAGGTGCCTACAATCTTCCCCGTTTCGTCGAACCATGGCATCTTCGTCGTCAGGCACCAACTCACGTGGCCATCGGGATGCGTCTCGCGTTCGAGTTTGCCTGCAATCGGCTTGCGGCTGCGCATGATTTCCTGTTCGTCCTCAAAAGCGGCGCGCGCGTGCTCCTCCGCGAACAGGTCGAAGTCACTCTTGCCTTGCAAATACTTGGTGAACTCCTCCATTTGCTCGGCGCTGATTGGCTGCTGCGTTGGGTTGGAATCAAAGCCTTTGGCGCCGTGCCCCAGAGCTTTTCGGACCGTGGACCTGCTCACGCGCACGAAGCGGGAATCGCGATCCTTGAAATAGATGACGTCAAGAACGTTGTCCAACAGCGTTTTCAGCAAACTGCTGGCTTGAGCCAGCGCGGCTTCCGCCTTCTTGCGCTCCGTGATGTCCCGGCTAATCGCTTGAATGCTGTGCGCTTTGCCATCCTTCTGCATGAGACGCAATGACGTTTCAACCAGAAGGCGCCTCCCGTCCTTGGAAATGAATTCACTTTCACAAGTAATCACATCCCCGTTGCCTCCCTTGGGATCTCCACCAGCCCGGGCCATTTCGAGCACTTTCTTTTCCAAGCCACCGCTGCCCGGCGCCAGAATCCGGCCAATCGCAAGCTGGCTTACCTCCTCGACATTGTAGCCCAGGGCATCTCGGCCCGCCGGATTGAGCGAGGTCAGCCGCCCTTCCGTATCCAGCGTGAAAATCAAATCGTTCGCTCCTTCAAAAATCTCGCGATATCGTTCCTGGAGCGCGGCTTCCCTGGCCATGCGTTCTTGAATGATAACCGTTTGTTGCTTCACACGGTGGCGCAGCGACATGACCCAAAGCGTGGCGGCCATGATAATCCCGGCCAGCGTTCCCATCACCATCGCGGTATGCCGGGTGTTCCACCACGTCGGTGCTTGGAGAATCTGAATGGGCTCGGTGGCCGGCACATAGAGGCGGAGTCCGTGCGCCATTCTCAATTCATTTCCCTGCACCGAATAGGCTCCCTGCAGCCGCACCACGCTGCCTGGCGAGGGAAGTGAATTCTCGGTCGCTTTGCGGCTGCTCGGAAGAATGGCTTCGAAGGTGAAATTGCCCGCCTGCAAGCTCATAACATACTCTTTCTCACGGCGGATGGTGGCAAGGACCCGCGCGTCGATCTGCACCAAAGAGCCATTCAGGTTGGGGTTGATATTGACATCAGAAAACAAACACGGTTTGGGCATCGCGGCATGGCCAACCTTTCGGTAATTCGCATCACGGATCACATGGCCGAAATCGCCGGCGGACAGGTAGCCGGTCACTTCCACCCTGTCGCCCGCCAGCAGATTTGCGCTCTGATCCAGATAAACCGGTATGCCGCCCGTTTCATCCTGCACGAACATGACCCCATCCGGCTGATTGAATGTAACCGCCCCGGCCATCTTTACGCGGTGATGGGTCGCTCCTCGCTGACTAAATTCCGAAAGCAAGGCAATGGATTTTGTGGGCAGCGTAAACGGGTCCGCCACCCCTTTTTCCTCTGCGACCAGCATGTTCGTCAACGGCAGCCAAAGATACGCCCCGGTTATTTGCCGGTGCCGATCGAAAAACGAACGGCACACGACACGCGCCCGAACCAGTGAATCCAGCAGATTCGTGAAGACCTCGCCGCCCGGGATGTACAATGGCATAAGTCCGGTGTCGTCGCTGATCTCATAGTTGACGGATCGCGTGGTTATGGAAAATGAGCGCAGGGTGCCACGCACTTCGATCAGATCGTTGTCATATTGCCCCGTCACCAGTTGATTCACCGTCAGCAATGGCGCTTCCGGCAGTCTTTTCCGTCCCGTCGCTTTGACCGCCGTCAACTCGATTATCGGAGAGTATCCCCCGGGGCCACTGACTGCTTCTATTTCTACTTCGTCGCCAACGGCCAGATTCCTGCTTACAGGAACATTCGGCGACGCCGCGTATATGCCGGCCGTGTCGTCCTGCAGCCACAAAGACTCCAAATTCAAACCCACGGTGGTGATGGCGGCGCGCAGGCGCACGGGGTATTTCCACGCCGCCTCTTCCGCCGACAAATTCAGAACTTGCTGCGCGTTGGTCAACAGCGATAAGTGATGAGGTTGTTGCCGGGCAGCGGCGAATTGTTGTTCAGCAATCTGCGCCCAGGACACAACCTGGAATGTGGCGTCGTCGATGAACACATTGGTTCCATCCCATGAAAGTTTTCCCCAGGCGTTGGCGCCGTCGTCGTTGACGATCAGGGGAGGATGCATATGCGCTTTGACCCGGATCGTTCCGGAATCATCCTGAACCATGATGGATTCCCCCTTTTCCTGTTTAATGATCTGCCCAAGCACACGCACTGGGAGACCCGGCTTAGATTGTGCCAGTTCCCGGGTCAGCGAACTGATGCGAAAAAGAACGCTCTCCGGGCCCGCCACTGTGCTCCGGATTGGATTGCCCGCCTCCGGCTTGCCTTGCGCGCGCTGCATGGCCTCCCCGTTGGATCCGCCGCTTTGACCGGCCGCAGAGTGCAGAATCGCCCATGGCACGGTCAGGAAAACTGCCAATTTGGCAACCTGTTTTAAAGTCATTGCAAAGCGATTGTTCGCCCCGGCGCATCAGTTTCCCAGTTCCCCGCCTTTTGTTTTGTCTTCACACGGCAGTGTGAGATGTCGGTGTCAGCATTGCAAGTTGCGAAATCGACATCCTCAATCGACTCTTGTCGTAAATGACAATCCAGGCTTATTTTACTCACTGATGGTACAAGGCAACTTTGACGCCCAGCACGATGAGAATTGTCCCCGTGACACGGTTGAGCCAAACCGAAAAGTGTCTGAAAGGTCCTCTTATCTTTTCCACCGAAAGCACCGTTGCAAGAAGCGAGAACCAGCAGATGGCGATAAGCATGACCTCCAGTCCATAAGCACACTGTTCAACCGTTGGCGTCGAGCGGGTGATTACCATGCTGAAAAAGCTGACGTAGAACATGGCGCATTTCGGATTGAGGATGTTCGTGAAAAGCCCCATGCGAAATGCCTTGGGCGGCGACAGGTGTTTCTTCTCCTCGCTTGCTCCTTGCGGCAGTATTCGCTCCATTACCGGTTCCCTGCCGCCACACAGCAAGCGCGCGCCGAGATATATGAGATACACTGCTCCGAGCAACTTTAAGGCGTTGAACAAGAGAACGGTCCGCGCAATCACGACGGAAATACCGAGAACAGACATTGCGATCCAACCGACGTTCCCGACGGCAATGCCAAGGGCGGTGGCAAACCCGACCCGTTTGGAGTATAACAAGCTGTTTCTCGTGACGATGAGGAAGTCCGGACCGGGACTTATGACGGCCAAAGTGCCAATAACTGCGACGGTTATGAACGTACTATTCATCTTTTGCGATTGAGTCCATTTTCGACACCATTATGGAACGGGGCGCGCCATTCTCAACGCAATATTCAACGGCAATTGGGCAATCCCGCGCCCGAGTCTTTGCCGCGCAATGTTTTAAAAGAAGAAATGAACAAAGGCGCAGCAACGCACGACCGTCGCAACGCTTTCGCGGGTTGACATCCCTGGCCGCGCGTGGCTCAATGCGCCGTCAGCCAGCACACGATGCGGAATCTTGCCACCATCATGCTCCTTGGACTTGCCGGCGTAGTCTTAGCCGGTGAGGCTTCCATCCCGACAATGACGATTTCTTCCAATGACGTCGTTCAGACGAGCATCAAGGTTTGGGACCTTCGCGGCCAGATGAATGGCTTTGCAGTTAAGTGGATGTACACCGAAGACGGCGCGAAGAAGGTGCGAGGCTTCAGGGATGCACACGTTGGCGAGAAGGTGCGGGAACACATTGGATGCTTCGTTTTTGATGGCATAATTCGTGATCCTGTCAATACAGACACAGCCAGGGACGGTCTTTGGAAGCTGTCAGAACGAGACGCCAAACTCGCCGAAGCTGGACTGAAAGGCAAATGACGCGCTGAAGCGCTGTTCCGGGAAAAATGCCGCAATCCACTGGCATCGCCGCAGTGCCTTGTCCCCGGACCGCTCATTTTAAAAAAATCTTCACCGGACTCCGGCTTGAACGGATTTCTTTTCCGATACATGGGGTGCGTGTCTGGATCGATCCCCGCGCATGTTTCGTGTTGGATTTCCAAGATTTGAAAAAAGAAATCAAAAGTTGTGGCGTCGGCGTTGCACGCCGATTTCGAGGCATAGCCTCGACACTACATAAGGCATCGTCGCAAATGGTTTGCCGTTCTGGATTGGAAGCGGTTTAATACGATATCATGAAGTCGAATTTTAACCGGCGGTCGTTCATCAAACGCGCTGCGTTGGCGGCGGGGGCGGCGCCGTTCATCAGTTTTCCCAACATCGGGTCGGCTGCCACGCACCGGCTCGGGGACAGGCTTCGTTGCGCGCAAGTGGGCTGCGGCATTCGCGCCAGCACACATCTGGAGCAGGTGTACTTCCGCTACGGGCAGGAGCTTGTCGCCATTGTCGATCCGGATGAGCGCACGTATGGCCGCATTTTCAGTTATCTCAAGGACCACGGCATCGACACGGGCAACATCCGGACTTTCACCGATTACCGGGAGATGTTTGATAAAATGGGCAAACAACTCGACGCGGTTTTTGTCACTGCGCCGAATCATCATCATGCCAACGTGGCGGTGATGGCGATGGAACGGGGCATCAATGTTTATTGCGAAAAGCCGCTGTGCCACGACATTGCCGAGGGGCGGCGCTTGCGCGAGGCGGCGGCGCACTACAAGAAGGTCGCCACGCAGATGGGGAATCAGGGCCACTGCATGGAGGGTTATCGCCGCCTTTGCGAGTACATTTGGGCCGGGATGATCGGGAACGTCACTGAAACGCATAGCTGGACCAGCAAATCCAACGGCGGCGTCGGGCCGCGTCCGCCCTCGCTGCCTGTGCCGCCGGGATTGCATTGGGATTCGTGGATCGGGCCGGCGCCCTATCGCGATTACCATGCGGACCTGCATCCGCATGAATGGCATGGTTGGTATGATTTTGGCAACGGGACGCTGGGCAACATGGGTTGCCATATCCTGGATGGCGTTTTCTGGGCGCTCAAGGCCGGGCATCCTGACAGCGTCGAGGCCGAGATGATCCGGGGCGGCACAGACGAGCGGTGTCCGACCGGTAGCCGCGTGCGCTGGGACATTCCCGCCCGGGAGAACATGACTCCTCTGAAGGCGTATTGGTACGAAGGATTGAACGCGACGACGACTGACAGCCCCGTGGGCACGACTCGCCTGTTGATGGGCAACGCGCGCAATCTGCCGCCGCTGCTGGGCGAGTTGCAGAAGCAGTATCCGGACGAGGAACTGGACGTTGGAGATGGCGGCACGCTCTATGTGGGGGACACAGGCATCATTCACACCCAAACGTACGGGGAGCGGATGCATATTGTTCCGCTGGGAAAAATGGAAAAACATCCCCAGCCTCCCATCACGCTGCCTCGACCCAAGGACGTTTTTGAGGATTTCATCGACGCCTGCCGCGCCGGGAGGAGCGAGACGGCGGCGCCGTTCGATTACGGCGCGCGGCTGACGGAATTCGTCATTCTCGGAAATCTGGCGCAACGCGCGGGCGTGGACCGGAAGGTGGAATGGGACGGGCCGAACATGAAAGTGACCAATATTCCCGAGTTAAACCAGTGGATCAAACGCGAACCACGCAAAGGGTGGAAGGTCTGAAATTTACTGAAAATCACGGCAGCAAAATGATCTTTCCGTGCGCGCCGGGCACCATGATCTGCTCGTGGGAGCGCGCGGCTTGGGCCAGGGGTAATTCCGCGCCTATCACCGGCTCAAGAGTGCCGTTGGCAAGGCCGGCTCCCAACGCCGCATGGATCGACGCCTTTTCGCTGGCGGTGACATTGAAAAGAAGCAGGCCGCGAATGTCCGCGTCGCGTATCATCAGCTCGCGGGCGTCCACCTCGGCCTTGCCGCGGCTGCCGATGACCACGACGCGACCATGCGTGGCCAAAAAGCCCAGGTCCTTACCCAAATTAACATTGGCCAGCAGCTCCAAAATCATATCGACACCGCGGCCTTCTGTAATGGTCATGATTTCCGATAAATAGCCAGGGTCGCGATGATTGAGCACATGATGAGCGCCGAGTTGCCGCAGCAATTCTTCACCTTGCGGCGTGCCCGCCGTGGCGATGATCTTGAGACCGGCGTTCCGCGCCAGTTGGATCGCCGCGGTACCGACTCCGCCCGAGCCTCCGTGCACCAAAACCGTTTCGCCCGGCGCGACGCGGCCCCGTTGGAAGAAGGCGCGCCAAGCCGTGGCGAAAGGAATGTTCATCGCCGCGCCCTGCGCAAACGACACTTTCTCCGGCAACGCATGAACGTCGGCTGCCTCGCACAAAATCATTTCCGCATAAGCGCCCGATACGGTGCCGCTGGTATAGACGCGCGCACCCGCCGGCCAATCGCGCGCCGCGTCGCCGCACGCCACGACTTCCCCCGCCGCATCCGTGCCAGGCGTGTAAGGCAGGACCAGCTTCGGATTCATGCCCGCGCGCAAGTAAGTTTCGACGGGGTTGACGCCTGCAGCGCGTGTGCGAATAAGGACTTGGGACGGGCCTGGTTTCGGATCGGGGACCTCTTCCCATCGCAGAACTTCCGGGCCGCCAAATTGGTGGACGCGAATCGCCTTCATCCTTGCAAACTGGGGCTTCCGGGCTTCGCCGTCAAGCAACGGAAGAAAAGCCGTATGACTTCTTACTTTTTAATTTCCCTTCTTTCCCCTAATTTCTCCGCAGCATGAAAGTTGTCTCCCACAGCGACCCGGATTTCAGCGATCAAATCAATCGTTTGCTGGCTCCTTCGAGCTTGTTCGACCCGATCATCGAGCAGCAGACCCGGGACATCATCAACGCCGTGCGCACCCGGGGCGATAAGGCCGTGGCCGAACTGACGGCACACTTCCACGGCCCGAAGCTCGACCCGGATCAGTTCGCCGTGACGCAGGCGGAATGGCTCGCCGCCTTTGTGCGGGCGGATGCGGGGTTGCGCGATGCAGTTGCGGAAACGCGAAAAAACGTGAAAAACTTTGCAAATCGCTCGCTGCGCAAGGATTGGTCCATGCGCAACAGCCACGGGGCGATGGTGGGGGAAAAATTTGATCCGCTGGGCCGGGTGGGCATTTACATTCCGGGAGGAATGGCCCCGCTGGTGTCCACGGCGCTCATGACCATTCCGCTGGCCAGCGCCGCCGGGTGCCGCGAGATCGTGGTCTGCACACCGTGCGACCGGCAGGGCGCGGTCAATCCGGCGCTGCTGTATGCGGCGCGGGCGGCGGGCGCTACGGAGATGTACCGCATCGGGGGGGCGCAAGCCATCGCGGCGATGGCCCTGGGCACTCCGGCCATTTCGAAGGTGAGCAAGATTTTCGGTCCCGGCAATGCCTGGGTCGTGGCCGCCAAGCGATTGTTGTTCGGTTATGCCGCGATTGATTTGTTGCCCGGCCCCAGTGAATTGCTGGTGCTGGCCGACGAAACCGCCGACGCTCCCTGCATTGCGGCCGATCTTCTGGCCCAGGCTGAGCACGGTTCCGGGCTGGAGCGCATCTGGCTTTTGACGACGTCTGGCAAGCTGCTGCGCGGCGTGCAGCGGGAGATTGCCCGGCAACTGCCCAAAGCCGCGCGGCGCGACCTCATCGCGCGCGTCCTGGACCGCAACACCTGGCTGATCCATGTAGCTGATTTGCGGCAGGGCATCGACCTGGCCAATCGTCTCGCGCCGGAGCACCTGGAGATCATGACGCGTGGCGCGGCAAAGGTGGCGCGCCAGCTTGCCACCGCCGGGGCGATTTTTCTGGGCGCGCAAACGCCGACCGTGCTGGGAGATTACGTGGCCGGCCCCAGCCACACCCTGCCGGCGGGCGGGACAGGCGCAGCCTTCGCCGGGCTGACCGTGGATCAATTTCAGCGGCGGACGAGCCTGATCGCCTACACCAAGCCCGCTCTGAGAAAAGCCATGAAGACAGTCAAGAAGTTTGCCGATTTGGAAGGCCTCGACGCCCACGCCAAATCCGCAGAGATCAGGTTGAAGTAATTAATGTGCTTGACTCCCGGCCGGTGGCGCAAAGGCGGTTTTCACGCTCCGGTCGGCCAGCCCCGTCCCCTTGAGCCAGAGAATGTTCGTGGCGTCCCAGCGCACGATCAAAATGTTCGATTTCATCGCGCCCGAAAAACCGTAGAGCACGTCGCCGCGTCTGCGCGGTTGCGGGGAGATCCCATCAACACTGAGGATCGTCGAACGAAAGAGCTTGGTGATTCGCGCCGGCTCCCCGTCAACCTTGAGGATCTGGCCGGCGGAAAGGCTGCCGGCTTTTTGAGGCGTCAACGTCTGCGCCGTCTCGGCAGGGGCGCACAGAGTCCAGTTGGGGGCATTGGAATTCATGCCGGAAATGAGGAGGTAATTATGATTGTCCTCGTCGGCCAGCTCGTATTCGTGGCGGGAGAAGCGGAGGCCGACTTCGTCAATTTGCACCAGCGCGTGACTGGCGATGCGAAGGAATCTGCCGTCCAGAACGCCCAATTCTCCGGGAAACAGGAGCGATGGGCCCGCCTGGAAAACGATGACCGTAGGCGGGGGTGGCGCCGACGGTTGCGCCAAGGAGACCAGCATCCATAACAGCGCGCCGAGCAAGGCAATGATTACGAGTGGCACCAGCAGACGCGCGTTCAGAAAGCCCCGCCCCCCGGTCCACGCAAAGGCCAGGCGCGCAAGGCCGCTGAGGTTGAAGGCAGAGGCAACCGCGCCGCCAGGGATTGTTCTGCCCGAATAGAATTCCACATCGTCGCCCGTCCAACTCACGACGATCATTTTGTCGCCGGCCTCTGCATTAAAATAGTTGGCGTGCTGGCCGATCACGACTCCTTCCGGAACCTTCCCCTCGACGGCATAAACGCGAGAACGATCCACCCGGTTGACCATGACTGGTGTGCCGTCGAGATTCACAGTGTCGCCGACGCACTTGTCTTTGGCTTCCCTGGCCGTCAGGGGGACCTTTGGATCGAACATTTCGAATAAGCGCCATTTGCCGCCAAGCCCGGTTTCCTCGAAGACGAGGTCGGCGCAGGATCCACCGGATGTTTCAAGGTTGAATTCGTTCCAGCAGTAAGTCCGGCCCGCCTCCTCCACACCGAGCACGGAGCGTCCGATCACCCGGTAACCGTGTCCAAAAAAGATGGCGGTCATGCCGATGCGGATTTGGGTGGGATTGGGAAAGCTCATGTCAAACAAAGAAATGGGGAACGAACCGGCTCAAGTTGCCGGTGATGCGCCGGATGTCTTCGCGAATGCCGAGGCCCGCCGCCTCGTGGTCCACGACCCAGACGCCACAGACCGGATGCTGGCCGTCAAATTCGGCCATCGGCGCGGGCGCCTGATAAACGTGCCCCTCCTGTCCATAATTGCCGCCGGTTTCCTCGACGACCACGCCGCCTTCGACCCAGGTGACGTTCCCGCCTTCGCGGCCCAGTTTCGGCTTGCGCACGTAACAGCCCTCGAGCGGCGCGGACAATTCGTAGGCCGGCAGGAGATTCGGATGGTCCGGAAACAATTCCCACAAAACCGGCAGCAGACCCTTGTTGCTCAGCAGCATTTTCCAGGGCGGCTCGATCCACTGCACGGAATCTTCATCCAGATGAACGCTGAATTCCTCGTTCCAGAGCCATTCCCATGGATAGAGCTTGAAACAGCGCTCGATGGGGCGGAAGTCGAGGTCAACAAATATATTCCGCCGCGCGTCCCATCCGATGTCGTCGATGAAAACGGGCCGGGTGGAGGCGCCGGCCTGCTGGCAGGTGTCGCGGAGGTAAAGCACAGTCATTTCGTCCTCGGCATGTTCGCGGACGCCGGTGAAGTGGATGGTTTGGCCGCGGCAGCGGCGCCAGGCGGCGATGAGGCGTTCGTGAATGGAGTTGAATTGGTCCGCGCGCGGATGAGTTTCCCGGAGCCAGAACCATTGCGCCACCGCGGCCTCGACCAGGGCGGTGGGCGTGTCGGCGTTGTATTCCAGCAATTTCGGCGGCGACACGCCGTCAAAACTGAAATCGAACCGCCCATAGAGGCTGAAATCATCGCGTTCCCACGAACGCAAAATGACCGGCACGGCGGGCGGGGGAATTCCGAGACGCGCCCACCAATTGTTCTTGATGACCGCTTCGGCGGCGTCGATGCAGAGAAAATGCAGCGCGTTGGCGGCGGCTTCGAGAACATCCACTTCGCGCGCGGTCAGTTCGTAGCAAGCCGATTCATCCCAATAAGGCCCCGCCTCGTGAGAATGATAAGTCAGACCGATGCTCTCGACCCTGGAGGTCCAGTCAGGACGACATTGGATGCGGTGGCGTTTCATCAGGAATGCATGTAGTAGCCGCCGGTTCCGCCGGTGCAGCCGAATCCTCCGCGGGTGACATCGGTCCGCGCCATTTCGGCCCTGGCCGCGGCCTGGGCTGAGGGCGAGGAAATATTGGTGATGCTCTGGCAGGGCAGCGCGCCCCATTGTCCGCCGTAAAAGTACTGCCGTTTGGCGGGATCAAAATGATTATAGGGCAACGGAAACCATGCGCAAAAAGGGGCGTGATAATAGCCCGCGCCGGGAACGTAGTAGTTATTGGTATAGACATTGACCGCGCTCAACGGGCCCCCGGCCTCAGGCGAGTAACTGGCGAGAGCGCCGGCGGAAATACCGCTGAGCAGGACAAGGCGGATGCGCCTGCTGCGTTTGGTCCGTTTGGTCATTTGCTGTCCAGGCACTTTGCGCCTGTCCATTCCATCTATCAATTACAATGCCGGGCGATTTTTGGAATGGGGCAACTGCGGTTGAATGCTACTCCGAGGGCAGCCAGCGGGGGCCGAAGAGCTTTTGCAGGTTGGCCTGGCCGATCAGCACGCCCGTCCCGATCAGCGCCATGGCGGTCCAAAATGTCCCGGTGAAAGGTTCACCCAGGCAAAAATGCGCCCAGGTCATGGTGCTGATGGGGACCAAATTGTTGAAGAGATAGACTTGACTCGTTTGCCAATGGCGCAGGGCGTTGTTCCAGAGGGCGAAAGCCGCCACGCCTCCGCCCAGGATGCAGAAGAGCTGGATCCAAGCCAGGTCCGCGCGCCACGGAACCCTTACCATCGAAACTTCAATGAGCGCGACGGGCGTCAGCAGAACGCCCGCCCGCCAAAAGGTGTGCGCCGTCACTTCCGCGCCCGACAAATCGCGGCCCAAGGCGCGGCACTGGCGGCCGAAAGCAGTCCAGAGCACGCTGGCAACCAGGCCGAGGATCTCCCCGGAGACTTTGGCCGTTCCATGGCGCAGCATCGGCCAAAACAGGACCAGCACGCCGGAAAAGGCCAGGGCCGCCGCGCCGTAGCGTTGCGCCGACTTCCAATGCTTTTCCGGCTGCCCTTCCCATAACAAGGCCCACACCGGGGCTGCTCCCAGGTAAAGGGCGACGTGGGCCACAGAGGTCAGCTTGAGCGCGCCATTGAAAATCACAATATACAAGGCCAGGGTCAGGCCGCTCCGCCACCACAACTGACGTTTCAACTCCGGTGAAAGCGGGCGTTCGGCGCCGAGGAGCCGGGTCCAGCGCAACAGCCCCAACAGGACCAGGCCGGCCAGGACAAACCGTGTCGCGCCAATGGTCGCAGGGGGCCAGAAGCCGACCAGGAATTTTATCCCGGTGTTGTTGGCGCCAAACAAAAACACGGCCAGCAGCAGGCTGCCGGCCAAAGCGCCGTTATGGGGCCTGGTTTGCACAGAGGCAACAATCGGGCATTCTGAGGAGGGAGACAAAGGGAAAATGGTGTGAGCGGCTGGTCGGACGGGCAGGACTGCGGCCCAGCGTGGCAAAACGGATTGCGCGGCAGGCTTGGGGGAATTATGCTTTGGACAAGATGCAACATTCGCCCGGCTTTTTGAAACTGGTGGAGGCGGCCCGATCCGGCATACGGGAAGTAACGCTGGCCCAAGCCCGGGAGCGCCTGGGGAGCAATCTGCGCGCGGTACTGGTCGATGTGCGCGAGGACAATGAATGGAACGACGGCCATGCCGCCGGAGCCATCCACGTGGGCAAAGGCGTGTTCGAGCGCGATTTGGAAAAAACGGTTCCCGACCCCGCCACAGAACTGATCCTGTATTGCGGCGGGGGCTATCGTTCCGCGCTGGCGGCGGACGCGGCCCAGCGCATGGGCTACAAGAACGTCTTTTCACTGGTCGGCGGCTACAAGGCAATGGCGGCGGCGGATTGGCCGATGCGGCGCGGCTCTCCGTAATATTTCACCTCACTAATTGTTGACAAACCGGGCCGGCTGGAGCACATTAGCGGAAAGAGTTGACGGGTCTTACCATGAAACATCGGCTGCTTACATTGGTCGCGGTTGTCAGTTTCGCCCTCCTGGCTGTAGTCGGCTGCTCGGATACAAAAATTGACACGGCGCAGGTCCGGGCCGGCTTGCAATCCCTGGGGGGTGCGCAGAAGGTCCAACTGGAAGGAGCCCTTACCGCCATCGACGCAGGCCGATACAAGGACGCGCTCCTGCCGTTGCGCAAAGTCGCCTTCAGCGCCAAGCTTGACAGCAACCAGCGCAAAATCCTCGGGGACACGATAACCAAGGTGCGGGCCCATATCGGCAAGGGTCAATGAATCAGCGCGCGAACACCCTGATTTTTCTGGCCAAGGAGGCGGTTTTGGTTTAGGTTTCACCAGGAAGCAAAGGAGTTGTGAAAGCAAGAAAAGGAGCATTTACACTGATTGAGCTGCTGGTTGTGATGGCGATCATCTCCATTCTCGCCAGCATGCTGCTGCCGTCTCTGGGCAAAGCGAAGGAAAAAGCCATCACGATAAATTGCGTCAGCAATCTCAGGCAGATGGGTTTCGCCATGCAAATGTATGGGGACGACAGCAATGACTGGATGCCGAAATCCACCGCGAACATAACGGTTAACGGCGAGGGCGCGTTCAACACCCCCAGCCCCTCCAACGCCTGGATGGCTGTCCTTTTGCCCTATTACCAAAACACCAATGTCCTCCGCTGCCCCGCCCTGTGCGGGCGCTACAGACAATCCGGTTTCAGCTATTTCATGGGGTCGGAGGCTTTTAGCATTCTCGCCAGCGATACGAACCAGGTTCGGCCGGCCAGCGTCATTCTGCGCAGCATCAACAACCCGTCTTGTTACGTTCTTTCCGGCGACTGCAATTATACCGCAGACCCCACCAACGCGGACCTGAATAACATGGATGTCGATACGTTGTTTGGGCAGACTTCTCCCATCCATAACAACCGTGTCAATATTTTGTTCGCCGACTGGCACGTCAAGAATTACAAAAACTACAATCCCGGCGAAATCACCTTTTCCCCCAATTCAACCAACATCAACTGGTCGGCGACGGAATAAGCCCGGCGGCGCTTTCGACCGGTTCCAGCGTCATCAGTTCATCGTGGTCCAAATACCTGGCGCAGATGTCGAAAAAGCCGGTCTGGGTCGCCGTGCGCCTGATTTCGTGCAGAAACTGTTCCGCCGGGGCGAGGCCTTCGCCGATGAAGTTCATGAATTTTTTCAGGCGCTGCACTTGGGCGGTTTCGCGCACGCCCGGGGTGACCTCCGCCTCCCAGAGGATGTGGATGTAGGCCAGCACCTCCCGGCCCGTGGGCAGGGTGGCCGGCTCGCCGCGCCGACGCTGGCGGATCTGGCTGAAAAGCCACGGATTGCGGATGGCCCCGCGCCCAATCATCAGCCCGCGCGCGCCGGTGCGGGCCAGCAATGCGGCGGCCTGGTCCGGCCCATGCACGTCGCCGTTGAGCAGCACCGGGCAAGGCAGTTCGCGGGCCGCCTGCGCAATCAGATCGTAGCGGATGCCGGGACGGTACATTTGCGCCACCGTCCGGCCATGCACCGTCAGCAAGTCGATGGGATATTTGGCGAACAAGGCCAGCAGCCCGTCGAACGGCGCGGGCGAATCAAAACCGATGCGAGTCTTGACAGTGAACGGAATGGACACGGCCTCGCGCAGGGCGGCGAGGATGGCGTCGATCCTGGGCAAATCGCGCAACAGGCCGCCGCCCGCGCATTTGCGATAGACCACCGGCGCGGGACAGCCCAGGTTCAAATCAATGGCGGCAATGGGATACTGCTGGAGTTCCCTGGCGGTGCGGACGAGGGCGGGGATGTCGTTGCCGATCAGTTGCGCGACGACCGGCCGGCGGGTCGGGTTTTGGGTTATGGAATTGAGTATCCATTTTTCGAGGTGCGAATCGGCGTGAACGCGAAAGTATTCCGTCCAATAGACATCGGCCCCGCCGTACTGCGCCATGATCCTCCAGAAGGCAAGATCGGTCACGTCCTGCATGGGGGCCAGGGCCAGGACAGGGTCCGGGCCGCGCAAGAGCGCCAGAAATGTTTCAGGCGGAGTCATTTGAAAATGGCCGGGGAAAAGGCACCCGAGGAGCATACAGCGGATGGGGGGGCATGTAAAAGGGTTTCATTCCTGATCGATTAGGATTAAGATTAAGATTAGGATTAGGATTGAAAAAAATCATCTGCGCGATTGACAGTTTGGGGCGGGGGTATATCTTTTCACGCTCTGATGAACGGATGGACCGTGAAAGGGATTGTTGCTTCCTGACAAACGTGGCAACCTCAATCAAAGATCATAAAAGAGCATCATGAAACGCCAGTATCAACCGTCAAAAATCCGGCGCAAACGACAGCACGGCTTTTTAAACCGCAATGACAGCAAGAGCGGACGCGCCATTTTGCGCAATCGCCGCCGGGTCGGCCGCAAGCGCCTCACGCCGGTCTAATGAGATCATGGCCGGTCCGCCCAGCGCCCGTTTGCGTTTGTCCCGCACCCACCGCATGAAATTGCCCGGCGATTTTGCGCGCGCCAAGGCGCAGGGACAGCGCTGGGTCAGCGGCTGCCTCATTGCCAATGTGCTGGCGCGGCCGGAGCTGCCGGCCAGCCGGCTGGGGGTGGTGACGAGCAAGAAGATCGGGAACGCCGTGGCGCGCGGCCGGGCGCGGCGCTTGTTGCGCGAAAGTTTCCGGCTGCATCAGCATGATTTGAGCGGCACAGTGGACTTGGTTTTGGTGGCGCGGCCGTCCATTGCGGGACGGAAGTTCGCGGAGGTGGAGCGGGATTTTCTGCGGGCAATGCGCCAAGCGCGGCTGGAAAGGGAGCGTTCATGAACATCGCCCAACGGGGATTGGTTTTTATCATTCGAATTTATCAATTAACGCTTTCGCCGGCGCTGGCCGCGGCGCTGGGGCCGCCGGCCCGCTGCCGTTTCACCCCGAGTTGCTCAGAGTATGCGCGCGAGGCCATCCTCCTCCACGGCGCAATTCGGGGCGGCTGGCTGGCGGCGCGGCGCCTTGGCCGCTGCCATCCCTGGGGCGAGTCGGGAGAGGATTTTCCGCCGCTTCCGGAAGATTACAAGGGAGTGGAGCATGGCAGAGCCAGCCTGCAACCCAATTTCCGCCACGAAGGACACGAAGCGACATCCGGCAGGTTGAGACTCCGTCGAACCCCGGGTCGATCGGGTCACGGCTCGACAGAGTCTCGCCCCACCGTGTCAACATGGAAGGCGGGACATTGTCATGGATCGTAAATCCATCATCATTCTGGCTGTTGCGGTGTTGCTGCTGTTGGGCTTGTCGCCCATCGTGGACCGTTTGTTTCCGCCGAAACCGGCGCCCGGCGGGTGGACGGCCCTGACCAATGCCCCGCCGGGAAACACGCCGGTTTCAGCCCCGAGCACCTCCGCGCCCGCCGAACCGGCCCCGGCACCGGCCGCGCCGCTGGTTTTGCCTTCCGCACCGGAAGAGACCTTGACGCTGACGAACCAGGACCTGATTTTTCATTTCACCTCGCACGGCGGCGGGTTGAAATGGATTTCGTTGAAAAATTATCCGGCGGTCATCAGCCGCACCAAGGACACCTTCACGGAAACGAACATGGCGGCGCTGAACAGCAAAGCGCCCGCGCCGATCCTGGCCCTGCTGGGCAGCAACGCGCCGCAGGGCGACAATTACTTTCACTTGACACGAAACGGCCAGGTTGTGACGGCCGAAAAAACCCTGTCCAACGGATTGCGGGTAGTGAAGGAGTTTGATGTCGGGACCAATTACCTTTTCACCGCCAGCCTGCGGCTGGAGAACACCCGGGCGCAGCCCCTTGCCATCCCCGCGCGCGAGGTGGTGATCGGGACAGCGACGCCGATTGGGCCGTTGGACGATCCGACCACGCTGGGAACGTATTGGTACAATGGGGTCAAGGCGCAGAACATCCGGCAAGCGTGGTTTGCCAACCGGACACTGGGCTGCATCCCCGCCGGACTTCCGCACACCGTCTATGAGCAAGGAACGAACAATGTCATTTGGGCGGCGGTCCACAACCAATTCTTCACTCTGGCCGCCATTCCCGGCAGCCCGGCTCCGCGGGTCATCATTCATCCGATTGCCATGGCCCCGCCGGAGATGGTGGGATTGACCAACGCCACCAGCGCTTATTTGACCAACGGACTGGAAGTGGCGTTGTGGTATCCGGAGACCAACCTGCCGCCGCATCAAACGACCGCAAGCGCCTACACTTTTTACGCCGGCCCCAAGGAGTACAACCGCCTGGCGCAAATCGGCACGAAGATGAACAACAACTTGGACCTGATCATGGATTTCGGAGGGTTCACCGGGTTTTTCTCCAAGCTGCTGTTGATCTCGTTGAACGGGCTCCATGCCGTGGGCTTGGGCTATGGCGGGGCCATCATCGCCATCACGCTCATCATCAAGGGCATTTTCTGGCCGCTGACCCGGGCCAGCACAAAATCGCAAAAGCGCATGCAGGCCCTGCAGCCGCAGATGAAGGCCATCGCGGACAAATACAAGGACGATCCTGTCAAAAAGAACCAAAAAACGATGGAATTCATGAAGGAACACAAGGTCAGCCCGCTGGGCAGTTGCCTGCCGACGGTGATCCAGATACCGGTGTTCTTTGGTTTCTATTACATGTTGCGCGGCGCCATCGAGTTGCGCGGGGTGCATTTCCTTTGGGCGCACGATCTTTCCCAACCGGACACGGTGGGGTATTTGCCGTTTCTGGGCGGTTTCCCGATTAACCCCCTCCCGCTTATCATGGGCGCGACGCAATTGTGGCAGTCCCACATTCTGCCGGCCTCGCCGGGCATGGAACCCGGCCAGCAGAAAATGATGCGCTGGATGCCGCTCATGTTCGTCGCCATGCTCTACAGAATTTCGTCGGGATTGGTGCTGTATTGGACGGTGTCCAATCTGTTGAGCATCCTGCAAACCTACGTTACAAGAACGACGGACGACACGGCCGCCGCCAAGCCGGGGGCGGTTGCGCCGAAGAAAAAGGTGTAGCCATTCGCAAGCGGTTGATTATGCTTGGCCCGACGCACTAAATGACAAACGACATATGCCAGAGCAACCCAAAGCCATACTCGAGCAACTCCTGAAACTTTTGGGGTTTGAAACCACGATCGAAGAACACAAGCTGGAAGACGGCATCTTTCTGGACGTCAAGACCGACGATTCCGGGCGCCTCATCGGCCGGCAGGGCCAGACCCTTGCGGATTTGCAATACGTGACCAATCGCATGCTCTTTCAGCAGGATCAGTCCAGCCCCAAGGTCTTGATTGACGTGGGGGGGTATCGCGCCAAAGCCCGCGAAGTCCTGGTGCAAAAAGCCCAGGCCGCCGCGGAAAAAGTCCGGCGCTGGGGGGACGTGGTGGAATTAGAGCCGATGAGCGCCTTTGACCGGCGCATTATCTACAACGCGCTGAAAGACGCCCCCGGCATAGAAGCCTCCAGTGTGGAAGCCGAAGGCACGGTCAAGAAGGCCATTTTGCTGCGTCCCAAACAGTGAGCGGGGTTAGCGCTCGACCAATTCCAAACACGCGTTTGCAATTGCGCTTGCCATCCGGTGTAGCGATGGGCATTAAACAAAGCCAGAAATATGAATAAAACTCCCATTCGTGTTGCAGTAACCGGCGCGGCGGGCGCCATCGGCTATTCCATTTTATTTCGCATCGTCTCCGGCGAAGTCTTTGGCCCCGATCAACCAGTGATATTGAACCTGGTGGACATTCCGCAGGCGCTGCCGATCTTGCAAGGCGTGATCATGGAACTGGAGGATTGCGCGCCGCTTGCCGTGCAGAAACTGACCGCCACGGCGGATTTAGACGAGGGTTTTCGCGGCATCAACTGGGCGTTGCTCATCGGCAGCGTTTCGCGCAAGCCGGGGATGGAGCGCAAGGATTTGCTGGCGATCAATGGAAAGATTTTCACCGGGCAGGGTCAAGCCTTGCAAAAAAACGCCGCGCCGGACCTGCGCGTGCTGGTGGTGGGCAATCCTTGCAACACCAATTGCCTCATCGCCATGCAAAGCGCGCCGGAGATCCCGCGCGAGCGCTGGTTTGCCATGACACGCCTGGACGAGAATCGCGCCAAGGCGCAGTTGGCCAAAAAGGCCGGGGCGGGCGTGGCGGACGTTTCCAATCTCGGTGTGTGGGGCAATCACAGTCCGACGATGTTCCCGGATTTTTATCACGCCAAAATCAAGGGGCAGCCCGTCACCGCCGCGATCCAGGATGAGAACTGGCTGAAGACGGAATTTGTGGCCACGGTGGCGCAACGGGGCACGGCGGTTTTGAACGCGCGCAAAGCCGGCAGCGCGGCCAGCGCCGCCAATGCCGCCATTGACACCGTGAAATCCATTCTGGCGCCGACGCCGGCCAACGACTGGCACAGCGTGTGTGTCCATTCGGACGGCAGTTACGGAATCGAAGAGGGATTGATTTGTTCTTTCCCCGTTCGCAGTGACGGCAAGAAACTGCAAATTGTGCAGGGATTGGAATTGAACGAGTTCAGCAAGGGCAAAATTACGGCCTCGGTCAACGAGCTGAAAAGCGAAAAGACGATGGCAGTGGAATTGGGGCTGGCGAAATAGGACTTATCGTTCCTTGATCTGGCGGTTGGCGGCGCCGCGCTCGGTTTGTTGGGCGCGGAATTTCTCATAAGCCTGGCGATGTTGGGGATGTTTGTTGCCGAGAATGGCGGTGGCCAGCAGAGCGGCGTTGATCGCCCCGGCTTTTCCAATGGCCAGCGTCCCGACTGGAACGCCGCCGGGCATCTGCACCATCGAGAGCAGGGAATCCAGGCCTTGCAGGGATTTCGACTCCATTGGCACTCCAAGGACCGGCAGGCATGTTTTTGCGGCGGTCACACCAGCCAGATGAGCCGCGCCCCCGGCTGCGGCAATAATCACCTCCAGACCCCGCGCCGCCGCGGTCGAAGCGTAGTCAAATAAAAGATCGGGCGTGCGATGGGCTGAAATTACCTGGACTTCGTGCGGCACTTGCAAGTCGGCCAGTTGTTTGGCGGCGTGCTGCATCGTTTCCCAATCGGATTGGCTGCCCATGATGATGCCAACCAGCGGTCGTATGTCTGTTTCAGCCATGATGGGCGGAGTTTAGAGTTCAGCGGGCGAAGTTCAAAGTTATTTTGCGGCCTGGTCCAGCGCGTTGAGAACAATGGCCGGGGTCAGGAAGGTGGGCAGGACTTGCGGAGGCTGGCCCGGGTCCTTGGAATAGACCAACACCAACGGGACGCCGGATGTATTGAAACGGCGGAGTTCCTGGGCGATGGCCGGGTCCTGCTGGGTGTAGTCGGCTTTGAAGGCCACGGCGCCGATTTGCCTGAGCTTGGCGCGGGTGCGGTCGATCTCAATGCTGCTGGCCAGGTTGAGCTTGCAGGTGAGGCAGCTTTTGGCGGTGAAGTCCACCAAAACGGGATGGCCAGAGTGGCGCGCATCCTCCACGGCTTGCGCGCTCCATGTTTTCCAGTCGATCCCGGCCATTTTTGTCTGGGGCGGCGAACGCCATTGCAAGCGGCCTTCGAGGACGTACCAGTAATCGGCTCCCAGCAGCAGCAGGCAAATCACCGCGGCCAACGTCCGGCGATGCGCGCCGCGTTGCACGAATTGACCCCAGATCCAAGCCGCCAGCGCCAGCACGACCAGGAAAAGTCCGAGCCAGAGCGAATCATCTTCTCTGCTGGAGGAAACCCACATTAGCCAGACGGCGGTCGCCAGCATGGGAAAACCCATGGCGTTTTTGAATTTCTCCATCCAGGCACCCGGCTTGGGCATCAGCTTCAGCAAACCCGGATTCCAGCAGAGCAGGACGAAGGGAAAGGCCAGCCCCAATCCAGCGGCGAGGAAAACCAGGACGGTGAGCAGCGGCGGTTGGGTGAAGGCGAAGGCCAGAGCGACGCCGAGAAACGGGGCAGTGCAAGGGGTCGCCAAGAGGGTGGCCAGCACGCCGTTGAAAAATGCGCCGGGGAACCCCGGCCTGGCCGACAATTCGCTCGCCGCGCCCAAGGCCTTTCCACTGAGGGTAATTTCGAAGACGCCAAACAGATTCAGCGCGATCAACGTCATCAAAATGGTGAGGATGACTTGGAATTGCGGATTGCGAAAAGCATCCCCCCAATTGGCCACGCCGCCAGCGCGTTGCGCGGCAATGGCCATTCCCGCCAAAACCAAAAATGAAACCAGCACGCCCGATCCATAGACCGCGCCCAGTTGCCGCACGCGCCGTGGCTCCTCCATGGACTGATTGACAAAGCCCAAAATCTTCAACGCGATCACGGGCAGCACGCAGGGCATCACGTTCAGGATCAGGCCTCCGACGAAGGCGAGAATCAGCATGGCTAGGAAAGAGCCTGTTCGCGACGGGGCGGCGACAGGCGGCTGGATTTTCAAATGCTCCTCCATTCCAAAGCGGTCGAAATGACCAATCCGACCCACTAGGATTCCTTCAATCTGTTTGGGCCATTCGTCGGCGCTCTTCTTGACAATTTTGCGAAGAAGAACTCCCCCTCTCGTGAGTGGCAATATTTCCGTCATTCCTTCTACTCCGAAGTTCGTGCTGGCGTAGGGATAAAAGTCCGCCGGGATCGCCTTAGCCTTCCATTGGATAATCAGCCCGCGCTCATTGTCTTTTGGCGCCTCGCTGGACCAATGAGCCTCGGTCGTGGAGTTTGTATCCGGTTGTGGAACTTTCTTTCGCCAATTCCCGATCGCCGCCGCGTCCGGCGAAGGTTTGGCTTCATCGCCGATGGCCAGCGTGGCAGAGACCTCCTTGTCGGCCATCACGCAAATATCGGAGCATTCCATCCATTTGGCGGACGCGGTGAGCGTCAACAGGCCGGAGGGCAGGGATTTATCCAGCGTGAGGGGGACCAGCAAAACCACCTGGTTTGTGTAAATATAAGTGACAAGCGAGGTGTCGCCGACGGTGTCGATCTCTTTTTCGGGCAGGGGCCAGTTGATTTCGCCAGCCGTGACGCCCTTGGGCAGGGTCCATTTGATTTCAGTGGCCTCGCCGGCATCGCCTCCGTTGCGCCAGTAGGTATGCCACGGGCTGGGCATGTCCATTTCGAGGCCAGCCCAGATGACGTCTCCGGGCCGCGCGGTTTCCGCCGAGAGCAAAAGGCGGATTTGTGTTTTGGGGGAGGCGGAGGCGGCGGCCGCGAAACAAAGGGCCAGCAGGAAGACAAAGAAAGCAAATGACGAATGACGAAGTTTCGTCATTGCCCCATTAGGGCACTGATTGGTCATTAGGATTTCGTCATTAGACATTTTCCCACCAATCCCCCGCCAACCACCGGCGCGCGCTATTTAGGGGCGGCGTCGGCTTCGGCCACGGGCGCGGCCTCGGCCGCAGGCGCTGGGGCGGGCGCGGCGGCATGTTTTTTGGCCGGCGCGCGTCCTTCCTTTTCCTTGACCAAAGTGGCGCCCTTGCCGATGCGCTGGCGCAAATAAGTCAATTTGGCGCGGCGCACGGAGCCTTTTCGCTCCACTTCGACCTTGTCAATCCGCGGCGAATGCAGCGGGAAAACGCGCTCGACGCCTTCGCCGTAGCTGATGCGGCGGACGGTAAACGTGCAATTCAGCCCGTGTCCCCGGCGGCCAATGACCACGCCGGAGAAAATCTGGATGCGTTCCTTGTCGCCTTCGACCACTTTGGTGTGGACACGCACGGAGTCGCCGACGCCGAAAGCGCCGGCCCCCTTGCGATACTGTTCTGTTTCAATTTTGTCTAATAATACCTGGTTCATAAAATCATTCTTTCAACAAATCCGGCCGCCGCGCCCGGGTCCGCAACCGCGCCTGTTCCCGCCGCCACTTTTCAATCTCGGCGTGATTGCCCGACAACAGCACCGGCGGCACTTTCATGTCCCGAAACTCCGCCGGCCGCGTATAGTGCGGATACTCGAGCGATCCCTGGCTGAACGACTCGTCCACCGGACTCTGGTCGTCGCCCAACGCCCCCGGCAACAAACGCGTCACCGCATCGATCACCACCATGGCCGGGAGAGAGCCGTTGGTCAGCACGTAATCGCCGATGGACAATTCGTCATCCACCAGCGCCTCGCGCACCCTCTCGTCCACGCCCTCGTAAGCGCCGCAAATAAAGAGCAACTCATCCTGCCGCGCCAATTCCCGGGCGATGCACTGCTGAAACGTCCGGCCCGCCGGGCTCATTAAAATGACCCGGGTTTTTTCCCCGGCCAGCGCTTCGACCGCCTCAAAAATCGGCTCCGGTTTCAACACCATGCCCGGCCCGCCGCCGAAGGGCCGGTCATCGACCGTTTTGTAATTGTCGTGAGTGTAATCGCGAAGATTATGCACCCGCAAATCCAAAAGGCCGTTTTTGCGGGCCCGCTGGACAATGCTCACATCAATCGGTCCCGTGAACATTTCCGGGAACAAAGTGAGCACATCAATTTTCAAGCTCTGCCGGAGGCTTTTCCTCCACGATTTCCAGAGAGCAGCGCAATGATTTCCGAGCGCTACCCGCCAGCAAGAGTGAGCGCAGGGCATTGATCGTCATGCCCTGGCGTCCAATCACCTTGCCTACGTCATCGGGATGCAGCCGCAGTTCGTAAATCGTCAGGGCGTCCTTGACCACCGGAGTGACCGTGACGGCCTCCGGATGGTTGACCAACCCCTTGACGACGTACTCCAGAAAGGCTTGCATGGGACGAAAAACTTAGGCCGGCGCGGCGGCGGCCTTGTTGAGCTTCTTCAAAAAGCTGGCGACAGTCTCGCTGGGCTGCGCCCCTTTGCTGATCCAGTATTTGGCCCGTTCAAGGTCCAACTTGTAATTCTCGCCCTTTTTGAGGGGTTGATACGTGCCGATTTCCTCGATGAACTTGCCGTCCCGCGGACTGCGCGAATCAGCCACCACAATGCGGAAATAGGGGGCGTTCTTTGTGCCGACCCGCTTCATACGAATTCTGACTGCCATAGTATAAAAACTTCCTGTGGCGGCGGCGAGCCACAAATTCGATTCAACCGCCCGCCGTTCACACGGCGCCCAAAAGGGAGGGTGACAATATACTCTGGCCATCCTCAATGCAAGCGCTCATTTTCGTCATTTTTGGGCCAGCGGGTCCGGTAAATGTCGTCTGAATTGACGGCAGGCTTCGGCGGGATCGGGAGCGTTGAGGATGGCGGTGACGGCGCAGATGCGCGTCGCCCCGGCTTGGAGGACTTGGCTGATGTTGCCAAGGTTGATGCCTCCTATGGCGAACCAGGGTAGCGGGATGTGGGCCGCCGCCCAACGCACGTAGTCCAGGGTCACGGGCGCGACGCCCGGCTTGGTCGGGGTGGGATAGACGGGGCCCACGGCCAGATAAGCCGGACGGGCTGCCAGGGCACGGAGCGCTTGGCCGGACGAGTTGGTGCTTAGGCCCAGCAACGGGATATGCGACGGCACGCCGGAAAGCTGGGAGGACTCCGTCCAGCCTGCGCCGAAAAAGTCTTCCTGCCCCAGATGGCAAACGTCGGCGCCGATTTTGCAGGCGATGTCCCAATGATCATTAATGACCAACCCGACGCCGGCCCGATGGAGCACGGGCTGGATTAATTCAGCCATGCGGCAGATGTCGCCGGGGCTTGAGCCTTTGGCGCGGAGTTGAATCAAATCCGAACCGCCATCGCAGAGCTGGCGGGCGACGGTCGAGGCCTGCCGGGCTCCGAGCCAGATGGTGTCAATAAAGGTGTAAAGGCGGCATTGCGCCAGCGGCTTCATGGTGCGGATTAAGATTACGATCAGGATTAAGATCAGGAATCGGCAATCCAATCAGACCTGTTCCTCGATTAATTCGCGGCGCGCGCTGCCCAGCAATTGTTCCAGGAAGCTGGTGGTGTACACGCCGCGGCGAAAATTGGGGTCCTGCATGATGGCTTGCTCGAAGGCGATGGTGGTTTTGACGCCAGTGATCATGTACTCGCCCAATGCCCGGCTCATCTTGTCCATGGCCTCGCGGCGGTCCTTGCCGTGGGCGATGAGTTTGCCGATCATGGAGTCGTAATTCGGGGGAATGGTGTAGCCGGCATAGACGTGGCTGTCCACGCGCGTGCCGGGGCCGCCCGGCGCGTAATACATCTCCACCCGGCCGGGGCTGGGGCGGAAATCGTCAAAAGGATCCTCGGCGTTAATCCGGCATTCGATGGCATGACCGCGCATGCGGACGTCGCCCTGGGAGATGCGCATCGGTTCGCCCATGGCGATGGTGATTTGCATCTTGACCATGTCGATGCCGGTGACCTCCTCGGTAATGGGATGTTCGACCTGGATGCGCTTGTTGACCTCAAGAAAGTAATAGTTGCCCTGGTCATCGACCAGAAACTCGACCGTGCCGGCGTTGGTGTAATGGGCGGTTTCGGCAATGCGCACGGCGGCTTTGCCCATTTTTTTGCGGAGGTCCTTGAATTTGCCGTCGATGAGGGGGGAAGGAGTCTCCTCGACCAGCTTCTGGTTTCGGCGCTGCACGGAACAATCGCGCTCGCCCAGATGGATGATGTTGCCCCGTTGATCGCCCATGATCTGGAATTCGATATGGTGGCAATTCTCGATGTATTTTTCGATGTAAACCGCAGAATTGGCGAAGGCCTTCTCGGCTTCGGTCCGGGCGGCATGAAAGCCCTTGATCAGGGACACATCATTGTGCGCCGCCCTCATGCCGCGTCCGCCGCCGCCCGCGATGGCTTTGATCATAATCGGGTAACCGATCCGTTTTGCGACGGCGAGGGCATCCTGCTCGTTCTCGACCGGGCCTTCGGAGCCAGGCGGGGTCTGAACGCCGGCCCTTCTGGCCAGGACACGGCTGGACGCCTTGTTTTCCAACGCATTCATGGCGCGGGAGCTGGGGCCAATGAAACGGATATTGCAGCTTTCGCACACGTCGGCAAAGTGGGCGTTCTCCGATAAGAAGCCATAGCCGGGATGGATCGCATCCACGTCGGCAATTTCTGCGGCGCTGATGATGCGGTCGATGCGCAAATAGCTCTCGTTGCTGGGCGCCTTGCCGATGCAAATGGCTTCATCAGCCATCTGCACATGCATGGAATTGGCGTCCACTTCCGAATAAACGGCCACGGTGCGGATGTTCAACTCCTTGCAGGCGCGAATGATACGCACGGCGATCTCGCCACGGTTGGCCACCAGAATTTTTTCAAACATGGGTGATTCCCTGCCGAATCGCGCCGGTCAGTTAGGCCGAATGCGAAACAATGGCTGGCCAAACTCGACCGGCTTGGCGTTTTCGACGAGAATATGAGTCACAACTCCTTTGACCTCGGCTTTGATTTCGTTCATGACCTTCATGGCCTCAATCAAACAAACGACCGTATCGGGCATCACTTCCGCACCGACTTCCACGTAACTCGGGGACTCCGGTGAGGGAGCGCGGTAAAAAGTGCCGATCATGGGAGATTTGATCTCCTGCAGCAACGGCGAAGCTGCGGCAGCAGCCGGCTCAAGCGCCGCGGTCGACGCTCCGGGAGCCGCCACAGCAAGAGGCACGACATAGGGAACGACGTTTGGCTGGTCCTCCGTCGGCACAGCCACGCCTGACACCCCCCGCTTGAGCTTGATCTTGAAATCCTGGCGTTCCAACTCGAACTCGGAAAGGGAGTTTTTCCGCATCAGGTCGATGATGGCCTTAATATCTTTTAAATCCATGAGGCCTCCTTGAGGACTCTCTTTAGGTCGTCGTAGATCGAGATCATTGCTTTCAACAAAGGCGACGTTAGGGACACGGCGGCAGGGCGTCAAGCCCTAAATTATCTTGCATTTCCAGCAAAAAAGCGGTCAATTCTTTGCAAAAAGCGGTGAATTCGCGGTGGTTTATTTTATTCGTTAACGTTAATTCTCATTATTCATGGCAAAACCCATCAAAAAGAACATTGGCCACGCCAGCGCGGGAATGTAGAGATGATACTCAACGATGCTTTGCAAAGAAATGCCCAACAGCCCAAGCCAGACCGCGTAATTCAACCACCGAATGCTCTTGGAGCGGTAACGATACAGCCAGGACAGGCAACCGACAATCAATCCAGCATAAACAACGAAACCGGGGATGCCCGAATCGCAAGCTTGTTCCAAGTAGTCGTTGTGGCAAAGACGGGCAAAGTCATCGGACGGACGCTTGATTTGCCAATAAGGGACTGAGAAGGTACCTGGTCCGGTTCCAAGCAACGGGTGATTGGCGGTAATCCGGAGCGCAGCCCGCCAATAGACCGAACGGGTGGTGACGCTGATTTTCTGCTTCTCAAAGGACGCCGAAGCGCGAATACCAAAGGCCGCCACGCCAATAATGAATACTCCGGGAATCAAGATTCGCTTCCACTTTATCGAAACACCGGAATGCGCCAGGACGGCGATGGCGAGAACAAGAGCAACCAGCCAGCCACCCTTGGACCCGGTCCAATACAAACAAGCCAATCCGCAGCCGCCCAGAATGGCCACGAACACCCCGCGCGTGGCTGTCCGAACTTTTGGGGTGATTTGCCAAAGGAAAACCAGAGTCACCGGCAAAAGCAGCACAATGCAGCCCGCCAGGGCGTCGGGATTGGAGAAGTTGGAGAAAATGCGGGTGCTGGCGATTCTCTTCAGGTAGGCGGGATCGTTCAACAAGCCCGGGGGCAAATCCGTGCCGTCCTTCATCGTGTAAATGAGGCGGCGGGTGGCTTCCAATCCTCCGAAATGCTGCTCGAAGCCGGCGCGAATGACCCAGCACAAGGCCAAGGCCAATCCCGTCCACAACGGCCACGGATTCCGGACACCTTTCAAGGCAAAGCAGCCCAAGTAGAACAAAATGACGCAGACCGAAAAATGCTCCATGGTCAAGGAAGTCAGTTTGGGGCTGACGCTCTGGGTTGCGGCGATGAATTGCCATCCGAGCCAGGCGAGCGGCAGGGCAATCGGCCAATTGAAACCAGTGTTTGGCAGGGACGCGCTGTTGCGCGTCCGCCAATAAAGGGCGGCCAAACCCGCCACGATGAGCGGCAGCATGAGCCAATAGCCCCATGACACCGGCCAGGACTCAAAAATGGCGGCCTGGGCGTTGTCCGGCGGCGGGAGGACCTTGTCCAAAATCACCGGGTCACCGAACTTCAATATCGCGACGAAGAAGAAAAGTCCCGCAACGATGGAGAACAATCCAGGCACACACTGGCTTTGCGCGGTTTGTGCAATCGGCTTCTGGTCCACAGCTGCCATCATATCAAAAGCATCATCATCGGATAGAAAAAGTTGACTTCGGGATTCAGCCTTTACAAACAAATCGCTGTGATTCGGTGTGACCGGGTGCGACGGGGATTGATTGGAATCATACTTTTGGCCGGAAATCAAAGCGATTGTCGCCCACCTGCCGGGGATGCGTTGATGGGGGATTAGATTCTAGGCGTGAAAATGTCGCCAAATTATCTCTCAGATGTTCAGGGGCTCGCGGCGCTCGCCCCTCCCGGGAGGGCGGAGCGCCGCGACGCCCAAACTTCAAATATCTTTGGCTAGGAGTCATTGAGGAAGCAGACGGCATTGATGTCTAATCTTGCGCTATGATGGGTCCACTTGATTCGCACCAGGAGCAGCCGCTTTTCTCCTACCATATCAACTTGGAGCATCGCGTCCGCCCCGACCGCCCTCTTGCGCCAACTCAAGGCCGCCCTGGACCTCTCCTTCGTGATTCCAGCCGTCCGCCATCTTTATGGCCGCTCCGGGCATGTGTCGCTGGATCCAAGGGTAATCCTCAAGATGATGTTGCTGCTCTTCTATTATGACATCCCCAGTAAACGGGCGTTGATGGCCCAAATCGGGGAGCGCTTGGACTTTCTCTGGTTTTTGGATTTTGACTTGGAAACACCCATCCCCGACCACAGCGTCGTTTCCAGGGCTCGGGCGCGTTGGGATCCCGGGGTGTTCGAGCAACTTTTTGCGCGCACAGTGCGGCAATGCGTTCAAGCCGGGTTGGTGGACGGACGGCTGCTGCATGTCGACAGCACCATCGTCAAGACCAATGCCTCCAAGAACTCGGTTCTTGAAACCAGTCTGGAAATGGTGGCGGCATTGCGGCAAGCCTATCAAGTCCAGGTCAGCAAACTGGAAGTGCTCGAACCGGCAGAGCGGGAAGCGACGGTCCCGGCAGAAACCCCAGCGCCTCGGCCCAGAAGCCGGGCGCAAAAAAACTTCCGGTCAACCAAACGCCTATCAGCCTGACTGATCCGGAAGCGCACATTGCCCGGTGCAAGAACGGCGTGACCGACTTGACCTACAAAGAGCACCGGGCTGTGGATGACGCCCACGGCGTGATCACGGCGGCGCAAACGACCGTTTCGACGGTGGCCGACGGGACGCAGTTGCCGGTGCTGGTGCAAGACCATCAAAGCCACACCGGTCTGTCCTCCGCCAGCCTGACTGTGGCCGGAGACGGGCACTATGGCACGGCCGACAATTATCTTTACTGTGCCGCGCACCCCCTGCGTCCCCATTTGGCCGAGGCAAGTCCCCATCTGGAAGATCGAGGCAAGCTGCCCCTCAGTCAGTTCACTTATGAAGCCGTACCGGATCGCTACCGCTGTCCCCAAGGCCATTATCTCCAGCTACATCAACACAAACCGGAGATCCAGGCCAAGGTCTGTTTGATCGAAGATACGGCCTTTTGCGCCGTCTGTCCGAGGCGAGCCCAATGCACCAACGCCAAAGCGGGCCGCTCTTTGCAACGGCACATCCAAGCCGACATCATCGCGCGCGCTCAAAAAGAAGCCTACAGTCCAGCCGGGCGCCAATCACTTGCAATGGCGACTCTTTGTCATGCAGCCGTCACGGGGACAAATCTCGTCATACACGCCGCAGTGTAATGTCCCCACCGTCCGATTCGTCCACGCCTTCGTCTTCTGCTCCCTCGACAATCCACGAGCAAGTCTTCCTCGTCTGTGCCACCTGCATCATCGTGTCCAAGGCATACACCCAGGACTTTAGAATCTGTGAAGGCTGGCTGTCGTAGCGATTCCGCATAAGCTCGACTGAGATGATCTCCCGGTGTTGCTCAATATTGGCCCTGAGAATTCCGCACTGGGCTATCACGACTCGTGAGTCGTCAACTCCTGAAGCGTTCGTAAGTCGCGAAAACCAATGACGCAGATCCTCCGAAACCGGGCAAAGCCTGGCCGCAAGATCGAGCAACTGCGCCCAATTTGGCAGCATCTCCCCTTCAACGAATCATCTTCAGATTATCGTGGGACTTCGCGCTGATGTCGTAGTATAGTCCCCAATTCCCAAACCGCAATCTGATATTCAACCGTTGGCTTGTCAGTTCATGCCAAATTGATATTCTACAGGAGTTTGAGTGCCCCTGTACCTCAAATGGATAGAGGAGCGGTTTCCTAAACCGTCCATTCCGGTTCAATTCCGGACGGGGGTACCACTCGGAAATGTCAAATGTCCAAGCACGAATGACCACTGCACCGGTTCATTTGGCCATGGGTGATTTGGGCATTGATTGGTCATCAGGATTTCGTCATTAGACATTCCCCCTGGCAGGCTGAGCTTCCGCCAATGAACGGAAGGCATGTATCCATGGATCGAACCTGCAGATCCCCTGGTAGCTGCATTTGTCGCAGGCGCGTTCGCTTCCTTTCTGGAATGGATTCAGCCCGATTTCGCCGCTGTAAATCTCCCGTCCCATGCGGACCAGCAGTTCCTCAACCTGGTCCAGCAATTGCCGGAATTGCGCCGACGGCATCAAATCTGTGTTGCTGGCCATGGGTTCCCCGTCCTTTTTCAACCGGAACTTGAACTGTGTGCCCTGGGCCAGGCCGCGATTGTCCAGAAAGCGCAACGCCGCAACATCAAACCGCCCCGAATGTTGGTAGCGCAACTGCCGCGCCTCCTCCCGTTCGCGCAGGACATCGGCGCGGCTTTGGGCACGTTCCGTTTGCCCGCGCAAATTGACGTAAAAAACACCCGCCGGAATCAAGCAGGTCGCGCCAAAAATCTTCTTCGGATCGGCCAGATGGCGCAGCACGCTCAGATAGGCGGCCAGTTGCAATTGCAGGCCATGGGCCATCTTCACCTTGTCCAGCTTGCGCGCCCCGGATTTATAATCGACAACCACTGCCAGCGCTTCGTCCCCGCCGCCGGGGCGGCAGAGATCGATCCGGTCGATGATGCCGCGAAAAAGCAGGCGCCTTCCCCCGCCCAAATCCAGCTCCCAGGCGGGCAGCGGGCCGTCGGGCATGCCAAAGCCCAACTCCGCCTCCCACGGATCGAATTCATATTGACTCATCCATTCCACCATGGCGGCGACGAAATCCCGCAATGTCCCGGCCAAAATCCGCGCGGAGAAGCGCGACTGGGCGCTGGAATTCATCAAGCCGTCCCGGAAATTCGGGGCCATCCCGGACACAATTGCCCCCATGCGTTGCCGCGCCTCGCCGGGCGTAATGTCGCGCCAGCGCTTGTTCTCCGACCGCAACTGCTGGTGAAAGCGGGCCAGCGCCTCGTGTTGGAAGCTGCCCCGCTCCTTCACATCCAATTCAAAAAACTGCCGTTCCTCGGCCCGCAATCCTGAATGCACGAAAAACTGGAATGAGCAGGCGGCGAATTGCTCCAAACGGCTCACGGAAGTGCGCAAAGTGGGGCCGTGCAGTTCCGCCGCCAACTCCGGCGGCAGACATTCCGGCCCGGGCCGCGCCGGGAACGACCTCAACTGGTTGCGCAACGAGCCGAAGACCGGCCAGGCCAGAAGCTCCCGGGTCAGTGGGCCGGCCTCCGGGCCTGCCACCAGCTTTCCCGCCAGCTCGCATGGATGCTCCGCCTCTGTCCAATCAGGCTGCGAAAAGCTTTCGGTTTCCAAATTGGGAAAAAGACTCTTGAGACGGGAAATGAACCCGGACGGATTGAGCGGCTGATCGTCGGCGCCGCGCCGGGCGCACGTCACAACCAGGCGCCGACTGGAACGGGTGCAGGCGATGTAACCCAAAAACTGCTCGCGGCCCAGAAATTCGCGGGTGTCACGGCCGAGCGGTGTTCCAATCTTCCTCAGTTCCTCGCGGTCGGTTTCGCCCAACAGATTGCCGGAGTCAGGCGCGGCCGGGAAGTTTTTCTCATTGACGCCCAGCAGCAGGGCAAGCTTCAACTCCGGGTTGCGCGAGCGGTCTATGGCGCCGATCAAAACCTGGTCCAAGACCGGCGGAATGACGCCCACCGACAATCCACCCAAGCCGGCTTCAAGTATCGGCAGCCAATCGCGGAGCGGCAGCGATTCCCCGGCGAAGGCCAGCGCCAGATCATCCAGCCAGGCATTCATCTGTTGCCACACCGTGGCATGAACCGCCGCGGCAGCCCGGCCGGGCGCACCGCTCCAGTCCTCCAACTTCTTCTCCACGTCCAAATTGCGCCAGAGTTCGCGCAGCGCCCGGGCCAGTTGCGAGCCGTTGCGGGACGGCAAATCGCCGGATGCCACCGCCTTCCTGAATTTGGCAAACGGCGCGATCCAGGCCGCCCGCCGCGCCTCAGCCCAACGAAGTTCCTCCGTGTCGGCGCGGAAAGGCTCAAACCACGCTTCGCCTTTCCAGCCGCGTTCCAACGCCTCGTTTTCCAACCGATCCACGGCGGCGTCATCATCGGAGACCAGCCCGGACTTCAGCGCGCCGAACCAATCGTCATGTTGCCAGCCGCGGGCCGCGGCGCGCATTGCGCTGCGCGTCAATTCGGCCAGCGGGTGGTGCGCCACCGGCTCCCGGCGATCGAGAAAAAACGGAACCTGGTAACGGTCAAAAACGCGGCGCAACTCATCGTGGTAGCCATCCATGAGCCGCAGCAAGACCGCGGCCTCGCGAAACCGGCCCCCCGCGCGCACAAACGCCCGAATCTCGCGCGCGGCCAGGACGGCTTCCGCCGCCACCGTGTCACAAATGGCGACGCGCAACGCCGGCGTCAATTCGCCGCCTGAAAATTCCTTCGGCCGGGTCCAGTTCTCTTCCAGATGCCGCAAGACCGGGCTGGAGGCGAAACGGCCTGTCGCACGATTGCGCGGCAAAATCTCCACGCTTGTTTGCGCGCCGGGCAGCGCCGAAAACCTGTCCCAACACTGCTGCCAGGTCCTGCCAACGCCCGACCAAATGGACAGCCAGGAAGTTTCCTCAGCCGCCCGCTCCCGATCCAGGCAAAAGGCCAGGGTCATCTTTTGGCACGATGGAGCCAGGGCGCACAGCAGGGTCATTTCCTGCGGCGTCATCTCGGCAAAGCCGTCGAGCCACAAACCGGAAATAAAGCCGGGCTTTGCGGCGGTTCTTCCGAGGGCGAGCGCGGCCAGGTCCAAAAGACAATCGGCATCCTGCAAATTATTCTTGCCCAGCCATTGCAGGTAATCGCCCAGCAACGACGACAGGTCCTGCAACTTGCGCCGCAGCGACCCGGACAGTCCGGGGCGCGACGCCAAATCGAGCAGCGCGGCGGGTGAAAGCTGGTGCCGCTGCAACTCGCGCAACTCCAGGCTGAGCTGGCGCGCGAAGCCGGCCAACCCGGCGCTGGCATGGAAGATCCGCAGGTCCTTGCGCCGTCTGGAGAGCAAAGCGTGCAAGACCATGATCCGGCCATCCTCGGAGAGCAACGGCGGCGGTGGTTGATGCAATAGTTCAAGAACGAACTCTGCCAGGCGCTCGAACGAAAGAATATGCAGCCGCGTATAACCGGGCAAAGCAGGATCAGACAGGAGCTGGCGTTCCAATTGAAAAGTCGCCTGTTTTGGCGCAAGCAGAATCAGCGGCGGCCCCGCGGGATCGCCGAGCAGCGCCCGGCGGATCTCCTCCAGGCACAGGAAAGTTTTCCCCGTGCCGGCGGGACCGAGAAGAAATCGTGCTTGCACCCCACCTTATTCGCGCAAAACAGGAGCAGGGTAAAGGATGAAGGCAGCTTCCCACCAACTGCCCCTAATCGACTTCCCCCTTTATCTCAGCCCAAGGCATTCGAAAAGCTGGATGCGGCGCACGACGTTTCCATCCGCCACCACGTCTCTAATGCCGAGATCCTTGGTGGAATGAAATTCCCGCTGAATCTCCGGTGGCAATGGGCGCGTCTGCGGAACGTCCTTCAAATAGAGTTCGCCCTCCTGGTTCCACCAACGCGAGAACCAATCCGGACGAAGCCGCGGCTTTTCAATTTCGCGGACGAAGAGCGCGTTTTGTCCGGTGCGATTCAAATAGTTCGGCCAAAAGAAGAATTGATTGTCCGGCTTGGGCGTGGCGCGATAGAACACCATCGGATCCGTGCATACCCGGCTTTTGGCTTCCGGCAGGTAGAACGAGATTTGCGAGGTGAACCCGTAATGTTCGCACACGATGAAGGCAGGCTTGCCCTCGGCCTCAATATCGCTGCGGGCCTGGCCGACGATCCGGGCCATCTCTTTCCAGCCATGCACGCGATGCAGCAAATCCAGACGGGCTGGCAGACGCCGATGAAGCAGCCTGTTGAGCAATTGCGTGTCATGCGCCATCACCACCGCAAAAATCCCCGCGCCGATTCCGATGGCCAGGCACGGTTTCAGAAATAACGCCCAATCCTTCCAGCGCGCGGCCCAGTACACCGCCATCAGACAGAAAAGCGGCACAACGGAGGGCGCGATCCAATTGGCCAGGACGCGGCTGTGAAAGCTCAGGCCGAAAAACGTCAGGAACACAGGCGCGCCCATGCTGAAGCAATACAACTGCAAAGGGTCTCGCCGGCCTCCCCGCCAAAAGCCGACGGCCGCCCAGACCGCCCCCGCGAAAAACACCGGGTTGAGCACCCCCGCCTCCGTCAACAGAAAATCTTCCGTATAAGTCCGATGCCACTTTTCGCCCCACTGGCCGTCGCTGGCCACGTGCGCAACGGTGATCCAATTGTGTTGACTGTTCCAGATCAAAACCGGCAGTGAACACAACCCCACCATCAAGAGCGCCAGCCAGGGACCGGGCCGCCGCAAATGCGACCGGGCCGGCGCCCACAGCAGGAAAAAGACGGCCCAGCACAGCAATTGAAACAGATTGGTGTACTTGCTCAGAAATCCCAGGCCCATCCACCAGCCGGCCCACAGCCATTGGCGTGTTGTTCCCGCCGGACTGGCCGCCTGCCATCCCGCCAGCATGGCCGCCGTCCAAAACAACACCGACAACGGATCGACCGTCATCACGATCGATCCCAAAGCCAGCAGCGGCGTCGCGCTCATCACCAGCAGCAAAACAAACGCCGTCCGGCCCCCGGCGGCGCGCGCCATGAACCGGAGCACCAGCAGTGACATCACGGCGGCGATGACCGGTGAAAAAAAGCGCACGCCAAATTCGTTGTCGCCCCAGATGTGCGTGCCCAAGAATTGCGTGCAAGCGATCAACGGCGGTTTGCTGTAATAGGACAAGGCGGGGTGTTTGGACCAGAGCCATTGATACGCTTCGTCTTCGGACAACTCGATTTTGCCCGCCGCCAGATAGGCCAGGCCGATCAGGGAGAGCAATGCCGTCAGCACATAACCCAACCGCAGCCATTGCGCGTCGCGGACCCCCGCGTCGCCAGCCTCGGCTGGCTTGGCCGGATTGGACACCGGATTGATCAGCGAGGGCAATTGGAGCTTCCAAAGAGGGAACCAGCGCGGCCCAAGAATTTGCCAGAGCGCGTCCAGGAGCCAAATGATCGCCGCGCTGTAACCCGCGCCCAAAACGGCCCCTGCCAGCACGTCGCCAGGATAGTGAACGCCGTTGTAAATTCGTGAGACGCAGACCAGGAGCGCCAGCGGCAGCATGGCCCAAACTGTGCGGCGGTAATAAACCAGCAACACCAGCATCGCACTGAACCAGTTGGCCGCATGAGACGAAGGCATACTGAAACTGCCGCCCTTCCCGACCCGCAGAATGACATTTGGCACGTTTTCAAACGGCCGCAATCGCTCCACGGCATGTTTGATCGAATCGCAAATCAGCCAGTTGCCCAGGCACAGCGAGAGGGCCAGCATCAGCGCGCAAATGCGCCCGCGCGTCCCGCCTTTCCATACGAGAAGAACCGCCAGAACAAGAAACAGGCGGGTGAACCAGGGCGAATCGCTCATGAACGGCATCAGCCTGTCGAAAAACGAATTGCTCAACGACACGTTGATGAACCGGAAGAGCGAAACGTCAACAGATTGCAGCCAGACGATCATTGGGACCGCAACAATCAATAGACCACCAACGACTTCACCGGGAACCCGGCCAGCCTCTCGCGTCCTTTCAGGAAGCTCAATTCGATCAAAAACGACAGCTCCAATATGGTCACGTTCAGACGCTGCAACAAGTGGGCCGCGGCGAGCGCCGTGCCGCCGGTCGCCAGCAGATCGTCGATCAACAAGACCCGGCTGCCGGGCCGCACCGCGTCGGTGTGGATGGCAACCGTGTTGGACCCGTATTCCAGTTCATAACTCTGTTCGTAAGTGAGATAAGGCAGTTTGCCTTTTTTCCGTACCGGAACGAAGCCGCACTTCAGCCGGTAGGCGGCGGCGGCGGCGAAAATGAATCCGCGCGCGTCAATACCCACCACCATATCCACCGACCCCGGCGGGAAACGACCGGTCAAAAGATCAATCGAACCGGCGAAAAGGCGCGCATCGGCCAGCACGGGCGTGATGTCCTTAAATTGAATGCCAGCCTTTGGAAAATCCGGGATGTTGCGAATGGCGGCAGCCAGGTCGGCAACCGGCACCTCGTTAGTTATCATGCGCGGAAGAGTAGGACAGCCGCCTAGGATTTAACAGCCTCAAGTTTCTCGATCATCCGGCGCAGCTTGTGCAGCGCGATGTTCTGAATCTGCCTCACCCGCTCCCGCGTCACCCCGAACTTGGCGCCCACTTCCTCCAGCGTCTTTTCCGTCCCGCCGTCCAGTCCGAAGCGATACTGCAGAATCGTGGCCTCGCGCGGATCGAGTGTCTTGACCATCTCTCGCAACATGCGTGTGACGGTTTTGTCTTCCAGATGTTGATACGGCGTGTCGGCGTTCTCGTCTTGCACCACCTCCGCAAAATTGTTTGAATCATCATCCCCAATGGGCGCGTCCAAGGAAGCCGGCCGCACGGCCGCCAGGCGCATCTGCGCCACCCGCGACGGAGACAACCCCATTTCCTCGGCCAATTCCTCGTCCGTCGGCTCGCGTCCGAAGATCTCCTGCAATTTCATGGCGGTGCGGCGCATCTTGGAGATTTTGTCCACCAGATGAACGGGCAGCCGGATGGTCTTGGACTGATTGGCCAGGGCGCGCTTGATGGATTGCTTGATCCACCACGAACCGTAGGTGGACAACTTGCCTCCCTTGGCCGGGTCAAAGCGCTCCACCGCCTTCATCAGGCCGATGTTCCCTTCGTTAATCAAATCCAGCAGTGGCAGCCCGAAGTTCTCATAGTCGTGGGCGATCTTGACCACCAGGCGCAAGTTGGCTTTGATCATGAGTTCCCGGGCTTTTTTGTCGCCTTTTTTGATGCGGGCCGCCAACTGAATTTCTTCCTGCGGCGTCAGGAGTTTGACCTGGCCGATTTCGCGCAAATAAAGTTTGATCGCGGTATCGCCATCATAGCCGGAACGTTCCCGCTCCGGCGCCGGGGCATAGGCTTCTTCGTCGCGCGGGACATCGGCCGCGGCCTTCTCCAGAACGGGTTCAGCCTCGACCGGACCGCGTTTTGCGACGGGCTTTCGCGCCACCGGTTGTCGCGCCTTGGGACCGCGCACCGATTGGGGTGAGGGACGTCGGCGCACCGCGGGGGGCGGCGTCTTTTTGCGGCCCTTCGATCGTTGCTTCACGCGATGCACTTTGGTTCCCATTTCTGTACGAACAACCGCAAAAGTGTCGATGATTGAAGCCGCACGGGCAAGTTAATAAAAGCGATTTCGGCGCGCCTTATCTTCCTTCGACCGTCAACAGATGCGTGCGCTTTTTGAGGGTGCGCAACGTCGCAAAAACGGCGAACCCTCCTATGAAAATGCCAAACCATGTGAAATCAATGGTGAAATGTTTTTCGGCGATGGAATCGCCGATCAGGTCCAATATGAAAAAAACCGAAATAATGAGAAAAAATGCGTTATATTCCCTTTGCAGCACCGTCCGCCAGCAGAACGGGACCGGCGAGGGCTGCCATCCACGGAGCCTCGGAATGAACGCGGGGGTGGCCGCGGCCCATTGTTTGAACACGTCGCCAAAGCGCGCGCGCAGGAAGACCTCTTCCGCCAGCATGATGCGTTCGTAATACAGCGCATAGAAGCAGGTGATCAACAACACCAACCACCAAACGTGAAATTCCATCGTGAACCCAATGATGATGAGGTAATTCGCCAGGTAAAGCGGGTGTCGGACGACGGAATACATTCCGGTGGTGTTCAGTGTTTCGGCCACCTGGTCGCGGGTATTGCGGCCGGATGTTCCATAGGGGGCGTGGCCCACGACGTTGATCCGCAACGCCAACCCTGCAAATGATATGGCCATGCAACCCGCCTGCCAAAACTCATTGAGCACATGGCTGTGGCCAAGATAGCTGGAGGAGGCCAGGCATATCAAAAAGACAGGCAGGACGAGCAACGGAAGATAACTCCGGTGCTTGAACAGCCACGAGCCTGACCTTTCAAGGTGATTCTGTAAGCCCATTAAACAGCGTTATTTTATTTTTCTGCGCGACAAGCCCCTCAAGGAAACCGCCGCATTATATACCCTCGGCCCCGGACGGCAAGTCAAAATGCGGCGAAACTCAATGCCCTTTTTTGCGGGCGCACTTGCCCAGGCGTTTCAGTTCTTCGCAACTGCCGGTTATTTGCAGACGATGGGTCTTCACCGAGAACCCCAGCTTCCGGCACATCTCCCCCTCCATTTTTTTGATCTGCTCGCTGTCAAATTCAACAATCGTATCGCAATCCTGGCAGATGATATGGCTGTGGTCGGGATGGTCGGCGTAATTGGGATCGTAAAACTTGTAGTCGCGCCCAAAATCCATTTCCCGCACCAACCCGCTGGCGGTGAGCAGCGGCAGAGTTCGATACACCGTGGCCCGCGAAACCGATTTATCGCGGCGGCGCGACCATTTGAGCAACTGCACCGCGGTGAAATGCTCCCCCGTGCCGAAGACGGTGTCGATGATGGCCCGGCGCTGCGGGGTGAGGCGCAGTTTTTGCCCTTGAAGGAAATCCACGAATTGAGTTTTGGCAACTTTCCGGTGTGGCATGGCCATGGGCGAATATTAAGCGCCTGCCTGGGGATTTGTCCAAAAGAAAGGCCGTGTTTCTCTCTTTATTCCCGGCGCGGTTCTGCTAGGTTGTGCCGCGCCATGCTGCAATTATGAATGTCTGCGATAAAATAAAGTTCAATGCCGAAGGACTGGTCCCCGCCATCGTCCAGGACCAGGCTTCGGGCCGCGTCTTGATGATGGCCTGGATGAACCGCCCCTCGCTCGAGGCCACCATCACCACGGGCAAAACCCATTTCTGGAGCCGTTCCCGCCAGAAATTCTGGATGAAAGGCGAATCCAGCGGGCACATCCAGAACGTCAAAGACATCGCGTTCGATTGCGATGGCGATACGCTGTTGATCCAAGTCGAGCAAGTCGGGGCTGCGTGCCATGAAGGCTATCGCTCCTGTTTCTTCCGCTCCGTGACGCAGGGCGGGGCGGGCGACGCCATCACCGAACCCCAACTGCAAACGCCTGAGCAGATTTACGGGAAGAAATGACGGGCGACTTCCTTCCATTCGCCAGCCGGGGCTATTGTGCGATGCTGGCGCTGCTGGTGTTCGCGCGGGGCATGGATTTTCTGAGCACCTGGCTGGCCACGCCCCACCTCATGCTCGAAGGCAACCCGCTGGCCAAAAAACTCGGCTGGAAACTGGGAGGCCTGGTCAATGCGGTGTTGTGTGTGGTCTTCGCGTTTTGGCCGCTGACGGCCATCATCATCATCACCGCCGGGCTGCTGGTGGCGGCGCATAACTTCCATTCGGCCTGGCTGATGCGGTCCATGGGTGAGGAGGCCTACCGGCAATGGTTCACGGAACAAATTGCGCAGGCGCGGTTCCCGCTTTATTTGGCCTGTCTGCTGGGCGAGACCGCCCTGACCGGCCTCGTCGGCGCGGCCTTGCTGTGCTTCAGCGGGGCGGAATCCGTGCCCTTTGCCATTGGCCTGGGCATCCTGGCATACGCCGCCATTGTCCTTTTTTATACCTCGCTTTCATTATGGCGTTTGCGCCGCCGGATGGGGTAATTCTAAACGCCGCAGGAGTTATGTATTATCCAACGCAAACGGAATTTTTGAAACTGGCCGCGCAGGGCAACCTCATCCCGGTCACGCGCCGGATTCTGGCGGATTTGGAAACGCCTCTCTCCGCCTATCGCAAGATCCGCGGCCAGGGCGAGTCCTTTCTGTTCGAATCCGTCGAAGGAGGCGAACACATTGGCCGTTATTCCTTCGTGGGTTGCAATCCGCGCGCCGTCATTCGCCAGCAGGACCGGCGCGTCGATGTCATCGAGAACGGAAAAATCACCGCGCAATTCACCGTCCAGGCCGGCCCGCCCGCCGCCGGCGCCAAAACCGTCCGCGACGGCTTGGAGGCGTTGGAGAAAGTCATGCGGCGGTTCAAGACCGTCGCGCTCCCCGGCTTGCCGCGCTTCACAGGCGGAGCGATCGGTTTCATCGGCTACGAATTTATACATGACATCGAGCCGGTCGTGCCCCGCCCGGCGCGGGACGACCTGAAGACGCCGGTGATGTATTTCCTGATCGCGGACGAGCTTTTGATTTTCGACCGCGTGGCGCAAACCATCACCCTCCTGGTCAACGCCGTGCTGGAGGAGGGTTCCGACCCCAATGAAGCCTACGAGGACGCGGTCGGGGAGATAGAACGCCTGGTTTCGTTGCTGGAACAACCGTCCACACATCTGCCGGTGGACTTGGTGAATGACGTGCCGGACGTGCCGTTTTCCTCCAACGTGCCGAAGGAAGTGTTTTTGGAGAACGTCGTGCGCGCCAAAAAATACATCACGGCGGGCGACATCATTCAGGTCGTCGGCTCGCAGCGATTTTCAACAGAGGTCAAGGCCGCGCCGCTGGACATTTATCGGGCGGCCCGGTCCATTAATCCGTCGCCCTACATGTTTTTGTTGGAGCTGGAGGGGTTCGCGCTGGTCGGCGCCTCCCCGGAAATCCATGTGCGCTGCGAAGACCGCCAGGTGGAAATCCGACCCATCGCCGGCACGCGGCGGAGGGGCCAGACGCCGGAAGAGGACGAGGCGCTGCAAAAGGAATTGTTGGCCGACCCGAAGGAGCGGGCCGAGCACGTCATGCTGGTCGATCTCGCCCGCAACGACCTGGGCCGGGTCTGCGATTTCGGCAGCGTGCAGGTGAAGGATTTGATGACCGTCGAGCGTTACAGCCACGTCATGCACATTGTCTCGCAGGTAGAAGGGAGGCTCTCGGAGCAGCGGACCCCTTATGACCTGATGCGGGCGACTTTTCCCGCCGGGACATTGAGCGGCGCGCCGAAGATTCGCGCCATGCAGATCATTGCCGAGTTGGAACAAACGGCGCGCGGCCCCTATGGCGGGTGCGTGGGCTACTTCTCTTTCAACGGCAACCTCGACTGCTGCATCACGATTCGCACCGCGCTGATCAAGGACGGCATGGCTTACGTGCAGGCAGGCGGCGGCTGGGTCAACGACTCCACGCCAGAGGCGGAATTCCAGGAAACTGTCAACAAGTCCAAGGCCATGCTCAAAGCCGTGGCCATGGCCGAAAACTTTTTGAAAGCAAGTTAGGATGAGGGGTGTTCGGGCGCGCATTATATTCCCTTGTCCTTCTTATGCGGTATGCGGCTTTTCACGTTTTGGGGCGGATCTATGCTCGAAGCAATCACCCACCTGAGACTTGATCAGCCAGACGAAACGCAAGGCGCGTCAGGCCCCAGCCATCCTTCAGCCTTTGCCCTTCCGCGCCCATGCAGTTTCTTTCGAATATGGTTGAACGATTGACAGATTGCCGTAAATTGAGGGCGTTATTTTCGTGCTCGCCGCCACCCGAGGCTCGTGACGATTTCATGATGAGAGAAAGTATTGGACGGCTGAAAAAGCCCTTGTCTTTCCCGACAGCCTTGCTGGTCGTCGGATGCGGAAGTCTTCCTTTGCAAGCCGCCGGTGTCGGCGCGGGTTCTCACTTTTCCCAAACGTGGGCGTTTGCCGGCTTGGGCGGCCTGATCCTCCTGCTGGCCGCGGCGGGCGCGTGGCGCGGGGCGCGGCAATGGCGGGCGCGCGTCCTGCGCGAGCGCGACGAGGAAGTGACGCGATTGACCCAACCGGAGATCGAGGCGCGCAAAGCGGCCCAAATCACCTTGCAGCAGAGCCGGGAGTCCGCCGTGCGCCAGGAACGCCTGGCCCATGAATTCAACAACATTCTTACCATCATCCAGGGCCATGCCTCCTTGTTGCTGGACAAGCCCAACCTGGATGAAGATTCCGTCAAGTCCATCAAACAAATCAGCAACGGCGTGGAACGCGCCGCCGCGCTTGTCAAACAAATGCGAGCTTCCAGCCCCACGGACGACCCGGCCCGGACCGTCCGCGCCGCGTCGGATAACGCCGCGCGCCGCGAAACGGCCCCGTCAACACTCAGTTCCGCCCGATGAACACCGAGCAACGCATTCAAAAACTGGCCGCCTTCACCCGCAACAGTCCCAACCCCCTGCTGGAATTCTCGGCTGATGGCACGCTGGCTTATTACAACGACGCCGCCCGCCACCTGGCAACCGTCCTCGGACAGGAGGACCTTGCTGCCGTCCTGCCTGCTGAAAGCAAGGTCATCGTTCTGCAATGCCTTTCGACGGGCGAAAGCAATACCAACCTGCAAACCACCCTCCAAAAGCACACCCTTTCCTGGTCTTTCATTCCCATCGCCGTCAGCAACACCGTCCATTGCTACGTCAACGACATCACCGAGCGGTTGAACCTGGAAGCCCAACTGCGTCATACGGTAAAAATGGAGGCGGTGGGCCAATTGGCCGCAGGCGTGGCCCATGATTTCAACAATATCCTCACCATCATCCAGGGCCACGCCGACCTGCTTCTGCAATCCAAGACCTTGCAGCCGCCCAACGAGAAATCCGTCCGCCAGATCTCCGCCGCCGCCCGCCGCGCCGGCAAGCTGATCAAGCAATTGCTCATGTTCAGCCGCAAACAGGTCATGGAACCCCGTCTGCTCAATTTCAACGACATCATCAACAATCTCCTCCCCATGTTGCAGGACCTGCTGGGCGAAACCATCACCGTCCAATTCTTCCCCGCTCCCAATCTTCCCGCCCTCTATGTCGATGTCGGCATGATGGAGCAGGTGCTGCTCAATTTGGTCATCAACTCGCGCGACGCCATGGCCAAAGGCGGGCGGCTGACGCTGAGCACCTCCCAACAGACCCTCGACCCCGTCGCCCTGGTGCTCAATCCGGAGGCGCGCCCCGGACGCTTCGTTTGTTTGACAGTAACCGACACCGGTTGCGGCATGGACAGCGCCACCCTGGGCCACATGTTCGAGCCGTTTTTCACCACCAAGGACATCGGCAAAGGCGCCGGCCTGGGCCTGGCCACCGTCTATGGCATCATGAAACAGCACCAGGGCTGGATTGTTGTGGAAAGCCGGGTCGGCGTCGGCTCCACCTTCACTCTGTTTCTGCCCGACGCCGGAAAAGGCGCGGTCCCGCCCGCCCCGTCGCCGGACACCCAAATCTCCACCCGGCAAAACATGCCCTCCGGCACCGAGACAATCCTGGTGGCGGAAGACGAGCCGATCTTGCGCGAACTGGTGGTCAACATCCTTGAATTCTGCGGCTACCGCACTTACCAGGCCGAGACCGGGCCGGCCGCAATCAAGACCTGGCAGGAGCACCGCAGCGAGATAAAATTATTATTGACAGATATGATGATGCCCGGCGGCATGACCGGCCGGCAACTGGCCGAGCGCCTGCACCAGGACGATCCGGGCCTGAAAGTGATTTATACCAGCGGTTACAGCCCCGGCATGGCGGGAAAGGACATTGCCCTGCTGGAAGGCTTCAACTTCCTCGCCAAGCCCTATTCCCCGGGCAAACTGGCGCAGGTCGTGCGCGAATGCCTGGACGGAAAGCTTCCCCCCAAGAGGATCTGAAGGTCAATGCGGGCCGTGCTTCAGCCGTCCTGCCAGCTCCGCCGCCGGATAGGTCCAGATTTCCGCCAGGGTCGGATGATAATGCGGCATGGCCGCCAATTCCCCGACCGTCATCCGCCCATGCATGGCCGCGATAATTTCATGGATCAACTCCCCCGCCAGCGGCCCGACGCAGGCCCCGCCCAGAATTTCGCCCGTGCCAGGCCGCGCGATCAATTTCACAAAACCGTGCTTGGCCTCCATGATCATCGCCTTGCCATGATCGTTGAACGGATGGCTCGCCGCCAAATAAGGAATGTTCGACTGCGCAGCCTGCCATTCCGTCAACCCCACCATCGCCACCTGCGGATCGCTGAACACCACGCTGCATTGCAGCCTGTCGTCCATCGCCTGCTTCCTGCCCGGATGAGTAATATTGCGGGCGGCGATTTCCCCTTGTTCGATCCCGATATGGACGATCTGATGCGGCCCGGTGCAATCACCGGCGGCGTAAATATGCGGCAGGTTCGTCTGCATGAAGGCGTTGGTGGCTATCCTGCCAGAATCCATCCTGACGCCAATCTGTTCCAGGCCCAACCCGGCCGTGGCGGGAACACGTCCCAGGGCCAGGAGAATTTCCCTGGCCGCCACCCGTTTGGTCTGCTTGCGGAATTGGAAGATGACGCCCTTCTCCCGTCCCTTGTGGAACGCGCCCATCAACTTCGTCCCCGTGAATAGCCGCATGCCTTCCCGCACCAGAGCCTTTTCCAGCTCCCGGGCGGCGTCGGGGTCGCAATCACGCAACAAATGCGGGCTGCGCTGGATCAGAGTAACCCCAACCCCAAACCGGCAAAAGAACTGCGCCAATTCCACCGCAACCGGTCCGCCTCCCAGGACAATCAGAGACTTCGGCAGCCGCCGCAATGCCAGGGCCTCATCGCTGGTCAGGAACCCGGCCTCCGCCAGCCCCGGCAGCGGTGGCGGCACGACCATCGAGCCGGTGCAGATTATAAAATGCTTTGCCTTCAGGCTTTTTGCTGCGCGGCCCGAAACTCCGGCCAGAGCCAGAGTGTGCGCGTCCACGAAACTGGCGCGCGCCCGCAGCAGCTTGAATTCCCCGTTGCACAACTCGTGGCGGCGATATTTGGCGAAATCCTCCACCATGGCATGTTTGCGGGCCATAACCGCGCTGAAATTGAAGCCCGGCTCTGGAATCCGGAGGCCCCAGATGCTGGAGCAGCGCGCTAAATGCAAGACCTCCGCCGCGTAGAGCAGCGCCTTGCTCGGCATGCAACCCCGCAGAATGCAAAGGCCGCCCAGCGCCCGCGCGCCCTCGACCATTACCGTGTTCAAACCCGCCGCCGCCGCGGCCCGCGCCGCGGCAAAACCCGCGCTGCCCCCTCCCACCACGGCAACATCATACGCCAACTCTTTGTGCGTCTTGCTCTTCATCTTCGAATTCAAGTTGCATTGGACGATACACTCCTCCTCCGATTTTGCCACTCATCGAAGTTAACGCCGGGCGGCGCGTGGCCCTGGGCCGAAGGAATCGTCGGCAAAAATCTGGCGCGGGCTGGTTTGCAAATGCGCCGCAATTTCGCCCAGAAACACCTCGCCGAATTCCCGCAGTTTCTTCTCGCCCACACCGCTGATGCCCGTGAGTTGCGTGTCCGTCGCGGGGTAATAACGCGCCATTTGCCGCAAGGAGACATCGGAAAACACGATGTAAGCCGGCACATTGCGTTCGTCCGCCAGCTTCTTGCGCAGTTGCCGCAGGCGCTCGAAGAGTTCCTCGTCACACGCGATTTCGCCCGCGCGCGGCGCTTTTTCCGGCGCGGAGGGAACGGTCATTGGTTTGGTCAGGGTGACTTGCGTGCGCGCGCGCAATGCCGCCAGGCCCGTGTCGGTTAGCTCAAGGACATTGAACATGTCCGCCCGTTGCAGCACATAACCCAGGCGCACCAATTCCCGGCCGATCGCCTGCCAGTGCGGGCGGCTGTGTTCGCGGCCAATGCCGTACGTCGAAAGTTCCTCGTGCCGCCTTCGCCGGATTTGCTCCGAGTCCGAGCCGGTCAACACCTCGACGACATGATTCAAGCCGAAGCCAAAGCCGCTCTTCTGCCGGATGCGATAAACGCAGGAGAGGAACTTTTGCGCGGCGACCGTGCCGTCAAAAGTATCGCGCGGCTCCAGGCAATTGTCGCAGCCGCCGCAGTTCTCCGGCGGGAAAGTCTCTCCGAAATAGCGCAGCAACTCGGCGCGCCTGCACCCGGCGGACTCGGCGTATTGGACAATTTGCTGCAATTGTTGGCGGGCAATGAGCTGTTCGTCGGGCGATTTCTCCTCGATAAAATGCTGTTGCTTGGCCACGTCGCCGGCGCTGAAGAGCAGAAGGCACTCCGACGGCAAACCGTCCCGCCCCGCCCGCCCGGTCTCCTGGTAATAGCCTTCGATGTTCTTGGGCAAATCATAATGCATGACAAAACGCACGTTGGGTTTGTTGATGCCCAGCCCGAACGCGATCGTCGCGCAAATCACCCGAACTTCGTCGCGCAAAAAAAGTTCCTGGTTTGTGTTCCGTTCCCCCGCCGTCAGCCCGGCGTGGTAGGGCCGGGCGGCGATGCCGTGCCCGGTCAGTTGCGCAGCCAGCTTCTCCGCGCCCTTGCGGCTTTGACAGTAAATGATCCCGCTGTCGCGCGGTCGGGCGCGCAGAAACTCCAGCGCCTGCGCGGAAGGCTTGGCCTTGGGGATGACCCGGTAAGTGAGGTTCGGCCGGTTGAAACCGGCCACGAAACACCGCAGCTCCCGCAGTTGCAAAAGCTTGATGATGTCCTCCCGCACGCGCGCCGTCGCCGTGGCGGTCAGCGCCATCATGGGCGTGTTGGGAAATGTGTCGCGCAAATGCGCCAACTGCCGGTACTCGGGACGGAAATCGTGGCCCCACTCGCTGATGCAATGGGCTTCATCCACCGCGATCAGGTTCACGTTCCACTGTTGCAAATCGCGCAACAGCCCGGCCAGCGCCAGTCGCTCGGGCGCGGCGTACAGCAGCCGGTACTCGTGGTGATGCAACCCGCGCAACCGTTGGCGCGATTCGCCGGCGCCCAGGGACGAATTGAGAAACGTGGCGGCAATCCCGCCCGCCTGCAATGCGTCCACCTGGTCTTTCATCAGCGCGATCAGCGGCGAAACTACCACGGTCAAGCCGGGCCGCATCAGCGCCGGCAATTGGAAACATAGCGATTTGCCGCCGCCCGTGGGCAGCAAGGCGAAAACGTCACGCCCTTCCATCGTGGCGCGGATGATCTCGCGCTGCAGCGGACGAAACGAAGGAAATCCAAAGTAGCGCTTCAGCGCTTCAAGCCACGAATTCTCATCATAACTCATCCGCTCTTGAGTAAAACGAAATCCAGAAAGCAAGGCGAGTTTTCATTTGCGCCAGGCAATGGTTCCTCGCCATTGCGGGCGGTCCAAACCTCCTTTCCGCACGATTCATGCGACATCCGATACAACACATTGCCACAGAGGCAGTTACGAAACAGACGCCAGGTTGTTAAGTGGGCTGGAATACCTGCCGATGCTACATCAGCGGGATGACATGGAAAGACGGTCGAACGACAACCTTTGGAAGCATGGAAGCAACAATGGCGGAAAGTCCGCAGGAGAAACGAAGATGAAGATGACGAACGAAATTGAGCAGTCACCGCGACTCACGGAAGAGCGCTTGTCCAAACCCGGCAAAAACGGCGCGGAAACCATTCTGGTCGTGGAGGACGAACCGGATTTACTGGATTTGGTCATGCAGGTTCTGGAGGGACAAGGTTATCACGTTCTGGGAGCGAGTTCCGGAAGGCAGGCTTTGCAAGAATGGTCGCGTCGAGATCATGACATCGACCTGTTGCTGACCGACATGGCCCTGTCTGACGGCGTGACCGGATGCGAATTGGCCGCGCAACTCAGGACTGAGGCCCCGCATCTGCGAGTCATCTACAGCAGCGGACATACTGTCGGCATTCCGGGAACCCAATTGGCCGATGTCGATGAGCGGGAATTTCTGGCCAAGCCCTATCGGCCTTCCAAACTCCTGGAAATCGTCCGCTACAGTCTCGACACCGCGCCATCTCGGGTCAACGGGAACTAGCTGCCTCTGCCGGCGAACAGTGCCGCGGGGCGGGATCACTTTCCTCCTTTAAGTTCCTTGTGCCGGAAGCACGTGACCAAATGATCGTTCACCATCCCGGTCGCTTGCATGTGCGCGTAGCAGATTGTTGATCCCACAAAGCTGAAGCCGCGCTGCTTCAAATCCTTGCTCATGGCGTCGCTCTCCCGCGTGCGCGCCGGCACGTCCTTCATGCGCCGACGCCTGTTGATGATCGGACGCCCATCGACAAACCGCCAGATGTAACGGTCGAAACTGCCGAATTCCTCCTGCACAGCCAGGAAGGCCCTGGCGTTGCGCACCGCCGCTGCGATCTTCAACCGGTTGCGGATGATGCCTGGATTGGCCAGCAGCGCGGCCAGTTTGGCGGCACTGCAGCGCGCCACTTTCTGCGGGTCGAATTGGTTGAACGCCTTCCGGTAATTTTCGCGCTTTTTCAGGATAATATGCCAGCTCAACCCCGCCTGCGCCCCCTCCAGAATCAGAAACTCGAACAACGCCCGGTCATCGTGCAGCGGCACGCCCCACTCCGTGTCGTGATAGGCGATGTAAAGATCATCCACCGGCCAGGGACAACGCGAGAGGGGCTGTTTCATGTCAGGCGGAGCGCGCGGCGGCGATGAACGCCCGCATCTTTGCCGCGTCCTTTTTTCCGGGCGATTGTTCCACACCGGTGGAAACATCCACGCCAAACGGCCGCACCTTCCGCACCGCGCCGGCCACGTTTTCCGGTGTCAACCCGCCCGCCAGAAAAATCGGTTTGCCAAATCGCCGCGCTTCCGCCGCCAGTTCCCAGTTGAAGGTTTCCCCCGTCCCGCCCGCCAGGCCCGGTGTATAACTGTCGAGTAGAAAAGCATCCGTGGTGTAATTCGGGATCTCGCGCAGGGTTTGGGCATCCCGAATGCGGAAGGCCTTCATCGTCATGACGCCGAATTGCCGGCAAAACTCCGGCGTTTCATGGCCGTGAAACTGCAACAAGCTCAGGCCGCATTGGCGCAGGGCGCAGAAGACGTCCTCCGGCGCCGGATCGGCAAACACACCAACGCGGATGACGAAGTCCGGGAGGCTGCGTTCGATGGTTTGCGCCATTTCCAGCGAAATGCGGCGCGGGCTGGCCGGACAAAACATCAAGCCCACCGCATCAGCCCCGGCTTGGACCGCCGCCGCCGCGTCCTCCACACTCGTTATGCCGCAGATTTTGACCTTGATATCCACGATACCATTAAACGCGAACTGCGCGCTTTTGGCAACCCGGACACCAGCAGGTCGTTCGCCCGCCGCACTGCCCGCGACGCAGCACCGAGCCGTCCGCCGGACAATGGCCACCGTCTTCCCAGCGATGGTGAAAAAGCCATGACTTGGGCAGGTCCCCGTCATTTTCCCCGACGGTGCGGAGCGCGGCGCGGCTGACGGATTGGATTTTTAAGTACAATTTCCCGGTTTCCCTTGGATGAAGTTTGCCCGCAAGCCGTGCGGGATGGATTTTGGACTGCCAGAGAATTTCGTCCGCCATCCAATTTCCGATGCCTGGAAAGCCGCTTTGCAACAGCAGCACCGCCTTGATCGGGGCCCGGCCATGACGCGACAGGAACTGTTCCACCCTCGCGCGCGTGAATTGCCGGGAGAGGATCTGGGCAGGCCGGTTGCGCCACCAGGCTGGCTCCGTTTTTCCGCGGTGAAACAGGACCCGCCCGAATTGACGGGGGTCGCTGAAGACCAGGCTGTGACGGCCTTGCTGCAACACCAGGTGATCGTGTTTCAGCGCAACCACGTCCGCAGGCTCGACGCGCAACTTACCCGTCATGCCCAGATGAACGCCCAGCCAGCCGCCGTTGGAGAAGCGAAAGAGCATCTGCTTGCCGTGCGCCTCGGATCCCAGCAACATCGCGCCACGCAGCGTTTTCCGCAGGGCCGCGACATCGGTTCCACGGAAGACTTTTGAGCAGGGGTGCAACTCCACCGAGATGACCGTCTGTTGCAATCCCCGTCCCCATTGTTTGCGGAAATATTCAACTTCGGCCAGTTCAGGCATGAGGCATTTTATTGATTCGCTGGAAAAGTGGCAATGGTCATCACGAATTACCCCGAATTGGTCGAAAGGGCTCGAAACTGGTCGTTGTGCAAGGTCCCGCGCCGATTAGGATTAAGATTGGGATGCCCCCCGGTATACACCCCCCGAGAAATTCTCGAGAAATCCGAGAGAACTGCGAAAAATCGCAAAAGACCCAACATTGATACATTGGTCCCAAAAACCCGCTACATCCGCTACACGGTTGATAGTCAACGACTTAACCCGCTACACCAAATGCTACAGGGTTGCTACATGTAGCGGGTTTTCTCCCTTTGCCGCTCCTGCCAAGAGTCTGGCAAGCTCTTCTTCGGCTGATTCCTCGTCCTGCTGGCTTTCCTGTTCCGCTGCTTTTTCCGCCTCTGCCTCCTTTTTCGACTGTTCGGCTTCTTCCGCCTTCGCCTCCTGTCGTAAAACCGCGTCCACTGCCATTTCTTTAAGCCTGGCATCTACGTCCATTCGGGGAACGTAGCGCCTCAGACTATTTTTGAAATCGTCAATGCGATAGCCCCTGTTCACTTCCTCACCAACGCGAATATTTACCGGCCGGATGCCGTAAGGCCGGAGCGCCTGCGCCAGGAGCAATTCAGTCAGTGCCTTGCCGCTGAAAAACGGTGAGGCAATCCATTGGCCTTCCCCGCGCAGACAGTACACCACGGACCGGCTGAACATCTTTTCCACGCCGTATTCCACGAAGATGGTCAGAATATCGAGCAGAAGCCGCGCACCCTGCTGGTCGGTGTTCTGGGATGAAGTCAGGAACAGGGCAGCCTCAGCGGCTCGATCAAACCATTCGGGACCGGCCATGCGCGCCAGCACAAAAAGAGGTTCAAAGGTGTCGGCGGCCCGGTCATTCAAACCGGGGACTGTTTCCAGGGCGGCCTTGGCGATGAGTTCGCTGTTGTCGTCGGCAAAACGGACGCATTTTGACGTGATTGGCTCAGGCTTGAAATCGGTCAGCGGGGCGCATTTCTCAGTGACGAGCTTCCGCTCCAATCGGACGACGATGGACCTGTCCGCAATGGTGTCCGGGACGCGCCCGATCATGGCGATGACTTTCGGGCACCAGCAACTGTAGCGCACCAGGCTCGAATCGAGCGTTCCGCCTTCGCCATGCTTCGGCGCGATCAATCCGCCCTCCGGTGCTGGCGCGGCTTTTGGTTTTGGGCTGCGGGCTTTGCGGCTTGATAAGCGCAAAACATAGGCGGTGCGCCAAGTGTTGCCGCAATTGAGGATGCCGCGCATGACGCTGTTTCCGCCCAAAAAAGTGTCGGCTTCGTCAATGAGCAGAGTCGGGCCGGCGTCGTCTATCACCCTGAAAAGGGCGCTGACGGTGATGTTGGAGGCGACGAGGGCGCGGCAGGCCAGGCCGGCCAGGACGGACAGAAGGGTGGTCTTGCCGCATCGCTTTTCGGGCGATTCAATCGAGACGTAAGCCACGGCATCGCGGGTGTCGAACACGTAGGTGTGGACCACCCAGAGGGCGAGGGCGGCGGCTGCGTGTTCCGAGAGGACGACATGCGTCCGGATGGCGGCTGAAATCTCGTCGAGCAACGGCCCGAGTTCGACCGGTTCGACGGCGGGTTGGGGTTTGGTGAACTGGAAGGATTGGCTGGTGTTTTCTTTCATATACTGCATAGTTTCATTATTCATCTGCACACAATGCAGTTAATACATTGTTTAGTCAATTCCTATTTTAACAAATCTTTAAAAAAGCAGTGATTTTTGATTGAAATTGTCCTAAGACATTGCTTTACAAAGACTTAAGAAGATTTCAACCGCGAGCGCGAAGAAAAGAGTTGTTAACCGCAAAATACTCGGAACCCGCGAACGCCGAAAGAAGAGGGGAATTTGGACAGAGGAATGATTGTCAAAGGAATGCAAAGCAGAATGTGCAGTTAGATGCCTTTTAGGCCGTAAAAATCGCCGACGGCAGACACCAAAACGAGCAAGTATCCGGTTTGACCCCTCGGATGACCCCTCGGACCCTCGGACGGACCCCGGACGGTTTGACCCTTCGGACCCTCGGATCGTGTTGATGCCAGTGTTGTTGGGTTTATGAACATACTGCGCCAGCAGATATTAAGTAATTGAAAAGCCCTTGGGAGACGCCATAACGTGCAGATATGGTTTGGGCCCTCAGACCAAAAGAATGAAATGTTAAAGACGGCGGCCGCCAAAAGCCTGGCTGGAGCAAGTGATATCCAGCGGTTTCAAAAAGCGCTGATCATGTCTCGGCGCAATGCGGGTATTGCTTCTGCCTTTTGTGTGGCTTTCTGCTCGGCTGCAGGACTTTTATTTGCCAGAGACCGCGATATGACCCAACCCCAGACCGCCAATCAGGCAGGCATTCTCGGCTCAAACTTCGCTGCCGGCCTCAATGCCGTAAACTCAACATCGGGGATGGATCATGCCAGATTGGCCAACGTTGCCATTGCTCAACGAAAGGCCGATCGGGCACTCGCCGAACTTAAAGAGGCTGAACGACTGGGTTCAACCAACAGTTTTGAATTTGAATCGAAATTATTCGCGGGATATTGCAATCTGCACGGAGTCGCGCCAGCTATAGAGCACGGTCAAAGGTGCGTCGCGCTTGGCAAGGCAACCGGCCTCAAGTCCGAAACTATAGACTCGATTGAATCGTGTTGCCGCGATTTCGAAGCGCGCCTTGTTCCAACTTATTTCAACGTTACTGCGCCCACAAACTATACCATTCAGGAATTTCATGAAGCATTGGGCCGAAAGCTTTCACCCGAGGAAGCGAAGTTAGTTGTCAATCCGCTTGCAAGCACTTTGAAGATGGCCTCTTGGGCGCACGAGCTGACTGCTGGAGGCAAGGACCAAGAGGAGAAGGCTCGGATGCTATTCGAAGGACTTATTCACCGTTTGGACGGCACGGCGATACGTCCGTTGACCGCGGAAGAAGTTTTCGATAGTTGGAACAACCCGGAGGTTTCCTTCCACTGCCAGGAGTATGGTTTCTTGTACACCAGCCTGGCACGAGCTGCAGGATTGAGGGCGTTCGTGGTTTATGTTCAGGAGACATGTTATGGAGAAAAGACAGATCACGCATGTGCCGCTGTCTTTATCGGGAAAAATGCGTTGCTGGTTGACCCGGCGTATTTTTGGTTCGGAGTACCGCACAAACGCTTTCGGGTGTTGGATGACCTGGGCACGACCGCGCTCTTCCTAAGCTCCTTCGCGAATATGGAACGCGCCCAAATCGCCTGCAAGCTGGCGCCGGATTTGCCTGGCGCTCAATCCGATCTCTTTTGCGCCTTCGTGGGGGAAGGACGCTGGGATGAGGCCAAGTCGTTATTGCCAAAGATGAAACAATTGGATCCCTACGGGTGGGGCACTTATATTACTGAAGCTCGTATGGCCCTCCACGAAAATCGATATGATGCAGCTGCCGTGTTGTTGGCCAAGGCGATTAAGATCAATCCGTCGAGCGGTGCGGCCTACCTGTACTTGGGCGACGCCCTTTTGCGGTTGGGCAGGTCTGATGACGCGCGTAACACGTTTCTTAAATGCCTCAACTGCGCTCTGGATGGTGACGCAATCAATCATGTTCACGAATGCCTTGCATTGCTGGATAAACAGAGGGCCACCCATTAAGTCGGAAGAACGTTCAAATTGGAAATCAGTCTGGTTCCACACCATCAAGGCAGCGCCATTGAAAGTCAGAGTTTGAATTCACGAAGTTTGATTGTCCAATGGCCTGGGCGGGCTTAGACTGCGCGTCATGCTCGTGCAGCCTGCACAACGCCATTATCAAGGCGAAGCCGGACGCCGCTACCAACAACACAAGCGCGGCATCCGCGATTCCGCCATCCCGTGGGTGGCGCGGCTGCGCGCTGAAAAGCTCTCGCCGTCCGTCCGCCCCACCGACGTTGTCCTCGAGTACGGGGTCGGGCTGGGCTGGAATCTCGCCGCCCTGAAATGCCGGCGCAGAATTGGTTTTGACGCGGCTGACTTTTTGGAGCCGTCCCTCCGTGCCCTGGGGATTGAGTACGTGGCCGAAACAAATGGGATTGGCGATGGAACGATGGACGTGGTGCTGTGCCATCACACTCTCGAACATGTGCTTGACCCGGCGGCTGTTTTGGGGGAAATCCGGCGGCTCCTTGCGCCCGGCGGTAAACTGCTTCTTTTCACGCCGCTGGAACGCGAATGGAAATACAAACGGTTCAGGTCCGGCGAACCGAACCATCATCTTTATTCGTGGAACACGCAGACGCTGGGCAATCTCGCGCAGGAGCTGGGCTTTGAAGTCGCGGAAGCGGGGACGGGGGCGTTCGGTTACTCGAGGTTTGCGGCGGTCTGGGCCTCGAAACTCCGGCTGGGCGAAACCGGCTTTCGCTGCCTGCGCCGGCTGCTCCATACCATCAAGCCCGCCCGCGAAGTCCGCATCATCGCCACTAAAACATCCAGCGCGCCATCTCCGCCATGAACTGCTGAAGCGATGATTCATGCTTTTGAGAAAGCGACCCAGATTTTTTATGCAACTTTCTCCTGGCGTTTCCTAAGGAAGGTGTGGATGAACTTGCAAATATGGAAACAACTGGAACTGGTTTAACGCGCAAGACAGCCGCACTTCTTGAGGCGCCCGGTGTTTTCCTTGCGGGGAATTTTACGTTCTGTCGTCTCGCAACTTCAATGGGAGTTATCATGAAACAATCCGTCCGATCTCTGCTTCTTGTGGGACTGCTCGCGGGCCCCCGTCTTTCTTTTACTGCCCATGCGCAATCCCCGAGCCTGGCCCCGGAGATCCAGTCCGAGATGGAACGGGTCAGCACGCTGTTTAAGGATAAGAAGATTGCCGAAGCCATGCAGATCATGCAAAAGCGCGTAGCCTCGCCGGGCTTCGGCTCCTTGAATCAAGACGTCCAAGCTGGTTACTATTATTACAATCTGGCCTGCGGAGCCTCTCGCCTTGGCAAACCAGACGAGGCCATCGCCTATTTGGGAGTGGCCATTGGTGATGGTTTCAAGAACTTCCTTGAAATTAAGTCCGACACCGACTTGGATCCCCTCCGCAAGGAACCCGGCTTTCTGCTTCTGCTGGAAATGGTCCGTAGTCGAGGCGACTACTTATCGATCCTCCGTGAGCACGGAGATTATTCTGGTGATACCCAAAAGGAACCGCTGACTTTCACCTACCAATCCAAGCAGGATCCTGACCTGACACGCTTGCGTGAGACGTGGAAGCTGGAGTCCATCGCCGGAAACGGGGACGACGCCTCCCGGGTGCTTAACCTCCTGCACTGGGTTCACGTCCAAGTCCGCCACGATGGCAATTCAACCAACCCCGAGCCTTGCAACGCGTTGAACCTCCTGGAGGTTTGCCGAAAAGAGGGGCGGGGCATCAACTGTCGCATGATGGCCACCATTCTCAACGAGGCATGTCTGGCTCTGGGCTACAAATCCCGACATATCACCTGCTGTCCCTTGGACAAAAACGACTCCGATTGTCATGTCATCACAGCAGTCTGGCTGGAGAGTCTGCAGAAATGGGTTTACTTGGATCCAACTTTCGAGGCGTATTTCACGGATGCGCATGGAACCCTGCTCTCGATCTCTGAAGTTCGTAACCGCATGATCAAAGGCGAGACACTTGTGCTCTCGAAGGATGCCAATTGGAATGGTCGAAAGAAGGATGCAGCCGAGTACCTGAATTACATGGCAAAAAATTTTATAACTCTTTGCTGTCCCCGGCAGAGTTCTTTCGGCTATGAATCCGGAAAGGAGGAGAAAGCCCACGTGGAACTGGATTCTGTTAACATTCCGCCGAAAAACTGGCGGGGCTACAGCTACACCCATGATCCTGCGGTCTTCTGGGCGCGACCGTGACCGCGGCTGATCGCCGGGCGTCTTCTCGGAATCACATATAAGTATATGACAATGAACAGCCTGCAAAAAATGTGAAAACGACTGGATCAATCCCGTTGGCGTGGGCGCAAAGAATTTCAAAGGATTTTCTTGTTTTGCCCGTCTCATGGGTTAAAAGAAGGCCGCATGCATTGTTCCCGATAAAGAAGACTGAAACTTCCGGACGGGGAAGGTGTATGCAACTCAAGGAACGCGATGGCAAAGTCTAAAGGCAAAAAAAAGATCATTTTCTTTTCCTTACTCGCCCTGGTCATCATCGGGGTGGTGGTCTATGGCAAGTACTCCAAACGCGTGCCGCCTGTGTCCATCACCAAGGAAAAGACCGCCCGCCGCAATCTGACCGAGGAGGTTGTGGCCAATGGAAAAATTGAGCCGGTTCTGGAGGTCAAAATCAGCCCGGAGGTTTCCGGCGAAATCATCCAGTTGGAGGTCAAGGAGGGGCAGCGTGTCAAGAAAGGCGACCTGTTGCTCAAGATCCGGCCCGATAATTACGTGGCGGCTCGCGATTCGGCCAAGGCCAATTTCAAGTATGCCATCGCCAACAAAAACACCTCCGATGCGAATTTGGAGAAGGCTTATCTTGAATTCAAAAGAAATGAGGCGCTCTTCCAGGCCAAGTTGATCTCCGAATCGGATTTTCTGACGGCAAAGACTTCTTATGATGTGGCCAAGACCACCCTGGCCGGCGCCGTGGAGCAAGTCAGCATCGCCCAGGCCCAATTGAACTCGGCCGAGGCGGACCTTTCCAAGACGGTCATCTACTCGCCCCTGGATGGCACCATCAGCAAATTGATTTCCCAATTAGGCGAGCGCGTCGTGGGCACGGCGACCATGGCGGGAACCGAGATTATGACAGTGGCCAATTTGACCAACATGGAGGCCCGGGTCGATGTGGGCGAAATGGACGTGCCGTTGATCGCCGTGGGCCAGAAAGCCCATTTGGAAGTGGATTCTTTCAAGGACCAAAAATTCAACGGCCTAGTGTCTGAAATTGCCGACTCGGCCAATAACAACGACACTTCCACCGCCACCACCAGCACCGACGCGACCAAGTTCCAGGTGAAGATCCACATAACGGATCGGGAGGCATTCCTGCCTGGGATGTCTGTCACGGCCGACATCGAAACCCGTTATCGCACCAATGTATTGACCATCCCGATCCAGAGCGTCACCACCCGCCTGCCCAAAGTTCAATCGGGCGGGACCAATGCGGCGGCCACGAACCAGGTTGGCCGCCTGGCCGCCAACGATCCTCCGGCCACCAACGCCGCCAAAAGCTCCCTCACCACCAACAGCCCCGACACCAACGCCGCCGCCCAAAAGAAGCCCGACGAACCTCCCAAACCCATTGAGGTCGTGTTCGTCGTCGAGGGCGACCACGTCAAAATGGTCCCGGTCAAACGCGGTATCAGCGATGACAATTACGTCGAAATCCTTGACGGATTGCGTGAAGGCCAGGAAGTGGTGTCAGGCGGTTACAAGGCGATCAACCGCGATCTCGCCGACGACGCAAAAACAACCGTCTCCACAAACGCGGCCGTCCAGGACAAAGAGATCAAGCCCAATTGAAAATGGAAGACGCGCCCTGTGAGCCTGATTCGCCTCCAAAACATTTCCCGCCTCTACCAAATGGGATCGGAAACGATCCATGCCTTGCGCGATGTTTCCCTGTCCGTTGAGCGGGGGGAGTATGTGGCGATCATGGGGCCGTCCGGCTCGGGCAAATCGACCCTGATGAATTTGCTCGGGTGTTTGGACACCACCACCTCAGGCACTTACGAACTCAACGGCACCAACGTCAGCGAATTGGACGACAATCAACTGGCCGAGATCCGCAATCGCGAGATCGGATTTGTCTTTCAAACCTTCAACTTGTTGCCTCGGGCCAATGCGTTGCACAATGTCGAATTGCCCTTGATCTATTCCGGGATCGACAGCGCCGACCGCAAACGGGTCGCGCTGGAAACCCTGGCCAGCGTTGGGCTGGCCGATCGCGTCCACCATAAACCCAACGAGATGTCCGGCGGCCAGCGCCAGCGCGTCGCCATCGCCCGCGCCCTGGTCAACCACCCTTCCATCATCCTGGCCGATGAGCCGACGGGCAACCTCGATTCCAAAACTGGCGAAGAAATCATGGCGTTGTTGCAGGCATTGTCCGACAAGGGCAACACGATATTTGTCGTGACCCACGAAGAGGATGTTGCGCGACACGCCCGCCGCATCATTCGCATCCGGGACGGCCTGATTGCCAGCGATGATGCCGCAAAGGCAGCCCACCGGCCCCCGTGAACTTCCTCATCGAAATCAAAGAGGGGCTGAGCATCGCCTGGGACGCGATCCGCGCCAACAAGATGCGTTCGGTGCTGACGACCCTCGGCATTATCATCGGCATCGTCACAGTGACGGCGATGGGCACCGCCATCGACGCCTTGAACCGCGCTTTTTACGACAGCATTTCGATACTCGGCGCGGATGTGCTCTATGTCAGCCGCTTTACTTGGGCGGATCGAACCTACGAGATGTGGCTCAGCGAGAGTAAACGACGCGATATCACCCACCTGCAAGCTCGCAAAGTCGAGCAGCAGATGTCCCTGGCCTCGGCCGTGGCGCCGGTTGTGAGCATGAATCAAATGGTTTGGTATAAAAACCGCAGTTCCAGCCGCGTCGAGATTTTCGGCACAACCGATCAATACCAGACGACCAGCGGCTTCACCGTCGGGCAGGGACGATTCTTCACCGAAGATGAAGCGGAGGGCGGACGCCCTGTCTGCGTGATCGGCAACGACGTGGCGACAAATCTGTTCCAGCGCGAATCGCCTTTGGGCAGGAAGATCAAGATCGGCGCCCGCCGCGTGGAGGTCGTCGGCGTGCTGGAAAAACGCGGGAGCTTTCTTGGCATGGGTAGTTTTGATAACCGCGTCGTTATTCCCATCCAACAACTTTTGATCGGCTACTGGCGCGACCCGGATTTCACGGTCGAGGTCAAGGTTAAGGATTTGGTTCACTTGGAGGACGCAAAGGAGGAATTACGCGGATTGATGCGTAAGATCCGACATATCGCGCCAGGAGATCCGGACGATTTTACCATCAATCAGCAGGAACAATTCATCACGACATTTCACAAGGTAACGGGCACCATCGCCATGGTGGGTCTGCTGATCACCAGCCTTTCGTTGTTTGTCGGCGGCATCGGCATCATGAACATCATGTTCGTTTCCGTGGCGGAGCGGACGCGGGAGATCGGGGTGCGCAAGGCCATCGGCGCCAGACGACGCAGCATCCTGTTGCAGTTTTTGATCGAGGCGGCGTCAATCTGCCTGCTGGGCGGCTTAGTGGGGTTGGGCATCACATATTTGTTGACCCTATTGGCCTCGCATTTTTTCCCTTACTTTCCCCTCGACATGTCCGTGCCGGTGATGGGGCTGGCCATTCTTGTCTCCGTGGTGACCGGCTTGACCTCGGGATTTTTGCCTGCGTGGCGCGCGGCCCGCATGAACCCTGTTGATGCTTTGAGGAACGAATGAGAATTCTGCGAGCCCTTGGGGTTGAACTGCAGGAAAGTTTTTTCATGGCGATAGGCGCTGTGGCGGCGCACAAATTGCGCTCCGCCCTCACTTTGCTCGGCGTGCTGGTCGGTGTCTTCTCCATCATTCTGGTCATGACGGCGATGCGGGCCATGCAGAAGCAAATCGAATCGGACCTCAATCAACTGGGCGGCCAGACATTCGTCGTGCAAACGTGGCCGGCGCTCTATTTTGAGGGGCCTGAAGGCTGGCAAAAATATCGGCGGCGCAAACGCATCGATCTCGCGCAGGGCTTGGAGGTGGAACGGCGCGCCACCCTGGCGTTGAATGTTGGGTTGGAAGATCAGGGTCTGGCTGACGGGACGATGATCTCGCGCTTCGCCAAGTCCCCCCCCACCGTTTGGTTGACCGGCGATACCCCCGGCAGCTTTCCCGCCCAGAATTGGATCGTGCATGAAGGACGGGGCTTGCTGGATTCCGATCTGGATGGCTTGCGCGATGTCTGCGTTTTGGGCAGCACCCTGGCGTCCAGTTTGTTCCCGTTCGGTTCAGCGGTTGGACAGCGCGTCACTTTCAACAATGTCAATTATAACGTCGTCGGCGTGCTGGAACCCAGGGGCGCGGCCGAAGGCAGCCACCAGGACGACTTCGCCATCATACCCGTTACCACCGGCATCAACCGCTACGAAGACAGGAGATGGATCAACCTGGCGATTCTGGTCCAGGCCCGCAGCGCCGCGGACTACGACGCCACCGTCGATCAGGTGCGCGGCATCATGCGGCTGATTCGCAAAGTGCCACCGGGAGACGAGGACGGTTTTGAAATCATTTCGGCCGATTCGCTCATGGCTCAAATGCAGGACTTCACCCGCAAGCTGCGCATCGGCATCACGGTGGTCAGTTCCATCGCTCTGCTCGCCGCCGGCGTCGGCATCATGAATATCATGCTTGTTTCGGTCACTGAGAGGACGCGGGAAATTGGCATCCGCCGGGCCATCGGCGCCAAAAAACGCAACGTCATGACCCAGTTCATCATGGAAGCCGTTGTGCTGTGCGAAATGGGCGGCGTGATTGGCGTGGTTTTGGGGGTGGCGGGCGGGGACATTGCGGCGCATTACATGAAACTGCCCAAGGTGCTGCCGGTGGATTGGATACTGATCGGTTTGGGAATATGCTCGCTGGTTGGCGTTATTTTCGGCACCTATCCCGCCTGGAAAGCGGCCAATTTGGACCCGATTGAATCGTTGCGTTATGAGTAAATCCACCATGAATCATGTATCCCACGGACATCTCAACCTCCCCTTGGCGCTGGCCGTCCTGCTCTGTCTCGGCGGCGCGATGGAGACAAGGTCGCAACCGCTTCCCCCACAAAAAGACCGCATCCTGACCATTGATGAAATCGTGCAAATGGCTCTGACCAACAATCTCGACATCATGATCAGCCGGCTCAATCCGGAGATCGATCAATTTGCCGTGAACGGACTTTATGGCGCCTATGAACCGGCGTTTTCCATGACCGCCGTGCATAATTTTGATTCCTTGCAGGGCGGGTTTTTTACGCAGACCGGGCAGAATTACGGTTCAACCGTGGAGAGCATTGATTCCTATACTCCCGGTTTGGCCGGCACGCTGCCGACGGGGCTGAGTTATAATTTCACCGGGCCAATTTCCCGGCAGAACGTGTCGGAGTTCGGCCTGGCTGGGACCGACTATCAGAGCGGGCCCGGCGTCACCCTCAGCCAGCCGTTGTTGAAGAACATGTGGATCGATAACGCGCGCTACCAGATTCAAGTGAGCAAAAAGACCCTCAAGATCGATCAACTGGCCCTTCGCCTTCAGATTATGACGGTGATTAACAACATCAAGGCGGCCTACTACAACCTCATCTTTGCCCGTGAAAACGTGCAGGTGGAGGAAGAGGCCGTGCAGTTGGCGCGGGAAACCATGCGCGAAGACGAGCGGCGCGTGCAAGTCGGCGCGCTGGCGCCCCTCGACGAAAAGCAGGCGGAATCCCAGGCGGCTTCGGCTGAGTCGGACTTCCTGACGGCCCAGACGGCCCTGGGGGTGCAGGAAAACGTCCTCAAGAGTCTTCTGGCCTTCCGGCTCGGCCAATGGACCGGCGTTACGCCCGTTCCTTCGGAAGAATTGCTCGCCGTGCCCGAGAACCCGGACGTTCAGGAATGCTGGCGCGCCGGCCTTGCCAAACGGCCCGATTTGCTTCAGGCCAAAGCCAGCGTCGAGAAGCAGCACATTACCATCAAGTACACTTTCAACCAGCTCTTCCCGGAACTCGATGTGCTGGGAAGTTACGGGCATAACGCGACCGAGCTGACTTTTGGCCAGAACCTGAATACCGTCGCCAACGGCAACTATCCCTACTATTCCTACGGGCTCAGCCTGACTGTTCCATTGGGGAACAGCAGCGCGCGCTACAATTACAAGTCGGCCAAAGCCAGCCTGGAGCAACTGTTGCTGCAAATGAAAAAAGTGGAGTCAACCATTGTGTTGGCGATTGACAACGACGTCAAAACCGTCCGGTCGGATTTGTTGAAGGTTGATTCCACGCGCAAGGCGCGCGTTTATGCGGAAGAGGCCTTGCAGGCGGAGCAAACCAAGCTGGAGCATGGCAAAAGCACCAGCTTTGTCGTGCTGCAACTGCAAAACAACCTGACGGCGGCGCGTTCGGCGGAAATCCGGGCCTTGGCCGATTACAACATCGCCCTGGAGCAACTGGCCTTCGACGACGGCGCCACACTGGAGAGAAACCACATCGATTTACGGGTGCGATAGCATCGATCACACTTCCACGCTGAGGCCCGGGGCGGGCTGAATGATCTTGATCTTGGGGTCACGGGCGCGGATCTGCTCTTCAAACCATTGGCGGGCGGGCAGTTCGCCATGGCCCAGCAGCACCGTGCGCGGGGAGACCTGGCCCACAAAATCGAGCAGGGCCTCCCGGTTCGCGTGCGCTGTCAAATCAAAATCTTGCATTTCGCAGTGCCGGGTCACTTCGCCCGCCGCGGCGCTGAAGACAAAAGGCTCGCCGGGTTTGGACGCCTTGAGCCGCCCTCCCGGAGTCGCCGGATCGGCGTAACCGACAAAAAAGACCGCCTGGCGTTCATCGCCTATCATGCGCAGGGCCAGGTCGTGGGCCGGCGTGCCTTCCGTCAACATGCCGGCGGTCAGGACAAAGAGCCGCCCGCCAGTCAGCCTCAAGCTCTGCAACTGCTCCTTTTCCAAAACCATCAATTGCAGGTCGCGGGTCAGTTTCAAATCCGGATGCTGGCGGTCGGCCAGATGGGACTTTTGATCGTGGATTTCGGTGAAGACCCTGCCCAGACCGCCGATGTAGATCGGTTGGCGGGGGATTCGGCCGGCCTCCATCAACAGTGCCAACAGCGCGAGAATTTCCTGGGTGCGTCCAAGGGCAAATGCCGGCAGCAAAACGCATCCGCGCCGGGCAAGGACTCGTTGAATGGCTTCAGTCAGGCGGTCAATTTCACCCTGGCGCGTAAATCCGGGCTGCGCCAAGCGATCGCCCCGGGTGGTTTCCATGATCAGGATGTCCGCTTGCACGCCGCCAAATTGGGCAGCCCGCAGCAGGGTTTGGTCGTGGAAACAAACGTCCCCAGTATAAAAGAGGGTTTGGGATTTTCCGCGCAAGAAGATGCCTGCTGAACCGGGTGCGTGCCCGGCATCGAAAAACTCCAAGTCGGGCGAGCGCAATCCGGCGCGGGCCTTCTGCACGCCGCCCCATTCGATGGCACGGTTGCATTTAAATCCTTGGAACTGCGCCTCGTTTTCCTCGACTTGATCGTGGGTGAACAATGGATATTCCTTGATGCCCAGTTCCTCGCGCTGGCGGAGCATGACATTGACGGAATTGTGCAGGACGCGCCCGAGCAAAAAATAACTCAGATTTGTCATCAAAACGTGAGCTTTCGGGAAATAGCTCATGGCCACCGGCACTGATCCGACATGATCGTGGTGGCAGTGGGAAATGGCAATGGCATCGAGGTCTTCGCGGCCCACCTCCGAATAGAGGGGCAACGCGGCGCGACCTTCAAGTTTAGGATGCATTCCCGCGTCCATGAGCAGGCGAAAACCATCCAATTCCACAAGCCAGGCGCTGGCGCCGATGTCTGAGCCTGGGTTGAGGTTGACGATGCGCATGGGGGATTAAGTGAAAAAAAGGCGAAAAAAGCGCGAAAATTGACGAAAAAAAAGTAGATTCCGACTCAAAATAGTCAAAAAAGGGGCACCAAAAGAGGGCTTTTTGGGGCGGTGGAAATCACCGCAAAACCATTGTAAAATCGAAATAAAATGAGGGGGAAAGGACGATGTCCAGGGGCGATTACAAAAATAATGAAAATAATTGTTGAACATTAGGCTAAAATATGAGTCATTTAGTACAGGCTTCGGAAATGAGGCTGATTGGGTTTTTGGTTTTCCCAGTTGGTTGTGATTCCGGAGTCAAGGGTTGGTTAGTTTGGTTGTTGGGGGCCGGACGCTGCAATGGCGTCCGGCCTTTTTTTCTAAGGCGCATTGGTTTGGCGCGCCTTTTCCGCGTCGCGCAGGATGATTTCCTGGATGCCTTCGTATTTGGTGTAGCCGGCCGGCGGCTCAAAGAGGCCGGCATCGGGCGGCTCCATGCGCAGGTCCTGGAATGTCACCAGAGCCGGGCCGATTTGGATTTGAATCGGAACAGCGCTTGAGTTGGTGGCCGCCCAAACATTGACGTCATAGTGTTCGCCGTCGGGTTCCGTGATTTTCCACTGGCTTTTGGCACAGGGCTGGTCGCCAAGCAGTTCGTTGCCAAGGGGCGTTTTGTTAATCTGAGGGGGTGGCGCGGCGTCTGTGCCAGTGCTTTTGCTGTAAGCGATTTCGACAAACGATCTGAAGCCCGGGAAAACCATGTACATGCGATTTCTGTCCGGGCGCAGAATGCTGATGGATTGCATGTTCGTTAGTTGCGCCACTTGAGAGGGCGGCAGGTTGGACCCTGGCTGAAATGAATCGGCTTCGAAGCGCATATTGCCGGATAGAACGGCGATATGACAGGGAATGACGGTGGGGTCCTTGTCCGGGCCGTTGGACATCTGGACCGTGGCCCGTCCGTAGAAGGAGGGGCTTGCGGCCAGGACATCCAGCAAGGCGTGATGGAATCCGGGGGGCAGGCCTCCGGGGGCAAGAAACTGCCCCTGGACAAGGAAATTGCCCGTGAAAAGGAAAATGCCTGCTGTGACCTTTAACAGATGGTGCATGCTTGGCGTCCACTCCCGTGCCACGTCTGTTCAAGATAAGCGATTGGCTCGATTTGGCCAGCGATAAATGGAAGCAAGGCGGGACAGCCCCGAAGCGTTCAGGACTGTCCCGCAAAGAATCGTTGAATCGCTGATTGGATTACTTCAGCTCTGTCAGGTAATCCTCGTCGATAAAGCCATCCAAGATGACGGGGACAGAGTTTGAGGTGCCGGATCCGCTGCCAGTCCAATTGTAAGTCTGGGAATAGACGACGTCGGAACCGCCCAGACTGACGGGAACATAATGACCATTGGCGTAACCCTGAAGCTTGATGTTCCAAGCGCTGTTGCTCAAAACCAAAATCCTGATTTCATCGGTGGTCCCGAACTTGATCACCCCGTTTTTGGCGACGGTTTGGCCGTGAACCAAGGCGGCATTGGTGCCGTCGGCATGGACATGGTCAGTGTAAATATTGAAATAGACATTGGTGCTGATGGGCGTGAGCTGCGGCTTCGTGTGTTTGTTGTAGATTTGCCACGAAGCGGTGCCCAATTTATTCGTGGGCGTAACGCTGTTGGTCAGGGTATTGCTGACGAAGATATTGCTTGTCCCAACGGGGTTCCCGACGCCGTTGGTCAGCGGTATCACGGTGACAGTCGTGTTTGTGCCAACGACGAGGGTCAGGGCATTTGTGTCCGTGCCGACGGTCGCGATGTTGGTGCCGAGCGTCACGGTAAGGCCGTCAATGACCTCCGTGTCGCTGCTGTAAGTCACATTAGTGTCTCCGATAAAAACAGGTGCATTGGTGTTGAGGATCAGGTAATTACTCACGATTTCCTCGCTGGTGCTTTCATTCGTAATGACCAGGATGTTTGTGCCGCCGGGCTCAAGGTTTGTTACCGTCACCCCGGTGATGATGACGGGGGTGGCGCGAACCAGAATATCGCCATTTTGGAACCCGTTGGACGACAAGATGTTTACCAAATCCTTGCTTCCGAAAGAGCCTTTATCGACCAGATAATTCGTGACGGTTGTGATATTGGTCGGGCCTTGTTGGTAAGTGGCGAAGCCTACGCTCACCGCTTGAAGGAGGTTGGTTTGCGCAGTGGTGGTTGATGCGGCGACAGCGGCCAGCAACGCCAAAGCGGATAGTTTTATTTCTTTTTTCATACGCATTCAGTCAGTTTACAGTTTTTAGCTTGCAACGATTGAGGAGAGGACATGGAGGCCACCCCCAGGTGGACCATGACACAACCCCTTTTCAGGAGGCCAGACGCCATTCGCAAGGCAAAAGTTACAGCGGAGCGCTGATTTAACCCCCTTTTTTCTTCCCCTGCACCCGCAGGAGAGGACAAGCGACCGGTAACTCAAGAAAGCGGTCACGTCAAGTTCCAGCCGGAGACTCGCGGCTAGCAGCCCGTTAAAAAAGACTCCATCACTGTATATTTGATTGAACGATTTAATGGTTTGGGCGTCAGATGATCATGGCAATTGGACGACGCACCCCCAAACAAGACGAACTGTTCAT
>JBEKDI010000011.1:0-76167 GCA_050014435.1 Verrucomicrobiota bacterium | reverse complement strand
CGCCAGCCAACCAAAGAAAGCCAGCGGCCCGCCCAACATTTCCATCCTAAAAGCTCTTCTCTTTTCTTCAAATTCCTACCCCTTTTTCGCCTCTGTTAGCCACGAAAAACCTCGAATATCCTCTTTTTCCAACGTGACTCTAAAGCTCTTAGAGCACGAGAAGAGGCGATCATCAGCGCAGTCATTGCATACACTGATTGATGATACAGTAGAATTGCTACAGCCATATCTCGAAGTCCGCGAGACAGTAATCGAGCGCAATTACGTAGACGGCGACCCAAAGATTTGGTGTGCCAAAGCAGCTTTCGAAGCAGTGCTGACTAATCTGCTGACAAATAGTCTTCAGGCTTTCTTTCGCATGCTGACCGTGACCATATCGGCGGCGCAGTCACGCTGCTGTTAAACACCAAGGTTTGCGTTGGTTGTGTATTCATCAATCCTGACCCAACAAAAGACACAGAAGTCTTTGACCAATTGTGCTTCGCGCTGAGTGAGGCTAAACGGCGCGTCGGGACAAAGTTAGAACCTAGTTTAACAACAAGTACTAATCTGCCAAGAAGGAGCGTTCGGATTGAAGTGCTTTTTCCGCCAGCTACAACTGCTATCAAGGGCGTCGGCGGCCGTGATTCATTTGGGAAGAGCACTGCTTGGTCCCTACACCGGCATCCGTCCGGCAAAGGGGTGATCGATGGCACCATAGAATTTACATTTTTTCCACGTCGATTGCAGATTCAATTCCGTGCTTCGGGCTGATCCTCCTGTCGGTTGTCAATGTTGTTCCGCCGTTAGAGGGCCGCCAAAGCGGTGTCGAGGACGTCGAGCAGGAAGTCGGCGTCGGGCTGGGTGAGGCACATGGGGGGGGCGATGCGGATGGTCTGGCCCCATAAGCCGCCTTTGCCCAGCAATAACCCAAGGTCACGGCACTTTTCCACCACTTGCGCGCATTCGGCCTTGGCCGGTTCTTTGCCGATGCGGTCCTTGACCAGTTCAACGCCGAGCATCAATCCTTTGCCGCGCACGTCGCCAATCACGTTGTGCCGCGCTTTGAGCTTTTCCAGGCCGGCGACAAGATGAGCGCCAACTTTCAGGGAATTGGCCTGGAGCTTTTCCCGCTCGATGACTTCGAGAACGGCTTTGCCCTGGGCGCAAACCACCGGGTTGCCGCCGAAGGTGTTGAAGTGAATCCGGCGGGTCAGGGCTTCCGCAATCTTGGCGGTCGTCACCACGGCGGCAAGGGCACAGCCGTTGCCGATGCCCTTGGCCATGGTGACAATGTCGGGGGTCACGCCCTGGCTTTCAAAGCCCCAATAATGCGCGCCGGTGCGGCCGAATCCGGTCTGGACTTCGTCGGCGATGCACAAGCCGCCCGCGGCGCGGACATGCTGGTAGGTTTGTTGCAAGTAGCCGTCGGGATATACCACCACGCCGCCCACGCCTTGGATCGATTCGGCGATGAACCCCGCCACCTGCCCCGAACTGGCGTAGTCAATCAGGCTTTTAACGTCGGCCGCGTAGTTTTTACCGGCGGCGGGGTCGGTCCGGCCCCAGGCACCGCGATAGGGATCGGGCGTGATGGCGTGATGCACGCCGAAACTGTGGGGGACATTGAACTTCCAGGTGCTGTGCGCGGTCAGGCCCATGGTGGACATGCTGCCGCCGTGGTAGCCGTTGCGCAGGGCGATGATGTCAAAATTGCCGGAGCAGGCGCGGGCCATGAGCAGCGCCAGATCGTTCGCCTCGGAACCGGAGTTGACGAAGTAGCACACTTTCAAATCGCCCGGCATTTTGGCGGCGAGCTGCTCGGCGTATTCGGCGATGTTGGGATGCAGGTAAATGGTGGTGGAATGCTGCAGGGTCTCGTTCTGCCGGCGCGCGGCCTCGACCACATGCGGGTGGCAGTGGCCGACGCTGACGGTGACAATGCCGCCCAAGCCGTCGAGATAGCGCCGCCCCGTTTCGTCGAAAAGGTACTGGCCCCGGCCTTCGACCAGCATGATGGGTTTCTTGTAATAAAGGAAAATGCCGGGACTGAGAAACTGGCGGCGGAGTTGCAGAACTTCCGCGGCGGACTTGCCGGTGTAAGGCTTGGGTTGATAATCGAAGGGAGGCAGAACGGGTGTTTTCATAGTTTACGGTTCAATACCGGTCGGTTTGGCTGTTCCGCGCGCCGACAACTTTCTCGCCACGAGATAGACGGCGAACGCGACAAAGAATCCCACAAACCAAGCGTAATTGTAGAGTGAAATGAAGAAGGGCGCTACAATATCCTTTGGCAGAAGTTTGATGGTGGCCAGGAAGCCCGGCAGATTGGGCAGCACAGCGACGGTCAGCGCCAGCAGCGCCGGGATGCTGAAGCCCTTGGTGAAGCGGTATTCGCCCTCCTCATGGTAGAGCGCGAACAAATCCAGCCGGCAGCGCCGCCAGACAAAATAATCCGCAATCAGGATGCCGCCGATGGGGCCGAGCAACGCGCTGTAACCCACCAGCCATGTAAAGATGTAACCGGACGGGTCGGCCAGCAGTTTCCAGGGCATCATCAGAATGCCAACAACGCCGGTGATGAATCCACCGAGGCGAAAGGAAATCTTGCGGGGCGCAAGATGGGCGAAGTCATTGGCCGGACTGACGACGTTGGCGGCAATATTGGTGGCCAGGGTGGCGATGCACACGCCCAGCATGGAGACCACCAGCACGACAGGATTGGTGAAGCGGGTCAATACATCCACCGGGTCCCAGATCGTTTGATGAAAGATGATCGTTGTGGCCGAAGTCACAGCCACGCCGATGAATGAGTATAGCGCCATGGTAAACGGCAGGCCGATGGCCTGGCCGATGACCTGATCGCGCTGGGCGTGGGCGTAGCGGGAGAAATCCGGGATGTTCAACGAGAGCGTGGCCCAAAACCCGATCATGCCCGTGAGCGCCGGGACGAAGAACAGCCAGAACTGTCCGCTCTTGGGCTGGCCCGGGTCGAAGGCGGAAGGCTGGGACAGAATGGGCCCAAACCCGCCCGCCGCCCGGTAAGCCCAGGCCAGCAGAAGCAAGCCGAGGGCGATCAACAGCGGGGCCTTGATGTTCAACAAGAAGCGAATCGTATCAATACCTTTATATATGACGAACATGTTGACGGCCCAGAAGAAGAGGAAACAGAGAAACTGCGGCAGCGTGATGCCGAAGATATTGTTGGCCGCCCCGCCCAGCGCTGGAAAGAATACGGCAAGGATTTTGTGGATCGCCTCGCCGCCGATCCATGTTTGAATGCCGAACCATCCGCAGGCCACCAAAGCACGCAACATCGCCGGGACATTTGCGCCTTTGGTGCCAAAGGCGGCCCGGCAATAAACCGGGAACGGAATGCCATAGCGCGTGCCGGCGTGGGCGTTCAAGATCATCGGGATGAGCACGATGACGTTGCCCAGAAAAATGGTTGCGATGGCCTCCCACCAATTCATGCCGCCGCCAATCAAGGAGGAGGCCAGCATGTAAGTGGGAATGCACGCCGACATAGAAATCCACAGGGCGGCGAAATTCCACCACCGCCAGGAGCGGCGTTCCGGCGGGACCGGAGCGATGTCATGGTTGAACAAGGCGCTTTGCAGCAGGCGGCCGTGTTGCTCCGCGCTCAATGAGGCATGCGTCATAGCCGGGGCGGGAGGGTAAAGGCTGAAGGCTGAAGGATAAAGGCTAAAGTGAGTGTCGTTTTGATTTCTTTTGGTTTCGGGATTAGATTGTCGCTTGTCATGCGAGGTGCTTTCCCATTGTTGTTGATCGGCTGGCTTTTATTTGCAGGCCCCGCGCTGGCGCAGCGCATTAATCAGGAGGGGCGGATTCTTGGACCTCTGCCGGTAGTGACGAATGCCATTTTATTCGACACCTCAAACGCGGATGCCGTCGTCTCGGCCATGCAGATATTCCCCGTCTCCAATGCCTGGAACGAAAGGGTTTTCTTTCTGCCTGTGTTGACGAATTCAGACGCAATGATCGCGCAAATCATGTCGAATCTTGAGGCGAGCCGGCGGACTTTGATTGCGTTTCAGGAAATGAACTACGTGCTCGTGCCAGACAGTCAGGCATTGCAACCGATCGATTTCTTTGATTACCCGGACCAATCGGACTTGAACGGCGGCACTTATCCTGACGGTTTGTATCCAATCCCGGCGAATCTTCCCATCGAAGGCTGGCCCACCCAAACCGGCACGCAAACACTCGCGCAATGGCAGACAAATGCCGACGGCAGCGACCGTCATGCCATCATGGTGGCGCCGGGGAGCGATTATATTTGGGAGACGTGGTTGACGCAATTGTCGGGCACGAACTGGCTGGCCGCCAATGGGGCGGAGTTTAACTTGAACACGAACGGACTGCGGCCGGCCGGTTGGACTTCGGGAGACGCGGCGGGTTTCCCCATGTTCTCCGCGATTGTGCGTTACGACGAAGCAGAACGCGGCATGGTGGAACACGCCTGCCGGCTGGTCGTAGATCAGTCGCTCTACGGTTCCTACATCTATCCGGCAACGCATTTTGCCGCATCGTCCGGGAATACGAACATCAACCTGCCGGCGATGGGCCAGCGATTGCGGCTGAAGGCGGCTTTCGTCATTCCGGCCAGTTGGACAATCGAGGAAAAAGCGGTGCTGCTCGGGCTTAAGAAATACGGCGCGATGGTGGCGGACAATGGGAACTTCTTCTCCATCTCGGTGACGCCCGACGACCGCTGGCCGGCGAATTGTTTCGACGATTTGACCAGCATCAGCATCACCAACTTTGAAGTGGTTCAAACAACCGGCCCGAATGGAGGGCCGCGCTCTCCGGGCGCGCCGGCAGCGAACGCAGGCCCGGCCCAGTCCGTTGTGGTCGGCGAACCGGCGCAAATGCAGGGCACAGTGGCATTTACAGGCGCTCCCCCGGCGATCCAATGGACGCTCTATTCCGGTTCAGGCACCGTGACATTTGGCAACGCGACGCAGACAAACACGACGGCGACGTTCAACACGCCGGGCGTTTATACTTTGATGTTGAGCGCCGACGACAGCATACACGCCGTTGCCTATAGCGCAGTGGCCATTACGGTGTCACAGGGGATTTGGATGACGATCGCCAGGGCGGGCGCGAACCTGAATCTGACATGGACGGGAGGCTCACCACCTTATGTGCTGCAACAAGCGCCCGCCTTCCCGGCCAATGTATGGAGCGGCGCTGTGACGACGAGCACCCAAAATGCGAGCTTGCCGTTGACAACGAACGGCAACGCCTACTTCCGCGTGCAGGGGCAGTAGTGAGTTTGGCTGGCTGGCAGGCCTCCCCCAAGCTTGCAGTTTTGCCGGCCGGGCTTAAACTGATTGTCCGATTGCCATCGGATAATCATGGGCCAGCGCAGAACATATTATTTTGACAACAACGCCACCACGCGGATTGCGCCGGAGGTGCTGGAGGCGATGCTGCCGTTCCTGCGCGATTGGTGGGGCAACCCTTCCAGCGCCTACGGCTTCGGCAAGGAGGTGAGCAGACATCTCGAGGACGCGCGCGCCAAAGTCGCCGCTTTGATCAACGCCGATCCGAAGGAGGTGGTCTTTACCAGTTGCGGCACCGAAAGCAATAATTCCGCCATCGAGAGCGCCCTGGCCACGCAATCCGGCAAACGCCACGTCCTGACCACCGCGGTCGAGCATTCGGCCGTCATCCGACATGGCGAGTTGCTGCAAAAGCGGGGCTGTGACGTGACTTTTCTGCCAGTGGACGCGGACGGCTCGCTCGACCTGCATCTGCTGGATAAATCGATCCGCCCGGACACGGCCATTGTTTCGGTGATGTGGGCCAACAACGAAACCGGGGTCGTCTTTCCCATCGAAGAAATTGCCGCGATTTGCCGCGGCAAGGATGTGCTTTTCCATACCGACGCCACCCAGGTGCCGGGCAAGTTGAAGATCGATGCCCACGGGATGGGCGTGGATTTTCTGACGCTTTCGGCCCACAAACTGCACGCCCCCAAAGGGGTCGGCCTGCTCTACGTCAGGCGCAAAGTAAAATTCCAGCCGTATTTAATCGGCGGGCATCAGGAACGGGGAAAACGCGGCGGCACGGAGAATGTGGCCAGCATCGTTGGCTTTGGCCGGGCGGCGGAATTGGCGTCGGCCCATCTCGAGGACGAAAACACCAGGGTGCGCGCCATGCGTGACAGGCTGGAAAACACCGTCCTAAGCGCCATCCCGAATACGATTCGCACCGGGGCCAAAGAACCGCGCCTGCCGAACACAAGCAACATCGCTTTCGAATCCGTCGAAGCCGAGGCCATTTTGCACCAACTGGATCATCTGGGCATTTGTGTCTCCAGCGGTTCGGCCTGCACCACTGGGTCGCTCAATCCGTCGCACGTCCTGACCGCCATGGGCATGAAGCCGGGGCGGGCGCGCGGTTGCGTGCGCTTCAGCCTGGGCTTTTACAACACAGACGAGGAGATTGATTACTTGTTGAAGCATCTCCCTCGGGTCATTGGCAAGCTGCGCGAGGGTTCCGTGCTCAAGCCGGGGACGGGTCATGCCACCCATGTGGCGCACGCCGGACGAGAGGGTAACGCGCTGATTTGATGCAGCGTCGAGCCTGTGGCTCTAGGGCTTTTCATGTAGTTGTGTAGCCGTAAAATGTCTCGTTGGCGAGACGCCAACGAGAGCGACCGAGACGGTCGCGCTCCCCGAGACAAAACAACCGGCGGCTACATTTGTATTTGAAACGCTCTAAATCGGCGCATAGCGCCGACGCTACGACGATGAAACCAGGGACACCACCTGTTCTCTTTGCCCATTGACATATGCATGCCAGGAGCCAATTGTGAAGTACTCGAAAGGGAAGAAATGAGCCGAACTCAGAGATTGATACTCATCATAAGTGGGATTTTAGCTGTCGGGTGCGCCGTCACAAACATAGCCTTCGATACACGTGGTCGATACGAGGATTACTTCAAAGCTCTAAGAACGATTTCCTTTGTGGTTTTCGTGATGAGCTTGATAAGGCTTCACGAAAAGCGGAAAAGGGCAAGTTAAGACACCACCCCATGGCAGCAAGGTTTGACGCTTGTTCCATTAGGCAGTATATTTCCCGTCTTTTTATGAATGCACAACCGCATGTGGCAATCGTCGGCGCGACGGGCGCAGTCGGCATCGAAATGCTCAAGACGCTGGAGAAGCGGAATTTTCCGGTGGGCAAACTGACCCTGCTCGCCTCGGCCCGCTCCGTCGGCAAGACACTGACCTTTCGCGGCAAGCCCGTGGCCGTGGCGGAATTGACCAAGGATTCCTTCAAGGGGATTGACATCGCCCTCTTCAGCGCCGGCGGCGCCATTTCGAAGGAATTTGCGCCCATCGCCGCCAAAGCCGGCTGCGTGGTGATCGATAATTCGAGCGCGTTCCGCATGGATGAGTCCGTGCCGCTGGTCGTCACGGAAGTCAACGCCAGCGACATCCGGTGGCACAAGGGCATCATCGCCAATCCGAATTGCACGACAGCCATTACCCTGATGGCACTGTTCCCGTTGCACAAGGCGTTCCATGTCAAAAGGATTTTTGCCTCCAGTTACCAGGCCGTCTCCGGCACAGGGGCAAAAGCCATTCAGGAATTGAAGCGGCAGGTGGAGCAAATCGTGGCCGGGGAACCGGTGACGAAGGAAGTCTATCCGCATCAAATTGCCTTCAACGTCCTGCCGCATGTGGATGCGTTTTTGCCCAGCGGTTACACGAAGGAGGAAGTCAAAATGGAAAACGAGGGGCGCAAGATCATGCATCACCCGGCCTTTCGCGCCAGCGTGACGTGCGTGCGCGTGCCGGTTTATCGGGCGCATTCGATCGCGGTGAGCGCGGAGTTTGAGAAACCCGTTACCGTGGAAGCGGCCCGCGAGGTGCTCAAAAAAGCGCCCGGCCTGGACGTGGTGGATAACCCCGACAAAAAGGAATATCCGCTGCCGTTGTATGCGAGCGACAAGTACAATTGCCAGGTGGGCCGCCTGCGGAAGGACAGCGCATTCGACAACGGCCTGTGCTTCTGGGTGGCAGGCGATCAACTGCTCAAAGGCGCGGCGTTGAACGCGGTGCAAATCGCGGAAGAACTGATGAAGTGACAGATCACGAAGAGACGAGGCGGAAGAAAGCGGCTAACTCGGAATAAAGGCGCCAAGCGCCCGCCGCCGGTCGATGGCCTGCCAAACTTTTGACTTCCGACGGCGTTTGAATTATACTCGCAGTCGTGCGCGAGCGAGATTGCAGGTGGATTTGTTTGCGTTGTTTCCTTCCCTTGGTCGTGGTCACGGTCATGGCCGGGTGGCTGATTGTTCCCGTTCGTGGCCAAATGCTTCTTTGCAACAGCTTTGAAACCAATCCGATGACGCAAGGGTGGACGACGAACGGAACCGGTGTCGCCTCATGGACGACGAATGAGTCTTTCTCCGGCACCCATTCCATTACTGCGGCCAACGGCGGCACATGGCTTTCTCCAATGCTCGCCACCACGCCTCTTCAGTGGTATCGATTATCTTTCAAATCCCTGGCGCCGGGGGTCGTGGATAATCCGGGCTCGATTGGTTACGCTTACTGGGCCGCGCAGTTTTTCGACACCAACGGCAACTTGCTGACTGAGGACCAGTATTCCGCCATCTTCCAATCTTCGGGTTGGGTGACCAATGAGTTCCGCATCCGGGCCAAGAACACGGCGGGTCCCAACGCCACGCTGCTCCCCGTGCAGATACAGATTCGATTCCAGTCCATCGCCCCGCAGGTGTATATCGACGATGTGTTGCTGGAAACCACCACGCCAGAGGAAGTGGCGCAGTGGGGCGACACCTATTACGACACCCTTCCGGCCAAGTTGGCCTATGTGCCAAAATCCGACCGTTGGTCGCACCTGCCGCTGACGATGAACCGGCTGAGCACCGGACAAACTCTGCGCATTGTGATGCTCGGCGACAGCGTGGAACAAGACACGGCGAATGCGCCGTTCGACGCCTGGCTCCAGCGCTTGTATCCGGGTGCGACCATCCAGGTCATCTCCTCCACGCGCGGCGGCACAGGCCTGAGCTATTTCGTGGATGACATGCAGGATTGGGTGCTGGCCTATCAGCCCGACTTGCTGTGCATTGGCGGCATCGACAACCAGGACGACATGTCAGTCTATCAGAGCGCGGTGGATCAAGTGCTCGACGACAATCTCACTTACGGGTACACGACGGAGTTTCTCATGCTCACCGAAGAGTGGAGTCCGAACATTCAGGGCGATGCAGGCTGTTTCCTTGCGCCCGGCGTGACGGAACTCGACCAGGCGCCGGCCAACAATCCCGGCGGTGTGCCAGGTGGTTTCCGCGGGGACCTGCTCGCGTTCTGCGCGTCGAACAACTGCGAGTATCTGGATCTGACCGGGGTCGCCTGCGAGTTCGTTTATGGGGCGGCGGCGGCGGCGGGTGTCGGGCCGCCGACGGATGCGAATGGGGATCCCTACAGTTTTTGGATGCGCGACTACACGCATTCGAGCGACAATGGGAAAATGATCCAAGGGCGGATGCTCGAAGCCTTCTTCGCTCCCGCGCCGACCTTGACCCTCGGTCAAAGTGCCGGATCCCTGAGCCTGGCCTGGCCCCTGGCATCGACGGGGTTCTGCCTGCAGACTGCCAGGGCGCTTGGCACGAACGCGGTGTGGACTTCCAACACCACGGTATTTGACATTACCAACGGAAAAAATATAGTGTACATAAACTTGAGCAACGGGACGCAGCAGCTGTACTTCCGATTGGACAGGCCGTGAAAGGGTCCTCGGAATCCGGCTGCTAACCCTTCCCGGAACGAACCAAAACGCCTTCGCCTCGGGATCTGCCCTCAGTAGCTTTCGTAGGAAGCGGGCAACGCGGTGGGATGGGTGTCGAACAAGGAGGGCCTGGGTTGGGTCTCATCAGTAGGGTTTGTGTTCCTCAGCCAGTTGGCGACGTGCAGGACGGGCGGCTCTGACTTATATTGGCCGGCGAATGCGGCTACGTGAGCGGGAGTTTTCAGTGTCGCGACGGGTGATGGGTCGGCGGCTTGCGCCATCTCCTCTTTAACCATCGATACCGCGCTCAAACCAAGCGCGCCGCACACGGTCAATCCAAACGCATAAGCCAGGAAGGGACGCAAAGTGAAACTGGCGGAAAGCCTGTCCCACAGGGTCAATTGCCCTTCGCCCTGTTCAAGGCGCGCCCGGATGCTGCAGGATAATCGGTCCAGGTACCCTGGCGGCGGCTGTTCATGCCGCTTCAACGCCATTAATTTGCGCAACGTCTCAAAGTCGCCGGGATCGGAGTTCATATCGCGATTACTTCAGATAGTCCAACATATAGGCCTGCAGTTGCTGTCGCGCGTAAAAAAGGCGCGACCGCACGGTGCCGATGTTGCAATCCATGATCTCGCCGATTTCCTCGTGCGAGAGGCCCTGGATGTCGTGCAACGTCACAACCATTCTATGGTGTTCAGACAGTTTGAGCATGGCGGCGTTCAATTTATCCTGCAATTCCGCCAGGTTTAAATCCCGCCGCGGCGTCTTGTCCGAGACCAAAGCCACCAGATCGGGGTCGTTTTCGGCGTTGATGTCCACGTCGTTCAGGCTCATGTGCTGGCGGTTTTTGCGCTGCTTCAGGAAATTAATCGTTTTGTTCACCGCAATGCGATAGACCCAGGTATAGAAGCTGGAGTCCCCCTTGAAAGTCTTGAGAACGCGGTAGGCCTTGATAAAGGTTTCCTGGACCAGATCATTGGCGTCCTCGTGGTTGGACGTCATGTGATAGACGGTCGCGTAAATGCGTGCCTGGTAGCGGCGCACCAACTCGTCATAAGCGCTGACATCGTTGCGCTGGGCTTTTTGCACCAGCTCCAAGTCGCTGGTTTTATCGCTGTCCGCGTCCGCTTCCACCTCAGGAATAACGGTCGACAACCGTGCCGCAGGTTTTTCCAATTGTGCTTTCGTAAAAAGATCCTTCCCTAATAATCAACCCCCAAAGCTTCAATTTGTTCCGCCAGGAATTCAGTCATCCCCAGTAATCCGGCGCGGCCCTCTGAGGATGGCAAGGCGAGCAGTACCTGGCGGGCTGCGTTCAAATGATGGTGGATGACGGCCCGGCATTCGGCGAAGGCGTCGTATTTTTCGATAAATTCGATGATTTCAGGCAGGAAGGCCGGCTCCCAATTTTCCAGCCTTTGCCGCAAGTGGTTTTGGTCCTGCGGCGTGGCGCGTTCGCGCACGATGATCATGGGCAGCGTCATTTTGCCGCTGGCCAAGTCGGCTCCCAGGTTTTTGCCCGCAGCGGATTCCGAGCCTAAAATATCCAGGCAATCATCATACAATTGGTAAGCGGTGCCCAGAGCCATGCCGTATTGGCGCAAGCTTTCCCGGCGCGCCTGGGTCGCCTGGCTCAAGCGGGCGCCCAAATCGCAGGAAAGCGCGAAGAGTTCCCCCGTTTTCATCGCCACCATTTTGAAATAATCGGCCCGGCTGACGTTGAAATCCCCGCGGGAGCAGGTTTGAAGGATTTCGCCGGCGCAGACGGTGTTGGTGGCGGCGGCGACCTCCCGGCAAATCTCCGGGGTGGGGAAACTGGCGGCCAGCTTCAATGCATGAGCAAAAAGGCAATCCCCCAAAAGGACCGAAACTTCGTTGCCCCAATTGGCCATTAAGCTCAACCGCCCGCGCCGTAGTTGCGCTTCGTCGAGAACGTCGTCATGCACCAGGGTCGCCAGATGGATCATCTCAATGATGACAGCCACGGTCAGATGGGAATCGTTGATCTCTCCCAGCGCTTCGCCGCTTAGGGCAACGAGCATGGGCCGCAGTTGTTTGCCTTGGGCGGTCAGCGCATATTGCGCAAAGGCAGCGATTTGCGGATCAAACTCCTCTGTTTGCGCCGCCAGGCGCAGGGCGACTTTTTGCCGGAAAGGCTCCACCGAATCCGCGATCTGCTTCCACCCCGGCACACCTTGCGCGGGCGACGCGCTGACCGGAGCGGCGACCGTATTGGAATCAACACCGAACATGCTGTAAATCTAAGTTTTCCGGCTATGCAAGTCAAACTTGGACTTGGAAAACGCGACACGTGACCATTAAAGCTTGCGGCCCGGCGCAAAAGGCGGTCAACTCCGGCCATGGATTCGCGGGAAGCTCTGGTCGCTTTAAACATGATCGAGGGAGTCGGTCCGGTGCGCGTCCGGCAATTGCTCGGTCATTTCGCGGAGGCTGCCGACATCCTGCGCGCCAGCCGCGCCCAATTGCAAAAGGTCCAGGGCATCGGACCGGAAATCGCGTCGGCCATCGCAGGTTGGGAAAAAACGGTGGACCTGAAGGGCGAACTGCAGCGCATCCAACAATTCGGCTGCCACATCGTCATCCAATCGGACGAGAATTACCCGGAACTGCTTAAGCAAATTTACGACCCGCCCGTGGTGCTCTACGTCAAGGGGGAGTTGGCGGCGAAGGACAAGAACAGCGTGGCCATTGTCGGGTCGCGCATGACCACGCATTACGGGATGGAAGTGGCGCGCAAGCTGGCCTATCAACTGGCCTACATCGGAGTGACCATCGTGAGCGGCGGGGCGCGGGGCATCGACAGCGGGGCGCATCTGGGGGCGCTCAACGCCAAAGGCCGCACCATAGCGGTGCTGGGCACGGGCATCAACCTGATTTTCCCGGCGGAAAACGCCGAGTTGTTCGAGCGCATCGCCGCCCAGGGCGCGCTCATCACGCAATTCCCCTTCAACCGCAAGGCCGACAAGCAAAGTTTTCCCATCCGCAACCGGCTGGTCGCGGGCATGACCCTGGGCACAGTGGTGGTCGAAGCCAATCTGACCAGCGGCGCGCTTATCACCGCCCGCATGGCCAACGACAACGGGCGCCAGGTTTTCGCGGTGCCGGGGCGGATCGACTCGCCGCGCAGCAAAGGCTGCCACGAACTGATCAAGAACGGCGGGGCGAAATTGTGCGAAAGTGCCGAGGATATCCTGAGCGAATTCGAATATCTTTTCCCGTCGAGCAACCGGCCCGAAGTCCTGGGGGACGCCCCCAACCTTCCCGCCTTCGCGCTGTCGCCGAACGAGACGGCGCTCTACGCTCTTATTGACAAGGAGGAGCTGTCCATTGACGACCTGATCCGGCGTAGCGGGCTGGCGCCGTCCGCGGTGTCCGTCACGCTCTTGGGTCTGGAGATGAAGCGGCTGATCCGGCAACTGCCGGGCAAAATGTTTGTGAAGAATGGCTGAGGGGTCTTGACATATTCGCCATTCGCGAATAGCGTATCAACATGATTGCCAAGTCGTTGGATGTTGTAGTGCTGCTTAAGCTCTTCCTGTTAAGGGACAGGAAGCCTCTTGCCCCATGCTCTGGCATTTCCGCGTCTTTATCCTCACCCCGGCTGCAAAACTCGGTTGGGTATGCCCGGTTGTCCAAGGAACTCGGCATTAGCGCCTCTGAGATTCATGCCTCTGTTCGCCGGGGTATTGCGGCTGGCTTGATTGCCGCCGAATCCAAACTGCCGATGCGAAAACCTTTGCAGGAATTTCTACTTTACGGTGTGCGGTATGCCTTCCCCGCCAAAGAGGGATCGCTGGCGCGGGGGATGCCGACCGCTCACGCTGCCCCCCCTCTGGCAGAGCATATCACCTCAGATGAGCTGCCGCCTGTCTGGCCCGATCCGAAAGGAACGGTTAAAGGCCATGCCGTCGAACCTCTCCACCCCTCAGTGCCTTTCGCGGCGAGGCTTGACCCGGGACTATATGAGTGCCTTGCTCTGATAGACGCCTTGCGAATTGGCCATGCGCGGGAACAAAAATTGGCCGAAGACGAACTAAAATTGCGTCTGAATCATGCTTACGAATGTTGAAAGGATGCGGATTGTCGCGAAGCGACTGCAACCCTTGAATATGCCATTTGCGTTTTTGGGCGGCGCGGTCGTCCATTTGCTGGTTGATCACCCAGGTCTGATGCAACTCCGAACGACCAAAGATGTGGACGTGATTGTCCAAGTGATGACTTATCACGAATTCTCCACGTTTGAGGAGCGACTGCGCAAAGCAGGGTTCAAACACGACACATCCGCCGGTGCTCCCATATGCCGCTGGATTGTTGACGAATGTCTTGTGGATATTATGCCGCAGGCGCCGATTTTGGGCATGTGCACAAAATGGTTTCCAGAAGCGTTGAAACTTTCGCGGGAGGCGGATTTGGGCGAAGCTTGCGCCGCAAAAGTCATTTCTGCTCCTCTGTTTCTGGCCGCGAAACTGACAGCCTGGGCGGACCGCGGCAAGAATGATTATTTCCTGAGCAACGATCTTCAGGACATTATTACTGTCGTGTATGGGCGCGCGACCATTGTCGAGGAGGTCATGGAAGCACCCATAGAAATCCGGCAATTCGTAGCCGGCAGCTTTTCCCGGCTATTGGAGAACCCGGACTTCCAAGATGCCCTTCCAGGTCACTTGCCTCAAATCGTGGGTGGAGAAAGCGCGCTACTGGCGATGCAGCGATGGGAGGCAATTGCCATGCTGATTTGAGCATGGCCGGCATTCGCCGGATGCGAGCGCCCCCAAACGGGATTTGACATTTTTGCCGGCGTGATACATATTTGTATCACGATGAAAACAGCAACGGTCAGGGATTTGCGGAACCATTTCCCGCGCGTGGCGGCGTGGATCGCGGAAGGCGAGCCGGTGGAGATCACCAAGGCCGGAAAACCCTTCGCACACCTTTCCCCCATTACTCCGAAAAGGCCGCGCCGGTTCAAAATGCCGGACATTATGGCGCGTTTGAATCAGGATTTTGGCGATGCCGAGTATGACGCGACGGAGATGGCGCGCGGTCTTGCGGCCAGCCGGGGCGAGCAATCGTGACCGCTTACCCGGACACCAGCTTCCTGTTCGCCTTCTATGTGAAGCAATCAAATTCACCGGCGGCGGCGGCGCATGCGGCCACGATGACAGAACCGTTGCATGTCACCGCGTTGCTTGCGTATGAATTCCGTCAGGCGCTTCGTTTTCAAGTTTGGCGACGTTCCTCAAACCCGCGCGAAGGAATCGCGTTGGCAGACGCACAGGCCGCGTTGAATCGGTTTGAAGCAGATTTGGCGGGCGGTTTGGCTGTGCTTGCGCCCTGCAATTTTCAGGACGTTTTCAACCGTGCAGGGGAACTTTCTGTACGCCACACCATGGCGGGAGGTCATCGCAGTTTTGATGTTCTGCATGTGGCGACGGCACTGCATCTGGGAGTGCGGGAGTTTCTCACTTTTGACGCCAACCAGCGCAAATTGGCCGCCGCCGAAAAATTGAAGGTGAAACCGTGACGGCGGCGGGCAGGTCAGCATTGAAGTATCAACCATTCCCTGCTTCAATGGCAGCCCATGACCAAGCAACTGACCGCCATCGAAATCTCCCAGAGGGCCAAACTGCAGCCGATTGAAGCCGTCGCCGCCAGGGCCGGCATCAAGGAGGAGGACTTGGAGCTGTACGGCAAGACCAAGGCCAAAATCAGCCTGGACCTTTACCGGCGGCTGCAAGACGCCCCGACGGGCAAGTTGATCCTCGTCACCGCCATCCACCCCACCCCCGCCGGCGAAGGCAAGACCACCACGAGCATTGGGCTGGCCGACGCCCTCAACCGGCTGGGCAGGAAAACCATCCTCTGCCTGCGGGAACCGGCCGTCGGACCCTGCTTCGGCGTGAAGGGCGGAGGCACGGGCGGCGGCTACGCCCAGGTCGCGCCCATGGAGGAGATCAATCTGCATTTCAACGGGGACTTCCACGTCGTCACTTCCGCCCACAACCTGCTGGCGGCGATGCTTGACAACCATCTCCATTTCGGCAACGCCCTGGGCATCGATCCGCGCCGCATCGTCTGGCGGCGGGTCATCGACATGAACGAACGCGCCCTGCGCGAGATTGTCATCGGCCTCGGCGGCGCGGGCAACTCGATTCCGCGGGAGTCAGGCTTCGACATCACGCCGGCATCCGAGATCATGGCCACGCTTTGCTTCTCCGACTCGTTGACCGAATTGAAAACGCGGCTGGGCCGGATCGTCGTGGCCTGGTCGCAGAGCGGCAGATTCATCACCGCCCGCGACCTCAAGGCGGATGGGGCGATGACGGTCTTGATGCGCTACGGTGTGCAGCCGAACCTCGTGCAAACGCTGGAAGGCAATCCGGCCCTCATCCACGGCGGCCCGTTCGGCAACATCGCCCATGGTTGCAACAGCGTCACCGCCACCAAGTTGGCCATGCGCCTGGCCGAGTTCACCGTCACGGAAGCCGGGTTTGGCGCTGATCTCGGCGCGGAAAAGTTTATCAACATCAAATGCCGCAAAGCGGGTTTGCGCCCGGACCTGTCCATCCTGGTCGCCACCGTGCGGGCGCTCAAGTACCACGGCGGCGTCAAGACGCCGGAATTGGGCAAACCGAACGTTGCGGCGCTGACCGCCGGCCTGGCCAACATGCTGAAGCATATCGAGAACCTCCAGGCCTTCGGCTTGCCGGTCGTTGTCTGCATCAACGTCTTTGCCAGCGACACCCCCGAGGAATGGCAGGTCATCCGCGAGGCGTGCGCCCAAGTCCGCGTGCCGGTGGCGCTGTCCGAGCATTTTGCCCGGGGCGGCGCCGGGGCGGAAGACCTGGCCCGGCTGGTGCTTGAAGCAACCGCCCACCCCGCCAACGGCGCGCTGAACTTCACCTATCCCGACAAGCTGCCCTTGCTGGAAAAGGTGCGCCTGATAGCGCGGAAGATTTACGGCGCCGACGACGTGGTTGCCGAAGGCAGCACCGCCGACAAGCTTCGCTCCTTCGAGGATGCCGGTTTCGGCGAGCTGCCGATCTGCATGGCCAAGACCCAGTATTCCTTCTCCTCCGACCCGAACCTGAAAGGCCGTCCGCGGGGATTCGTTGTGCCGTTGCGCAACGCCCGTCTGAGCGCCGGCCCCGGCTTTGTAGTGGTATTCTCGGGCGACATCATGACCATGCCCGGCCTGCCAAAAGTGCCCGCCGCCGAAGCCATGGACGTGGACGCCAACGGCAATACCGTGGGCTTGTTTTAACAGCCTCCGATAACCCTGCAACCGCCCATTGGCTAATGTCGATTGGAGGTGACAAATCCCCGGAATGGTAAACGCACCAACCGACGATGCGTTTCAGTGAAATTATCATTTGGCTTGGGGCTGAACTGATTTCCAAGAATGCTTTTGTATTCAGCCAACCGGCCATGCTTGACAAACATGCTGCGAATTTCTTCGGCGATGCGTAACGGATCAGCACCGAGATCGTTGAATGGATTGAACGATTCACTTTTGTTCGCCGCCGCGTTTAAAATCTGCAGTAATTGAAGCCATGAGGGATATTGGAGCGGAATGCTCAACCCGGCGCCTACAAACGCAATTGCCTCGCCACCAGCAATTAACGACAACATTTCGCCGCGAAAGGGGCTGTTTTCGCGAATTTTGTCATTGGCGATCTCACGGAGCTCAGGCATTCCAACCTCGTGTGCTTAACGGGAGCTTACCGAAGACGCCACGGTTCTTCAACATTGTTCGTGCGGAATATGAAAGGGAAAGGGTCGTGAAAGGGAAATAAATATTTGTTCTACAAGTTTTTTTGGCTAACCTCTCAACCGTTCATCGCCAGCGTGCCGCAACCTGACTGTGACCCGAAACATGTTCCTGGCCTTGTGCGCGGTTCAAAAGTCTGGAAAATGCATTGGCCGCGTTGGCCTCCCTTCGTTTCCTTCGCGCCCTTCGTGGTTCAAAAGCCTGGAGGATGTCTTGGCCGGGGCAGCAATCCTGTGGGTCCAGGGGTGCCCATCCTGGGCCGCCCGCCATAGCTTCCGAGCGTCGGCGGGTCAAAAACCCTTCGCGTGAAGGTTCTGCTTCATGGTTGCGGCTGTCCAAGCCTTTGATGCGCAGCGCCTTAAGCAAATTTCCGTCAGAAATAACATTTTTTTAAGAATTCTTTAAAAAGCTGTTGACGAAGGAATATATTAACTATAGTGTTCGTCTAATGAATTTAGAATAATGGAGAATTTAAGGCCAATCGGAGGGCAGGCATTATGAAAAAGAAAAAGCCGGGAGGGAAGTGGCGTGTGGCTGGTGATGGCAATGGAAAGGCCGTTATCGTCTTGGATATTGGCGATAAACAGGTACAAAAACATGAGAATTCTCACTATTCTCGGTTACTGGGCTTTTGGCAACTTTTCGGTTCGCACCTGCTGCCTTGCAATCCATTCCAACTGGAACAGACCAATGGATTTCTCGGATTTCCCGGGAATTTCTCGGGGGGTGGTATACCGGGGGGAGGGTCAAAAAATCCAAATCTTAATCCTAGCCAAAGATATTTGAAATTTGGGCGTCGCGGCGCTCCGCCCTCCCGGGAGGGGCGAGCGCCGCGAGCCCCTGAATATCTGAGAGATAATTTGACGACATTTTAACGCTTAGAATCTAATCCCACATCAAGGCTTGCCCGGCAGGTCGGCGACAACCGCTTTGATTTCCGGCCAAAAATATGATTTTACTCAAACCCCGTCACAGCCAGTCGCACGCAGTCACAGCGATCTTTTTCACCACGTCGCACTCAGTCGCCCTCAAATCCCTGCCCATCCGTGTTCATCGAACGTCTTTCCCAATGAAAATGGAGAAATTCTCAATGGCAATGTTTCAATCCAGACTCAGCATGTTGCTTGCGCCTTTGCGTCTTATGCCCTTTGCGTTGAAATCCTGTGGCTCCAGGGGCGTTCATCTGTCAGACGGCAGTTTGTGACGGGTCCGGGCCGGGTTGTGACGCCATTTGTGACGGCTTGCCCCATGGTTAACCCATTGGCCATCAACATTTGTGACGACGTGACGGCTGAAAACCCCTGGACGCCTCGCCCCCGCAGCAGCGTCGCCCCCACTCGTTTCGACCTGTTTCGAGTTATTTCGACCTGTTTCGACCAAAAAATAAATCATAAAGGATGCGAAAGAACCGTCAGAACCGTAAAATCTGTTTTTGCCCTATTTTCGATTGGAACCTATTATCGCCCAATCTTTTCCAGTCGAGACAGGAGAACGGCATATTACGGTTTTTACGTAAAAATTTCGCTTGGGTGTATAGGGGGGAGGGGGGTCTCATCTTAATCCTGATCAATGCAGGATAAGTGAATCAAACTGATTTTATTTCCATGTCGCTGGATCCTGAAAGTGTAAAGAATCTCGACAAAAGTCGCCTCTATCAATTATCAATTATCAATTATGTGTGGGCCGATTTGCGCCTATCAGGGAACGAATTTACTTCCAAAAAACTCGCAATTTTGTAGAATTGTCTGATATTAGGCCGTCGTGCGATATCAAACCTGCTGTTCGATTTTCACGGAAAAACCTAACTTGAGATTGTGGAAGACGAGCTAATTCAGAACTCACGAACCTCCTTTGTGGAGGGCCTGCTCAGCCGCCTGGATCTGTGCAAAAGGCTCCTGGCCAGATATTGGTGGATTCTGTTGCTGGCGCTTGGGCTGGCCGGCGGCGTGCAGTGGTATTTGCTCAAGATTGCCAAACCCCGCTTTGTCTCGGAGGGGAAGATGATCGTCAACGTGAAAGTCTCAATTCCCGAGGCCAATGTTTATTCGGAGGAATTTGACAACTTCCTGGGCACGCAGGTGGCGTTGATGCAAAGCGAGCGGGTCAGGAATCGCGTGGAAGCCCGCCTGCATGGCAGGCAGGAGCTTCATCCGTCGCCGGTGGATCTGCGTGTCTCGCTGTCCCCCAAATCCAGCATTTTCAGCTTGCAGGCCCTTGGCCCGGACGCGGAGTTCACCCGGGAGTATCTGAGGGCGGCCATGGATGAATACATCAACTTGAAAAAGGATCTGCTGTTCAACGCTTCCACCGCCACCCAATTGGGCCTGGAGGAAAAGTTGAAGGAGATGGACGCGGAGCTGCAAAAGGGCAAGCAACAAATCCTTAACTACCAATCGAGCAACCGGTTGATCTTCCTCCAGCCCACCGGCGAAAACAACGCAGCCGAGTACCTGGCCACCCTGACCCGGCAGCTCGACGAGCGCAAATCGGAACTGCAGTTGCTCAAGGGCCTGGACCTGGACCAAAACTTGGAGCGCATGAAGCGCATGGCCGCAATGACCCCCAACCCGGCCGCTGCGCCGGCGGGAGGCCACAACTCCCAATCCGCCTCACGAAACGCGCCGGGGGAGACATTTTCCGACAATCCGCCCCCCACTTTGGGAGACGCGGATGTAGGCTACCTGGCGGCCAAACGGGACCTGCGGCTGCTTCATGCCAAACGCGACGCGCTGCTCAAGCTCAAGGAGCTGGCGCCCGACGCGCCCGTCAAAGCCGAGTTGAACGCGGAAATTGCGCGAAAGGAGTTTGAGCTTGAATCCTACCGCGAGCAAAGCACGGAACAATTGCAAAACCGTCAACACGTCCTGGAGGTGCAAATCCTGGTGCTGGAAGACGAAGTGAAAGCCAAAGAGAAGGAGGCGTTGGAGGCGAGCACGAAGCTGGCGACCTTCAACGCTCTTCAGGAAAGCCAGGCCCGTTTGCAGGCCAGGCATGACCACATGGAGGGCAATTTGCAAACACTGGACATCGACAAGGGCATCGGCCAGCAAAGTGTCACCATCCTGGAGGACGCCACGCCGGCGGCGCACCTGCCTCCGGAAAAAATGAAACATATGATCATGGCCGAATTAGTCGGCCTGTCGATTGGCCTGGCCCTGATGATGTTTCTAAGCCGGCTGGATGACCGGCCCACATCGTTCACGGAGTTGGAAAGGATCTTTGACCTGCCCGTTCTTGGACAATTTCCCCTGCTGAAAGGTGGGAACAAGAATGAGGCGCCGATTCTGCAATTGGATGACGACCGTTACCGTCTGATCGAAGCGTCCCACAGCCTTCGTTCCGCCCTGCTCTACAGCGGCTCACTGGAGCAACAGCCGAAAAGCATTGTCATCACCAGTGCCCGGCCGAATGACGGCAAGTCGATGGTCTCGGCCAACTTTGCCATCACGCTGGCCCAGACGGGGGCGCGTGTGCTGCTGGTCGATGCGGACATGCGCCGCGGCGGGCTGCACAACCACTTCGGCGTCCCGATCCGGCCCGGCCTGGCCGAGGTGCTGGCGGGAAAATGCGCCTGGCGGGGTGCGGTGTCGCAAACCGGCATTCCCAATCTGACCCTGCTTCCCTGCGGCGCCGCGCCGCGCAACCCGGGCAACCTTTTTGCCAAAGCCGGCGGTTTCATCGCGGAAATCGGGGAACATTATGAGTATTGTTTATTTGACACCAGCCCGGTGATGGTGGCGGACGATGTGTTGAGCCTGGCCCCGCAGGTGGACGGGCTGCTGATGGTCATTCGCGCCGGGTTCACTTCCGGGCGGATAGCCCAGGCGGCGTTGGACTTGCTTCGGATGCGCAAAGTCAAAGTGATGGGGTTGGTGTTCAATGCGGTCAATCCCAAGGGAAGCGACTATTATTACTACGCGCACAAGGAGTACGATCCCCTGCGCCACAAAGAACTCCCCTGAGGTTAGTAAGCGTTCTTCTGGTGGTTGAACGTTTGCAGCATGATGCGAAAATCCAGCCAGACGCTCCAATTCTCCAGATACCAAATGTCATGGCGGATGCGCTCTTCCAGGCAGGTGTTGCCGCGCCAGCCGTTGATTTGCGCCCAGCCCGTCATGCCCGGCTGATACATGTGCCGCGCCTGGTAATGCGGGATCTTTGATTTAAAGTGGGCAATCAATTCCGGCCGCTCCGGACGCGGCCCGACCAGGCTCATCTGCCCGCATAATACGTTGAAGAATTGGGGAATCTCATCGATGTTCCATTTCCGCATGAAAGCGCCGATGCGCAGCCGCCGGTTGTCATCATCCTGCGCCCATTTGGCTTTTCCGTCAGCTTCTGCATTGAGCCGCATGCTGCGAAGTTTAATGATGTAAAACAACCGTCCGTTCCGCCCCTGGCGCACCTGGCGGTAAAATATCGGGCCGGGCGACTCCAAAAAGACCAGCGTCCCAAACACAAACATGAGCGGAATCGAGACGGCCAGCCCCACCAATGCGCCCACGATGTCCACCGTTCGTTTTACGAAGCGGTTTCTCAGCCCGTAGAGGGGCAGGCAATGCACCCCCAGCAATTGTATATCTCCGATGATTTTCGGACGGACCCCGGAGACCAGTATCTCAAAAAAATGCGGCACCATGTTGAATTCCACATGGGCGATTTCACAGACCCTGGCTACGGCCGCAACGCCTTCGCGCTGCAAGCTTTCTGATTCCACGAGCGCGACCGTGCTGGCCGCGTGGTTGCGCAGAATTTTCCGCAATTCATGCAATGAGCCTAGGCGGTACTTATCCAACTCTTCATTCTGATTGGGTTTATTGGCCTGGACCCAGCCGACGAATTCCATGTCGGAATCCTTTCCTAGCGACTTCTGAATGCGCAAAGTCTGTGATCCTCCGCCGATGACGATGAGGCGATGGCGCAGGCGGGAAGAGAAGAAGTGAAGGCAAACTATCCGGCTCACCGTCAGGCGCCAGAGGCAAATGACCGAACACATGACCAATCCCGCTGTGGCAATCAACTGCCACGGAACGGGCGGATCGGTCGGAATAATCAAAGCCAGGGCGGCAAATCCCAACAAACAAAAGCACAAGGACCCCAGCAGTTTGTGCCAAATTTTCGATGGCTGCAGCAGGCTCCTGTAAGAATAAAGGTCCCTGCCCCTCAACCGCCAAAGAATAAACGCTGAAACGGCTAAAATCGACTTGTAACCGCCGGGAATGGCGGGCGCCAGGGTGAAGCCGCCCTCCATAAAGACAGTGGCCGCAACAAAACCCAGCGCAATCACGGCAAAATCGCCCGCGATGACCAGCAAGGTTAAGCGGGTTTCAAAGGTCTCCCGCGGATTGTGCCAGGATTCAAACGCAGGCGCTTTGCCATTGCCATTCGACCCGTTATTACCAGGTTTATACTTTCTCCCCCGGTCCAGCTCCGTCAACTTGGGCAGGGAATTCGCGAGGGCTGCATCAAATGCAAACGTGGAACTTATGACATTTTTGCGCTGGAAAATCATCAGCAGACCTTAATGGTTTAACAGGCTTTGGATACTTTTCTCGTGTCCAAGCCTCGACTAGAAGCTATAAGCAAATAAAGTGCCAAATATTCATGGAATAAAACATAATCTGCGTTTGCGCCGCGAAATTCCGATCCGTTCCCCTTAAGCGAATGCGATTCTTGAAATTTGTCGCGATTATTTGCGTCGATTCCAATAAAAAGTGTTCACTGCTGTAATTTCGACATTTTATTAAAATATTATTCCCTAAGTCGTTTACCAACAGCATATTGCACGTATTGTCGGAATTTCGACGGGTTTCGAAAGATTTTACACTTTTGTGCTCAACATAGTGCTGATTATTGCTCTCTTTGCACAAAAGGCGACAGAATCACTTCCATTATATGCATTAGTTTTATCGCATTTTGCGAAAACTGATGGAAATTGCATTTTGCAAGACGGCTAAAACCCGTGCCAATGACCAGGGATACACCTACGGAAGCGGGCCTATACGGATCGATGGGTGCCAAAACGATAACGTCCCGCGCACCTAAACCACTCAAGTTGGTGTTGAATTTGCTTGTAGTTGACGATTGTCATCCACGCCACGAATGCCGGGCTTTACTCTCTGGTCGCCTCCACCATTTGGCAGTCCAGCAAGCCCAACAAAACGTCGCCTTTGATATCCCAGTGGCAATAAAAGCAGGTGCCGGGAGTTTTTGCCAGCGACAGGGCCGCTTTTGGTGTTTATGCGGGAACGGCATCGCGCCAACAACCCCGAAAGCCATTTCTGAAAAACCGGATGTCAAGTCTAGCATTCCAGCCCCTCGAACCACGTTTTACTGAACAGCGGATTTTTGGAGATTGCAATTTTGGTTGAAATCGCTCGGGCTTGGGAAAATCCGAAAGGACGGCGTAGCTTGGTAGCTCGTCTGAACCTGGGCCAGACTATGCCCCTGGCCTCAAAGGGGTTACCGCCGGCTGCCCGCCCGATGCCTTGGGGAAAAGGACCTGACATTATTCGGCACAGTGTCAACTGCAATAATATCCTCATAGGAGCGGCCTATGAATGGGGTTCAGAAGGTCGTGGGATCAAATCTCACCGGCCCGACTATCTTCAAGCAGCAATTTCCGTCGAAAACATCCTGCTCAAACCGACGCGACAGCCTGGAAAAGATTTCTTGCGGGGATGACAAACTCTAATAAATTGGAGGCTGATGCGGCGAAAAAGCCGAAAAAAAGGCAAAAATCCGGGCTGGCTGGCCCTGGTCTGGTTGCTGTGCGCCATCGGCGCCGCCCGTGCTCAAAGCACGTCGTTTTTCTTCACGCTCGATGAACCCTGCAAAACGAGCGCCGGTGTTTTCAGCCCTGACGGCACGTTAATTCGCACTCTGTGGAGCAAGGTCCGGTATTATGCGCCCGGCAGGTATTCGGCGGTTTGGGACGGACTTGATGACAGCAGCAACGCCGCGCCCGCGGGCGTTTATGAGATCACGTTGCTGGAGCATAACACCGAGTATTTCTGGGAGGGAGCGATTGGAAACTCCTCGGCGGAACTCTCCGGCCCGACCGTTCATAAAGGGTATTATCCAATCCGAGACATGGCGATTTCTGGCACGAACGGCTATTACGTTTCGGGATATAATGAAGGCGGTTATGACTTTCGCAGCTTTCTGACGACCGATCCGCAGAGGGTTATAGCTGCGTGGGGAGGGAATGGACAACCGGCCAATATCTATGACCGGAGTTGGAACTGCAGCGCCACGGATGGTCGTTGGGTTTATTTTGCCTGCAACACCGCCACAAATCCGACGAATACCCATGCCAATAATTATCCCGGCTTCATTATGGCGAGCAAGGTGGGTGACAGCAATCCCGCTTGCTCCGCCTACTTCGCCCAGGGCACGCCAATCGTCAACGGCGCCGACACTAATTCCATCTATCCCAACGGGGTTTATATTGGCACGAAACCCGGACTCAGCGGGCTGACGGTGCAGCAAAACGGAGTGTTACTCGCGGCGTCGGTGACTACGGATAATCAAGTTTATCTCCTGAATAAAACGTCAGGCGCCTCTGTGGCCAAATTACATGTCAGGTCTCCGGGCCGTTTAAGTTTTTCTCCGGATGGCAGTCTTTGGGTCATTTCCGGCAAGAACGTAATTTGCTTTACCAACATGGGCGATTTTGCCTCGATCAGATATTCAGCGGCGGTGACTCTTTCCAATTTCAGCCAACCTCTGGATGTGGCTGTAAACTCAACGGGTGCCAAGGTCATCCTCGTTGCGGATGGGGGTGCGAGCCAGCAGGTGAAAGCGTTTGACAATTCCGGAGCGCCGCTTTGGACTTACGGCCTGGCGGGGGGATATGCGTCGAATGGGGTGGCTGTGACAACCAACAAGTTCTGGTTTTACAACGGCGAGGCTGAGGGAACCTTTCTGTGCCCGGCCGCGGACGGTTCATTTTGGGTGGGGGATGGCGGCAACAACCGGGCCATGCATTTCTCGGCCGGTTGCAAATATATTGAACAGATCATGTATCAAGCGCATTCGTATCTTGCGAGTGTAGACCGAAACAATCCTTCGCGAGTCTTCAACCAGTTTTTGGAGTTTAGGGTGGATTACACCAAGCCGCTGGCGCAGGCCTGGCGCCTGGTGAACAACTGGCGGGCAGGCGTGCCTCCGGTGAACCTCTCCTGGAACAAGGGTTTGTACGAAGTCACGACCTTCCGCAACGGGCGCACTTATGCTTTGATTGATAACAATACTTATGCTTTCGCCCGAAGCGAGCTGTGTGAATTGACCCCCCATCAACTCCGATTGACCGGACTATATCCGGCATGGAGCGCGAACCGGGGCTGGATTTCCTTGGGTGCGGACGGGTCCGCCCGCCGGACAACCATAGGAGCGCCGACCTGGTATGAATCAACTTTAAAGGGCTTTGATGCCGGCAATAACCCGGTGTGGAACCCTGAAACCCTGATTGCCACCGCCTCCGCCAGGAGCACTGATCCAGTGCCGCGAGGCGGCAGTTTTGGCAATATTCGCGCCCCCATCAGCGCGAACAATATATTGGTTTCATTTGATCAATCATTAAACCAAGGATGGCATTTGGGCGGGATCAGAGTGGGCGGCAGCTCGTGGCTTTGGAAGGCCGGCCCGGCTGTCACATATATGGATGGCCGGGGGGGTTACGAAGTCTCGAATGGAGTTGAGTATGGTGGAAACACTTTGGAAGCGGTGGATCGAAATGTGATTTACGGCTATCACGGAGAGTTTTTCCGCAGGCAGGGGCAGGCCGCCCAGACGATGCACTTCTACGATGACGGATTATTTGTGGGACAGTTCGGCGAGTGTGACATCGGGCATTCCTGCTATGAAGGAGCCCTGCCTGGATATGCTGGAAACGGGCACAGTCCGAGCCTGATCAAGACGACCAACGGGGACTATTACCTCTGGGTGAATGATGAAGGCGGCCACGGACCGCAATGCTGGCACTTCGTCAACGCCAGAAACATACGCGAGCAGACTGGCAGCGGAAGATCAGGCGGCACCATCGCGTTGACCAATCCGGTTTATGGTTTCCCCACGGCAGTGGCTGGCGCAAGTTTCAATCAGTCCGCCAGGCTGACCTGGCAGCCGGTGGGAGGAGCAAGCTCTTACAACATTCGCTATTCGCTCATCAATGGCGGGCCTTACCTTTCCCTGGCGGGCAATACGACGAATAGCAATTATGCAGCCGAAGGACTACGCAACGGACAAACCTATTACTTTGCGGTGACGGCGATTCAGTCAGGAAGAGAGGGAATCCCATCCGAGCAAGTCGCAATAAAGCCATTGGATATCAGCCGTAGCGTGTTGAGCGCGGGTTCCATGTGCGAAGGCGGACAGGCTACTCCCGTCATCGAAGTCAGCTCCAGCGCCCCGGCCTCCGGGCAACCCAGTTATATTGGGGCAGAGCATATGACCGGAGTGCTGGATCTTCGTGAGTTGGACTATGAAGGTTACGGAGGCTTGCTGAATGAAACCGTCGGCACCAAGGGCTACGTGATTTATGACTGGGGCGGCGCGGGATCGAATTTGCAGAACATTCCCGGGTCATTTTCAGTCAAGGCGGGTTCCGGCTGGTCCGATATTTGCCACTTGGAGCGGCAATACCGGGTGGACAATGTGCTTGGGAGCAACAACGGATTGGCGGCAGGCCCGGTTGCCTCGATTGCCATTGGAGTGAGCGATACGAACTATCATTACCTGACCGTTGTCAGCCCGGCCCAATTCAATAATGCACGACAGTTTACATTGCAGCTCACCTCGACCAACAATACGTTGGCACTCTACAGCGTCAATGACAGACCGGCTGGCTGGTCACACGTGTTTCAGTTTTTGTTCAGGGGAAATGCCACACTTTGGGCCAATGGCAGTGGGGGAAGCGGGGCGATCGTCCAGGCTCTGTTCCTGGACGACGCGCCGTCAATGCCCCGGTAGGATCATGAGGCGCGGCGGGGAGAAGTATCAGGCGAAATCTTCCGGAGCTGTCCTGGCCCAGTCTTTAAGGGAGGAAGCAAAGTCATAACGGAAGGGGAATCCCATTTTCAACAGCAATTCAGGAACGATATGGGTGGAGAGCGTTGTTTTGCGCACTCGCAGAGGGTGGAGCGGGCTGCGTCCACCCGTGAGCAATTGCGCCATGGCAGCAACGAGCAGGAGCAGCGGAAGCGGGGCGGTGAAGGCCGGGGATCTTCGGCCCACGTGCTCTTGAACGAGGCGCACCAGCGTGCCCAGGGATTCTGTGGTGCGCTCGACGTAATTGTAGGTCAACTGGTTTTCTTCCCGAGCCATGATGAATTCAAAGCTGTCGAGCAGGCCTTCGATGTAAGCGTAGCTCTTGCGCAGATTTCTGCTGCCCGGAAAAACGAAGTAGCCCTTTCGAACCGCTCGAATCATTCGCGGAATGTTTCCTGTTTCACCGGGGCCGTAAATAACGCCGGGCCGGCAGATATAAAGCCGCCGCCCATTTTCGCCTTGCCGCCATCCTTTATGGATCAATTCTGCGCACAATTTGCTGATGCCGTACGGGCTGGAGGGGTAGGGAAGGGAAGATTCGGAAACCGACACGTTGAGCGAACCGTAAACGGCGATACTGCTCGTGAAAAGAATGTTTTTGCAGCCTGACTGAGCGGCAAAGGCGCACACATTTTTCGCCCCGGCCAGATTCGTGTCAAAATATTCCTCGCGCGCATGGCCTGGTTCACGATGCACAGCGGCGAAGTTAAAGATCCATTCCGGGGATAAATTTCCAAGCTGGATTGGCCGGCGGATGTCGCATTGAACAACTTCCCAACCGGCCGCGAGGGGCTGGGCCGGCGGATGGATATCCGCCAGGACAATCCTGTCAAAGCGTTTGCGGCCGGCGAGACGTTTCGCCCAGTTGGAACCCACATAACCACTGCCTCCCAAAATGAGACATGCGCTCATGAATGAACCTGTCGTTGTGAGAGAGGGGCAGCCTGCATTTGTTTAGCGGCCAAGGCCGTTAGCCTGGAGCGCCGTGGGTGCCTTGCTCATGCCAAGAATGGGTTCGAAGAGAGGACGCAGACCCATCGCGCCCGTCACGTTAACATGGTCCGTGTCAAAATAAAGTGGCTTGCCGTTTTGCTCGACGCGGCAGCGCCCCGAGCCATCCACAAATAACGCGGTTGGATCCAGGACCGTGACACCAGGAAACATTGCGCCCAGTCCATCAAACATTGGGTCCTGGCCTTTGGATGCCTCGCGTTGTTCCGCGAGAGGGCGACCGAGTTGTTCAGGATCACGCCCGTGCAAGACAGCAGAAGCCAAAGCTTTGGGCACATTCCAAGGGTATTTTGGAACCTGTCTCATAATCCAGATTCTGGCGCCGGAGTTTCGCAGGGCGCTGATCGTGGCAAGAACGCCCTTGCGCAAGCGGTCGGTGCCTTTGTCCATTTCGATGTAGTAATCCCATCGTCCGATGATGAGCACGTCGCGGACATGTTTGCTGCGGATAAAGCCAACCACCGCGCCATTGAAGGCAATACTGTCTTCATTGAGGCTCCAAGGTCCCTGGCTTTGATAACCGGTCAGGGGGGCTGTTTGCGAATGCGTGGCCGCGACCGCGCGAACGAGATGTTCCTTGCAGACTGCGTCTAGGACGGGCAATTCCACCTCCGCATGACTGTCTCCCCAGATCAGCAGGCTTACGGGCAGATTAGTGTCTCTCGTTCCCACTGCGATGAAGTCCCCTTTCAGGGCGTCCGTTAATCCCAATTGACGCCTGAAAGCGGGATCGACACCTCCTTTTAGAATAGTGTCGCCTTCCAAATACTGAAGGGCCCGGGCCGGAATCCTCGAAGGCAATCCCTGTAATTTGAATACGGCCAAACCGGCGATAATGAGGCCCGCGGTGCTGGCGCCGCCGAAAGAGAAAATCTGCCATCGCCTCACCAGGAGAACGCGCTTGCGGAATGGAGTTTCAACAAATCTCCAGGAGAAGACGGCAAAGATGAAACTCAGAAGCAAAAGCAGCAGGCGCTGGCTTGCCGGGACAGGACTGAGCTTCCAATACTTGAAGAAGACAAGCAGCGGCCAATGCCAAAGATAGAGAGAGTAAGAAATCAGGCCGATGAATACGACGGGACGCGCGGCAAGCAGCCTGCCGCCCGAGGTCAAACTGCGGCTATTGGCCCAGATAACCAAGGCGGCTCCAACGCAGGGCAGGATGGCGGAGGCGCCGGGGAATCGAGTCTCGCTGGTATAGAAGAACATGGCATACAAGATTGCGAGAAGCCCGGACCAACCGAGCACTTCAGACAACCATCGTTTGGAGGTCTGCCACTCAGGCAGGGCGGCCAGGAATGCACCGATCGCAAGCTCCCAGGCGCGGGTAGGCAAGAGATAGAAGTTCGCCCGCGGGTGGGCATAACTGCAATAGACACTCAAAGAGAAGGACAAGGCACAGAGCAGAAGGATTGCGGGAACAAGAGACTTGCGCGAAAAGCGTTTTAAGCCGAGCAACAGAAACGGAAAGAGCAGATAGAATTGTTCCTCCACCGCCAGAGACCAGGTGTGAAGGAGAGGCTTCATATCGACGCCTTCCGCAAAGTAACCTGAATTGGCATAAAAAAAGAAATTAGACACCAGCGCAGCCTGGGCCAGGACGGATTGTCCGAGTTCCTTGAAATCCTGGGGAAAGAAAAGGAACCAGCCAGCGAGGAGACATGAGAAGACGACCAGCGCGAGGGCGGGAAGAATCCGGCGCACCCGACGCTCCCAAAAAGCGAAGATGTGGAACTGGTCCCTATCGAGGTCTTTGAGGATAAGACCGGTAATCAGATAGCCGGAAATGACGAAGAAGACATCGACTCCGACAAAGCCTCCGCCAAAACCAATTCCGGCGTGAAAGAAAATGACGGCGATGACGGCAAGGGCCCTGAGGCCATCAACGTAGGGTCGATATTTGAGGTGGCTGTCGTTTTTTATGGACATGGAAGAGAATGCGCGCGGCGCAAATCCTATTTTAACCTCCCTGGCTGGGCTGGAGACGGAACTTGCGAAGCGGCACAAGGAGGCACCAGCCGAGCATTCACAAAACGGATTTGCGCCCGAGGCGCGGACGTCCGGCTTAAAAGCAGTTCTGAGTTATCAGCATAAGTTATTTTTGCAGGGACCGTCTTATTTTTTCTTCGCGCATTTTGATGCGGATGAGGAACTCGTAGTAGGCCAGATTGGCGCAATAGTTGAAACCCGGCCGCCCTTCCAGAAAGCCCAGGCAAAAAATATATGTGACAGAAAAGCGTATCAATGGCCAGCCGGGCAGGCGGCTGACGATCGGCTTCAAGGCCTGGTTGCGCTTGGAGCCGTGCCGTGAAAAAACGTTGCGCCATTGGATGGGAGCGGATAAACGCGCCGCCGCCTCCAGGGTGGAGTAACGATTGTGCCGATCCAGCCAGTGGCCGATCCCCTTGCTCAAACCGTAGTGGTCATAAGGAACTTTCAGATACGCGATGGGTCCGTTGATTTCCGCTTCCTTCTGTCCATGGCCAAAGTCCGTAAAGCGGGCCAGTCCTTTGCGCAGCAGGCGGAACTGCCATTTTGGAAATGAGTCGCAGCGCTTGAGCCAGCGATTCTCATACATCTGCCGCCAGCAGCAATAAAAACCGGCCGTTGCGGGCGGGGCATCGCGGGTCGCCTGGTTCATGGCTTCGACAAATTCGGCGTTGGCCACTTCGTCCGCGTCCAGGAACAGCACCCAGGGGGAACGGACCTTGCAATGGTCCAAAGCCCAATTGCGCTGCGCGCCAAAGGAGGCGAAAGGATGCTCGTAAACGGAGGCGCAAAACTGCCGGGCCATGTCCAGGGTCCGGTCGGTGCTCCCGGAATCGACCACATGAACGTCGTCACACCAGCGCAAAGACTCGAGACACCGCGGGAGGTCCATCTCTTCATTGCGCGTCAGAATGATGACAGAAACCATTTTCAAGAAGCGGACTGAGACTCAACGAGCTGTGGCCGGTTCACTTCGGATGAAAGGGTCCGCGCGAGCCTGACCGCAAACGCCCCCAAGAGGAAAGTGGGATTGGCCTGGCTGGAAGTTGGAAAGACCGAACTGCTGCAGACATAGACATTGCTGGTTCCCCAGACCCTGAGATTGTCATCGACCACGCCCTCCCCGGCATTGGCGGCGATGCGGGTCGTGCCGACTTGGTGGACCCCGTCAATCGACATAGCGCGGATGGCCGCGGGAAGCTCCTCCTTTGGGAACCAGTACTCGAGTTGTCCACATCCGCATTTGCGCAGCCATTGATCCAGCAACTCGTGCGTGCGGATGACGGAATCCACATCCTGGTCCGTGTATTTGTAATGGATGTTCAACGTTTCCCCATCCAGGTCCAGGGCCATTCTGTTCCCGGCATCGGGAACCTGCTCGCCGTGAAAATGCAAGGCATAGGAATTGTTCGGACTATAAAGGAAGACCCCCGGCAGTTTTCGCCTGAGGCAATAGCGGCGATAAAAAAAGTCCGCTGGTGTGGTCAGCGATTTTGGCAGATCCTTCAGAATATTTCGGAAGTGTTCGGGGAGGGCGTTAATTTTCCCCTTGGTGATGGAACGCGCCACCGCTGGCGGCGCAAGGCGTTTACCGAGACCCGGCGTGATCATGGCCAGATACATGAAGGACATGGCGCCGTTGCGGTGCTTCGGATCAACGTAAAGGGGGTTGTCGAGCCAAATGGCCGTGTTCAACAAATTGTTTTCAAGCAGGGCCTGCTTGGAAAGCTGGAACCTGCGACGCAGATAGATGCCATCGGGAGAGCGGAGGAAGCCATAGTTGGTTTTGGCGGGATCACCGAGGAATCGAACACTGGCGATTTTTCCCGAAATATGCCCCTGGTAATACCTGCCCAAGGCGGGCGGAAGTCCTCCCCGCCGCTGGAAAAGCTGTGGATTCCTCAAGAGCAGCCGCGTGGTTTCCTGCGCACCGGCGGCCAGCACGATCTTGCGGGCGCGGATGGCGGAGGTCCGGCTTCGGGCAAAATTCCTGATGCCGAGCGCCGAAACCGTTGCGCCATCTGCCGCCATATTAAACGAAAAGGCCTCCCATCCGGCCAACAAGTGCAGGGTTGCGGACGAATTCAAATGCGCCGCGTAGCGCCGCCCAAACCGGGTCGGCATGCTCCAGCGTTCGATGACGGAGTCGGTCACGTCACCGCTCTGGAAATGTTCCGCGATGCGGGAGCCGGCCAGGGATGGGATATCCGCCAAATCAAACCGGGCGTCGCCGCACTCAAAATATTCCGCCGCCCGGTTCGCATGACGACGGGCCTCATGGAAGTGTTTGAGGCCCCAGGTGCAATTCTCGTTCACGGCCCCGTGCGGCATGAAATCGATCTCGTCATACATCACGCAGCGCCCGCCCCAACTGGCCGTGCTGCCGCCCAGTCCCTTGTTCGTGCATTCGTAAGGGGTATAATGATTGGCCGTCTCGATGATGCGGATGGAATCATCCAGGCGGTTTTGCGCCGGGCCGCGTCCGTTGGCGTACTCGAGGAGAAGGACCCGGTCCCCGGGGCGGAATTTTTGATATTCCAGCGCCAGAATGATCCCCGCCGGGCCTGCGCCCACGATGCAAAGATCATAAATCTGCCGTTCGGATGTCTCGAGGAGAACTTTCATGCGCCCGCTGAATTTATGGATTGACTGGTTTGGGTTTTTGACCGGGCATTTGCTGGCGCATCCGTTGCCGGACGGCGGCGGCCGGATTGCCGGCATAGACCGTCCACTCCTGTAAATCCCTCGAGGCGACCGCTCCCGCGCCCAGTACGCTGCCCTCCTTGCAATTGACCCCGGGCAATACCATGGCCCGCGCACAAATCCAGACCTGGGGTTCCGTGCGGATTGGCTTGGTGATGTAGGTGAAGTCGGAGGACTGATAATCATGGGTCGCCCCGCACAAATAGGCGTCCTGCGACACGATGGTGCGGTGGCCCAGGGACACGCCGCCCGGATTGTAAATCTCCGCCCCCCGGCCGATGGTCACCAGATCGCCCGTTTCCAGCAACCAAGGCGCCCAGATGCGGGCGCTGGGATAGATGAAATTGATCGCGCCCAATTTGGCCCCAAAGAGCCTGAGCAGGAAACAGCGCCAATGATGCATCGGCGGGGGAGTCGGGCGAAATAAAAACATATAAGCCAGCACCCAGACGAGGCGTTTGCTCCTGTGCTGCCATCCATAGACCGGACGCAGCAACGGATCCTCGCTCTCGGGTGAATGTGCGTTAAACAGTCCCATCAAGCGTCATGTAATTCAATTTTCTCAGATGACCAATAACAAATTTACAATGAGCACCGCGAGCGGCGCCTCCTTCTATTGTGCCGACTCCAATTCTCAATGCCTTTGCGCGGAATGTAAATCCGTTTTGTGCGGCCCGGCTGGAGACGGAACTTCCGCAGCGGCACAAGGAGGCCAGTTTTCGCTGGCCGTCTCGCCCCGCGAAGGTCCTGCCAGGGCGAGGCTCCAGCCAAGCCAATGTCGAGGAGAACATCATGTTGTCAACGGAACAGTTCCCGGATCCAGTTTGGGCGGATGTTGCCGGTATCGAATCATCATTGGCACCAGCCTGCATCCTTTCAAATAGCGCGGCACGAACTTCCGCGGTTCAGAAAGGCATCGGAACAGCCAGCCCAAAAAGAACTTGTCTGCCCAGGAGGGAATGCGCGCCTGGTTGCCGGTCAGAAAGCCAATGGCGGCGCCGAGGCAATGGATGCTGGGGCGAAAGCCGGACTGGCGCTTGAGCATCAACCCCAGGCGTTCCTGCGTGCCGCCGCCCAGGCAAATGACAATGTGCCTGGGCCGGCGCGCCCTGACCAGATTCAGCAGCGTCTCGTCCCCGATCGATCCGGCGGGATAGGAGGGAGCCACGTAGCAGTTGGCTTCCGTGAAATCGTAGCCTTGCGCATTGAGCCAGGCAAGGTTTTCATCCTGCGCCCCGGCGTTTGGCATGATCCATAAAACCGAGGCGCTCGGCTCCAGCGCCTTTCGTTCGAGGAGCAGCTTGAGGTACTTTAAACCCGACACGCGCGCAATCCTTTTTCTTGACATAAGCCGCCAGACCAACACCATCAGTCCGCTGTCGGTAATGGCCAGGTCGGAATGGAACAGGGCTTCGCGATAATGGCTGTCCGTTTGCAATTCCACCAGGGCGGGAGCCGCCGGCACCACCACCAGGCCGCCTTGCAGGCCGATTTGCACGGCTTGCTCGGCGCTGCCCACGAAGAAGCGTATCCCAAGAATTCGCTCAAAAGAGGGGTCTCTGTCTCTATCTTCACTCATAACAAGCAGGTCTTTCGCTACGCAGCCGCAAACGGCATAACAGGGCATTGTGCATCAATGCGGCGCGGTACTTCCATTGACAGGAAGGCCCAGATTCTGCGCACTCGCGCCGGCCACGCGCACCCCGGAAGCCAGGACAGCCATCAGGTTGCGGTGGGTGCTTTCGATGCTGAAATGACGTTCAAAACAGGGTTTGGCTTGCGCCGCCATCTTCGCTTGTGCTTCGGTGGAAAGAGTGTTCCAATTCAGAAAAAGCCGGGTCGTTCCCGCAACTGAGTTATTTTCCACCAACCCGGCGCCGGCTTCCTTAATCTCGAGCCAAATATTGACCTGGTCCGAAATCAAAACCGGGCGGCCACATGCCAGAGTCTCGACCACCGCAATCCCGAAGTTTTCTTGATTGCTTGGCAACACCGAAGCCTGGCAATTATAAAAGGCGCCCCATTTGGCTTCACCGGTCAGCATGCCCGGCCAGAAAACAGAATCGCGAGGGCAAATTTCAGACGCCAGGGCCTGCATCTTCCTTCCATAGGGAGTTTCTGAATCAGGTCCTGCGATCACGAGTTGCGCCATCGCCGAGCCGGCAATGGCACGGCAGAGCGCGGCGTAACCTTGAATCAGAAGATGAATTCCTTTTTTGGGATGGATACGGCCAAGAAAAAGAAAATAAGGCCTGCCTTTGATGCCCGGGCATTTTTGCTGGAAAGCTTCGCTCATGCCGGGATGAAATTGGGGAGGAGGAAAAATGCCATAACCTACACTCGTTTGATTTTTGGGCCGATATGGGCGAAAAGTATCACGGGCGAGGCGCATTTCCTCGGTGCTCGTAAATAAAACTGCCTCGGAATTGCGGATGACATATTGTTCGACAAGCTTCCAATAGGACCAATTTCGAATGGCCTTGAGGCCGCGCCCGGCCGTCCGTTGAAACCAAGGGTCCAGCATTCCATGAGGAAAGAGGAAATAGGGGGGAGACCCCGGGTGTCGCGATAACTTCGACACAATATAACCATGATATTGCCACAAGCCGTTCAATATTATAGCGTCAAAACTCGGAAGATGTTTTTCGAGCCATGGCCGCAATGCAGGATGATACCCCCACGGCGTGCGGCTTTCCCCCACAGCATATAGGGGAAATGCGCAGTTCGATAAATAATCAGAATTCGGGTCATTAAGACAGACCACCTCCATCTCGCCATCGCCCTGTTGTGAAACGAACGTGGCCAGATTGCGGACTCCCTCGCACGGACCTCCCGTGCGCGGATTCATGCTTCCGATGACTTGAAGGACCTTCATTAAGATGTCTGTTCCGCGGGCAAAACGCTGAAACTGCCTGCGGCTGAATTCGAATTATAATTCCATAATTCCAGAGCCTGCTTGAAAACATGAGCAGGTTGAAGCAGCTGAATTCCTTCTGAAGCGCTTCGCTTCATTTGGAGAGCGGGTTTCCAACCACAGCAGGGAAGAGGGGGATAGAGTATTCTTATAAAGCTCCAACTGCCATGTCCTGGAAACCATTGTCCTGGTGGGTTAAACCATGAAAAAAGACCGAGCAGCGGAATGCCAACAGCGCCGGCCAGATGCATAGGCCCGGAATCGTGGCCAATGAAAAGGCGGCAATGCTCCAGTATCGCAGCCGAAATGCGCGGCGAGGTTATGCCACAAAGATTTTTGTAACCGCCTGTCCAGAGCCGGCCCAGTTTCTCGCTTCGGTCCCATTCATCGGCTGAACCCAGCAGGATCAATGCGGCATCCGGCATCTCACCCGCCAGCAAAGAGAGCAACTGTTCCCAGTTTTCTTCCCCCCAATCTTTCACAGGGAGTTTGGTCCCAACGCTGACTGCGATGAAATTCCTCTGATTGGGAGGCAACAAGGCGAGGGCGTGATTTTTTTCGTTCCGGGTCAGTCCCAAACTCCAATAGCGCGGGTCCTCCAGGTTGATCACTCCGAGCGCAGCGAGCCTGGAAGCCAATCTCTGTGATTCCCGCTCAAATTCTCCTGTAACGATTTGCCGAATTCGGAGGTCCTGGCGCCGCAAAGGAGTTCCAATAGTATTCCTGACCCCGCACGACCGAAAGAAAAGATAATCGCGCACGCTTTTGGGCCAACCCCTCGCGGCGGCCAGATTAATGAGCACATCCGGTTGAATGCGAAGAATCGTTCGCCGCAGCTTTCCCAGCTCACGGAAGTTTCGGGTTCCGACTGGATAACTCAGCGCCTCGTCGCAAAGCCCGCTGTTTTCCAGAATGTCCATTGCCGGCGCGGCCTTGCCGGAAATCGGTTGATTGGTCAAAATGGTAATTTTGGACTGAGGATAGGTGTTCCGAATCAAATGAAAGCAAGGCAAAGCGACCATGATGTCACCAAGACTGCCCAGGCGGTAAACCAGGATGTTGCGCGGCGAGAACATCTAGAATTGCCTCTTTTTGGAATCATAATTCCGTAATGATTTCGTGGAATTCGGCTTGAGATCCGAGGCAGCGGCCAGCGCCAGACCTCCGCCAATTACGGCTGACCCCAGCGTCGTGGTTTGGCCCCAAGGCCCATTGAGCACAATTAAAAAGCAGGCCGATGCGAACAGCAGGCTTGTCGTGGAGCGGAACCGGCGCGCTCGCATGGCGGCAAGAACGATCGCACTGGCAAGAGCAATGCGATACCCAATCAGCAAGGTGCCGAGGACGAAACCGTTGTCAAACAGAAGGCGGCCCCACTCGGCTTCAGACATGCCGAACCCAACGTGTTCCGTCAGAAGTTTTTGTCCTACATTGGTCGAGTAACCAGTTCCCGCTCCAAATCCCTGGACACCTCCAAAAGCGCCGAATAAATCGTGCAGCGTCCGATCCACAATGGCCTCCTGGAACCCTCCGCCTTCGGTCGTCGCCGCCTCCCAGCGCGCAACAAAGGCCTCCATACCATCTTTAAACACCGTGGATTTCCCGGCGATCCAGAAAAGAATAACGCCAGCCAGGACAAATCTGAAAAGCAGTTTAATGGAAAAGCGCCCTCCAACAAACAAGGCGCCGACGCCAGCAATCGCCACAATCGCCACGCTCAAGAATAACATTCGGCTGATTGAGATTGGAATGGATATGAGTATGGCGGCGCCGGATGCGATCATCGTCCAAACAGGAAGATTGCGCGCCAGCAAGAGTGAAAACCAACAGGCGGCAAACAAGGGATATAATTGAGTGGGACCGGAAATGAAACTAAAAGTTCCGGGAGGCCGAAAACGGTCGAGTGCTCCACTAAAGCCCGCACCCTCCGAATCAGGCCCGATTCCACGGTTAACCCAGGCGTCCTGGGGTTGATAGAATTGAGCCACCAGCAATGCCGTGTAAGGGATCGCAATCCAAACGGCCACTTTGGCAAGGGCAAGGACATCCTTTTTCCGCAAAACCCTGGCCATAATAAACATGAGCGGAACATGGAGAAAATCACAACGCACCCCATAGAGCGCGACCAGAGGATTTCCATGTCCCAGCAGCAATGCGTTGATAAATGAAAGTATTGACAGAAGCACGCCCCATGCAATGAAACCATTCGCCGGAAATAAATTAATTGAACCAGCGTAGCAATAAATGGCGAAGACCAGGGGATCGCGTATCAGCAACAAAGGCTGGGCTAACGCAGGCAGAAACCATCGCCGCAATCCGCCCTCAATCAACCAAAGAATGATATACAGCCAGATCAGCTTCCGGATCAGGCGCGTCCGCTGTCCGACAATCCCCTGCACCGACTCCTGACCAAAAGCGTCCTTCGCGGGGATGCTTGGAACGTCGCGGATAGTCATGATTCTGGTGCTCATGATCGATCTAAATCAAGAATCGCACCGGCGATGGTCTTACCATACATTTCCCAGGTAAGATGGCTGGCTTTAGTTTGAGCCGCCTTTGACATTTCAAGAAGCTCCGGGCGATGATCGGCAAACCAGGCAATTTTTTCAGCAATTTTGTCGGCGCGGCGTATTGGAACCAAGAATCCTGTGACCCCGTCCTCGATCAAGTCTTCACCGCCAGTATTGGCGGTGATAATGAGCGGCAGGCCCTGGCTCATTGCTTCCTGCAAAACGAGCGCTCTTCCTTCGGCGATGGACGGCAAACAAAAAACATCGCACCTTCGCATTAATTGCAACACCTCCACATGGGGAAGACTTGGCTGATGAATAAATCCATCGAACTCCTTGCGATAAAATGCAAGCGAGGCCTGCGGTGCCCCCATGATGACTAATTCCACGTCATTTCGCTTCAGCAATCGCATCGCTGCAAACAGATCACCCAGGCCCTTGCGTTGACTCATGGAGCCGGCAAATAAAACCTTTAGCTTCTTGCCGCATTTGGTCTCGATACCGTGTAGGCGTGGAGATACCGTCGGCGATCCAAATGGCGCGACAACTACTTTCTTTTGTTTTCTGATCGTTTCCGGGAGCGATCTGGCTACAAATTGGCTTGGGCAAATCACTAGTTCGGATAATTCAAGCTCCCTCGTCTTGCGGTTTAACTTCCTTTCAGAATCCACGACTCCGCCACCCAGGGTGATTTTCCAAGCCGGAAGACGTTCGGCTTCTTCCTCCAGCAATCTCCGCACGGTCTGCCAGTAGGCAATGGGAAGATCGTAGATGCGCTTGAGGTTTAATTCTCTCGCCGCCGTCAATGTTTCCAACGCTCCGTCCTCGTACGTATAAACCCCCGTGTATAATTTATGCCATTTCCTCAGATGCTTGGCGGTCATTTTATCCAGCGCCTGGTAAACAGCGTCGATGGAAAAAACTCCCGTTTCATGCCTGCACAGGTGATGCAACCCCAGGCGGCCAGCCAGCATCCTCGCCAATTCCCGAAACGGATGCTGCACCGTGAGCGGACGCAACCGTTCGTCAAAGGCCCGTCGCTTGAATTGCCGTCCCCACGGGATTTTGCCAAGAGAATCCCACACATTTCCCGGGTAGCTGGCGATAGTAGTATGGAATTCACCCAAAATTCCCGCTTCATAAAATCCAGCCAAAACTGCTCTGACATTGGCATTGCCCGTCGGGTGAGAAAACGCAAATCGTGGCTGCAGGCCTTCAAAATGAACAGATGTTGAAATATGACAATGCGAGGTCAAATTCCTCGTTTGGCGATCTGCCGGGAAAGTCGGTGAAATGGATATTCGCAAAACTTCCAAAAGAGCCATGCCACAGGCCAAATCGAAATTGAAAACAGCAAGGGCACGAGAAAATTGGCCGGCTTGTGCCCGGCCAGGCGTATCCATAGAAAACCATAGAAGGCAAACAACGGATAGTGGATCAGGTAAGCGGAATAGGAAATGTTGCCCAGGCCGACGCCGAGCCGAACGCACCATCCTGGGAATTTATAGAGCGACTCCGGCTTACACAATGCCAGCCAAATGAGATGGAAATACACCGCGGCCCAAAGATAAGCAAGAATTCCGAGATGCCATTGGTGGCTTTCCCCCCAAATCGCGATCATGGCCAGCACGGCAAAGCTCACTCCATTCCACATTTTGAAACTGGGCATGGCGCCCAGTTTGCACCATTCAGCAACGAGGGCGCCACCGCACCAGATGGCCCAGAAGCGCAGGAAGTTTTCGTTAAGGTCTTGAATGCCGCACAAAAATCCAATGGTTGCAAGCAGGCTTGCAATGGAGATAAAAGCCGCCGTTATCCGCCCGCTGGTTGATTTCAACATATAATAGAAAAGCAAATAAGCGACATATAATTCAACCTCCACAGGCAAGGACCAGAGCGAACCATTGGTCAACAACTGCCCCGCGTGAATTCCGTAATTCTGGCTTAACAGAGCCACTCTTCCAACCAGGCGCCACGGAGTCGGAGCAGCCCCGCCCATGGCGTAAACAAGCCATTCGAGCAGGCAGGTTAGCAAGACCGCGAATAAATAAGGCGGTAATATACGGAATGCGCGGCGCAAGCTATATTCTGTGATGTTAAATACGCGGCTGTTCGCCGCGTAAGGCAAATGAACACAAAAGCCGCTGACGACAAAGAACAGCATCACCGCACTTCCTCCACAGGCGACTGGCAGCGACAACCAGGCCACGACACGATCAAACGCTTTGTACGCTTGCGGCAATTTACGAATTTCGTAAAACCCAACCCAAAGATCGCTTCTGCTATGATAAAGGATCACCCACATAGCGGCGAAACCCCGAAGGATATCAATCCACTCCGAGTGAATTCCCTTGCGATTCCTCCTTCCTTCCGTGGGGACCAAAAGGTTTGTTTTGACTGTTGAGATATTTGACAACTGCATTCGCTCCAGCTTATATGCGTTATGCCGTGCTACGAAAATCGCTCCCAAAGCGAAATCGCGTCCATTTCATGCCTTAGCCATCATTGCAGTGTAGGATTCACGATAGAACTCGTTCGGACGCAAATAATCCTTCAAAGTGACTCGGCCTCGTTCGCCGCGTCCACTGTATTCTGCGTCGCTCATGGCCGCAGCCACTTTGAGGGCATGGGTCAATTCGGCGACATTCCCCGGCTCAACGATCAGGGCATCTTCTCCACCTGCTTCTGGCAGGCCGCCATCACGTGTTACAATAACCGGAACGCCGGCGCTGCGGGCCTCGATGGGAGTCACGCCCATGTCTTCACGGGTATTCGATGGAGCCACCAGCCAGCGGCATGAGGCGACACGCCTCGCCTTTTCCTTCTCCTCAAGAAATCCGGGCGTTTCCACTCCCTTGACCCCTGACTTTTGTATTAAGGAATGAACCAGTGGCTTGACAGGACCGTGCCCGACCAGGGTGAGCGGCCACTGAACTGGATCGAGCTGCGCCCGAGAATAGGCCATGACCAGTTCCTCGATTCCCTTGTTTGCAATCCATCGGCCAACAAATAAAAATCCTTTTCGTTGGGAGGGCGGAAACCAGACGTCGGGCAGATGGTGAACGGACGGCACACAATCACTCCCTATTGCCTTGCGCCCTGGCTCCCAGGTATTCCATACGAATTTTGAAATGTACCATCTGCGGTGGGCCAGCTTAACCCCCAGCCCCCATAAGAGCGGATGAATCTTCATTCCTCTTCGGCGCCAATTATGGATGGTCAGGGCAAGCTTCTTGCCAAAAAATCGGGCTGGGCAAACAATATCCGGCGACGCATTCTGGCCATGGACAATATCCGCCCAGCGAATCAAATTTAAGAGCTTCAGGTTCCCGCTATGCACAAAATGGACTGGGCAGTGAACTGAAGAAGTTATCTGCTTCAAGTCATCCTTTAACTCCAGATTTCCTACCAGTTTAAAACAGACTTGCGCCTCAAATTCGGGCCATGCTTTGATTAAGGAAGCCAATCCGATGACAAAGCCCTCCATGCCACCATAGTGGCCCTGACTGGGACACACGAGGAGAATTTTCATATCGGGAGCATCTCCTTGATGGGCATGGCATTGGTCGAGCGTCCCAAGGAAGACTCCAGCGCTGCGAGCATTTGCGCAGCAACTGCCTTAACGCTGTTGTCTGGCCGCGGTTGGAGCTTGCGCAAGGGCAACGTTTGCAGCGCGGCAAATTGTTTTGGCGACAGAAGACTCGGGGATTCGCCCTCTGCCGCAGAGGCCGGCCCCGACAGCCGCCAATCATCCCGGGTCACCAATATCGGCAAGCCATGTTCAAGCATGGCCGCAACGGAGCCGCTTTTTTGAATGATCTGTCGAGGGGTGGTGGCAATGCCCAAGTCAAGCATTTGAAGTATGGCCGACATTTCAAAGTCAGTCCTTTCGCCCGAAAAAATAATGTCCGCCCGGTTTCCTGTTGCCCGAACCAGATTCCGCCGCGCTAGGGGAGTCAAATGATCCTTGCCAAAAAAAACCAGTGTCAGGCGGCTTTGAAAGCGTTGGGTGAGCGGAAAGATCGTGTCAACGGCTCCTTCCAAGCTCCATTCTGGCGGAATCCTTCCCAGGACCCCCGCCAAATAGAGTTTTGATCTCTCTTGATGCCGGCCCGTGGCTTTAGCCAGCAGCGGTTCCAAAATCTCGCGCCAGCCATCTCCGTCGGCATAAGGGATGTTGCCAAATAGCGACAATAGAGAGGCCTCAATGTTGTTCCGTTTGAGCGTTATACGGTGCGCTTCAGCTTGAGTATGGACAACCCAGGGTCGCAAACAAACCGTCAGATTCATTATAAGTGAGCGCTGCATCGCGCCCCAGAGGCGATGTTTGATAGACGGCTTTTCTCCCAAACCCAGCCAAAGTTCGTGGAACATGATATGCCACAAGGCCCTTGTATTTAATTGCCTGAGGCGCTTCCCAAGCCCGAAACATAGTCCTTTTCGATGAAATCCAAACGGCACAAACTGCAAACTGATCCAATCCGGATCGAACACTTCCAGCCAATGGCGGGATTCAGCGATGCGCCTTCGCCAGGGCAGGTTGATCGGAAGCCGCAGCACGGATACCGAAGCGCCTTCGATTTCCTGGGTTTCTGAAATGACGCTAATAACATAGGGATCATTCAGAGCGATAGCCACGCTGGGATGATGCTGCCGGATCAATTGGCCGGCCAGGCGGCGGGAATAATCCCCCACGCCATCGCGACCTGATTCCAAACCGCTGCATATAAAGGCTATTTTCATGCGCTGGCACGGGAAATTCTCACTTTACAAAACGGCCAGCGCGGGAATTGATCCAGACGGGTAATTCCTTGGCGGCGCGCGCCAGCGTTTCCGGCAAACCAATGTCAATAAAATACCCGTTGCAGTTCTTGCCTAATAATTGTCCTTTGCCAGCCAGAATGGGGAATAAATCCCTTTCCAAGGAACATGGCGGAGGCGGCAGCAGGTCCAGGGCCGAAGTTTTGAGGCAATAGACACCACCATTGATCAAACCTGGGCCTCCGCTGGTCTTCTCGGCGAAGCCCGTAACCCGCTTTGCTTCGGTGGACACGCGGCCATAGCCTTCGGCATTTGGAACCTGACGCAACGCGATCGCCCCAAGCATCGAGGTATCTTCAGCCAAAGCGGCCTCCAACCCGAGGAGATCCAAGTCAAGAATAGTATCCCCATTCAGCACAAAAAACGTTTCAGCAAGATGCGATCGGGCCAGCACCAAAGCTCCCCCTGTCCCGGCGGGTGAGGGCTCATGGCTGAAAACTACATGCATCCCGAAAGGAGCCGCAACTCCGTAACGGGCTTGCACCACTTCGGCAAGGTGGCCAACACACATCACCACATCCGTGACGCCGGATTGATTAAGAAATGACAATTGATAGTCCAAGAAAGGCCGCCCATCAATGGGGAGCATGGGTTTCGGAACTTTGTCAGTCAGCCGCCCCAAGCGGGTGCCGAGGCCGCCGACCAAAATCACTGCCTGCCTGGATTGCACAAATCTTTTGCAGTGAGTCTAGGCCCGCCAGGCATGAGCGCCATGGCTGCTAAAGTGGAACGGCAGGATCTGACCGCCACATGACTTCAGCGCGTGCGCTACTCGATATTTTTGCACCGGATCGGTCATGAAGATAATAAAGCCTCCCCCGCCGGCCCCGGAAATCCGGCCGGAATAAGCCCCGGCGTCCATAGCCGCCTCGTAAGCCCGATCAATAGCATCGTTAGTGATACTAGTAGCGATCTTCTTCTTGGCTTCCCACGAACGGCCGAGCACCCGGGCCATTTCACGAACTGCACCCTTCAGCAGCGCCTCTTTCATCGCCACCGCGTCTTGCTTGAGCTCCTGCGTAGCCGCGATCGCCTCCGCGTTAAGATCTGTGACGCGGCTGGCTTGGTCCCGGATCACCTCCGCAGATGCACGGGACAGGCCCGAGTAGTACAAGACCATTGAGCTTTCAAGTTCGTGCAGAATATTCTCCCTAATCCGCAATGGATTGACGATGACCCGATTCTGCCCATAGAACTCCATGAAGTTAAACCCTCCGAACGTCGCCGCATATTGGTCCTGTCGGCCGCCCAACATTCCGGCGTCTTCCCGCTCAATGCTAAATGCAAGCTGGGCAACATCATACTCGCCCAAGGGTAAATTAAGCCATTCCGTGTAGGCTTGGATTATGGCGACGACGAGAGTCGAGGAAGCGCCCAGGCCGGACCCAAGCGGAGCATCAGAGGAAGTTGTAAGGTCCACGGACAACGGCTCCCCACGGTTAAATTCCCGGACAATCCGTTTATGAACCGCCCGATGCAGCGGCAGCGGACCTTCCTTACTTAAATCCGCGTCCGAGGCCGCTTCGAAGCGTTCCTCGCGATCGAGGGCCGCCAATCGGATGCAATTTCCGTTCGTGGGCACCAAATGGCAACAGGCGTAAGCGTCAATCGTGGCATTGAGGACGAAACCGCCGTAGCGATCGCAGAACGGCGAGACATCGGATGCGCCGCCCGCAAGGCCCAGACGCAGCGGAGCACGCGAGCGGAAAGTCAAAGTCGGGGTTCGTGAGGCAAACAGAGTATCCATATTACGTGGCAACTAAAAGCACAGCACTCCCTTTTTCCGAAAAAACCGCACAATTTTCTTGTAAATCCCGAGTTTGAACAAAATCCCTTTGGCCCCGCGGGCAATAATTGTTGGCAACAGACGTGGCAACGGCAGCAGATAAAAACGGATGAATAATTTCACTGCCCCGTGCGGTTCCTGTTGGGTACGATAATACCAATCGTTGTCGCCGGTTCTTCGGCTGAAAGAATAGCCTCCCGTATCGAAGAATCGCAGTATTTTCCAGACTGGAAAGACGCCGGTGCGCTCCACCAGCACAACCCGCGGTTTCCAGCGCCTTATGTCAAATCCCTTCAACACGCCCAATTCATGCCCCTCGACGTCGACCGATACAAAGTCGATTTCCTCGCATTTAAATTCTTCCAAAACAGCGTCCAGAGTGCGGGCCGGGGTTGTTATTTCGCGGATGGCCAGCCGTCCCGTATAACCCGTTATCCGCCGCCGGCTGCTGTCATCCAAAACGAGGGAGGACATGCCTTTGACGTCTTCAGAAACCTGAAAACAGACGGACGATGGCGACCCCGGTGCGACCACCGCACAATTAACCACAGTGGCCAAAGGACGATTCAACTGGCAAGTTTTAGCCATTTCCGGATCCGCCTCGACCAGCAGGCATTTCCAACCCAGCTTTTCAAAAAGATAGGTGTTGCTCATGTCGACGCCATCATAGGCGCCCACTTCCACGCAAAAGCCCGATTTCTTGTTCGCAAAGTCCTGGACCAAAATATGATCCTCCCCATTTTGCGCCTTAAAGTTTTCGATGTTGGAAGAATTCACAATTATAGGCAAAGCTGAAGTCCTAGGCCTGAAATTTTCTTCTGCATTGAGTTCGACCTGCTCCTGGCAATGCGGCGAAAAGGAAACACCTAATTTCTTTCCGGCTTGGTGCCGGCTGGTATGGGCCGGGGCGCAAGTCTGGCATCCGTCTCTACTGCCGATCCTTCGAATCTGCGCGCCAGATTTTCCATCCATCGGCGCAAAGGAATTCTTATGGCGGGATACTTTTCTTCTGTGATTTTGGATAACCCGACAATAATCAAGAGTGTGATGACTATTGCCACAAGGTCCTCCCACGGATCTTCTGGATTATAGTTGCCGATGGATCGAATAAACAAAAGAATTGGCAGATGATAAACATACAGAGAAAATGTGTGGCCCGACATCCAGCGGATGGTTTTGACGATCCAGTACGGCTCCAGATTGCTGGCAAGATGCTTGGAAAGCAGGCCGCAACAGAAAAAATGCAACGCGACAATAACGGCAAAGACATTGTCTGCCAGAAAATTTGCCGAGTAAAACCACGGTGCCTTGCCCACATTGGAATTAGAGAGACCGGGCTGGTCTGCAAAATACAGGGCCGCCGCCATGACAAGCCCGGTTGCGACAAAAAGAACAAGGCTGCTTCGGTAAGAGCATCGATAACCCTGGGTCGCGCGAAAGGCTATGGCCCCTATTGCCCAAGCTGGCAAGAGCAAGAGGATTTTAGGGCCAATGAAGAGCGAAACTGCGAGTAATAACAAACTCTTTTTCCACTTTGGACCGACAAAAAACCATACACCAAACAGAACGTAATACCAGAATTCATAGCCGAGAGACCAAAACGGTGTGTTCGAGGAAGGGTTTACGCAAAGAAACCAGATCTGCTGGCAATAGAACATATTCACCAATAATCGGACCGGCTGCCATTGAGGACTAATGTATGAATAAACTGCTGGACATAGCATCGAACCAATAGCGTCCAGGCAATATGTCAAAAGCAATGCGGGAATCACTACCGAATATAATCGCGCCAGGCGGTCAGCTCCATAGTTGGCCAGCGTTCTGCCGGGCCTTGTAGCGCTCGCTGCGATCACATATCCTGAAATAACAAAGAAAACAACTACGCATTGATGGCGCACGTAGATGTCAGGCAGAGCTCCGGACGAGTTGGGGAATGAATGAGCATGCGCCAAAAAAACGCCCATCGCCGCAAGAAAACGAAAAACATCCAAATATATTGATACTAGTCCCTTCATACAAATTGCATCCCGGAAACATCCATGAGAAGCATCCAAAAGTCCGTTTTGCCGTCCGTCGCCGGGGACGGTCTTTCTGCTAAGATCCTTCGCCAATCATCTCTGTAAGATGGTGGCAATAAACCGCTCCGCACCTGTTCTCTCAACAGCATCACCATATTAAAATAAAAAGCACTTTTAATGCCATTGTCAATTTGAGCCTCTATTTTCCACATCTCAAAATCGGTGCCGATCTGCTTGTCCTGAGACGGGATTTTTCAATGGGGCTGCCCCTGCCAGTATTCAAACGGCCACGGATGTTTCTTGCGGTTGGCCAGGTCGGGGTTTTGCGCTGTTATTTCCTCGCGGCCGTTTAGCAATCGTTCCACCACTTCCACCCCTTGCATAAACGAATGGTCCTGATTGCTCGTCTCATATTTCCACAGGCCAAACCGACCGCGAGAATATACCCCTTGGGACTCAAAAAATGGCAATATTTCGGCTAAAACGGCATTCCGCTCCAGACCCGGCGTCGGATAACCGTAACCCGCCCTGTATTTCCAGGTTGAAACAATCTTCTCAGGGTGGTCGATCAATCGTGTGGCCAGCAATCCATCAATAACCTGCTCGAAGCTGCTCTTTTGATCCACTGGCTTGTATGGCGACTCCGAAACTTCGGCCATGAGCGACCAATGTGTCTTAATGTCCGGCACATTGTTGGGCGAGTAATTGCTAAAAACAGTAACGCGATAAAATGGGCAGTTGTTTTCGGGGAAGTACATCCAGCATTTGGTGCGCAGATCCTCCGGCGGCTTTCCTTTCAGGCCAATGCCAAAAATATTCGACGATGAGTAGAGCAAGCCTTGCTCCGCGGCCCGCTCGAAGCCTGCCTGGCCGCTCAGGCGGATCAATTCGCGCAGCGGGAGGGTGGAAATCAAAGCGTCGTACTGGATCGTTTCGCCAGCCGTGACCGTGCGCCGTTTCAAATCGATGCCAGTGACCGGCGTGTTGAAGCGGAGCTTTTCCCGGGGCAGCCGCTGTGCGCAGGCGCGCCAGACCGCGCCGGTGCCGCCATGCACGGGAAACTGAAATGTATTGTTAGGGCCCCATGACACGTCATCCTTGGCATGGACAAGGTTGTGGAGAATCCGCTTGAGGTCCGTCACCGCAACGCGCTCACCCACCCACGCTGTGTTCATCAATTCCGGTGGATAGGCCCACACTTTGAAGTTGTATGGCAACATGAAAACGTCCGCCAGGCCTTGCCCGAACGTGGCCAGAATCCATTCCCGAAAATTAGCCGGTTTGACGTGGCCATTGCGCGCGACGTCAACCAATCCTGCCAGGCAGCGCTCCAAATCTTCAGGTGGCAGAAGGCGAATATTGTTCTGGAACGGATAAGGAATAAACCGGTTCCGCATCCAAACCCAAGACTCCCGCTCGTGATGCAACCAGCCGTCCTTGCCTAGAAACTCGTTCATCGCCTGGTCAAAATATTCGTAATGCGAAAATTGGACATGGCCGCCGATATCCCATGTGAAGCCTTGGGCATCCACAAATGATGCGGCCAAGCCGCCTGGCTCGCCCGAACCTTCCAACAGCAGCCAATCAGCGTGGCCCGACTCCTCCAACCGTCTTGCTGCTCCCAGGCCGGTGGGGCCGGCGCCAATAATAATAATGCGATTCAAGAATTTCTAAGGAGTTGGTTTGTTAAGGTTTTACAACAAGCAGCATGCGCTTGATCCATCTCGGGGTGAGCATGCGGTTGCGATAATACGGCGAAAAAAGCCAAGAGAGAGCGGCGCGGCGGTCTTTCCTCCTTGCGGCGGTCGTAATCGCCAGGGGGATTCGGTCCTGCAGTGACCGCTTGATTTCAGCGGAAATCTGTTCAGGGCGGCAATCTTCAAGGAGAATTTTGACTGCCCGATAGGCATTGTCGGCATCTCCTGTTCTCGATTGCGAGTAGGGGGTGATCCGGCATTTGGCTGTGAATTCGTTCACAAAATAAAATGGCTTCCCCAGCTTCCCAAGACGGAAGCCAAAATAAAAATCGGTCGCAAGACCGGCCCGGCCATGATCGGAATAGCCCACGGCGCAAGCCGCCTCGCGCCGCACCATGAATCCGTTGTTGGGGAACATGCAGACAGCGCCGGCCATAAATCCATCGACAAGGCCGGCGCGCTCCGGCGTTCTGAAATAATCACGATTAACCCCCTCCGAGCCGTCGATCAGCCTTCCGTCCTGATTGATAATCCTTTGCAGCCCGAAACTGGCCGCAATCTCGGGATGTTTCTCAAATGGCGGTTTCAGGTATTCAACGCACTGCGGGTAAATCGGGTCGTCATCGTGAAGATGCAGAATCAAATCGCTTGTGGCGTGGGCGTACTGGAAATCGACATTGCGGACTTCTTTGAGCGATGGATTATGGTGATAATAACGAATAGGGATCGGGCTGGCTGGGATCAATTTACGGTTCACCAGCTTTTCTGTTTCGTCGTCTTTTGAATCATCCCCAATCAATATTTCGTCCGGTTTGACGGTCTGAGCCCACACAGACTCGATCGTCTCTTCCAAAAGTCCGGGACGGTGATACGTCGGAATGATAACGCTAACAGTCATGTTCACGTGCTTTGAATAGCCGCTAATCTGATCACAACAACTCGGGCGCCAGTTTGGTTTTAATGTCCGGAATTGGCTGCGTTGGTTTGTCTGGGTCCAGTTGTTGATGCCGTTTTTTCGAGTAAAAGTCGAGCGACCAATAAACGAGAGCGGACACCAAGACGGCGATGATGTAGAACAAGGCCGGAATTTTAAGGCCCAAATGGGCAATGATGGCATAAATCGCGCCATGGAGCAGATACAAAGGATAGGAAACATCCCCGAGGAAGCGCAAAAACCACGATCTGCGCACCGATAGGCGCGGCGGGATCACCAAATATTTAAATATCAGAAAAACGAAGAACAACGTGGCCGAGCGCGCGGCAAAACCAATTGAATCATGCTGGAAAAACTCCGCAACAGCGTGGTGCTTGAAGCGGTGACCGAATTGAATGACGACATCCACCGCCATATACCCAACCATAATGAGGCCGATGTCCCTGAGCGCCGTCTTGTCCCCGCCTTTTGACCGGGCGAGACGAAGGCCGGCCACCCAGATGAACGAAAGCAGAACGAGGTTGGCCCCAAAACCGACGCCGCTGTAGTACGGGACATGCGACAGTGTTCTCAGGACCGTATAAATGACATATGAGGTAAATGATCCGAAAATGACCCAGCGTATGAACGGCTTCGACCGCAACATCAGGAAAGGCGTCAGGCAATAGAGCCAGAATTCCAATGAAAGGCTCCATGCCGGACCGACGAAGGAAGTCTTTGTCACGAGTTGGTTCAAGAACAGCGCATTCGCAATCAGCATCAGCGGCTGAGGCAGAGGGTCCTTGAGGAAGACGAATACCAGGTACGAAATAGCGATGGCCGCCAGATAAATGGGATACAATCGCATGATGCGGCGCATCAAGAATCCATCCGGTTGTTTGGTATAGGAAGCGCTGATGGAATAGCCGCTGATGAGCAGGAACCCCAAAATAGCCTCAAAAGCCCCAAAAAGCGGGATAAAGCCTAGGTATCCTAATGGAACGAAGTCGCCGAGGTGATTGATGGCCACGATCGAGGCCAGGATGAAACGGGCCCCGGCCAGGATGCTCCATTGGTCTAATGCATTGACCATTTTAAGCGGATTGGATTGCATGTCGCCGGTGGTTTTACCCTTTGCTCATGAAGCGCCCCAGAAAACTGGCGGTCAGTAATAACAGTCGCTTGTAAGAGAGCGTGGCGGAAGAGTAAAGCTGAATGGGGGATTCCACGCTTCGGAAGAACACCCGGTCAGCCCGCGACGGCGAATTGCCGCGCAGGAGCAAGTTGCTCAGAAACTTCTTGTCCCACGGTTTCCGGATGCCCGAGGCGTGGCTCATGACGTATCCGCCTCCGCCGTGTTGAAAATCCATGCCGTCCTGCCCCATCGGGCTGATCGGAGCTTCGCAAGCCATGGCCGCAACATTCAGCGCGTCCTGATCCGTTTTGCAAAAAAGGAAACTTCGATCCCGCACATTCACGTTTTGCAAGCCGCCGACTTCCGGCGTCATCAACTCCTGCAATCGCTGCCAGCAATGCAGAAACTCAGTGTGCTCCCGTTTTAATCCAACAAATCCTCCGTTGAAGTAGAGGTCTGGTTCGCGACGGAAGGTGATTCCGTGCGGCAGGTAGAACTTTCTCCAGGCATGACGAATTGGATGGTTTGCCGGCATGGATGAGTTGACATCGGCGCACAATGCTATGCCGGCCTGGACCCACTCCTCAAAGAACGACCAGCGGCAGACCACGGTAATATCGGGGTCGAAATAAAACATGGAATCTGCCTGCGGACAATGCTTTTGCCAGAGGGTCAGCATGAAATCGGGTTTGAAATTTGTCAGATGGATGGGAGTCTCCAGCGGCATAAACTGGAGCGTCAGTCCCTGGGCCGGGCTGAATTTCGTCAGGCCGTCACCTTCCGTCGGGCGGGTGACCCACGGCGGCAGCCGCCCGCGATAGCCTATGTAAATGGCGCCGCGATAGCCATTGCGGTAAAGCGAATTGACCAAGGCGCCAAGGCCGCGGTGAAAACCACCTTCAAAAAGAGTGCAAATGACAGAAGTCATAGTGTACGAATTCGATAGTTCAGGCGGCAGCCCGGGTTTTTCTCGCGACCAGATAGATATTGTTAGCGCCCAGCTTCATAGCTTTGAGGCAAAAATTGGACGCTGAAATTGCCAGCACAACACAAATGATCGGCAGGTTGAATGGAAAACGAAATGAAGCATTCACGCTCTTCACGTCAGGATACCGGCTAAAACCGATAGGCTCAAAAATAAATAATGGCCGCGCTTCCGTAATGTGGAATCCCGCATCGCAGATCAGGCTTTTCAGAAATCCCGGCTTAAAGCCATGAAAGTGCCCGCCTAACGGCAAATAGCACCACTTCATGACAAAATCCTTTTGCCGGCTCCTGGAAACAAAGCCTGACGCGTAACGCAGAACTTCACGAATGATTTGCAGCGGAGAATGTTTTTTCTGAATGGCGGTTGAGAGATACACGTTAATGGATGAAAAATAAAGGGTCGTAGTCAGAATGAGCAGTCCCCCCTCCTTAAGCAGCCGGTTAAATTCCTTGACGGCTGCTTCGGCATCCTCGATGTGCTCCAAAACTTCAGTGGAAAACACGATGGCGGCGGATTGATCCGGCACGGGGGCCTTCCCACTGTCAATCAATAGGACAGCCTTATACGGTTTCTGCCCGGCCTGCTTGACCGCATCGGGTGAAATGTCCACTCCTACGACCTCAAGCGAACTTTGCTTCAGGTAAGGGAGGTAGGCGCCACTGCCACATCCGAAATCAACCGCAATGCCATCCCGCGGAAAAGTCTGCTCTTTCAAAGTGGCCAGCAATCGGCCCGAAATCTCGCCGATGGAGATGGCCGTCCAATCGGACATCTTCCCGTCGAAATAGGCCGAATTATACTCGAATTCAGTCATTGGCAAAATCGTTACGACGATGCGAGAAGACCGGCCTGCTGGACCGCGGCAACGCGCTTTGCGTAAGCGCCCTTTTTTGGAAAAAGGATCAAATTGCATTCGTCCGGCAGATCCTCTCCGCTCCATTTTGAAGCCTGCGGAGACGCCATGATCGAAGGAGGCCAGCAGAGCGGGACAAAGTAAACGTCATGGTTTGAGAACGGGGCCAGCAAGTCATTCGTGCTGCTGCCGTGTTCGCGCAGAGCAGGGCGGTTATGTTCAATCAACCATATGGGCGGATCCTGGGCCGCGATCAAACTTTGCGCTCCTTGAATCATGGATAGTTCGGCGCCTTCAATATCGCATTTGACGAACGCAATCCTGCCGCTTTCTTTGCCCATGTCCTTGACGAAGGCATCGAGCGATGTGGCCGCGACGCGCTGGCGGGCGAGTTCTTCTCCCAACGCTGCCATCTTCACCGTGCTCTGTTGCGCATCCGAACCGGCCGTGGAGAGCCAAAAATCAATATGCCCGACGGAATCGCTGATCGCTTTTTGATGAAGAACAGTCCGTTCCAGTTTCAAGAGTCGCTTCGTCTCCTCAAGCCGGCTGAAGGTGCCCTGCCCCGGCTCGAATGAGTGGACTTGCCCGTTGGGTTTTACCAGTCCATCCAGAAGCGCGGTGTAATATCCGACATTGGCGCCGAGATCGAGCACCACATCGCCACGCTGCACGGCGCGGGTGACAATGATCGTTTCCAAAGGTTCGTAAGCCCGTTCCAGAAAAATCAACTTGGAGAGTTGGTTGTCGCGATGCAGAACGAAGCGCCTGCTTGTGTCAAGGGCGTAAACGAACGTACCGTTTTTCTTGTAACCTGAGTCCAGTGCGGCCCGGCACTCCTTTAGCCGATCCCGCAAATTCTTGCGTCCCATCGGCGTAAACAAAGCATTATAGGCCTTGATTGGTAATGTGGGGATGCTGCTCATGCCGCCAGTTGCTGGTAAACCTCGAGATGCTTTTGCGCGACCACACGCCAGGCGAGGTGTTCCTCGGCGAAGGCGCGGCAGCGTTTCCCCAGGAGATCACGCTCCGCCGGACGGGAAAGGTAATGCTCCACTAGGCCGATCATCGCTTCGTCATCATTATTGGCCACGACCGGATAAATGGCGCCGCCGCCATAATCGCGAATCCCACCCACATCCGTTGTGACAAGGGGCAATCCGCAGGCCAGGGCCTCTACCACCGCCGTGCTGGCGCCGCTGGGGTTCATGGGCAGCAACAGGAGTTTGCTTTTCTGATACAGTTCACGCAGTTGTTCATCGTTTAAGCCGGCATGCCAGGTAACGGCAGGATGCTCCAGCAGAGGCGCCAGCGCCGCGGTGTTGCGCCGATGCGGCGGCACCAAAAAATCGAATCTGACCTCGGGCCATCGTTCCGTGATTCGCCGCACCACCCGGGCCAGCATCGCCTCATTGCGCAGATGCACCCCGCCATACATGATTCTTGGCGGTGTCTGGTCCCTGGACGGGCCTGGCACGAAAAAATCCGCATCCACGCCGTCATGGATGAACTTCACGTTGCGGCGAGCCATGAGCGAACCCATTTCCTCAATGTCGGCGGTGGAATAGGTGATGGCGCTGCTCATCCGCGAGACCGCCTCCCGATATTCTTTGCTCCACAAACAAACAGGAATATGAATGGTGCTGATAATTTCAGGCGGGGCGGCCTTCCAAAGCTTGAGAAAACAGGCATGGTCTTCCGAAGCCAGCAGGTGAAGAACAGAAGCCGAACTGAGCCGATGCAACAACCGGGCCTGTAATTCCGCAAATGAAACCCCTTGGTTTCGAGGCGGCCAGCCGTGATAGGCGGAATGCAATTTACCCAGGCAGCGCCGCGGCAGGGTCGTCTTCGCCACGATAATCTTCAGCTTCGTCAGCCGGGACAAATGGGGCAGCATCGCTAATTCGCCCGAATGCGAGCCAAACCACGGCACCCGCAATGTAAGAAATACCACTTGTTCGAGACGCTTCATGCCGGGGCGCAGGAGGGAGAAATCCTGGTGGCGGTCAACTCAATAAACGCATCGAATAACCGGCCTGCGGTGATGGAGGAATTGTCAGCCTGCGATTTATAACTGCAATAGTCGGAGGAGGTCGAGGCCACTTTCAGTCCGGTCCCGAATGTGTTTATTTCCGCCGCCGAGGTGGGCGCATAAAAACTGACCGAAGGAATTTGTTGGGCGATGGCCAGGTGCAGCGCCAGCGTGTCGGCCACGATGATGGCCTTGACGTGGCTGATGACGCCGGCAAAGACCTCCAGCGAAACCGGAGATAACACGCCGCACCCCGTTTCCCCGGCAAGCTGCTGGTTGTATGCCAGATCTTCCTCGCCCCCAAAAAGCAAACCCTCATGGCCCGCCTCGCGCATTCTTGCGATCAAGTTTTTCGCCTCGGACAAAAGCAGGCGTTTGTTGAGCCAGCGGTTCCCGGCGCTCAAGTTCAAGCCGACGACCCGTCCGCTTTTTCCATTGAGCATGGCGCCAGCCGTCTCCCGCGCCTTTGGCGCAAGATAAAACAGGGGCGAAATCACCTGGAGGCCCAATATCCCCGCAAAAATCTCATCGTGCGTCTTCTGATTAAGCCGCTTCAACTCATCCGCCCTGGTTTTGCCAAAACGCGAAACTAGCCCCATGTCGAACCAGGGCGCGGCATCATTTGTGTACTTAACTTCCTCCCCCTGCAAAAAGGCCCCGGTCAGTTTCGTCCAGCGGACGTTTTGCAGCAGGCGGCACGCCTCGGTCTCGTCATCCAGCGAAATCACCCAGTCAAAACTCCGGTCGCGGACCTCCGCGCCCTGGCGGGCAAACTCGCGATCTGAAATAAGCGCGTCAATTTCGGGATGATACTTGAGCAAGGGAATGGCCGGTTCGGATGTAACCCAGGTGATGTGGCGGCGGGCGCCGCATTTGCCGGTCAAGCCCTTGAGAAAATACGAAGTTCTGACAGCGTCTCCCAGCGCGCCCAGTTTTATGATGAGAATCTTCACCTCAGTCCAGGTTCAAATTACATTGCATGCACGATCAGATCGGGTTCGCGCCTCAGCCCCAGGAGCCGGCCCATCTTGAACTTCACGCGGTGGTAGGAACGCCAGGTATAATCCAAAGTGACGTGCCAGAATATTTTTGACAGCATGCTGGCATCCATGTATTTGGCCCCGTGACAAGTCATTCCAGAACCTTGGGCGGCCAGGCCTATGCAAATTCCTTCGCCAGGTCCGGCGTCCTGTCGAGCGGTTGCTTCCGCTTCAAATTTGTCCCAAATGGCAAAAAAGCGGGCCTCGCTCCCGTTCTCTTTGGTCAGCCCGAATAACATTTCCTGATAGGTGATCTGATCGCGGTCGAATTTTAAATTCCACTTTCGTCCCAGTTCCTCCTTTTCCGGAAAAAGGTAGGGGCCCGCCTCCGCGATCGTTGAAACCTTCCAGACATGAAATCCCGGCGGAAAGCGAAAGTTCAATGCGGCCTGGACCAAGCCGTGTTCCAATCCGAAACGCAGGACGCAATCGGCATCAACGAAAATCGCCGTTTCCGATAATTTGAGCGCCTCGCCCAGCGCGAGTCTTTTATCGTGATAGGAGAAAAACGCGGGAGAATAAGGGACGACGCTGGCATTTTTAAAACGATCAAACAGTTTTGTTTGATCCGTCAGAATGAGGATCGGTTGATCGTAATCCGCCAGATCGGCGACCAGGTATCGGGCCGCCTTGGCATACTTCTCCCCAATTGCCATGGTGCAAAAGAGGTTGGGCCTGTTGATTCGTTTCATGTAAGAAGCACGGCTCATTAAACGCCCGCAGAGGCATCTTGCGGACGAACATTGGCGGGTTTTCCACCACTTTCCTTCGGGGCGATTTTACTCTGTTCAGCCATAGTCCAGTCCCGGGCGATCTTTCTCGCCAACTGGAAACCCCGCATTTCTTCAATGACAAGACGTCGGCGTATATTATTGCCCGTGACGAAGTGGTAAGCGGCCCGCACCAATATCCGCCATGAAGGACGAATCGGGTTGCGCCCCAACCCATCGACCCAACCAATCAAGTGCCCCGTGGCGCTGAGTTGGCGATGCAATGAAAAAAGATAAGCGGGCGCGGTGCGGCGCTTGGGAATGAGATGAATCAATCGCAATTGCGCGAACTGCCCGACCGTGCAGCCCAATTTCATGGCCGTCTTGGCAATGGCCACGTCTTCGCCGCCCATAAGACTCGAACCGCGCCGGTCCAGGACTCGCTGGGCCGGATTGCTGAGGGTCGCGCTGATGTGGGCGGCGGCCACGCTGCGCCGCAGGCACATCCCGGCTGTGACCGGTTCCGAACGCGAATCCAGAAAGTTTGACCACGAACTCTGCGTGATTCTGCGCACCGCGATCCAGCTTTCATAGGGAGCGAACCACTCCGGCGGCGGAACTTCGTATTCCGGCATCAGGCAGCCGCTCACCGCCCCAAGGTCCGGGCGCGCCGCAAACAATTCCGAGCAGCGCTGCAGATAATCCTCCGCCACCACATTGTCGTCATCCAGGAACACAAGCAGTTCGCCGGCAAATTCGCCCATGGCCCGCAGGCGGGCGCTGGTGATTCCCAGTTGCGACTCGACAATGTGGCGCGCCTGCGGATGCCAGCTCAGATCAACGCTCTTGGAAACAGGAGGCGCCGAGGCATTGTCAATCACCAGAAGCTCCCACTCTTGGCGCGAAAGAGTCTGCGACTTCAGCGCATTTAAAACACGCGACAGATAGTCCGGTCGCGGGTTATGCGTGCAAATGGCAACACTAATGGTGGGCATGGGAACGATGGATTGAATGGCCATTACGCCGTGGACGTCATCTCAGCTCTTGCTTTGCTTAAACCCCGTTTTTCCGCCTGGGCGAATGATTTGAGAGGTTCAGGCAATCGCCAAATGCGGTAGGCCCTGACCCATTTGGCCAATTCCGAATCTTGCGGCGGAAGATAGGCCGAATTCCTTTGCCGCCGCAGGAGATGACTTGAATACTCAATCCCCTCCATCAGACGGCAGACGTAAGCAGCTGTCATGCGTCCTTTGGGAATGAGGTGTGTCAGGCGCAACCTCGCAAAGAGGCCGGTCCCGAACCCGCAATCGTAGGCCGTCAACCCGATATCAATGTCCTCGGCCGAAACGAGGGAGGCTCCTTTTCGGCCCAAGCCGCGCGATTCCGGGCGCGTTTTCAGCGCGCTGGCATAGGCTGCCGCCACCTGCTTGCGTACACAAAGGCCCGCCCCAAAGGGCATGCTGCGGTTGTCCGAATAATAGTTGGCCCAGTAATCCCGATCCACGTTTCGCACCGCCAGAAGATGCAGCCGCGGCCTCAGCCAATCGGGCACGGGTTGCTCGAATTCCCCGTCAACCTGCCCCCCCCATGCGCCGAGGAACGGAAAATTCCCCGAAATTTCAACCGTATGGGCGAGAAAATCATTCCGCAAAACATTATCATCATCCACGAAAACCAAAACTTCTCCGCTGGATTCCCGGATGCCGCGCAAGCGGGATGGGGTCAGGCCAAGTTCATCCTCGCGGATGTGGCGGGCGCGCGGATGCCAGGATAAATTCCATGCCGAAGCCAGCGGCTCTCTTGAAGCATTGTCGATCAACAAAAACTCCCATTGATCGAGCGGGAGCGTCTGACCTTTGAGCGCCTCCAGCACGCGCCCCAGAAAATCCGGCCTGGGGTTGTGCGCGCAGATGATGACCGAAGTTTCAGTCATGATTATTATTGGCCGGGCCGGCCAAGTGCCGGCAAAAATCTCCAACGGGGTCTTTAGGGACCGCCTGTTCGGCGCGGACGCGCGCCTTCCTGCCCATGTCCTGCCATTGGTCGCGGCGGCTCCACGCCCGTTCCAAAGTTTGGTCAAGAATATTTACAGCCGGGGCCGCGGCCACAAAGCCTGTTTCGTCATCCACGCACATTTCCGCGTTCCCCCCGATGTCCGTCACCACCGCCGGCCGGCCACACCACATGGCTTCCACCAGGGAGAGCGGAAGACCCTCGTAACGCGAGGGCAGGACAAACAAGTGGTTCTCCTCCCAGATCCGCCGCACATCGGCCGTATGACCTCGAAAGTGAATCCTTTCAACCTGCAAGCGGGAGGCCATGTCTTTCAGGCTTTGTTCGCAAGGGCCAGTGCCATAAAAATTCACCTCGATCGGGCGCGCGCGCCATTTGCTCTGGGACAAAACTTGAATCAACAGATCCTGTCCTTTGGCGGCGGGATCGAGTCGGGCCACACAACCCAATTTCCAAACCCCGTTTTGCTTTGGCCACGCCGGAGGCCGGTCCGCGGGCACGTTAAACGGATTCCATACCACTTCGGCGTTTGATAATGATTCGCCGGTCTGACATTTCAGAAGCTCAAGGTTGTGGCGCGAAACGCAGAACACTTTTTTGGCGGCGCGATAGGCCTGCGCCATTTCCCTCCTGCGCTCATCGTTCGGCCACCAGATTTCGGAATTGCACTGAACAATCGCCATAAACGGCACATTCAACCGGCTGCAAAAGCTCATCCATTCCAAGCCGTCCCAATTGCATCCCTGGGAAACGACCGCCAAGTCCGCTTTTTGCCGCCGCAGCCATTGGAACTCAGATCTGTTGCAGCCCAAACGCCGCTTTGCCGTTCGCCACAACTTGACCGGCCATCGCGCCGTCGGGCGTGGTTGGACGAAGAGACCTATGCCCTGCGCCTGCAACGCCAGCAGCTTTGGGGACGGACGGGGCCGCCAAGCAACCGAGGCCATGACGTGATGCCCTTCCTGCCGCAACCGGGATGCCGCCTGGCTCCAAAGCTCCTCACTGCCCCCCCATGGGGCGCTTTCCATCGTTGAAATAAACACCAAATGCACAAAAAACAGGATTCACTCCTCCAAACTCATTCCTGCTCCGGCTTTATTCCTTCGATGCCGAGGGCAAGATAGATCCCATGACCTCCTCCGTTTCCATCGACGGCGCGATGATCGGCAAATTGACGATCCATCCATTGGTGGCGCAATTCAGCCTTGGCGAAACTCGAACGCCGCAAAAGGCGAAAGGCCAGGCCAGATAAACGCCGGCGACTGTCATGCACTTGGCCGATGAACTGGGAAAACAGAAAGAGGACGGCCCTCGGCCCCGTCGTTAACTTGACAACTCTCTGGATCTGAAAACCAGCCTCTTCAAGCTCGCGGCGCAAGCCATCCTGGGTCCAGCGCCGAAAGTCGTAAGGACAACCATGATCCTCCCAAATGCCATGGGTGGTGAGGATGAGCTTTCCGCCCGGCTTGAGGACCCGCCACGCTTCTTTGAGATAGTCCTGCGGAGAAAAGACATGTTCGAGAACCTGGGTCGAGAGAACCATGTCACAGGCGTCATCCGAAACATCCAGCCTGGCATCCAGCCCTATCATACAGTCTAGGTCCGGGGATTTCACGTAATCGGCCCGGAGATATCGGGCCGCCTTGAACAGGCTGCGGTAGGGCGAGCCGCCGCAGCCGTAATCCAGCACAGTATCGTAAGATTGGCCTTCGTATTTTGAGAGAAACAAACGAACATCGGCCAGATGGATGTAGTATGGGTCACGGGGTTGAGGATGAAACCTCTGGCGGTTGTATTCAGCATTTCCTAACGATTCGCTGACCGCCTCCGCCGGCTTGAAAATAGAATGAGTCATGTCCCCCATCATGGCTTGACAAAGGCCCGCCCGGTAACATCAATGCGGTGCAGCAGGATCGGCTCCCGCAACTTGGCCAAGAACTCGTCCACGGCCTTGCGCGCTCCCTGCCAATATCCGTAGTCATCGATAATCACCACGCCGCCCCGAACCACCAGCGGGTACAAATGCTTCAGTTCATGGGCGGTGCTCTCATACCAGTCGGTGTCCAGTCTGAGCAGGGCTATCTGTGCGGGCACGTCCGAAGGGATGGTGGCTTCGACCTTGCCGGCCACGTAATGAATTTTTTCCACCGGATAGCCCACTGATTCCATATGTTCTTTGACTTCTCCCAGGCGGGCGATTGCCCAGACATCGCTGGCCGTTTTCTTTTGCTCCTCCTCCTCCAGGCGCGCCGCGGCGGGGCGATCGCCGAAATCCTTGTCAATTTCCGTGGGCGGCGGCATCCCTTCAAAGGTATCGTAAAGGTATAACTGGCGGGTTTCGTCGCCGCAGGCTTTCAGGGTTTGCGCCATGAGCATCATGCTGCCGCCGCGCCAAACGCCGCATTCCACCAAGGCCCCTGGAATTGTATGTTTGACAATATGGCGCACCGCCTGCAGCAAGTGGTAGCGCCGTTCCATGCTCGTCATGGTAAATGCATCCACGGCCTGGAGCGCTCTGGCATCCGCGGCGGAAAAATCGGGGAACTCAACCGTCGGCATGATCGGTTCGGCCGGTTGCCGGGCATAGCCCAGCCGAGTCAAGACACGGTCCGCGACATTTTGAACCAAGGTGTTGCCAATCATAAGCTCGAAATAAACGACGCCCGCCAGTCTCCTACGCGGCTTCAACCTCCCAATGCAAGACCGGCCGCAACGCACCCGGGAAGGGGCCGTTATAGGTTTGCCGGGTAATCGAATCCATGTCATCCACGACGCTGAGGACAAGCACATCCCTGAGTTCGACATGGACGTGATTGGGCCGAAAGGAACTCATGTAGATCGAAATCATGTAACTTTTTCCATTCAGAAAATTGGCAGGCAAATGCATCCGTGAAGTGAAGCGGCCCTTCGTTCGCGGGCAATTTGTGTTCTCGATCGAGGCGAAGGCGTAGGCTCCTTCTTCGGTGCAGAAGTGAAGATTAAGCCGCGGCGAAATCTCCGGTCGGAGCACCTCGTAGTCGACCTCGACCCAGGCTTCATCGCTCACTCGAATGGTGCCTTGGGGCGCGCCTCCAGGGCCGAGAATCCGCGCATGATGCACCCGGACCACGTCATCACCCGCCGCAGTGTCCGTCTCCTCGAAGGCAATCTGGAAACCTTGTTGGGCGCCGTCGGACATGTAGGCATGAGTCGCGTCCTGGGTGTCTCCAATGAACGCAATCCGGCCCGATTTCAGGAAGATGCCGCGCGTGCAAAGCGAGAGCACAGCGGCGATATTGTGACTGACAAAAAGCACGGTCCGGCCGCCGCCCCGAGCCACATCTTGCATTTTGCCAAGGCATTTCTTTTGAAATTCGGCGTCGCCCACCGCCAGAACTTCGTCCACGATGAGTATCTCCGGTTCCAGATGGGCCGCCACCGCGAACGCCAGCCTGACATACATCCCGCTGCTGTAACGTTTGACCGGAGTATCCAAGAACCTTTCCACCTCGGCAAAGGCGACGATCTCATCGAATTTCTTTTTGATCTCGGCCCGGCCCATGCCCAGGATGGCGCCGTTGAGGAAAATGTTTTCGCGGCCGCTCAGTTCCGGATGAAAGCCCGTGCCGACCTCGAGCAGGCTGGCGATGCGTCCCGTGATTTCCACCCGCCCTTCGGTCTGTTCAGTAATCCGGCTCAGAATTTTCAACAGCGTGCTCTTGCCAGCGCCATTGCGTCCGATGACGCCCACCACTTCGCCTTGCTTGATTTCGAAAGAAATATTTTTCAACGCCCAAAATGGCTCAGGCACTTCGCGGCCTTTGTGTTCTCCATTTCGCGCATTCAGCGCTTCCCGGTTTTGGCCGGTGGCAGGGCCTTTCAGCCAGCGAAAGGGGGCGGTCGCAAAATTCTGGACGAGGTGGCGCAGGCCCTCAGAATGGCCATTGTTCCCAAGAATATATTTCTTGGATACATCGAGGGCGCGAATGACAGTCTGTGCCACAGTTAGATAATGTCCGCAAAAGCGCGCTCGGTTTTGCGAAAGTAAATGACGCCGGCAAGCAACAACAGCCCTGTGAGGACAATAGACACAGAAAACTCCGGCCAGTAAAAGCTCTTGGAGGTTCCAAGAATCGCCCAGCGAAAGCCGTCAATCACCCCGACCATCGGATTCAACGAATACACCATGAACCAGTTGTCGCCCAACTTGGCGTGGATCACGTCGGTGCTGTAGGCCACTGGACAAATATAAAGCCCGCACTGAAGCACGAAAGGGATGAGGATCCGAAAATCGCGGTAACGGACGGTGAGCGCGGTGATGATCAGGCTGGGTCCCATGGCGGCCGCGATGGCTAGGACCACGAGCGCGGGAAGAACAAGCAGGCGCCAGGTAGGGCTGAAATGGTACCACGCCATCATGCCGGCCAGAATGGAGCATGCCACTAAAAAGTCCACCAGCGAAACAACCACTGAACTGGCCGGGATGATGAGGCGAGGGAAATAAATTTTCGAAATCAGATTGGCGTTGGTGACCACACTTTGGCTGGCGAGTGAAAGCGCGTTGGAAAAGAATTGCCAAGGAAGCAAGGCGGCAAAAACCATGATGGCATAGGGAGCGTCGCCCTGTGACGGCAACCCGGCGACTTTTCCAAAAATAACGGTCATGAGAACCACGTTCATCAGCGGTTGGATGAGGGCCCAGGCTGCGCCCGCTACCGTCTGCTTGTAACGCACTGAGACATCCCGCCAGGCCAAGATGAGAAACAACTCGCGGTAATGGAACAGGTCGCGCCAATAATTCTTGGCGTAACGCCCCGGCTCCAGGATCAGTGTAGCCATGTTGAAAATGCCGGGAAAGCTCCGCACATGGAGTTCTTGCAGGATCCTTCCCAAAAAACTCCTCGCGGTTTAATTTCAGTTTTAATTTGAGGCCCCATGCCCCACTGCCGGTGGACCAGCTATTCCCCACCAAGCAAATTCAATACCAATGGCAAAGCCCGCCGCCCGGCCCGTTCCCAGCGTCGCAGCAATTCGATTCTTTGTGCTACATGCAAGCGCTGACCGTCTGACAGGCTTTGCGTCTGCGCCGCGATGCGGTCCAGAAGAGCTCCACTGTCTTCGAAATGAGTCTGAAATTGGTGCCGCAGATAGCGGCCGCCCAGTTTGCGCAACTCAGCCACGGCTTCGTAATGCGTGCGCCGATCCCCTCCCACATAAACCGTGCGCGCCGCCCCGAGGTCTTGCAGATATTTCAATCCCTGACTGACCGCCCCTTTGCTCATGTTCAGGCGCGCGATGAGCGTGTCCAGGTTGAGGGGTTTTTCGGAAACAAACAGCAGGCCGTAAATTTCAGCCACGGAGCGCGGTTGCCCTAGCATCCCGGCGAACCGGACAAAGAGATGGATGGCTTCCACCTCGGCCGGTTTGAGCCGGGACGCGTTTTGATTTGGTTTGACAGCGTTCAACGGTTTTTTCGACGAACTTCGATCAACAACGGAGCAAACATTAACACGAGCTTTCTTTTATTCAAGAACAAAATGAACAAAATGATTAAAACTTTTTGATTATGAACGATCATAAACTCTATAAATCCTTGCAGGGGGGCTGCGGACCGTTTCTGCCGGATATTGAGCAGAAAGGCTAAAAACAAGCATCCTGTCCGATGCGTGCCCTGGCCCGGGAATATTCGCGGCTTTTGCCTGATACCGCATCTCAACCTAACTGCATGGGGAAAAAGTCCTTACGCCAAATTGCTGCCGACTGGTGACATGTTGCCGGTTTCCACGCGTGACACTTAAAATCAAGTTTGTGGGCCACGCCTGGAGCGGTCGGAACTGATTAGCCGGTGCAAAATAGAGATTCCCTACGGCTCGGCTGGCAGCCATCGTTTCCCTGGCAAACTATCGGCGTTTATCGTCCCGCTTTTCCGCGTAATACCCTTTGTACTTGTAATAATAGTCGCTGGCTTTGGGATTGACAGCGTTGAAAACCAAGCCAATCACATTGACTTTGCGCGCCTGCAGCATAGCCAGCGCTGACTGGGCAATCCGCCCGGAAGTGAATCCCGCACGGATGACCATAAGGAGCCCGTCAACCTGCGGGGCCAGACTCAAGACGTCGTCCGCCACCAGCACTGGACTCGTGTCAAACAAGTAATAGTCGTATTGGCCCGCTATTTCCGCGAGAAACTTGCCCGTCCTGATAAACAGGTTGCCTGGGTTCCGAGGGGACGTTCCCGACGGAAGCAAATCAAGGTTGGATACGCTGGTATGCGCTACCGCTCTGGTCCATGGGCATTCTCCGCTCAATACCTCGGACAGGCCGGGGCTGGCTTCAACTGAGAAATAGCTGTGCAGATTGCCCCGGCGTAAGTCCGCATCTATTAACAGCACGCGAAAACCCGCTTGAGCAAGCGTAATCGCAAAGTTGGCCGACACCATTGATTTGCCGTCATTGGGACGGGCACTGGCTATAACGATACTTTTCGGGCGCTCGTTTGAGAGCGACTCAAACGACTCTCCATAAAGCAGGGCGGACCGAAGACTGTTGGAAGCTTCTATCAGCGGATATCGGCTATCATCCTCGGAGAGAATAGGCCCCCCGGGAATTTTGTTCCCTGTCTTTACCAAGGGGAATTGTCCCAGCACAGGCATGCCAAAAATCTTCTCCAATTCAGCGAAAGAAGTGGGGCGGTCATCCAATTGGTCTATGAAAACCACAATGCCAATCCCAATCACCAGCCCGACCAGGGCCGCCATAATCAAATGTTTCAGCCGTTCTGGCGGGACGGGAGCTGGCGGCGAGGCTTTTTCGAGAATGGTAACGCTTTGCTGGCCGATTCCTTTATCCACTTCAAGTGTTTGCAAGTTGCCTTCCATTTGATCGTATCTGGCTTGCAGCCGCTGTTGGCTTTCCTTGAGGGCTTCGAAAGCGGAAAGCTGCCTGCTCGCCTCCACCGCCTCCGCCTCCTTTTCCTTGACCTCCTTCTCCAGTTCCTGCACCTGCACTTCGAGAGTATGCTGCCAATCCTTTAATTCTTCCCGGGCCTGGTCTCGAAAGGTAGCTAGCTCAATTTCTTTGTCCGCAATCTTTCTGTCCAGGCCAACCACATCCTGAGCGCCTGGTAACAGACCCTGCGGCAACCTGCCCCGTTCGGCAGTCAGCATTTTAAGCTCTCGTTCGCTCTGAAGACAGGCTTCCTCCAGGTCCCGCAGATTGGCGGGCGCGCCATTCAACAAGGCCTCAGTCCGGGCCGAGTCATTGGTTGAAATGGGCCGTTGCACGGAAGCCTCATTGTGCAAGGTGCCTGCCTCTTTGGGTTCGCCTTGGGTTGGGGTCGAGTCAGCTTTCTCTGGTTGTAACACCAGGCCCTGTTGGGCCAGACGTTCGATATTCTGGTTCAGGGCCAGTGAATTGAGCAGTTGCAATTCGGATCTCCGCTCGTCCAATTGCCTCTTCTGATTGACCAGATAATTCGCAGCGTTGTTGCCGCCGTTCGCCTCGAGAAAAATCACCTTGTTGCCGGCTTGGTAATCCAGCAACTCTTGCTTGCCCTTTTCCAATTCCCCCGCCATTTGCTTCAGCTTTTCCTCCATGCCGGTTTGAGTCGCGGTGGAGGCGTTGGCTAGTAAATCCTTCTTTAAACTGATGTATTCCTCCATCGCCGTCTCCAAATAGGCCTGGGTGCGAAAAGGGTCATTGCCGACCGCCTGAAAATTGAAGATGCTGGATTTGGGGGAAAGTGAGACCTGGAGCGCAACGGGTGACCACTTAAGATCCGGTCGTTCGGCGCGAAGCCGCAGTTCCACACGGTTTCTTACCGTCTCGCTCTGCATCAATGTCGCTTGCGTTCCAAGAAAATTATCAAACTCCTCGGAATAAACATTGGCTTCGGGAATCGAGACTTTTACGTTGACAATCATTCTCCCCGCGGAAACAAAAGGATGTGTGGCCTTCTTGAGCAAATACCACTCGATACCCACGCCCACGCCAACAGCTAGGATCAGGACCCAGCAATACTTGAACAGGATTCTTCGGTAATGCTCCAGCTTGGTGAAAAAGCCGCTTACAGAACCGGTTCGTGATTGCTGGACTGGAGCATCGTCTTCCATTCGGACAGTTAGTATGCCTCCGGCCCAGGCATTTTGCGAGTTTTTTCCGTCAGGATAAAATGGAGTGGTGTGTATTTACCCTTCATTTTTCAGGATTGAACTTATTGAACGTATTGAAAAAACTTGACATTTGGGATGGTTGAGTTAAAAGTAAGCAAGCTTATCCGGCAAAGAAATAGGGATGGAGCAATGGAATAGGGATTGGCGAAAACCGAAAAAACGTGAAAAAAACCGAAAAAGCGTAAGGCATTGTCTTTGCGCCGAATGTTGTCCACACGATGAAAAACTTGATCACGTTAACTGTGCAGACATTTTGCGCTGCATTATTTTTAGCTCTGATCGAAACCGCGGCCGCCGACACAACCCTGGTCTCTTCGCAAAACCCCTCACTGGTGGGTGGCGCAGTGACTTTTACGGCGACGGTGGCAGGTTCAAACAGCCTGGTCCCCACAGGAACCATCACCTTCCTGGATGGGACGAATGCTCTGGGCATGGGGATGCTCAACAGTTCTGCTGTCGCCAACTTCAGCACGGCGGCACTGGCCGTGACCAATCCGCCGCATTCCATCGCAGCCGTGTACAGCGGAGACACCAATTTTAGCGGCAGCACGTCCGCTATTCTCTTGCAGACGGTCTCCGGGCCCAGCAGCGTCCCCATCAGCAACCCCAGCTTTGAAAACCCGGTTGTGACCAGCCCCTGGTATGATTTCGGCCATAACGGGCAGAATGCCACAACGGCGATAACGGGATGGATCATTAACTCCAGTGGCGGCAGCTTTGATGGAGGAACCGCTGGCGTTGAGAATCCCTCAGAACTGGGCGTTGGAACTGCGCCGAGCGGCAATCAGGTGGGTTACATTAATGGCGACCAGACGGCCTCGGGCCTGACCTCGGTGGCCCAGCAGTTGGCCGCGACGTTGCAGACCAATACCACATATGTTTTGAGCATCGCCGTGGTCGGCCTGAGTGGTGTTTCCATCGGCACGAACTTCACCATCGGCCTTTACGCCGGGGGAACCGTGGGCCAGGATTCCCCGCTGGCTGGGGCCACGCAGCTAACCTCTGTCATTCCTTTGACACCCCCCTCAGGCAGTTGGCAGTACCTTAACGCCATCTATGGCGGCGGATCGGGAGCGGCCTTGGGAGAGCCCCTGGACATCCTGGTCGGGGTGCAAGGCACAACCAACCTGTTGCAACTGGACTTTGACGACGTCACTCTTTCCGCCGGCATCGTCACAACGACATCACTTTCTTCTTCACAGGATTCGTCGAGCAACGGCGTGTCCGTGAACTTCACCGCGACAGTCTCCGCTCCGACAGGCAGCAGTGCCCCAACCAGCGGCACAGTCACCTTCATGGACGGCAACATCACATTGGGCACGGGGGCATTGAACGGCTCAAATATAGCCACTTTCAGCACCAGCGCACTAAGCCTGGGCGCTCATACCATCACAGCGGTTTATGGCGGTGGCGGCAACTATGGCGGCAGCATCTCCCCCGCGGTGTCCCAGGATATCTATAGCGCCTTGGACCATTTTGCGATTTCGGCGATTGCTTCGCCGCAAGCAACGGGCGTGCCCTTCATTATCACAACAATCACGGCGCAGGATGCGAACGATGCCACGGTGACTGGATTTAATTCGACGGTGACATTTGGCGGCACGGCGGGGGTGACCGGTACCTCGGGACCCTTCACTTCAGGCGTGTTGTCCAACGCCAGCGTCACCCCAGCGGCGCCAGGAAACAACGAGAGCGTGACGGTAAGCGATGGGGCCGGCGATACGGGCTTGGCAACCATTGCGACGGTTGAGCATTTTGTCGTCACAAACCCGCCTGTCACACTTGTTTCTTCGCAAAACCCGTCGCTGGCAGGGGGTGCGGTAACCTTCACGGCGACGGTGAGCGCATATATCACCCCCACAGGAACGATCACTTACCTGGATGGAAGCAATTTTCTGGGGACCGGCACACTCAACAGTTCCGGGGCGGCCAACTTCAGCACGGCGGCACTGGCCGTGACCAATCCGCCGCATTCCATCACAGCCGTGTATGGCGGGGACACCAATTTTAGCGGCAGCACCTCCGCCATTCTCTTGCAAACGGTCTCCGGGCCCAGCAGCATCTCCATCAACAACCCCAGCTTTGAAAACCCGGCCGTGACCAGCCCCTGGTATGATTATGGCAACAACAGCGTGGATGCCACGACGGCCATTGCCGGCTGGATCATTAACGCCAGCGGGGGCGGCGCCACGGCCGGCAGCGCCGGAGTGGAGAACCCCTCCAGACTGGGGATTGGCACCGCGCCCAACGGCAATCAGGTGGCTTATATTAACGGCGACCAGACGGCCTCGGGTCTGACCTCGGTGGCCCAGCAGTTGGCCGCGACGTTGCAGACCAATGCCACGTATGTTTTGAGCATGGCTGTGGTCGGTCAAAGCAATGTCGCCATCGGCACCAACTACATCATCGGCCTTTACGCCGGGGGAAGCGTGGGCGCGGGATCCCCGCTGGCTGGGGCCACGCTGCTGGCGGCGGTGAGTCCGGTGATGCCTCCCATCGGCGGTTGGCAGTACCTTAACGCCATCTATGGCGGCGGATCGGGAGCGGCCTTGGGAGAGCCCCTGGACATCCTGGTCGGAGTGCAAGGCACAACCAACCTGTTGCAACTGGACTTTGATGACGTCACTCTTTCCGCCGGCATTGCCACCACGACGTCACTTTCTTCTTCACAGGATTCGTCGGGCAACGGCGTGTCCGTGAACTTCACCGCGACAGTCTCCGCTCCGACAGGCAGCAGTGCCCCAACCAGCGGCACAGTCACCTTCATGGCAGGCCCCGTGACTTTGGGGACAGGGACGTTGAACGGGAGCAATGGGGCCAGCTTCAGCACCAGCGCGCTGAGCCTGGGCGCTCATACCATCACCGCGGTTTATGGCGGGGGCGGCGACTATGGCGGCAGCATATCCTCCCCTGTCACACAAACTATTTATGGGGCTTTGGATCATTTTGCGATCTCGGCGATTGCATCGCCGCAGACCGTGGGGGTGCCCTTTGCCATCCCCACCATCACGGCGCAGGATGCGAACGGTGCCACGGTGACTGGATTTAATGCGACGGTGACGTTTGGCGGCACGGCGGGAGTGACCGGGGCCTCGGGACCTTTCACTTCGGGGGTGTTGTCCAACGCCAGCGTCACTCCGACAGTGGAGGGAACCAATGAAACGGTGACGGTGAGCGATGGGGCCGGCCATACAGGTTCGGCGACCATCGCCGCAATAAGGCCCGTTGGCGCTGGTGGCCTGAACCAGACCATTACTTTTGGCGGCCTGACCAATCAGACTTATGGTGCCGCGCCCTATTCGATAAGCGCCACTGCTTCGTCGGGTCTTCCGGTGAGTTTCTCTGTGGTCTCGGGGCCAGCCAGTGTTGTCGGCAGCAACGTGACGATCACCGCCGCGGGGATTGTTCTGATTCAGGCAAGCCAGCCTGGCAATACCAATTACAACGCCGCAACGCCGGTGACGAATTCGTTCACCGTGAATCCGCTGGCGGTTATTCTGGCTGGCACGCGCGCCTATGACGGGACTGCCAATGCGACAAATTCAATTTTGACGGTGACGGACAAAGTTGGAACCGATGATGTCAGGCCGGCGTCGGGCGATGCCGTTTTGGCGGGATCAAGCGTTGGAACCCAAGCCATCGTCAGTTTTTCGGGCCTGGTACTGGGCGGGGTGAGAGCAACCAATTACACGCTGATGGGGGCGAGCGGCGCGGTGACAATCACCAACGCATTCAACCCCTTCTCGATCGTATCGGCATCCATTGACCATACAGGAACCAATGTCGTTGTGTGCTGGCAGTCCGTGCCTGGCGTCGTTTACAATGTGCTGACTGATTCCAGTCTCCGTCCGCCGCAATCCTGGGCAGGTTCGGGCACCCCGGTTACCGCCAGCAACACGATTACTTGCTACACCCTGTCGAAGGGGATGACAAACGGCAGTGTGTTCGTGGTGATAAAGCAGTAGTCCAAAAAAGCCCAAAAATGGCCAAAAAGCCTGGGAAGGGCACCCTTGCGAGAGGGCCGCGAGGAAAAGCTTGCCAGGTCCTGGAACATAGGGTATTCTAATTCTTTGGTTCAGTGCATTCCATGGAGGATCTATGTTTGTCCCAATTCGCGCGGGGTCTTGGTGTTGGTGGGGGGTACTGACTTGGTTGCTCTGCGCCACGGCAACGGTGGAAGCGCAAAGCACGACGTTTTCCTTCACTTTGGATGAACCGTGCAAAACCAGCGCTGGCGTATTTGCCTCCGACGGCAGCCTGGTTCGCACGCTGTGGAGCAAAACGCGCTATTATGCGCCGGGAACTTATTCCGAAGTGTGGGATGGGTTGGACGACCACACCAATGCGGTGTCCGCAGGGGTTTACGAAATCGTCGTGCTCCAGCATAACACGGAATATCTTTGGGATGGAGCCATTGGAAACACTTCAGATGAACTGTCCGGCCCCACCGTTCATAAGGGGTTCTATCCCATGCGAGGCATGTCGATTGACGGAACAAACGGCTATTATGTCTCTGGTTATAATGAAGGAGGGTATGATTTTCGCAACTTCTTCACGACCGATCCGCAGAGGGTCATCATGTCGTGGGGCGCCGATGGGCAGCCGGCCAACATCTATGACCCGACCTGGAACTGGACGACCACGGACGGCAAATGGGTCTATTTTGCCTGCAGCGCCGCCACAAATCCGACCAATACCGATAGTGACGATTACCCTGGCTTTATTGTGGCCAGCTTAGTGGGTGACAGCGCTCCCGCCTACTCCGCCTACTTCACCCAGGGTGTCCCGATTGTGAATGGGGCGGACACCAATACCGTTTACCCCAATGGGATCTATGTTGGCACGCAAGCCGGACTGACCGGGTTGGCGGTGCAGCAGAATGGGCCTTTTCTGGCCGCCTCGGTCGTTCCAGATAATCAAGTTTATCTCTTGGGCAAGTATTCCGGCGCGCCGGCCGCCCAATTTTATGTCAATTCCCCCCGGCGGTTGAGTTTTTCTCCGGATGGAAATATTTGGGTGATCTCGGGCAATAACGTCGTTTGCTACTCCAACCTGACTGTCTCGGGGAGCGAGCCGACCAACGGGCTTGTGGCGTGGTATCCCCTGGCGGGGGATGTAAACGACTATTCGGGCAATGGCAACAATGGGGCCGCCGAAGGCGACCCCTCCTACACCACGGGGGAGAGCGGCGCGGCGGACTCGGCCATCAGCCTCGATGGGTTCAACCAGTATATTTCGCTTGGGCATCCGAGTGTTTACGATTTTGGCACGAACGATTTTACGATCCAAGTCTGGTTCGAGACCGATTCCACTTCAAGCCCGCAGCAATTGCTGGCGTGCGACGACATTTCGGGCCGTCAATTTATATTTGACATAAATGATTTATCGGAGGGAACCCTCTCGGCCTACCTGTTCAGCAGTGACACCAACTATCTTGGCTATGGCAGTGGAAACATACTTTTGCCGAACACATGGTATATGGCCACCCTGGTGAAATCCGGCAACGTTCCCGGCGCGCTGGCGTTATATCTGGATGATTCCCTTGTGGCTTCGTTTGCCGCCTTTGCCAATGATTTTCCGCTCACCGTGCAGGCGACCGCCTCGGAGGTGGATATTGGGCGCCGGACCTATAGCGGCTACGAGGATTTCTTTTCCGGTTCGATCAGCGGGGTGCGCGTTTATAATCGCGCCTTGTCCGGCAATGAAGTCGTGGCGCTCTATGCCAGCGGGCTGAATGTTCCAGTATCCAGCTACTCCCCCGTCGTGACCCTTTCGAATTTCAGCGAACCTCTGGACGTCGCCGTGTGCCCCACGAATTCCGATCTCGTCCTGGTTGCGGACGGAGGCTCGAAGGAGCAGATCGAGGCGTTCAACAGCGCCGGGACGCCGCTTTGGACATACGGGCAGCCGGGGGGGTATCAAGCGAACGGCGTGGCGGTCGCGACCAACAAGTTCTGGTTCTATGACGGGGAGACGGACGGAACTTTTCTGTGTTTCGCGCCGGACGGCTCGTTTTGGGTGGGGGACGGCGGCAACTTCCGTTCCATGCATTTCTCAGCCACATGCGATTACCTGGAACAAATCATGTATCAACCCCATTCCTATGTTGCTGCGGTGGACCAGAACAATCCTTCCCGCGTTTTAAACCAGTTTTTGGAATTCGACGTGGATTACTCCAAGCCGCTGGCGCAAGCCTGGACGCTGGTGAACAACTGGCTGGTGGGGGTTCCGGCGGGGAACATCTCCTGGAACGCAGGCCTCTACGAAGTCACCACCTTTCCCAACGGGCGGGTATATGCGCTGATCGATGACGACACCTATGAATTTGCCCGGAGCGAACTGTGCGAATTGATCACCAACCAACTGCGATTGACGGGACTTTATCCGGGGTGGAGCGCCAACCGGGGCTGGATATCACTGGGAGCGGACGGATCGGCCCGCAACTGCACCATCGGGGCGCCCACATGGTATGAAGCCACTTTGAGCGGTTTCGATGAAAGCAATAATCCGGAATGGAACCCATTAACGCTGATCGCGACCGCTCCGGCAGGAAGCTATGATCCGGTGCCGCGGGGCGAGAGCTTTGGCAACATTCGCACCACGATCAGCACGAACAATGTTTTAATATCATTTGATCAATCATTAAACGACGGGTTCCATTTGGGCGGGATCCGGGTGGGGGGCAACTCCTGGCTTTGGGAGGCCAGCCCGCCGGTGGAGTGGTTTAATGGATTCGGCGGTTACGAAATAGACAACTCAGTTGTGTATGGAGGAAACACTCTGCAAGCGGTGGGGCGCAATGTGATTTACGGCTACCATGGGGAATTTTACTACGGCCAGGGGCAAGCCGCCCAAAACATGCACTTCTACGATGATGGGTTATTTGTGGGACAGTTCGGGGAATCCGATGTCGGCCATTTCATCGGGGAAGGAGCCTTGCCGGGCTATGCCGGAAACGCTCAATGTCCCAGCCTGATCAAAACCAGCAGTGGGGACTATTACGCATGGGTGAACGATGAAGGCGACCATGGACCGCAACGCTGGCACTTTGTCAACGCCAGGAATATACGGGAGCAGAGCAACAGCGTAACCTTGGGCGGCACGACCACCCTGACCAGCCCGCCCTGCGGTTTTCCCACCGGGGTGAACGGCAAAAACGGCAACCAATCAGGGGAATTGAGCTGGCTGCCCGTGCCGGGCGCGAGTTCCTACAACGTTCGCTATTCCCTGATGAATGGCGGGCCTTACTGCAGTGTCGCGGGCAGCACCACGAACCTGGATTATGTCGTGGGCGGATTAAACAATGGCCAAACCTACTACTTTGCCGTGACGGCGATTCAAGCGGGCACGGAAGGGATTCCTTCGGAGCAAGTGCCAATAAATCCATTTGACACCAGCCAAACCGTGCTCTGCACGGGGTCCATGACGGAAGGAGGGCTGTACACGCCCGTGATTGACGTCAACTCCAGCGCTCCTGGTTCGGGACAACCCAGTTACGTGGGCGCGGAGCATTTGACCGGAACGCTGGATCTGCGCGAGCTGGATTATTACGGGTACGGAAACCTGCAAAACGAGACTGTCGGCACCGAAGGCTACACGCTTTATGACTGGCAGGGGCCGGGGTCGAATCTAACGAATGTTTACGGCCCGTTCACCGTCACGCCAGGCTCCGGCTGGACCGATGTTTATTACCTGGATCGGCAATATCGAGTGGACAATGTGCTGGGGCTTACCGATGGATGGACAGCCAACCCGGTTGGATCCGTCAACATTGGAGTGAGCGACACCAACTTTCATTATCTGACCGTGGTCAGTCCGGACGTGGCCAATTGGGAAAGAATATTCACCATGAAGCTCACCTCAACCAATGGCACATCCGCAGTGTATTCCATAAATGAAGGCTATGGCTTCTCCCATGTCTTCCAATTTTTGTTCAGAGGGAACGTGACACTGTGGGCAGACGCCACTGGCGGGTATGAAGGCAATGTCCAGGGGCTTTTCCTGGATAACGCCGCTGTGACCTATCTCCCGGCATCAACTTCGCCAATCACCACCACGAATACGTTGCCCGTGCTGACCGGAGCGATGTTTCTTGGCGATGGCGCTTTCCAGTTTTCGTTTAGCAACAGCCTGCAAGCCACGTCCTATACTGTGTTGTCCAGCACCAACCTGTCGCTGCCGCTGAGCAATTGGACAGTGCTTGGGGCGCCTTCGAATATCGCGCCTGGACTTTTGCAGTTTACCGCGCAGACGGGGACAAACAGCACGCAATGCTATTATACCGTCCGCTCGCCTTAAGCGAAAAAAAAGTGCAAACGACGTCGGTTATGGCGAAAACTCTTACGGTTCAAGCGGTTTGAAATTATCCTGAGTTGATGCCTGCGGTCACTTTGAAGGCGCATCGTAACGGGAAGCAGATCGTTTTGGATGAACCCTTCAACCTGCCGCCTCGTTAAGAACCAAGAGGGAGCGCAAGAGGCCGCCGATGGCGCAGGGATGGCCCTGTGCAACGCCGGGTCACTGAATGAGGGACATTCTGTAAAATCGCGCCGGATAGTTCGAGGCCTTGGTGTCAACGAACTGAAAGGGAGGCGTATTGGTTTGGAGCGCAACCCAATGGATCAGATCCGAGGAAGCCTGGATGCAGAAGTTATAACCGGGCACTCCCGAGGCCCCGAGGAGGAATCCGTTGGAGGCAAAACCAGGCGAAGTGATCAGGTTGGTCGAGTTCGAACGCAGCCGGAAAAATCCCTCCGGCTTGGCGCCTGTCACGTTGGTATAGGGGCTTGTTGCGCCCGGAACGTCGGCGTAAGGGCCGCCGGCAATGCCGGACTCTTGCAAGGTCCACGGGCCATTCCAATGCAGGACCGGTTGATTGCCAGTTTTTGAAACGTTTAAAAGCGTTCCCACGGTTAATATTGTCGAGAGGCATTCTGTACCTGCCGGCGTGTTCAACGTCAGAGAATAAAGTCCCGCGTTCGAGGTTTGTAAATTTGTCAGGTTTAAAGTGCTCCCCGTGGCGCCGAGGATGTTTGCGCCATTCACTTTCCATTGGTAACTGGCCGGCGCCGTGCCCGCTGCGGCGAAGCCAAGGGTAATATCGCTGCCGGCGCCTGCTATCTGGTTCGTCGTCTGCGCCGGCATGAGTTCGTCCCGGCATTTGCCCACGGCGCCAGCGTTGTAAATGGATTGGACTTGCGCTGCGCTCAAGGCGTTGCTGTACAGGCTCGGCGCATCGATGACGCCGTTGAAGGTAAAC
>JBEKDI010000010.1:0-77725 GCA_050014435.1 Verrucomicrobiota bacterium | reverse complement strand
CGTTCACCCGAAAGCGTTACCCTCAAGAAATTCCTCGCAACCAAAATCAGCCCCGCCCGCTGCGGCTACGCTGAAATCCTTGAACTGGAAAAGGCTGCATGAACGTTCCACTGTCCAGTTTTTTATTCAAGCGCGCAAATTTGGGATAAAAAAGAGCACTTGAGGACAAAATGTATGATTCAAACACTTGAACCTGAAATCGGACGCAAACTAAGCGGGCGCAGCGTTGACCACGCCGCACAAAAGGTGCAGCAAATTCAACCCGTTAGTAGGCCTAGCTCTGAACCCAAGCAGCGCCTACGCCTCGGCTGTGCTGGGTTAATTCGACGTGGGGAATCGGTGCTATTGGGGAAACGAAATAAGGAACCTAATCGTGGGCTCTGGGTACTACCTGGTGGTGGCGTTGAATTCTGTGAAAGCTTTGCGAAAACCCTGGAAAGGGAACTCTTGGAAGAAGCCGGAATTCAAATCGATGTCCAAGGCGTTTTCAATGTATTTGAGCTTATAAACCCGCCGAATGAGCACAGGGTGATCGTTTATATGAATGGAAGCTATCGGTGTGGGGAGCCAAGCGCATCGAGCGACTTATCTGAAATTGGCTTTTTCCACGCCGATGAATTGAACGAAATGAGCCAAAGGGGGCTGATTTCTCCTTTTGTTGAGAAGGTGCTGCGCGAAGCAGCGCTGCTTAAATAACAACATTAGTAATTACTTCGAAAGCACATTAACAAGGTTAGCAATGAATATTGGAGTTGCCTGAAGCCTAGCGGCTGATGAATGTGGCTACCCGTCTAGACATAAGGAAAGAACTAAAATGAACATGAAATTTGACGGTCGAATTTTCATGGAGAACTCTTCCCTAATTGCTGTGGCCTCTTTGGGGCAACTGGTAGAAGGATATGCCGTTGTGTTTGGAGAAGAAGATAGGATTAGCCTCAGAAGTCTGGGAAAGGACGAACGGCGTGAGTTCTTGCGCTTCCTGCGGTCTGCGCGTCAACGTGTGGAGCAACGTTTTGGCCCGACGGTAATGTTTGAGCACGGAGCTTCATGCGCAGGAACCAATGTTTCCTGTGGTGTAAACCGGATACATGTGCATATTGTCCCGTATACAGGGGGGAGGCTGAAGAACGAAATTGGAAAATCGTTTCAATGCAAAGCAAGCATCTCAACAATTGAACAGATGTTGGCAGAATTGGGTTCCTGGGAAACCGAGGCTCCATATTTCTGGATCGAGGAGGGCGGCGGAGTATTTCTTTTTTCTTATGGCGAAAAGAGAGAAAGTCAGGTTGTAAGACGTGTTCTTGCCCGGCAGGTTGGAATGGATGACCGCTGGAATTGGCGGGAATATCCTACGCAAGAAGCAGCCGAACGGGTTGCGAAGGAGCTTTCAACCAGCGTGGCGCCGCCGTCGCCCGACCAACTACATGCTGCGGTTGTGTGAACTTGCCGTGTTACGATCTGCGAAAGCCGGACGACCTTGAGGCGGCTCTTAGCGACCTCCGGGGATATTGGAAATTATGGAGCACATGTTTGCTGAGTATTTGTGGTCTTCCGACGCTGCGTGGGATCATAATAACAAGCGGGTATCCAACAATGGAAGGGGATCTCCATAATCTTATGCGTGATGTGGGATCGACAACGGTTTTGATCCGGCATGATAAACGCCCCGAAACTCCACCTTATCCGCGCGGAGGTTTTCTAGTTGGACAAGCTTTGCTTCAGGATACAATTCATTTTTTCTTCACACTTGGTCGTATAGTTTCAGTCTATGAGAAGGCTGACCCACTTCTGAACATGCACAATATGAACTTCTTGTTTGAGAGCGACCGAGAATTGTGGATTGAGGTACTTGGTCCCGGTTTTGACGCGAGCGATCTGCAACGGGGAGATATTTCTCCCCATGAAACATTTTCCGTATCACTGTCTGCTAGTGAGGTCATTTCTAAGGTAACCCTTGTCCGCCGTGTTGACCAAACCGCCTACGAAGAATCTGTGCGTTCTAGAAAGTATAAAATCGCAAGAAAGCTCGAGTCCGCACCAACGAATGATCTGGCGCGCAAGATTCGAGCGGATTTGGGAATCCCAAACGACCTGGAGGCTTACCTGAAGGAGATTGACAGCCCATTGTGCCATTTTCAGAATTACGAACCTGTATCTGTGGCCCTCTTGCGTGAAACCGTGAAAATGATAGTCAAATCGAATATACTTGCCCGCTTTTCGGAATTGAGTGGGGCAAAATTCCCGATAAATTTTTCTACGTCTCAAGTCAACAAAGGAAGCAGGCTCGTGTTCTGGGATATTGTTTCCCCCTCGCTTAAATACGAGGGGCTTACGTTCAAGCCCTAAACGTTACCGTTAACGTGGCGGGGCTCACTACCGGTTTGACATTCGTAAGTGCCTGAATGGCAATGGGTGTGGAGGTATGGCACTTCAGAACCGCCTTTTGGAGCCGGGAGCATTTATTGGTCGGCACATGCTAATTCCATTGCGCGCCGCGGCTGGCAAACGGAGTGCCAGCCCTACCACTCGCAATTCATAAAATTGCCCTTTCCGGTGAATCCCCGAATCATTAGCGATATGGTTGGGGCCTCACCAAAATGAGGGGCCGGTTTCGGACGCCAGATTCCGCCGGCGAGACGCCGACGGATGCGACCGGGACGGTCGCGCTCCCGAACAAGTCGCTAATGATCGGGGGTGAATCGCGGATGATTCTAAAAAGCTTGCCCTGCTTCCGGGGCGCGAATTATATTCTCCGCAAAATAAATTTATGGCCGACATTGCAAATAAATACCCGAATAACGTCCCCGGCAAGTACTACGTTGATAATCAGTGCATCGATTGTGATCTCTGCCGCGAGACAGCTCCCGCCAATTTCACCCGCAACGACGACGGAGGATTTTCTTACGTCTTCAAACAGCCTGGCACCCCCGAAGAGGAAGCCCAATGCAAGGAAGCCAAGGAAGGCTGCCCGGTCGAAGCCATTGGCGACAATGGCGGGCCGGCATGACGCGCGTTTTCGAGGCGGCGCGCGCCTGCGCCAAGCTTGGCGGAATCGTTTCAGCCCTGGTCCTGATGGCACTGGCGGGTGTCCGCCCGGCGGCGGGCGTTGACTGGCCGGAAATGCGCGGGCCTTGGTGCGACGGCCATGTCCAGGCCGCGGGCGACACCAAACCCATCGGCCTTCCCCTGCATTGGAGCGAGACCGAAAACATCAAATGGAAAACAGAGATTCCATTTCGGGGTTGGTCCACGCCCGTGGTGATGGGAGGCCAGGTGTGGCTGACCACCGCGCCCGAGGACGGGCATGATTTCTACGCCCTCTGCCTCGACGCCGACACGGGGAAGATTGGTGTTAACACCAAACTATTTCACGCCGACGCCCCGGAACCACAGGGCAACAACGTCAACAGCTACGCCACCCCCTCGCCCGTGATTGAGCCGGGGCGGGTTTATGTCCACTTTGGCAGCTATGGCACGGCCTGTCTGGACACCGCTACCGCCAACGTGCTCTGGCAACGCACCGACCTGCCCTGCCGCCATTACCGCGGCCCGTCATCATCCCCCATCCTCTTCCGGAATCTGCTGATCGTCACGCTGGACGGGGTCGATCTCCAATACACCGTGGCCCTGGACAAGGATACGGGCCGAACCGTCTGGAAAACCAACCGGTCCGTCGCCTTCAACGATGAAAACGACCCGGGGGCCATGGCCAAATTGGGGGACAGGCGCAAAGCCCACAGCACGCCCATCATCGTGACCAACGCCGGCCAACCGCTTCTGCTCAGCGCCGGGGCCAAGGCCTGCTACGCTTACGACCCGGCCGACGGGCGGGAACTTTGGCGGGTGCGCTATCTTGACTGGTCGGCTGCGCCCCGGCCGCTCTTCGACCATGGTCTGGCCTATTTCGTCAGCGGCCTGACCAAGACCGAGTTGATCGCAGTCAAGGCTGACGGTCATGGGGACGTGACGGACACGCACGTTGCCTGGCGGAGCAACGCACATATCGGCAAATATTCCTCACCGATCCTGGTGGACGGGCTGCTCTACACCGCGGCGGACCAGAGTTTTTTAACCTGCCTCGATGCCGGCACGGGGAACGTCCAGTGGTCCGAACGCATTGGCGGCACTTATGAGGCCTCGCCGGTGTATGCCGACGGGCGGCTGTATTTTTTCAACGTGCAAGGCCTTACCACCGTTATCAAGCCGGGCCGCGCCTTCAGCATTTTGGCAACCAACACGCTGGACAGCGGCCTCATGGCCTCGCCGTCAGTGGCCGGCAAGGCATTCTACCTGCGGACCAAGACCCATCTTTATCGCATTGAAGAAGGCGCCACCGGGAGCAAATCGCGGACGGCAAACTGATTGTTCTTCTTTGACAAACGCCTGCCTTTCAGATAGTCTGTAAACTGTGGCACAGCGCAAGATTCGGACGGCAGAACTTGCGCGTTCATCAACACTATGAAATCGCAAAGTCTCCTTTTCGACGCCATTTTTGCGATTTTCCATTTCCGCCCGGGTGTCTGGGCGCGGGGGTTGCTTCCGCTGTTCCTGGCCAGCTTCGGCCCAATGTCCGCGCGCGCGGAAATGCGGGTGTTGCGAGGGAATGTGGCGGAGGCTGCGGCGCTCACGCAGCCTTTGGGCCGCCTGCCGGGGACCAATTCACTTCGCCTCGCCATCAGCCTGCCCCTGCGCAACAGCGACGCGCTGGCCAGCCTGCTGCAACGCCTCTACGATCCCTCCAGCCCGGATTATCATCAGTACCTGACGCCCGCGCAATTCACTGCAAAGTTTGCGCCGACAGCGCAGGATTATCAGACCATCATCAATTTCGCGGCGAGCAACGGGCTGGAGATCGCCGCCAGGCGCGAAAGCCGGATGTTGCTCGACGTGCGGGGACAGGTTTCGGACATAGAGAAGGCGTTCCACGTCGTACTGCGGACTTACCAGCATCCCACCGAAGCCCGGCAGTTTTATGCCCCGGACGTCGAGCCAACCGTGGAGACGGGTTTGCCCATGCTGGATGTTATTGGGTTGAGTGATTTCGCCGTGGCGCGCCCGTTGCGGCACAGGAAGCCCGCGAACGCAATGCCAGCGTCCGCGTCAGGCTCCGGGCCCAACAGTTACTACCTGGGGAGCGACTTCAGGAACGCCTACGCCCCGGGAGTTTCGCTCACAGGCGCCGGCCAAATGGTCGGTTTGGTGGAGCTGGACGGTTATTACAGCAACGACATTGTGTCCTACGAGACGCTGGCCGGGCTGACGAACGTGCCTTTGATCAACGTTGACGTCATCAACTACAGCGACCCTCCGGGATCCGGCGTTGACGAGGTTTCGCTGGACATTGAGATGGCGATAGCCATGGCGCCCGGTTTGGCGGCGGTGGTGGTGTTTCAAGCCGGGTCAAGCGTGAACACGGCGACGGCCTTCGACGATATTCTTGACAGCATGGCGTCCAGCAACCAGATCAAACAATTCAGCTCCTCCTGGGGTTACACCGGTGGCGGCCAGCGCAGGTATCCCGACCCGAACACGACCATGGATGGCTGGTTTGAGAAAATGGCCACGCAAGGCCAGTCGTTTTTTCAGGCCTCGGGTGACGGCGATGCGTGGGTCAACCCGATCATGGTGCCGGCGGACAGCCCGTATGTGACCAGTGTCGGCGGAACCGCCCTGACGATGAATGGTTCCGGGGCGTCCTACAATTCAGAAACGGTGTGGAACTCGGGCAATTTGGGCAGCGGTGACGCCTGGCCCGCGAATGGGGACGGATACTGGGGGAGCGGCGGCGGATCCAGCACGGTCTATTCAATTCCATACTGGCAGCAAGGGATCAGCAACAGTTCCAACCACGCCTCGGCCACGAAGAGGAATATTCCGGATGTCGCCCTGACGGCGGATGACATTTGGGTCATATACGGGAGCGGCCAATCGGGGGCATTCGGCGGGACGAGCTGCGCCGCGCCTTTGTGGGCGGGCTTTACCGCCCTGATCAATCAACAGGCGGCCGGCAACAGCCCAAGCGTGGGGTTTATTAATCCAGCCGTTTATTCGCTGGGCGAAGGGAGTTCCTATTCGACCGCTTTTCACGACATCACCACCGGCAACAACATCAACGCCCAGAGCACCAACCTGTTCGTCGCAATTTCCGGCTACGATCTCTGCACCGGCTGGGGCACCCCGAACGGGCAGGGCTTGATCAATGCCCTGCTCTCCCCGGCGCTGCTGCTGATCACGCCGTTCTCGGGTTTTGTCTCCTCCGGTCCTTATGGCGGCCCGTTCAGCGTTACCAGTGAGAATTTCACCTTGACAAATGTCGGGACGGTTTCGCTCGACTGGGCCGCGGGCAGCGGTTCCTCCTGGCTCTCCGTCTCTCCTGCCAGCGGCACGCTCGCCGCAGGCGGGGCCGTCACCACGGTCAGCGGTGGCCTCAATTCCGCTGCGGGCGTTCTGGCCGCGGGCAACAACACTGGCACAGTGTGGTTCACCAATCTGAATAACGGCGTGGCGCAAAGCTTCCTGTTCAGCCTGAGCGTGTCGAAGGTCGCGCCATCGTTGAGTTGGGCAGCGCCGGCCGCCGTGAGTTATGGCACCGCTCTCAGTTCGACCCAACTCGATGCCACGGCAAACGTCCCCGGCAGCTTTGCCTATTCTCCGTCCGCCGGCGCGGTCTTGAACGCCGGGACCAACACTCTGTCCGTTGATTTCACCCCGACCAACACGGCTGGTTACAGCAACGCAACCGACAAAGTGAGCTTGGTGGTGACGCGCGTGCCGTTGACTGTGACGGCCTCCAATGCGAGCCAAGTGTATGGCCAGCCCAGCCCAGTCTTGACCGGCACGATCATCGGCTTGCAGAACGGCGACAACATCACGGCCACTTACGACAGCAGCGCGACAACCAACAGCGCAGTGGGGACGTATGCCATCACGCCCAAACTGGTGGACCCGGACAACCGCCAGACCAATTACATCGTCACCCTGAGCAACGGCACGCTTACGGTCACCATGGCCGCGCCCTTGCTGAGTTGGGCCACTCCATCCGCTGTCAACTACGGCACCGCTATTGGTTCCAACCAGCTCAACGCCACGGCGAATGTGCCCGGCGGCTTTGCCTATGATCCGTCCGCCGGCGCCGTGTTAAGTCCCGGAACCAATCTTCTCTCTGTTCTTTTCACCCCGGCCGACACGGTCGATTACAGCAACGCAACCGACAGCGCGAACCTAGTGGTTTTGATGGCGCCGATTGTTTTGAACATTCAACTGGCGGGCGGCAATGTCGTTTTGACTTGGATTGATCCGGCGTCGCTTTTCGCCCTCCAGGCCGCTCCCGGCGTAATCAATGTCTTTACCAACGTGCCGGGCGCGGTCAGCCCATACACCAACGCCATCACGGGCGCGCAGCAATTCTTCCAACTGGTTTCTCCGACAAATGCCGACTTCGTCCCGTGAGGCGGGAGCGTTCTCAGGAGGGAGGCAGAGGTTTGGACAGCAGCAACCTAATCAACCATAGCAGCACGACGACCGCCAGCGCCAGAACGCTCCACAGGGCCAGTGCATCCATGCCGGATTGCCGCTTGTCATGGTCGGCGGATCCTTGAAGGCGTTCCTCGGCGGACAGGGCGGCGGACGCTTTGTCAGCCATGACCAACTGGTCGCCAACCAGGCTCAGGTCGTACTGCGGCGCTGCGGCATTTGCGTTGCCGTAGTAAAGAAATACTGGCTCGTCCGTGCTTGCTTTGAAGAGGATGCGCGGCGCGGAGTAGAACAGCCGGAAGTTTTGCAACTGAATGGGTGGGTTGTCGCCATTCCGGGTTTCCAGGAAAACCCGGTCGCCATGCAAAAGGCTGTCGATCTGCAAAACAAAATCGCGATTTGTGCGGTCGGGCGTTTGCATCCATGACCCTTGCCCAATGAGCTGCCGGTATTTCGTTCCACGTTCGTCCTCCATTTCCTGATAAAGCGCCATTTCGCGTTGAAACAACGGTGTTTGCACCGTGCAGGCAAGTTGAGTCAGCGGTAGCCCGGCTTTGGGAAGCTCGATCGTCCAGCGGCTGAGTCCGGATTCTTTGGCGACATTGGCTGCGGTGGCGGACGCCTCGATGGAGCAGGTGATGGAAGTGTGTTCGATGATGAAGGGAATCTGCCTCGTGCCGCGCAAAAGCCGGATGTCTTGCAAGCCTGATTGCGCATGGGCCAGCGCATCCAAATCGAGTTCCAATTGCTGGGCGCCGGCGCGGACGATCTTGACCGGCTTGCGGAACTTCCAGGCCGATATGTCCAGCGGCGCGCCTTGATCCGTGATGCCGGGAAGCACTTCGGGTGTCTGGTAGCCGGGATTCTCAACCAGCGGCGGCAGCGTCAGGGCCGAACCCGGAACGGATTTTGGATCGATATGCAGGGCGCTCAAATCATAGCAAGGGGCTGAACAAAGGCTGTTACCAGTCAGCACATAATAAGAACCGGCTTGACGGGCAAGAAAAAGAAGATCAACCGGACGCCGCGCAACGCGCACCTCCCTGACCGGCAGGGGCGGGCTGTCGCCGTTATTGATGAACAGGAGCAATTGCCGGGAGCGAACCTGGCTGTGAAGCGGCACCAAGAGGGTTTCAGAAGCCGGTGCGCCCTCAATGGCAATGCGAAAAATGGTGCCACGGGCCAGGGTTTGTTCGCGGATCGAATCCTCCGAAACCTGCGTCACCGCCAGCGTGATTTGCCGGGCAAACAGCGGGGCCTCGGTCTCAATCTTGATGGTGTCAATGTCGAGGTTCGCCGCGCCAAGATTCAGGGTGAGGCGGCTTTCGTCGGGATTTTCATGCCGATCAACAATGGCCGCTTGCGTCCATTCAGTCGCTTCAGGTTCGGCGGCGACAGCGGTGACATCAACGGAGGCGCCGGTCAACGGAATCGGTTGTGAACGATGGTCGTCAACGGTCAACCGAAGCCATGTCCAGACGCCGGAGGGGAAGGAAAGTTGAAGTTGAGCCGCGCCATCGGGCTGGCGAAAAACGGGCTGCCCCTCGGCCAGCGTGCGCCAATTTTCGCGGTCCAGGGAACCCTCGATTCGCACCGGTTTAATAAAACCATGGGCGGGGCTTTCCAGCGTCAGGCCGTCCACGGCTTGCGTGAGACCGGTTTCCAGGGTGATGACTGAATCGTGCGGCAGCAGAGAAACGTGGAATGACTTTGCCGGCAGCCGCCGCCGAATGACCGGAGCTGAATGCGCGATCCAGTAAGGCACTTCATTGCCTGCCTCGTCGTAGAGACGCAAATCCTCGAGTCCGGGCCGCGCCGCATCGAGTGTTTCAACCGGCAAGCTCAACTTGACCAAACCGGGGGCAGGCACGGTAAAGGCTTGCTCATGCTGCCAGGCCGGCGGCAAGCCGGCGGCGCCGGAGGGCGGGGCGCAAGCCAGGCAAAGGAGAACAACCCGACGAACACCAAATTTAAGGAGCTGGTTCAATTCTTTCCTTTTGTTGGGAAGCGGCGGCAAAGAACCGCTGGTAGGCGAAGGACGCCAGCATGGCGATCACGGCCACAGCGATGAAAGCGCCGATGCGGTAAAGCGCTCCGAGTTGCGACAGATCGTGGAAGAAAAGTTTCAGCAGCGTGACGCTCAACAGGGCAAGGGCGGCATAACGCGAGATTGGAATCTTTCTAAGAATTCCCGCTACGAGCAAGACCAAGGCGAAGACAGCCCAAGCAATCGTGTACGTCATCTCGCGCCCAAAGTTGCCGCCAAACTGGAAGGTCAGCGTCGAACCAGGCGCGCTGAAGTAATCGGCAATCTCGATGTTGAGGAGGAGGAAGGCGAGGACCGTGCCAAGCCCGGCCAGAACCGGCGGCGCATTGACTTGCCCAACCCTGTTCCGGGGTGGCGCGACGAGCCGCGCCCCCGCGAACAAACACACTGTCACCGCCCCGTACGCATAGAGGTACCAGTTCAGAATCGGGGCCGCGCTTCGCGTATGATATTCCAACACCGCCGGATTGAGTGCGAGCCGGACGAAGGAGGCGACAAGCAACCCCGCGCCGGCCAGCCGCAGACCGGGATGCGGCACACGATGAAAGAGCCACATCAATGCCACCCCCTCCAGCGCCCAGCCAATCGGGATCCATTGGCGGTCGAACTGAATGGGAAAAACCAGGGTGATGAAAAAAAGCGCCGCTCCTCCAAACCAGGCCAGTTGGGTGAGGCGCGCCGGGTTGTCGGCGGGAATTTTACGCAATACGATCACCAGGCTTGTCAACGGGGGTATGGCAAATGCCATGGGCAGCAAACCCATGAATTGGTTTGGATGCGCTGCGGCCATCAGCCGGTGAATCAGAAAGAACTGCGGGACGCCGGCCATCGCAGCCGCGGCCCATGGAATGGTTTTGGCCGCGAATTGTCGCAAAAAGACAAACGGGTAAATCGTGAAGACGGCAAAAAGCGCCAGATACCAAACGAGCGGCGCACCGGCATTGGCCGGATCGAACCTGGAAAAATGCCAGGCGCATTCCACGGCGGTGACGCAGACCAACCCCACCGCCGGCAGCAAATCAATGGACAAGAGTTTCGCAACGCCCAGCAATAACACCGCCAGAAGCAGGGCGAGTCCAAAAATCGGGGACGGATCGGCCAGCGGCAACCGCACCGCGGCCATGATCAGGAGCAGGAAAGGCAGCACCGCGGAAAGCACCGGCAGTTGCGCCGTCAAATCCCCGCCGGCCATGCACTTGCCTCCGGTCGAGGCCGCGGGCCGGGCCCAGCGCAGGAGCCAAACGCCGGCCGCCACAAAGAAAACGGCGAAGGCCCCCAGCAGGACCAGAGGGGCGCAGGCGCCCACCAGGAGAGATGGCCCAGACAGGCTGGCGAGCGTGACGGGAATCTTGAAAATCAACGCGCCAGTCGCCGCCAGTGTCAGAATCAGCACGATCATCACGGAAAGCATCGAACCCAGCAGCACGGCGAGGACGACGGCGAGAGAATCCACGAGAAAGACAAACGGCCAGACGATGAAGGAAATCTCATCAAATTTGAAGATGGGAACGAGGACTAGGAGCAGGGCCAAAGCAGGGAATACCTGGCCGGCCCAAAGCGGAGTCTCCAGGCCGAACCGGCGTTGCAGTAGCAGCGGAAAAACGGCGTGCCATACGGCGAAAACAAAATAAAAAACAAGGGCCGTGTTGAGCAGTTCATTGTTCAGCGTATGCGCCGTCCAATAGCCCAGAAGCGCGAAAACCGCCAGTCCCGCGACGGACTGGGCCGGGACAGTCCGATTGTCCAGCAACACGAGCGCGGCAACGGCCGAGTCAATTAAAAACACAAAGGAAAACATCAAAGCTGGACGCTGGGCTAGGGGAGCAAAAGTCAAAAACCACCCGGCAAAAGCCAGGGCCGTCGCGGCCAGCCCAAGAGCGGCTCCCGCCAGCCATCCATGGTCCTGTTGGCGGCGCCCGCCCCAGCCGTTGGCGGCGAGAAAAAGGAGTTGGAACCCGAGCACAACCGCCAGGGCGGTGAAAATTTTGTTTCCATCAAAATATTTTTCAGCGACGAAGAATTTGCCGGCCCAGCCGATCTCCATCAAGGCGGTGGCAAAAGCGCCCAAGGCTGTGAGGAAAAACCAACGGCGATGCAAGGCGACGAGAACCAGGCCGGCGTCAAGAATTGCGATATAGCCAAAAAGGCCGAAGGGATTATCCTGGCCGGTGGAAAGCAGGGGCGGCGTCAGGAAGCCGCCAAGCATCCCCAGGATGGCGATGACGAGGGCGTCAAGGCGGATGGCCAGCATAAACGCCGCCGTGGTGACCAGCACCATGAACAGGAATGTCGGGACCGGGCCGAAAAACTGGAAATGATAAATCGAGCGGCAGGCAAAGGTGACAGCATAGAGGATGACAACCCCCGTGGCGCAGAGGGTCTGGGACAGCGCGGGATAATTCTTGCGCGACATCAGGACGCCGCCCACCAGCAATCCAAGACCGGCCAAAAAACCCGTGGCGGCGCGCAGTTCGGGAGGGACGAGATTGTTGTCAAAGGAGTATTTGACAAAGAACGCGACGCCCAGGAACAAGGCCAGGCCGCCCGCCCAGGCAAACAGCTTGACGCCCATGAATTGTTCCCAATTGATCGGGGAAGCCGTTTTGGCGAAGGCGCGGACAGGTTCGGGTTCGATGGGGCGGATGTAAGACGGGGTGGCGGGCGCAGCCGGTCTTGCGGCCGGCGGTGGAACCAAGGGCGCGGGCGCCGGGACTGGTCTGGCCACCTGCGGTTCAACCTTCGGAACCGGAGGAGGGGCGGGCGCAGCTTTCGGGGGCTGCTCCACAACATTTTGGACGACCGGTGACTTCAGCCGTGAAACGTCGCTCTCGAGCCTGTCCAGACGGAAGGAAAGGTCTTCCAGCCGGCTGCGCGCGTCGAGAGCGCGGGTAATCAGCCAAATGACAACAAGAACCGGCGCCCCGATGACCAGCAGGAGAACGAAGACAATGGATTCATTCACAAGAACCACCTTCTCCCGGCCGAACGGGATTGAACTGCTTGTTTCTCTTTCATGCCACGAACTTAATGCAGTGGCGGGACAAACTGTTAATCGAAAAAATTTCCGCCGCGTCAATAAAATCAATGTCCGCGAGCCGCATGGATGAGGGTGATGCTGACGGGCTCCAATCACACAGTCAAGGCTAACTTTTTATTCATCTTTTCAGCCGGAGCGGACTTTCGTATGCTGCGCCGTGTTGAATCACTGATTATGTTTCGAGGAAAAAAGATCGTAGTGGTGATGCCGGCATATAATGCGGCCAAAACCCTCGTCCAGTGTTACGAGGAGGTCATGGAACAAGGCGTGGTGGACCGGGTGATTGTGGTCGATGACGCCAGCCGCGATGCCACGACCAAGATTGCGAAAACGCTGCCCAACGCCGTGGTGCTGACCCATTCCAAGAATCTGGGCTACGGCGGCAATCAAAAAAGCTGTTACCGCCTGGCCTTGCAGGAAGGGGCCGACATCATCATCATGGTCCATCCCGATTCCCAGTACACCCCGAAGCTGATCCCGGCCATGGCGTCGATGATTGCGGCCGATTTGTATCCGTGTGTCTTGGGCAGCCGGGTGCTGGGCGGCCATGCCTTGCGCGGGGGAATGCCGCTGTGGAAATACATCGCCAATCGCTGCCTGACCCTGTCCGAGAATATCCTGCTCGGGGCGAAGCTTTCCGAATATCACACCGGCTACCGCGCCTTTTCGCGCGAGTTGCTGGAACGGCTGCCCTTGTCCGCAAATTCAAATGATTTCGTTTTCGACAATCAAATGCTGGCGCAGATTCTGTGGTTCGGCTACACGATCGCGGAGGTGAGTTGTCCGACGAAGTATTTCAAGGAAGCCTCGTCCATCAATTTTCGGCGCAGTGTCAAGTACGGTTTTGGCTGTCTGGGCACCGCCTTGGCCTGGCGGCTGGCCAGAATGAAGCTGCTGTCCTCAAAATTGTTCCCGCCGCCGAAGTGATGCGTCGCGGCCCAAGCCGGGGGGTCTTCGGTCAAATTGTCCAGCCGGCGCGGTATTCGCGTCTGAGGAAGCGCGCCGCTTCCGGTGCGTTTTTGACTTTCATGCCCGGGCCGTCCCACTCGATTTTCCGGCCGGCGCGCAACGCCACGCAGCCCAGCAGCATGATCTCGGTCAGATAGGCGGCGATGTCAAAATTCGAATAGGCAGTCTCGTGCCGGCCGGACTTGCAGGCGGCAAACCACTCCATGTGATGGCGAAAATCGGGCGGTTCGGTGTTGTCGAAGGCGTTGCGCTGCAAGGTTTGGGGAATGGCTTTGGCCGCTTCGTGCCGTGGGGCGGCGGTTATTTCCTTGTCGTCCTTCAACCTGACAAAGACACGCAGCTCCTGGTCGCCGTCATCCGGGGAAAACACCATGCCCTTCTCGCCGACCATGATGCAGCCGCTGCGGGAGATTCCTCCGAATACCGCCGTGACGTCCGCCGTGACTTCCGGGGGCGGCGTGTTGCTTCCGTCCGACCAATGGAGCGTCACCGCCGGCAGCCCCTCGCGCGCGGGGAACTCAAATCGGATGCGCGAACTGACGGGGTACATATCCGGCTTCATCCCGGATGAACTCGCTTCAATTTCCGTCGGGTAGCCGAGCTTGAGAGCGCGGAAAGGCCAATTGACGGTGTGACAGGCCATATCGCCCAGAGCGCCGGTGCCATAATCCAGCCAGCCGCGCCAGTTGAACGGTTGATAGACACCCTTGCTGAAGCGCAGGAATTGGGCCAAATCCGCCGCCTGGGCTTCGGGCCATTCGCCCATGAAGGGGCGGGCAGGCGCGGTGCCGAGCCAGAGGTCCCAAGCCAGGTTCGGTGGGACGGGATCGGAACCCGGCGGGCGGTCCAAACCTTGTGGCCAGATCGGGCGGTTCGTCCACACATACGCGTTATGCACCGGCCCGATTAATCCAGCCTGCACCAATTCCACCCCCCGACGCAACCCATCCGAGGCGCTCCCTTGGTTGCCCATTTGCGTGGCCACCTTGGATTGGCGCGCCAAGTCGCGCAACAACCGCGCTTCATGGACATCGTGCGTCAACGGCTTCTGGCAATAGACGTGCTTCCCCAGTTTGATCGCCGTGGCGGCTATGATGGCATGGGAATGATCGGGCACGGCGATATCGACGGCATCGATACCCTTCTCCTTTTCGAAAAGCTCGCGAAAATCCTGATAGACCCTGGCGCCGGGGCCGGATTGTTTCAAGAAGCCGTTGATGGCGTCGGTGGCATTGGAATTCACATCGCACAACGCGACAAGATTTTCCTGCGCGCACCACTGGGCGTCGCTGCCGCCTTTTCCGCCGCAGCCGATTTGCGCGATATTCAGACGGCTGTTTAAATTCTGTCCGCGCAGCATGTAAGGGCCGGCCAGGACCGCGCCGCCTGCCAATGATCCGTATTTGATGAACTGGCGCCGGGAATGTTTGGAAAAGACGAGCTTCTTATTCATGTATAAAGGTGACTTTGAATCAGCCGGCGCGTCAAAAGCAAGCCCGCAGTAGAACAAAGAACAACGCGAACTGTCTGGCTAATCCTTTAATGACCGCACGAAAGCGATCAGCGCCCGCACGTCTGCGGCGGTGAGTTTTGCGCCAAACTTTGGCATCTCCCCCTTGACGCCATTCTTGATCATCAAGGCAATACGGGCATCAGATCTGGTCAAGCCATGCAGATCCGGCCCTTCGTCGCCACGCGCATCGGTGCCGTGACAATGGGCACAATTGAGCATGAACAAATCGCGGCCCCGATTTGCCGCCGTGCCCGGGCGCAAAATCCCCGATGCTTTGGTTGCGCCGGATGCCTGGGCAGGCCCCGGCGCGAGCATTTCGCCGTTGGCGAAAGCGACCCCTGTCGCTGCCAACCCTGAGACAGCTCCCCGGATCAGGCCTTTGAACAAAAGCATCATAGCTTGACATGTTGAACCGTGGTTCAGCCGAGTTTGGAGTCCACCACCGCAAGGCTGTGTCTGCCTTCGACATAATTCACCCCGGTTACGCCCAACACGGTGGGAAGAATTTCCGGGGCGACTTTCATTGGGCCGGGTTTGGGTGCTGCCCCGGGCGCAGGTTGCGGAAAAGCAGTGGAGGCGGCGGTGTGGAAGGTGATATTGCCTTCGACCTTTTTAAAGGTCTGATGGATGTGCCCATTGAGCACTGTGACCGAGCCAAAGCGTTTCAAACAGGCCAACGCTTGTTCGGCGTCCTGCGTGCCCCAACCCCATTTGGGATAAATTGACCACAAGGGCACATGTGCAAACACCACGATCGGTGTGCTGCTGGAAAGGCCGCTCACATCATCCTTCAGCCACGCCAGTTGATCCCCGCCCAGAAGACCCAACCCGCCTTCGGCTATGTTCATAACGTTGACCAAGCCGATGAAGTGAACACCGCGCCGGCCAAAGCTGAACCAGCCGTCGCCTTTGGCGCCCTTGCCGTAACGCGCGCGAAATTCCCTGCCGTTGTCACGGATGACATCGTGCTCGCCAGGCACATAAAAAACCGGTCCAGCTTTTGTTGTTTTAAGAAGTTGGTCGAGCGTGTCGAATTCCTCCGGCTCGGAAAGATGCGAGAGATCGCCCGTGTGCAGGATGAAATCCGGGGCAGCGGGCAGGGCGTTGATTTTGGCGATGGCCTGCCCGAGTGTGCCGGCCACATCCGGATTAGCCGGCCTGTTAAAGCCGATGTGGCTGTCGCTGATTTGCACGAAGCTGAAGTCGCCGGCCGGAATTTCCGCGGCAGCGGCCCCGGGCGGACTTAACATTCCTGACGACAACACGCCGCCGCTGACCGTCCACAACATCCCTGTGCCGGCCCAGGCCATGCATTTCAAAAAACCGCGCCGGTCAACGCCATCATCGCCGGCGTTGTGGTGGATGTGTCCGGCTTCCGCCGCCAGATGCCGGAGTTCCTTAACTTTTGCCATTTGTCTTTCGGAGTCATTTTTCATAAGCGTTTGATGTGTTCCATTCTCCAGACCGCATGGCGGCACGATCTATTCCCGGGAAACAAAAAACTTTTTGGGAATAAATTCCCCATAAAAATGGTCTTGCCATATGACGGACTGAACGAAATATAACGCCGGTGGACGAGCGCGAACGATTGCAGTTATATGAGCAAAAAGTGCTGCCCCATCTGGACGCGGCTTACAATCTGGCGCGCTGGCTGGCCGGCAACGACCCCGACGCGCAGGATGTGGCGCAGGAAGCCTGCCTGCGCGCGTTCAAGTTCTTCGGAAGTTTTCGCGGAGAAAACGCGCGCGCCTGGCTGCTCGCGATTGTCCGCAATACATTTTACGACTGGCTGCAAAAAAATCGTCCGCCGGAAATCTCCGGTGAATTCGGTGACGAGCCAGCGGCAGTCGAGGACGCTTCCGCGAACCCCGAAACCGTCATTTTGCGGCTGGCGGACGTGGAAGCCATCCGCGTTGCCATTGGCGAATTGCCGGTGGAATTTCGTGAAATCGTCATTTTGCGCGAGATGGAAGGGTTCAGTTACAAGGAAATTGCCGAGCTGGCCGAAGTCCCCATCGGCACGGTCATGTCACGCCTGGCGCGTGCGCGCAAACTGTTGCAGAAGCGCCTCGCCGCCGCATTCAAACCCGGAGACCCTCGATGAACTGTGAGCATGCCAAACCGCTCATTGGTCCCTCCGCCGACGGGGAATTGGATGCCTCCGCGGTTCTGGATCTGGAAAAGCACTTTCACGGCTGCCCCGCCTGCGCCCTGGAGTGGCGCAACGCCCGTGGTTTGAAAAAGGCGCTGAAGCAGAGTTCACTATTCTTCGCAGCGCCAAAAGAGCTGCGCCGAAGGGTGAAGGCTGATTTGCATTTGCCTTCGGAAACAAGGTTCCAGCGGCATTTCCCAAACTGGAACTGGCTGGCCCCTGCGTCGGTTGGCGCGGCCATCGCGTGCCTGGCCATGCTCATGACCGCCGCGTTCACCCGGCCCGCGGCACAGCCGCGGCTGGCACAGGACATTGTTTCCAGCCACGTTCGTTCCTTGATGGCAAATCACATGCTCGATGTTGTGTCCGCCGACCAACACACCGTCAAGCCATGGTTCAATGGCAAACTCGATTTCTCACCTCCAGTCAGGAATCTGGCAGGACAGGAATTCCCCCTCATTGGCGGAAGGCTCGATTATCTCGGCGGACGCAGCGTGGCCGCGCTCGTCTTCCAACGCCACAAGCATGTCATCAATCTCTTCATCTGGCCCGCAAAGGAAAAGGACTCGAAACCCGCCTCGATTGCGCGTATCCAGGGCTACAACTTGGTTGGTTGGTCGGATGCAGAAATGACTTTCTGGGCTGTTTCAGATTTGAACGAAAGCGAGCTAACCGAATTCGTTCAAGACTATGCCACAGCAGCTCCACCCAAATAGGCGCTATTGCGGCATCCAGACCCGGAATTCGCCGCTGCAATGCAGCAATCCCATCATGTAAAGCAATCCTTCGTAATAACGCTCCAGCCCATCGGGCGTCGGCGTGTTCCACAGGGCTTCGACGAATTTCTTTGAGCGCGGATCCGCCGCCGCGAGGCTGGCGACCGCGTTCACGGCCACCAGCCCTTGCGCGTGCCGGTCGTCAAGCTGTTGGCCGTTGAGCGTGAACTGACATCCGTAGCGGTCCATTCCTTTGCCTTCAAAGAACGCCTGCAGCCGGTCGCTCAATTCCCGTTCGCGGACATCTTTTCCCCACCATGACCAATCCACCGACCAATTTCCGGCGGTGCGAAAGGCGTCGAACCTGAAATTCGCCGCGCCCCGGTTCCAACTGTTGGTGACAGGGGTCCCGTCAAAATTCGCGTAGTCGGGCCCGAGGCCCGTGGTCGGATGGGCCGCGCGTGGGAAGAAATCACGGCTCGCCGCTGCGGCGGCCATCCAGAACTCTTTGTCGCCGGCTGGTCCCCAGCGCGCCCACAATTCATAGAACGCAGGCAAATGATAGGAGGGGTCCGTGAATGCCCCGTGCTCGGAACTGGGCGAGAAGAGAACCATTTTATGCTCCTCGTTGAAGAGCGCTCCGGCGGTCACTGTGAAGTTCGAGTTTGTATCTCGCCGCAGCGAGAAAACCGGCCCCCGGATCGGCGCGCGATGCCTCATGTTGGCGAGCAAGGCATCAGCCTGCTCCTTGTAATTGTAGATGCCGCGGCCGTTGCCCCAGCGATTCGCGGCGAAGTAAAGCGCCATAGCGTAATACGACTCGCCATCCGGCGCGACGGCCTCGCTCAGGACCGCGCCATTGGTTTTTGCCTCCCAGGAAAAAAATCCGAACGACGGATGCGCGGGCGAGTCGTGGTACAAGTAAGTTTTCGACCAGTTCCATAGCGCGTCGAACTCCGCCTTCTTATTCATCTGCACCGCGATCATCATGCCGTAGGACAACCCTTCCGTGCGCACATCGTGGTGCTTGATATCCGTGATGTAGGCAAGCGGCCCGTTCGAGTTGTGGCCCGCGGGGTAATAAACCGATTGGTTCTCCGGATCGCCGTGGAACAATTGTTGGAACGCCGCATCCACTTTCCCCCGGATTTCCTGCTGCGAATGGCCGTTTGCGGCGAACAAATTGCGGTAATGCCCCGTGGCAAATGCGCCATCGCGGGACTCTGCAAGACAGCGGCACCCTGTGAACAACAATGCCGGCAGAACAAGGACAACGGCAATAAGGCGGATGTATTTCCTGTTGTTCGGCGCACCAAGCATATGCTGCCGCCATCGTGCCCGAAGACTTCCACCCCTTCAAACAGATTGATTTGAGCCATGCGCGGGATTGTCAATTCTTCCCGGCCCGCGTATGATAGATAAGGTGGAGTTGCCTCTAGATTATAAGCCCGAGTTTGATTCCCTGAGGGATCTCCTCCTGGAAATCGCGCCGGAACGGTCTGTGGAGCACCTGCTCCGCAAGGTTGTGCAATGTCTGGCCGAACGCCCCCACGCCGTCATGGCGCGGTTGTGGCTGATCGATAAAGGCGACCTCTGCGCTTCCTGCCCCGCCCGCCCGCAATGCCCGGATCAGACCCGCTGCCTCCATCTTGTCGCCAGCGCGGAATCCTCCCTGGCGGAACGCGGCGCGCAAACGCGGCAGGCTGAGGACGAGTTGCGCCGCATTCCTTTGGGTGTTGGGGTCATCGGCCGGATCGCCGCCACGGGCCAGCCCGTCCTGAGCAATGATCCGCAGCGCGATCTGGACGGCCTTGGCGGGCAGGAATCCGTCAGGCAGTCGAACATCCAGGGGTTCAACGGCCAGCCCATCCAGTTCCAAGGCCAATCCTTGGGCGTCATTGCGCAGTACAATCGAATTCCGACTCCGGAACAATCGGCCGAATGGCTGCGGATTTTTGCCGATCACATCGGCGCGGCCATTGTCAATGCGCGCGCCTTTGAGGAAATCGAGCGGCTCAAAGCGCAATTGGAATTGGAAAACACCCTGTTGCAGGAGGAAGTGCGGGAGGTGGGGGCCTTTGGCGAGATCATTGGCGAAAGCGCCGCCTTAAAACAAACCTTGCGCCAGATCGAAGTGGTGGCGCCGACCGACGCCGCGGTGCTGCTTCTCGGCGAATCCGGCACGGGCAAGGAATTGGTCGCGCGCGAAATCCACAAGCACAGCCGCCGCCGTGACCACCCGCTCATCCGCGTCAATTGCGCCTCCATTCCCCGTGAGCTGTACGAGAGCGAGTTTTTCGGCCATGTCAAAGGCGCGTTTACCGGCGCGCTGCGGGACCGCGCGGGCCGTTTTGAGGCGGCGCAGGGAGGCACGCTGCTGCTGGATGAAGTGGGCGAGATTCCTTTGGAGTTGCAAAGCAAACTGCTCCGCGTTTTACAGGAGGGACAATACGAACGGCTTGGGGAAGAGAGAACACGCACCGTGGACGTGCGCATCATCGCCGCGACCAACCGCGATCTGCCGAGGGAAGTCGAAACCGGCCGCTTTCGCCGCGATCTCTATTACCGGCTCAACGTCTTCCCGATCAGAATCGCCCCGTTGCGCGAGCGCAAGGAGGACATCCCCCTGCTGGCGGCGCATTTTCTTGAGAAAGCGGTCCGCAAACTGAATTTGCCGCCGGCCCGGCTCACCCAGGCCCACATCGCCCAATTCCAAAGCCACGACTGGCCCGGCAACATCCGCGAATTGCAGAACACCATTGAGAGGGCATTGATTCTGGCCCAGAACGGAACGCTCTGGTTTGACTTTCCGGGCAGCCAGAAAACCGCAGCCGCAGCGGCCCCGGCTCCGCCGGCAGCCCCCGGTCCCGACCGGCCCGTTCTAAGCGACCTGGAACTCAGGCATCTGGAACGCGACAATATTCAAGCCGCTCTCAACAAGGCGAGGTGGAAGGTTCATGGTTCCGGGGGCGCCGCTGAATTACTCGGGCTGAAACCCAGCACGTTGATTTCACGAATCAAAAAGTTGGGCCTTAAGAAGCCAGGCTCGCCGCCGCCATGACATTGGCGCCGTTCGTCTGCCAACTTTCTTATCTCAAACCCGGCTCCATCTTTTGCTCCCGAAGATACGCAAGCAACTCGACCATACTACGCCAGAAGCTGAACGTCCCCACCGCAAGGCAGAACACGACCAGGCCCCAATTGAGGCAAGGGCCAATCCCGGGATGTGTGAGTGAGGATAAAATCCGAAAAACGCTCGCCGCCAGGAAGATGACAATAGTGACGGTTGTGATAAACAGCAACGCAGCCCTGACGAAAAAATCCGGTACGGCCTGCCGAAGGCGCCAGGCCGTAAGAAGCAACCAGATGAAAACTGGCAAACTCATTGCCCGCTGAGCCAGACCCCTCAAATAGAAGGGGGCAAGGATAAACCCCATGAAAGATGCGAGATTCAAAAATCCAAGCAACAGCGTCACGCGTGAAAACGACCGCCTTTTCGCGTTGCGCTTATAGGCCTTGGGCAGCGTGAAAAGCAGTGCGATGAGCGACGCATATAACAAAGCCGAGGCAACAATATGGATGATGGCTGCCCTGGTGAAATTCGGGAGGCTGCCATCAGGCGGCAATAGGTGAATGGGAAAGGCAGCGCACACACACAGCAAGACAGCCATCACGCCCAATAGAACGCTCGATGCCGCCAGAAAGCCGGAGGACGCGACACTGAGCTGAAGTCCAAATAGGAGCATTAGCAGCGTCACAGCCAGTATGTAAACCGCAGCCGTTCCAAGGTAACCGAACGGCCCAACCAAATACTCACTCATGAAATTGCGCAAAGGGTTGAAACCGGGCTGCAAGAGATGAAGCGCCGCCATCATAACAAGAGCAAGCAACGTCCCGACGACGACACATGAACCAAAGAAACCCGGCGACGTGTTTCTTTTCATATAGTTGCTTTGACAAAGCCGCTTATAACCCTCATGTGATAAGCCGCCTAACGATCCACCTAATCCGCAGCAGCCGGCTGACGCCTGCAATCTGGACTCTTAAACCTCCCGGCTCAATCGAAAGCTCAAGCAGTTGCCGCAAGCTCGTGTTCAGCGTAATGGGCCTGGCTTTCCCGTCGTGCCACACGACGGGTTTCCCGGGCCACCATTAGTTCCTCCTCAGTATGGATGACCAGGATCCGCGCGGGCGAGCCGGGCGTCGCAATGTCCGTGTCAGGGCGGGCCCCCGGGTTGCGTTTGGCGTCGAGACAAATACCCATGAAATCAAGTCCCTGGCAGACCGCTGCCCGAAGCGAAGGCGAGCCTTCGCCAACGCGGTCGGTGAAAGTCAGCGCATCAATTCCCCCCAGCGTGGCGGCAAGACGTCCAATCGCTCCGCGCACCTGGTCGGCAAACATCTCGAAAGCCAGACGCGCTCTCTGGTTCCCTTGCGCCGCGGCGACTTCGATTTGCGCTAGGTCAGGCGAGACGCCGGAAATGCCGAATAATCCCGAAAAATGGTTTAAGGCCCGATCCAGTTCCTTGCCGGTCAACGCCTCCCGGCGTTGTAGATGGATCAGTATTCCCGGATCAATGGCCCCGCAGCGCGTTCCCATCATCAGGCCGTCCATGGGGCTGAAGCCGCTGGTGGTGGCAATGGCGGCGCCTCCCCGCACGGCCGTGGCCGAGCAACCGCCCCCCAAATGACATGACACCAGCCGCAGTTTGGACGGGTCCCCCCCCATGATCTCCCCCGCCCGCCGGGCGCAATAGGCGTGGCTGATGCCGTGGAAGCCGAACCGGCGTATGCCCCAACGCTCATACCAATCGTAAGGCACCGCATAGAGGAATGCCTTGGGCGGCAGGCCGGCATGGAAGGAGGTGTCAAAAACCGCCACCTGCGGTTTTCCCGGCAGGACCTCTTCCACCGCGTGGATGGCCTTGAGCGCCGGAGGATTGTGCAGCGGGGCCAGTTCGCTGGCCTGGCTGATGGCCTCTTTCACATCGCTGTCAATTAAAATACTCTCCCGATAATCCGCCCCGCCGTGAACGATGCGGTGCCCCACGGCGCTGATGGCCGCCGCCGGGTCGGTCCCGGGCGGCAATGCGCCCAGCGCCACTTGAATGACGCGGGCGGCGGCGCTGGAACTGTCGGGCAGCGGCAGCCGCGACCGCACGATGGTGCCTTGACGGGGTCGCACGATGAGCTGCGCCTCCTCCCGGTTGCCGTCCGCCCAGTCCAGTTCCCCTGTGACCAGCGCTGCGCAATCAAAGTCGTCAAACAGACCAAACTTCAAACTGCTTGATCCCGCGTTTATGGCTAATGTGGACATGTCACACTCCGGTTAAGGTGAGGCAAATCAGTGAATCGTCTCCATCTCCTGCCATTGGAACTCGAGCCGGCGGTTCTCGATCTTTTCCCGTCGTTCGGCGTAGTCCGGCGCTTTCTGGTCGAGCAGGGCCAGCTCCGCGTCGATTTTCTTCAGGGTCGTTTCTGAAATCGCCTTTTTGATGGCCTCGTCTTCGCCTCCTTCGATGCTCAGGGCACGCCGGTAATAGGACAGGGATTTGTCAAAAAGCATTTTGCGCGCATAGGCCTCGGCCAGCGTCTTGAGGATTTTCGTGTTTCTGGGGCCATGCTCCAGCAGCGGCTCGAAGCGGTTGATGATGGCGTCGTCGTCGCCGGCGGCCGGGACAGGCTCGTTCTGGCGGGGGGTCGCGGGGATCGGAGCAAAGGAACCGCCGGTCGCAAGATTGTTTGCCTGCTCCTCCACAAACCGGGCGGGGAGCTTGCGCAAGGCCCGCAATACCGTCCCATCGCGGGGATTGTCTTTCAATAACCGGCCGTAAAGTGCGGCTGCGGCGGAAAGGTCGCCGCTTTTGGTCAAGGCGTCGCCCATCGCCAGTTTGAGGGCGCGATGATCCGGATGTTCGTCGGCCAGCTTATCCAACGATAAAAGGGCGGTGCGCGGCAGCTCCAAAGCCAGCGCAGCTTTGGCGACCAGGCGGTGGGCGGCGATGTTTCCCGGCTCCTGGTTCAAGACCCGTTCCGCGATGGACATGGCTTTGAGCGGTTGTAAATGCAGCAGCACCTCCGCTTCAGCCAAGGAAGGCGAGAGGCGTTCTTTCCGGAACAATCTCTTCCAAAAGCCGATTTTCTTCTCCGCAGCCTTGCCCTGTGCGGAACGGAGCGCCTCGCGACAGGCCGTAAAACCGGGTTCTATTTCCAAAGCGGTGTAAAAGGAAACAATGGCCGGGTCCACTTTGTTCATCTCCATGGCCGCCAGGCCGCTCCGATACAATTTGGCGCATGCTTCAGGAACCTGATTGACAGTCGTGTCCCGCATAACTTACGTTCCGCAATCTGTCGCCCATTGCGACCTTTGGATGTTCATGTCTCTCAACGCATCAAGTATTGTGCCAAACTACTCTGCGGGGAAACGCGCCTGCAGAAGTTGCGCTTTAGCGCCTTAAACATCGATATCTCGCGGCTTTTCGGCGATTTTCCGCAAATTCCAGGCCAATGCAGCTTCCGGTTCCGCGTGAGCGCATTGGCACGTCTCATGCGACAAGTAAGTGTGGAGAATTGGACGATTTATGAATAACGCTCCGTCAGTCAAATCCAGAGCCTCTCGCCACGATGAATCCTTCCGGCTGAAAACGATTCTCGCGCCGGTTGATTTTTCCGAGGACGCGATGCGCGCGTTCCGGTATGCCGCGCATCTGGCCGAAGCGAGCGGCGGCAAAGTCATTGTGCTCAACGTGGTGGAGAACCCCCTTGTTTATCCCGCCTTCTCGGCAGGCGACCAGGAACGGATTGCCGGCGAGGCGCAGCGTAAACTATATCAGGCCTGTCAGGCCGAACCCGCCAATTCGGACGACGTCGAAACAATGGTTCGCGTCGGGGTGGATTCGGTTGCCGAGGAAATCGCCCTGGCGGCGCGGGATGTGGCGGCTGATTTAATCATCCTGCCAGCGCGGCATCGGGCCTTGCTCGGGCGCACGTTCTTTGCCAACACGGCAGATAAGATTGCGCGCCACGCTCCCTGCCCGGTGTTGATGGTTCCCGTTGATCAACCTTGAGTGACCCGCCGCTCGCGTCCGGTTAGACTTTGTTGCGCAGGCGTTTCACTAATTGAAAACCGCCAAAGACAAGACCGCTGACGAGGGCAAGGTCGCTTGGTTCGGGCACTTGACTCACCTCGCCCATGGGAATCATTTCCTGCGCAAACGAGTAATCCAAGCTGCTGCCGAAATGGATCGCATACTGGAAATCCAATTCGCCGCCTGGCGTGATAGGGGTGCCCGATGCAAAGACAAAGCTAGCTTCATAGTCGCCGGGGAATTGGGGATTGCTCGACAAACCGTAGGTGACCCCGCTGGGGTTCCAATCTCCCGGGGTGGTCACCTGGGGGCTGTTGGCAAGGACCGTGAAGGGCGCGTTCATGTAAACGTTGACCGCGTAGCTGGTCCAAGTTAAGCTGGTGTCATTGTCAACACTGCTATACAGGCCCAATGTCGGGTCGCTCGTGGAATCCGTATCAACCCAACCGACCATGTGGCCTGGAGCCGAGTTTTGCACTCCCGTCATGGTGAGATCCGCGGAGGAGGTGCCAATACCACTGGAACCCCATCCTGAACAGACAACCGCCCCATCATTGTCATCACCCCACGATGCACTGGTGATATTCGCGTTGCTGGAGGCGCTGTAGCCGAGAAGGGCCACTCCAAGAAGGAGGTAGGTTTTCTGTCTCATGGATAATGTTTCTACCATGAGAGAACCTTAGATGTCAATGGATTTTTATAAGTTTTTTGCATTTATCTTCAGCCTTATGCAACTAGTTCTGGCACAGGCATTTTCCAAGAATTCGAGAAAAAAGGCCCAAAAGACGGGGTTTTCGACCTTAAAAGCACGAAATTTCGCCAATCCACTTCGAGAAATCCCAAGTTGCGAAGAATCACAGGTCGATCTCCAACGGATTCTTTCTCCGGATGATATTGCCATGCAACACCTTGCCGATGTTTTCGGCCCGGCAAACCAGATGGCATGTCTCTTGCGAAGTCTTCTCCTGACTGTGTTTAACTTCAGCCAACAAACAAGGAAGATACTATCATGAGTGAACCTACAAACATCCCATCTACTGCATCCGGCACCCCAACAACCAGCACTTGCCAATCCGGCTCGTGTTCCACGGCCCAGAAGCCGGCCCAGGCTCAACCTGCGGCAATCCCGGCGACTCAGCCTGCGACCAATAAGGGCTATCGGCGTCAACCACGCAAACAGCATTGATCGGATCAAACCAAATCGCATCCGATGAATATGAGGACCGGCGCTGAAAGTTTGGAGGAACACGGCGCCGGTTCTTCTTTTATCAAGCTCAACGATTCCGCCCCCAATAAAACCAACACCATGAAAAAACTTATTCAAAATCTGCTCAAACTTCAGGAAATTGAATTCGCGGCGCACATCGACAGCGACGGGGAAGCGGCCATTGCCAAACTGCGCCGGCAAATCCCGCTGCCCATCCTCAAGCACTACGACCGCCTGACCGACCAGGGCAAAAAGGGAGTCGCCCTCGTGAGCCATCAGAGCTGCACGGGCTGCCACATGCGCGTTCCCATCGGCGCCATTGTCACGCTGATGCGCGGCGACGACATCCAAATGTGCGAGACTTGCGGGCGCTACCTCCATCTGCCCGCGGAAGAGCAGACAGAATTCCGGGAAGCATCCGCCGAAACCAAAGCCGCTGACGCCAAAAGCAGGGCCAAGCGCAAACCGCTGGCTCGCGCCATCTGAGACCCTTCAAGTCCAAACAGTCCATTTAACGCACGCCGTTTCGCGTTGCCCGATTAGAAATAAATCGAGCTCCGTTGTAGCGGCATCTTCTGATCCACAAAATACTCCTCACCCATTCTGCCTCCCCTGTTCACCGTTACGATTGAGCAAGTTGTTGCGGTTCAGAAATGACATGGCTAAGCTCCTGCCATTCCGGGAATCGAAACCCGGAACTCAATTGACCTGTCCGTGAATTATACTGAAATCCTCGAGGCGCTGCGGGAGTTCACCTCACGTGAGCGCATCGAATTCCTGCCTCTGGCGCCCGACGCGAAGCCGGTCTCCGTTTACGCGCCCATCCAGAAGTATGTGCTCGACTTGAAAAACGTCGTGAAACCCGAAACCGCCGCGGAAGACCTTTTCGCGGCGCTCTGCAAAGACGTTTTGAATTTTCAACCGACGCGGCAAGTTGGAAGCGGCGAGGGCTGGGTCGATTTCATGTTGCCGGAGCCAATGGGCCAACCGATGCCTCTGGAACTGATGCCCCTTTTCCAACGCGACGGCCCGGATGACCCCTTGATGACCCCTTGACCCCGCTGACCAACCGCTTGCGGCCAAACATTTGCCAGCCGGAAATGCAGCCACTTTTCTCATGAACGCAGCGAATGTTCCCCGTTTACCCGGCTGGACGCGCCTCGCCAACGTCTCGGTCCCGGCCGGAATGATGGTGATCGCGCTGGGCATCGCCGTGGGAACGATTGGCTTCGATCAGAATCATTCGCTCCAGCCGTACTCCTTTTGGAACCATGCCACTTCCGAGCTGGGATTTCCTTTTACCTCACCGGTGACGTGGTTCTTTAACAGCGCGGTGGCAATCAGTGCGTTGCTGTTTGTGCCGTCCAGCCTGGCCTTGCTGGCGCACTGGAGATCCCGCCTGGCCTTGCTGGCAGCGTTTTTCGGCTGTGCCGGCAGCGTGGCGCTGTGCGGGTTGGGTCTGTTTGGCCTCCGGCAGGATCTTCTGCACACGGCCTATTCGTTTGGACGGTTTTACCCGATTCACATGGCCTTTGCCGATGCGTTCTTTGGCTTTTGGACCCTCTCGATCGCCCTCTTCACGCTTGTCCTGATCCGCCTGGACCGGGCAAGCCGGTTCGATCCCCTCGTCCTCAACGGAACCCTCTGCTGCCTGGTTTTCGGCGCCTTCCTCGCAGCGGCGATCCATCCCAACCTGCCTTACGCCATGTTGCGGCGCGACTTTCGCCATATGTTGGACTCGCCGCCCACCACGGCACCGCTCCTGAGCCGCTGGCTGGACAGCCAGCGACCGCCGATTTTCTGGCTCACAGCGTTTGAATGGCTGTGGGTGGCCTGCGCGATGTGCTGGCACGGATTCGTCCTGCGTTTTCTGAGCCGGCCTTCCCTGAAAACTCCAGGCCCGGCGGCAACCCTTATATGTTAAAAACCATTATGATGAGGTCATGATGGGGTCCTGGAACATTGGTATTTGCTCTAGTTGCCACTGCCCGCTTTTCCATTTCTTGGTTCCTGATTCACACTTTCCAAAGCTCCTGGCGGCAAGATCATTATCCCGCCCACCGTGCGCGAAGTTTTGGATGAGGCCATTGCGAGGAAACTGGCTTGAAAACCTGACTTCTGTAAACAAGTTTTATTCGCCAACGGCTTTCGTATCAGGCCGTCCCACCTCCAAAAGACAGGGTGTTTCAACGGGAAGGATCTTTTCACCGGAATCCCGCTCATTTTTATTTATTGAGACTGAGTCGCAGTTGGTGTCAACCTTTGCTGATGATGAAAATAAATAAAGTTGCGGCCTTTACCCTGATCGAGTTGCTGGTCGTCATCGCAGTCATCGCCATCCTGGCGTCCATGCTCCTGCCCGCTTTGGGCAGGGCAAAGGAAGAGGCCCGCCGCGCCAACTGCGCCAGCAACCTCCACCAATGGGGCTTGGGCCTGATCATGTATCTGGACGACAGCCGCCAAGTCTTTCCAGATGCGAAGATCACCAATGGAACCCCCGGCGCGCCCTCCGGCTATAACGAAGACGACCCCATGTGGGCTGATCTGACCGCCTTCGAGGCCGCTGGCCAGGGCATGACCGTTTGGTATAATGCCCTTCCGCCCTACATCGCAAAAAATCCGCTCTGGCAATACGCCGCCAACCCGGCCAATTTCGTCAGCGGCAAAACCATCTTCACTTGCCCGACCTCCGATGCGCTGGCTCCCGATTTCAATCTAATGCAGCGGATTGTTTTCAATTACGGGGAGAACTACAAAGGCAACACCGGCATGGAAACCGATATTCCCTTCAAGGCAACCATGGTTTTGCACCCTTCCGCCTTCGTTTTCCTTTCGGAATCGCGCACTCATGCGGCGGAAGTTCCTTTCTATGGCACCAATCCGACGAATGAGCTTGGCACCTCGCATTGTTGCTACGCCATGGAAACTTCGCGGCATAATGCAGGCGCCGATCTGACCTTTGAGGATGGCCACGAGGCCTATTTCAAGTATTCCTACATATGCGCGAACACCGGGAACAGGCCGACCGACCCCGGTCGTCCCGACATCAACTGGACATTCAACGGCCAGCCCGTGCCGCCGTGAGTTCCCGAGGCTGGACCCCGTGTCCCGCCCTGGCCGGGCGTCGGCGGAAGCTTGACGCCGCCATTTTTCCATTTCTGAATTCATAATTCGGACGTTCCTCTTGTTTCTTCGCCCCCGTGGCCAAAACCTTCTCAAGCCTTTGCGGCGCAGCGCCTTAAGCCCATTTCCATCAAAAAATCACATTTTTGATAATTCTTTTAAAAATATATTGACGAAACAATATATAAACTATAATGTTGTTTTAGTGAAAACAGAATGGGATGTTGCAATTGAAAAAGAGGGGAATCTGAAGTGGAGTCTGAAACAGGAGATGGCCGCAATGCATCGCGGAAAGTCGCAAAATGGAAACCTTATGCTTGCCTGTCCGCCAAAGCCTTGGCCACGGCGGATGCGTTCCGGGCTTTGTGGCGGCTATTCTTCCGACCTGTCGCTTTCCTGGCAGTCAAAACCCGGTCGAAACAGGGGGAAACCGACGTTTCTGCTTAAAATCGATTCGAAACGTATGCAGCTACTTTGCCCTGAACGACTTGCAACTCAAATGCCTGCTCACATCGTTTCGACCTTTTTCGAGCCGTTTCGACCTGTTTCGACCAAAAAATGAATCATGAAATCTCGAATTCCAAAATTTAGATTCTCCTGCACAATCCGGTGGTCGTGCTCCCTGCAAAGAAAGGGTCAAAAAATCGCACTTAATCCGGCTTAATCGCACCATTTTGAAACATTTTTTTTATTCGAAAGAATCGTAAAATCGGTTTTTGCCCTTTTTTGATTGGAACCCGCTGTCAGCCAATTTGTTCCAGACGACATGGGCGGAAAGGCTTGACCCTCGAAACAGGCAGCGCACCCACGCGGGAAAATTCTGAAGGATTTGCTTGGCGATTTCCCCCCTCGCACTTAGATTTGCCGGGCGCCGGTTGCTGCGCATCCGGCCCCAGCTAATTGTAAGCCAAGACATGTTGGATACAGAAAAAACCAGTCCAGCCGGCCCGGCCCCCGCCGCGCCGCCCAAGCGCAAAGCGCCCGGTGGCAAGCTTTCCTCCTGTCTGGCCGATGCCGCCCGATTGGAAACGGCCGAGGCCTTGCGGTTGTTGGAAACGTCCGCGGAGGGGTTAAGCGAGACCGTCGCTTGCGAGCGATTGGAAGAAGTCGGGCCGAACGAAGTTTCCCGCGAGAAACGCCATGACTGGCTGGTGCGGCTCTGGCATGCCGTGCGCAATCCGCTGGTCATTTTGTTGTCCATTTTAGCCATTATCACCTTTGCCACGGCCGGGGAACCGAGCGATGTGGCGGGCGGCTGGATCATGGTGGTGATGGTCATTCTGGGCGTGGCGTTGCGTTACATCCAGGAGTCCAAGGCTGACGCGGCGGCCGCCAAGCTAAAAGCGATGATCAATGTCACGGCGACGGTTGTGCGCGAAAGCAAAACCCGCGAAGTCCCGTTGCGGGAATTGGTGCCGGGCGACATTGTCAAGCTTTCCGCGGGCGACATGATTCCCGGCGACGTGCGTGTGCTCTCTTGCAAGGACCTTTTCATCATCCAGGCCACGCTGACGGGGGAGAGCCTGCCGGTGGAGAAATTCGACGCCCGCGAAACGCGCGCAGGGATTTCGCCGTTGGAATTATCCAATCTTTGTTTTCTGGGCACGAGCGTGGAGAGCGGCGCGGCGACCGGGTTGGTGGTGGAAACGGGGCCGCAAACGTATTTGGGCAACATTGCCCAAAGCATCGCCACGCAAGCCATCGAGACCAGCTTCGACAAGGGCATCAGGCGGTTCACCTGGCTGATGCTGCGCTTCATGGCCATCATGGTGCCGCTGGTCTTGCTCATCAATGGGCTCTGCAAAAAAGATTGGAAAGAGGCGTTTTTACTGGCCTTGTCCGTGGCAGTGGGGTTGACACCGGAAATGCTGCCCATGATCGTCTCGGTCTGCCTGTCCAAGGGGGCCCTGCTCATGGCGCGCAAGAAAGTCATCGTCAAGCGCCTCAACTCCATTCAGAACTTCGGCGCCATGGATGTCCTCTGCACGGACAAGACCGGCACCCTCACGCGCGACCACGTCATCCTGGAAATCCATTGCGACGTCTTCAAGAACGAGAGCAACCCCGTCCTGCTCGATGCTTATCTCATCAGCCATTTCCAAACCGGGTTGAAAAACGTGCTGGACCGCGCCGTGCTGGAGCATCCAGACGTTGACAAGAAGCTCTCCATTGAGAATTACCGCAAAGTGGATGAGCTCCCGTTCGATTTCTCGCGCCGGATGATGTCCGTCATTGTCGAAACACCCACGGGCGATTTCGAGATTCTGACCAAAGGGGCGCCCGAAGCGGTGTTCAGCCGTTGCAGCCAGTTTGAATCCGAAGGGGAATGTTTTCCGATGGAGCCGATTCTGACGGGCGATTTGATTCAGGAATACAATGACTTGAGCGCGGACGGATTCCGGGTGCTGGCCGTCGCCTCCAAGAAGGTGGACAAGCGAGCCGCCTACTCCAAGGCGGACGAAGCGGACCTGATTCTCAAGGGCTTCATCGCTTTTCTGGATCCGCCCAAGGAAACCGCGCGCCAGGCCATCGCCGCACTGCAACAGCACGGCGTCGTTGTGAAAGTGCTCACGGGCGACAATGATCTTGTCACCCGCAAAGTTTGCGACGAAGTGGGCCTGCCCACGGGCCAGATTCTGCTCGGCAACGCGGTCGAAACCATGAGCGACCAGCAACTTTCCCAGGCCGTCGAGACGACGCAGGTGTTCGCGCGACTCTCGCCCAGCCACAAGCAGCGCGTGGTTGAAACGTTGCGTCGCAACGGTCACGTCGTCGGCTTCATGGGCGACGGCATCAACGACGCCCCCGCCCTGCGCGCGGCGGATGTCGGTATTTCGGTGGACACCGCGGTCGATATCGCGCGGGAATCCGCCGACATGATCCTGCTGGAAAAAAGCTTGATGGTGCTGGAAGAGGGAGTGCTGGAAGGGCGCAAGGTTTTTGCCAACATCCTCAAATACATTCGCATGGGCGCCAGCTCCAGCTTTGGCAACATGTTCAGTTGGGTGGGCGCCAGCGCGCTGTTTCCGTTCGCTCCCATGCTGCCGATTCAAATCCTGACCAACAACCTGCTCTACGACTTTTCACAAGTGCCCATCCCCACCGATAACGTCGATTCCGAGCTGATCGCCAAACCGCATCCGTGGGACATCGGGGAGATCACGCGCTTCATCCTGTTCATCGGCCCGATCAGTTCGATTTTCGATTACACGACTTATGGGGTGATGTGGTTTGTATTCAAGTGCCGGATGGCGGGGTTGGTTCCACCGCCGGAACTGGCCGCGCATTTTGCCCACGCCGATGTCGAACACACGTACCAGGCGTCGCTGTTTCAGACCGGCTGGTTTGTCGAGTCGCTTATGACGCAAACGCTCATCATCCACGTCATCCGCACCCGGCAGATACCGTTCATCCAGGCACGGGCCAGCGTTCCGTTGACGATTACCACGCTGGTCATCATGGCGATATCCGCGTGGCTGCCCTACTCGCCTTTGTCCATGATGCTGGGCCTGGTGCCGCTGCCGGGGTTTTATTGGCCGATCCTGTTTGTGACCCTGCTGTGTTACGTGGTGCTGACCCAACTGGTCAAGATGTGGCTAATAGGCAAGAAGTGGCTGTAATCACGGCTTGGGTTTCACTGGATCCATCACAACAATGAGGAGCGTGCAGAGAGGGCCGAGGAACAATGAGGCAAGCCACCACTCCAAACGGCCCCGACCCTTGCTCTCCGCCAGGCCGGCATTGATCAGCGACAGCGTGAACCAGCCCACGGCGTACTCATTCTTGTAATTCATAAATTTTTCTTTGAACGCGCGGTCTTTTTAGCGCACTTGTCGGAAAGCATTTTCACCGCTTTCTTTATTCTTTCCTTTCTTGTCTCCGGCCGTTTTGCCCCGGTAATCCACTTGAGATATTCCCGCCGGTGCGAAGCGGCGCAGCCCGAAAAAAACTCCGCCAGCCCGCTTTCTTTAAGCGCATCGGAAAAATCCTTTGGCATGCCGGTCATATAGTCCTCTTCTATCACATCAACTTCACTTTGGGCAAATCCTGCAAATCAATCAAGCCGACCGGCTCACGGCGGGCGTTGATCACGATCAGATCATCAATGTTGCGCTGGTGGAATATTTTCAGGGCCTCGACCGCCAGCGCGTCGTCGCGGATGCACACGGGGTGGCGCGTCATGACCCCGCCCAACTGTTTGGAGAGGATCTCGGCGTCGTCGGACATGTGACGGCGGAGGTCGCCGTCGGTAAAAACGCCCGACAGCTTGCCACGGAGGTTGACGACGCTAACGCTGCCGGATTTGGCGCGGGTCATGATGAGCAGGGCTTCCTTGACCGTCACTGCTTCGCCGGCCACAGCGTTGCGTTCGCCGGTGCGCATGATGTTGCAGACTTTCAGCAGCAGAGCGCGGCCAATCGCGCCCGAAGGATGATGCCGGGCGTAATCGCCTTTCTTGAACCCGCGCGCCTGCAGGACGGCCATGGCCAGGGCGTCGCCCATGACCATCATCGCCGTGGTGCTGGAGGTCGGGGCGATGTTCCAAGGGCACGCTTCCCGGGGCACCCGGACGTTCAGGATGACATCGCTGTAGCGCGCCAGGGCGGATTTGACCCCGCCGGAGATGCAGATGATTTTGACCGGAAGCCGCTTCAGCGGCGGAATCAAATTGAGCAATTCCTCCGATTCGCCCGAGTAACTCAGCGCCAGGATGACATCGCCGTCGCTCACGATGCCCAAGTCGCCATGCAAGGCATCGACGCCGTGCAGAAATACACTGGTCGAGCCGGTGCTGGTCAGGGTGGCGGCGATTTTCTGGCCGACGTTGCCCGATTTGCCGATGCCGACGACCACGATTTTGCCGCGTTGCCCCAGCGCTTCGACAATGATGTTGACTGCCGCGTCAAAACTGCCGTCGAGTTGGCGCCGGACAGCTTTCAACGCCGCCCCTTCGATCTCGAACACCAGCCGCGCTCGCCTCAGATGATCCATGACGGCAAAGTGCCAGCAGGCGGGCTGGTTTTCAATATAGACTTCTGCCGACAGCGACTTAAAGTAACGTGGTAAGGGAGCGCGCATGAAATTGATTCCGCATGTTTTGCTGGCATTCAGCTTTTTGGCAGCCGATACGAGCGCCTTTGCCCAAACAAACGGGGCTGTTGACAGAGTTGCAGATTCCTACAACTCCTTTGGGCTGAAGTTGCTGGCGCAAATCCGCCAATCCGGTCCGGGGAAGAATGTGTTTATCAGCCCCGCCGGATTGGCCTTTGCTTTGTCCATGGCTGCAAACGGAGCGGAGGGCGAAACGTTGCGTCAAATCTTCGCCACTTTGCAGTTGGAGGGCGGCATGCCGGATTTGAACGAGGCGAACTTGGCGCTGCTGGAGCATTTGTCCAATTTGAATGCGAAGATCAAATTGGAAATTGCCAACAGCTTGTGGACGGCCCAGGACGCCATAATCAAGCCCGCGTATCTGGACGCCGGGCGAAAGTTTTATCAGGCGGAAGTTGCCAGCGTGGATTTTAGAAATCCGGCGACGGCGCAAAAAATCAACGCCTGGTGCAGCGATCATACCCACGGCAAAATTCCGAAAATGGTAGAGCCGCCGCTTGACGCAAATCGCTTGATTCTGCTGGACGCGATTTATTTTAAAGGCGATTGGACCGTGCCGTTCGACAAGAAGCTGACGCGCGATTTGCCGTTCACGCTGGGTAACGGCCAGACCGTGACGCATCCGCGGATGAGCCGCACCGGAGATTTTGCATATTACGAGGACGACGTCCTGCAGGCTGTCCGGCTTCCTTATGCGGGCGGCGAAGTGAGCATGTATGTTTTTCTGCCGAGGAAGAGCCTGGACGATTTTCTGCAAAAGCTGACCGTCGAGAATTGGCGGCAATGGACGTCGCAGCTCCGCTCCAGAAAAGGCACGGTGGAGTTGCCGCGATTCAAACTGGAAAACGAATATGATCTGAAACAATCCCTAACGATCATGGGCATGCCGCTGGCGTTCACCCCCAGGGCCAACTTCCTCGGCATGTCGGATCAGCCGCTTTATATTGGTTGGGTCAAGCAAAAAACTTACGTCGATGTCAATGAGGAAGGGACCGAAGCCGCCGCGGTCTCGGGCATCGGGATGAGGGCGATGGCCGTGCGGCGGGAGGGACCGCCTTTTCGGATGGTGGTGGACCGGCCATTTGTGCTGGCCATCCGCGATAATCAAAGCGGCGTGATGCTTTTTCTTGGAGCCATTCTTGATCCACGGCGATGAGCGACCCCATTCGCATCGGTCCGTCACCCATTCATGGACTGGGTGTTTTCGCGAAAACAATTCTGCGCCGGGGTGAGCGCGTCATCCAATATCTGGGCGAGAAAATCACCAAGGAGGAATCCGCACGGCGCTGTGAGCGGCAAAACGGGTTCATCTTTTCGCTCGACGACGAGTTTGATCTGGACGGGGATTTCGACTGGAACCCCGCACGGCTTGTCAATCATAGTTGCGCCCCCAATTGCGAGGCGGAGTGCCTTGAGGGGCGGATTTGGATCACAGCCCTGCGCGACATTCTGCCCGGCGAGGAAATCACTTTCAACTACGGCTACGATTGGGAAGCTTACCAGGAACATCCCTGCCACTGCGGCGCGACGGAATGCGTGGGTTTTATTTTGGCCGGGAAATTTTTTGGCCAACTGCGTCGCCGAAAAACCTTCGAATCTCTTCCGCCGGATCACGAGCGACCAACTGTCCCGGCCCCTCGTCATACCAATCCCGGGGCAGACGGCTGACGTACGGTTCCTGGAGGAATCTCTGGCAAAGCAGGGCGATTACGCCGCGGTCGGTTTCATTGCGGATCAAACGTCCCGCCGCCTGGATGACGCGCGTCATGCCCGGCTGAAGATAGGCATACTCGAACCCGGCTTGTTCGGTTTCCTCAAAATAGCGGCGCAACAGTTCGCGCTCGAACGAAACCTGCGGCAAGGCGGGGGAAACAATGTACACGCCGGTCAAAAGTTCGCCCGGATAATCCACGCCCTCGGCGAACATGCCGCCCAGGACCGCGAGCAATAATATGCCGCCCGGCGTCGGCGCGGCCAGGGCGTCGAAGATTTCATGGCGTTCGGAGGCGGCGATGTTCGGACGTTGCACCAGCAGCCGCGCGCGGATGGGCGGGAGCCGTTCCGCGACTTTTTCGAGGAACTTATAGCTTGGAAACAAAACCAGCGCGTTGCCATTGCGCGCGTCGGACATTTGGGCGACCAAGCCGGCGATCGCGCCAAAGTTGCTTTCCCGAGCCGCGAACGTCGTCCGCACCTGGGGCAGGATCATGATTTTGCGATGTTCGCGCGGAAATGGCGGCGGCAAGGTGATGGAGCGCGTGCGGTCCTTTTCCAGGCCGAGGACGCGGCGGGTCATTTCGACGGGTGAAAGGGTGGCCGAGAACAAAACGGTCGAAGACGCCGCCCGGAAAATGGGGGCCAGGGCCCGCGCCGGGTCCAGGCAGACGATGGCCAGGCGAAGAGATCGATTCCGCCTTTCGATCACGCAAGTGAATCCCGGGCCGAACAGGTTCAACACGGCGATGAACCGCTGCCAGGCGAAATGCAGATCGAGAATCGCATCCTCCGGGGCGGCTAGTTTCTGTTCGCGCTTCCAGGCCAGGTAGCGGATGAATTTCGGTTCCCATTCCTGCCAGAGAGTGCGCAACGCGCCCGTCGGCGGATCGATCTCAGCGATGGCGTCGCCTTGGGCCAGACCCGCCGCCGTTTCGCGCAGCAGCGTTTCCAGGCTGGCAATGGTTTCGGAAATGGAATCGAACAATGCCCCCGGTCCCAGCAAGAGCCGGCCCGCGGCTTCTCGCAACGTTTCCTCCAATAATTCCGGCGAGAAAATCTGGCGGGCGCGGTCAGGCAAATTGTGCGCCTCGTCCACCAGCAAAATGGCGTTGCCCAACTCCTCGCGCTCGAGGTGGCGCAATGCCACGCCCGGCTCGAACACATAATTGTAATCGGCCACGATGGCGTCCGCCCGCCGGGCGAGTTCCAACTGCGTCTCAAAAGGACAGACCTCCTCGTGTTTGGCCGCGGCAAAGACGGTGTCGGGATCAAAATGGGAGTGGGACTCGTGCAAGCGCTCGAGAATTTTCGACCGCTCCATCTTGCCGGCGTAGTCCTTCGCGTAGGGACAAAAATCCTCATGACAGATGACGCGGTCGTTGGCGCACATTTTCCCCTTGGCGCGCATTTGCAAGGTGCGAAAGGCGCCGTCCCGGTTCATGGCGCGCAGGGCGGAGACGGCCATTTTTTGCTGGAGCGTCTTGGCGGTCAGAAAGACCACCTGGCGTCCGGTGGACAGTCCGTGGGCCAGCGCCGGGTGCAGGCTGGCGGCGGTTTTGCCCGAACCGGTCGCGGCCTCGGCCAGCAGATTATCGCCGGCGGCGAGTGTTTCCCGGACGGCGTCAATCATTATTGCCTGGCCCGGTCGCGGGGCGTCGTGGGGGAAGGGCAGGGACTGCGCGGCTTCGGCCTTGCGGGCGCGTGCTTTTTCCCCGACCTTCCAGATGGCGAGCAAACGGCGGAGAGACTGTTGCAGTTCGCGTTCTGTGGCGGATTCATCAAAGGCGACGGGGACGGGCGTTTCCCCGCCGCCAGCCAGGTCCACATAGACGAGCGCGCCTGAAACCGGTGAATTGCCCAACTGCCGCCATAAATGGCAGTAGAACATAAGCTGCCGTTGATGGCATGCAAAGGCCGCGCCGGAGCGGCGGCTTTCCTGGGCCGGAAACCAGGCGGACTTGAATTCCTCGATCAGCCAGCCGCCGTTGCCGTCCGGCATGCAACCGTCGAGGCGGCCCGTGATCAAGGCCGTCCAATCCCCGACCGGGCAGCGAATCTGCATTTGGACTTCGCGGCGATACGCCGACCGGGCCAGGCAGCGCTCTTGCAGCACGCGGGCGTGCAACTCCGCGCCCAAGCCAAGGCGATGCCATCCTTCGCCCCGCCCGAAGCCGATGCGGGAATAGCCTTCATCCTCCGCCAGTTCCCGGACCGAGACTTCAAAGACCTTTGTTGCCGGATCAAATTTCAACAGCCCACTTTAGCATGATGGGCCATAAAAGGCCCGGAATTCTCCACCGCGAAAGAACCATGCGACCCACAAGGCCTTTGGGAAATGCTTAACCACAGAGAGCACACAGACCACAAAGAACTGGAGAGGTCAGGGAAAACACATTAAATCGCGAAATACCCGAAATACTCGAACACTGGCAGGGCGGTGCTTCTGCGGGGTCGAGGCGTCCAGGGTTGTGGAGCCGTCACGCCGTCACAAATATTGTCAGTCAAGGACTTAAGCATGGGGAAACCCGTCACAAATGCCGTCACAACCCGGCACGGAGCCGGCACAAGAGTCAGATTGACATATAGGTCCGGAAAACCCATACCCTCGCTATACGGTTGATGATCAACGAGTTAACCCGCTACATGATCCGCTACAGAGGTGCAACATGTAGCGGGTGTCAGTCAGGTTGCGGTACGCTGGCGATAAATGATTAAGAGATTGTCCAGAAACGAACCACACTATCGGTTGACCCATCGCCTAAAAAACGCGGACGGACGTCGCTAAACCGTGCATATATTTGGTTTGACCCGAATGGCACTTAGTTAAGGATTTGCGATCACAACTTGCCGATTTACAACGCATTGGATACCAGATCGGCTCCAATATGCCGCAACGGCCGGGAAATTGCCTCGGGAGCTTCCCTTGGACGTGTACTGCGATTCTGACTTTTGGTGTTTTTTGGGTGCTCATGGATCACGTTGACGTTCAAAGTTTTAGACACTAACTAAGTGCCATTGCGCGCCGAACCAGGCGGAGTTGGCGCGAGGGGCTCAACCCATATTTTGGGTCGCTTTTGGATAATCTCTTGATCATTTATCGCCAGCGTGGCGCGACTTGAGTGAGACCCGAAACATGTTCCTGGCCTTGCCAGCATTTCGCGGCTTACTCCCATTCCTTTGAGAATAATTCCCTGCCCGCTGTTTTTTCAGGTTCGGCGTTCGCGTGTTTCAAGTATTCCGTGGTTAAAATCCCTTTTCTTCGCCCCCAAGGTCAAAAACTTCTCAAGTCTTTGATGCGCGGCAACTTAACCAATTCCCGTCAGAAATCATGTTTTTTAAATAATTCCTTTAATACTCTGTTGACGAAACAATATGTGAACGTTAGTATTCGTTTAGTGAATGACCCATTAAGGCCATGTCGGAAGGGCGGAAATATATGAATTGCCCGCAGACCACACAGATCGGCGCCGGCATGGGAAAAGAATACTTTCTCTGCGTCCATCCGCGTGTTCTGCGAGTAAAGGCCTTTTCAACGGGGGTGGAAACCCCTGAAACTTTCGGCCGTGTGTTCCCTGCGTTCTCTCTCGGCAATCCGCTGTGCCATTTCGGCCTGAATTGTCCGCCCGAATTCAGGGTGATTCCGGCTGTTTAAAAGTAATTAAAACCATAAAAAGAAAAACCTGACCAAGCAATGGCTAAATTTGCGCTCGAAAGCTTGCACAAAAGCGCCTCTTTTCTCATTCTCCAGCCGTGCCCGTCGTGAACGAAACCGTCAGTGAAAGCAGAAAATGAAGCTGAGCCAGTTCACCGCCTCGTTGTCTGGAGTGCTCGCCGCCGCCAGCCTCTGCGGCCAAACGCCCCCGTCGGATGCGGAGATGGATTCGTTTGTGTCCGGCCTGCTGGGCAAGATGACGTTGGAGGAGAAGATTGGACAATTGAACTTGCTTTCAACGGGGTTTGACGTGACGGGGCCGGTAGTCAGCAGGAATGTGGAACAAAGCGTAGGCAAGGGATTGGCCGGGGGAGTTTTCAATCTTTATGGACCGGCGCTTGTGCGAAAGCTGCAGGACTTGGCCGTGGGCAACTCCCGCCTGCACATTCCTCTTTTGTTTGGATTTGATGTCATCCACGGCCACAAAACGATTTTTCCCATTCCACTTGGCCTGGCCTGCACCTGGAATCCCGGATTGATTGAGCAGAGCGCGCGCGTGGCGGCCAACGAGGCCAGCGCCGACGGCGTGAACTGGACGTTCTCGCCCATGGTCGATATCGCCCGCGACCCAAGATGGGGCCGGATCGCTGAAGGGGCGGGGGAGGATCCGTTTCTGGGTGGGTTAATCGCCCGGGCCATGGTGCGCGGATTTCAGGGGGACGATCTGACGCGAAGCAATGCGCTGCTGGCGTGCGTGAAACATTTCGCCTTGTACGGCGCAGCCGAAGCCGGACGGGATTACAACCCGGCGGATATGAGCCGCCTCACCATGTTTCAATATTATCTGCCTCCGTACGAATCTGCCGTGGAGGCCGGCGTCGGCAGTGTCATGACTTCGTTGATTGAGGTGGATGGCCTGCCGGCTGTAGGCAATCGGTGGCTTGTAACGGATCTGTTGCGCAAGCGATGGGGGTTCAAGGGGCTTGTGGTGGACGACTACGACGCCGTTAACGAAATGACGGCGCATGGAATGGGTGGCGCGGAACGTTGCGCCGGGCTGGCTTTAAAAGCGGGCCTCGACATGGACATGGTGAGCGAAGCGTATTTCAAGTATTTGAAAAAACTGCTGGCGGAAAAGGCGGTCACGGAAGCGATGATCGAGGCCGCATGCAAAAGGGTTTTGGAGGCAAAGTACAAGTTGGGGCTTTTTTCGGACCCCTACCGCGGCTGCGGCGAACAGCGGGCGGAGCGGGAGATACTCACGCCTGAAAACCGGAGGTTCGCGCGCGATGTTGCCGAACGTTCGTTTGTGCTGTTGAAGAACGCGCACGGAATCCTGCCGCTCAAACGCTCCGGTGTTATCGCCTTGATCGGGCCTTTGGCTGACAGCCGCCGGGATCTGATCGGCTCCTGGAGCGCCGCCGGTGATGGGAAATTGGCGGTCAGTGTTCTGGACGGGCTCAAGAACGCCGCCGGGCCGGAGGCATCCATCCTGCAGGCGCGCGGGGCGAATCTTGTGGACGAACCCGCGCTGATGGATTTGATCAACACTTCGGGCGCGGGCATCATTCCGGACAAACGCTCACCACAGCAAATGATTGATGAAGCGGTGGCGACCGCCAGCAAGGCGGACGTGATCGTGGCCGTGCTCGGAGAATCCTTCGCCATGACCGGCGAAGCGGCCAGCCGCAGCGAGATTGGCTTGCCGGACAACCAGGAGGAACTCCTCAAGGCTTTGGCAAAAACAGGCAAGCCCATCGTGCTGATCCTCATGAACGGCCGGCCGTTGACGTTGACCTGGGAAGCGGCCCATTGCGACGCGATCCTGGAAACGTGGTTTGGCGGAATTGAAGCGGGTCACGCCGTGGCTGATGTGTTGTTTGGCGATTTCAACCCATCGGGCCGGCTGACTGCGACTTTCCCGAGGAATGTCGGTCAAATTCCAATTTACTATAATCACAAAAACACCGGGCGCCCCTACAACGGAGACCCTCGCGAGAAATTCGTCTCACGCTATCTGGATGTCCCCAACACGCCCCTGTTTCCCTTTGGTTTTGGATTGAGTTACACGACCTTTTCCTACAGTGCAGTCAAGTTGGATCATCGTTCCCTGAAAGGAGACCAGACCCTGGTCGCTAGGGTTGAAGTCAGCAACACCGGCCCGCGCGCCGGGGAGGAGACGGTGCAGCTCTACATCACCCAACTGGCGGCCAGTGTGACTCGAAGCGTGGAGGATTTGAGAGGCTTCCAAAAAATCAACCTGCAACCAGGCCATCACGGCGAAGTCAATTTCAACATCACCCCCCGAGACCTGAAATTCTACAACAGCAATCTGGAGTATGACTGGGAACCCGGAGACTTCATCATCCGCATCGGCCCCGATTCGAGCCGGCTAAACTCTGCCACCGTGCATTGGAACAAAGAATGAAATCGATCATCATCATTTAGCCTTCGCTCTGCATAGTCCGCATTACCGCATGAAGATGCTATGGAAATTCCTCCCGGAAAAGTTGATGCTGACTCCATGACGCAAACGGGAACCAGTTGCTTGAACCTTGTGGCGGATGAACAATACATCGGACGCCTGCAATCGGTCATTCATCGGTTGCATGGCTGCGATTCAACCCATATTGATTCCGTGCCGGTGCATGAAGTCTATCATGGCCAGACCATCTGGGATGGCCTCGTTGAGGTGTTCGCCCTGGCTGGACACCCAAAGGCCAGTAAAGCCTATGCTTGGAGGCGACCCGATGACAAACCTGACAGCGGCGGAAGATGCATTGTTGCGCTTGAAGTTCTTCCCGTTGAATCGCCCGCGACGGCGGTGTGGGTTTCCATCGTGGCGGATATCATGAAGCATCTCGAATGACGCCTCTCCGAGGTTTCACGCTGCGCGCACTGTGGCTTGCAGGGTCTGCTTAAATTGTTCGACCAGTTTTTCGTGGGCGGAGTTGACTTCGGTGTCGGTCAGGGTTCGCTCCAGATTGCGATAGGTGAAGGCATAGGCCAGGCTCTTTAGCCCCGCGGGGATGTTCTGCCCGCGGAAAATATCGAACACTTCAAATTTTTCCAGATTGGCCGGGCGGACTTGTTTTACGACATTCACGACCGCCTCATGTGATGTCGCTTCCGGGACCAACATTGCCACGTCGCGGCGGACGGCGGGGAAAGCCGGCAGAGGCTTGAATGTTTTGGACGGCACGCGGCGCACCAGCAATTGATCGAAATTCAGTTCCGCCAAATAGACCGCATCGCGCAGATCGAAGCGCTTCTGGAGGACGGGCGAGAGCCGGCCCATTTCGCCGAGGGTGATCTTGCCGAGTTGGATGGCGGCAGACTCGAGGAAGAAAGGCCCGGCTTCATCGCGGCGCACCCACGTCACGCCCCGCACGCCGAATTGATCGAGAAACTCCTCCAGCGCGCCTTTCAAGTCGTAGATGTCGAACTTGGCGTCGCGCTCGGCCCCGGCCCAAAAGACGGGGGAGCGGCGTCCGGTCAGGGCGACACCAAGGCGGCGTTCCTCTTTGCATTTGCCGTCCGGTTGAAGGAAGACGCGGCCAATTTCAAACAGCGCGACATCCGCGTTCTGGCGGGCGATGTTGTGCCGCAACGAATCCAGCAAGCCGGGCATCAAACTGGGACGCAGCACGTTCATATCGCTGCTCAGCGGTCGCTGCAATGCGGCAACCCGGCCCGGACTTGAACCAGTCGGCAGGACAGCGGCCTCGCTGGAAATCAAAGTTTGTCCCTGGGCTTCGTTGAGGCCAAGGCCGGCCAGGATGCGGCGCGCTTCCGTGATCTGGTCGTGGACCGCATCGAAGGCATGGGCGCCAATCGCGCCGCGGGGCGGCGTGGACGGAATTTTATCGACACCGTAAAGACGCCCGATTTCTTCGATCAAATCCACCTCGCGCTTGAGATCGACACGGAAAGTGGGGATGCGAAATGTGGCCTCGCCGGCACGGGCTGCCGGGCCGTTGGCTTCGACCAGGAGAACAACCAGGCCAAGACGTTGCAGGAACGTGTTCTGGGCCGCGGCGGGAATGACGACGCCCAGCAGTTGGTTGGTCTTCTCGTGGCGGAGGGTGATTTCCGCAGGCGGGCGAGGCGAGGGATAGGAGTCGATCGGCGGTTCCAACACCGTGCCGCCGGCGGTCTGGAGAATCAATTGGGCGGCGCGCTTTCCCGCCCACTCGCAAATGCCCACATCCGCGCCGCGTTCGTAACGGTAGGAGGAATCGGTCCGCAACTCGAGTTTCTTGGAGGTGGCGCGAATGTTCTGCGGTTTAAAACAGGCGCTCTCAATCAGGACATCGGTTGTCAGGGGGCCGATTTCGCTGTTCTGCCCGCCCATCACGCCCGCCAGCGCAATGGCCTTGGTTTCGTCGGCGATCAGGAGCATTTGATCAGTGAGTGTTTGTTCCCGGCCGTCGAGCGTGACAAATTTTTCGCCCGCGCCCGCGCGGCGAACGACGACGGTGGGGAGGCTTGCGCCCGCGGCCGCGGCGAGCAAACGAAAATCAAAGGCATGCAACGGCTGGCCGGTTTCGAGCATGACGTAATTGGTGACATCGACGACGGTATTGATGCTGCGCAAACCGGCCTTCTCCAACATCGAGCGCAACCAATCGGGGCTGGGGCCGATTTTAACGCCACGCACCAGCCGGGCCGTGTAGCGCGGACAAAGATCCGGCTGCTCAATGCGCACCCGGACAAACTTTTCCGACGCCTCCCCGCCCAATTGCGACGCGGGAATGTTGACCTCCGGAAGCCGCAACGGGCAGCCGGTCAGGGCGCTGAGTTCCCGGGCAATGCCGATGACGCTGTTCCAGTCCGGGCGATTGGGGGTGATTTCCAGATCATAGACCACATCGCCGGCGGGCTGGCCAAGGTATTCGGCAAAGGGTTGGCCGACGACGGCGTCCTCCCGCAGAATGAGCAAGCCCTTCACGTCGCCGGGCAAGCCGAGTTCGTCGGGGGAACAGAGCATGCCGTGAGATTCGACGCCGCGAATCTTGCCGGTTTTGATGGTCAGAGGCGGCTGCCCGGGCTTGGCGGGCAGGGTCTGGCCGGGCAAAATGAGCGGGACTTTATCGCCTGCCTTAAAATTGTCCGCGCCGCAAACAATCTGACGCTCGCCGCGCCCGTCGTTGACGCGGCAGAGGGATAGTTTGTCGGCGTTGGGATGCTTGTCGCGCGTGATGACTTGGGCGACGACGATGCCCGCGAATTCACCGCCGAGCTTTTGCATGCCCTCGACCTCCAGGCCGAGCATGGTCAGGCGTTCCGCCAGCTCTTCAGGCGAGCCGTTGAAATCAACGTATTGCCGGAGCCAGTTTAGAGTGACTTTCATCCGCGCACAACCGGCTCAGGACTTGGGCAGGGTGCCGTAAGTGATGGCGTTGACTTCCTTGCCGTCCATCGTGGTGATCTTGCGCGTCTTCTCGTCGAACAAACACATCATGTTCAGGCGATTGGACATTTCCGCCAGGGAAATGACGGTCTGGGCGCGAATGCCGAGTTCGATGCCGGCGTTGGGCTCCTTGTTGTTGCGGATACAGTCGAACCAATTCGCTTCGTGGGCCCCGATGTCCTCGTTGGGCTTGAGGCCGTCGAAAGTCTGCAAATCGACGTCGTCGGAGAAATCCTTCTCCGGTTTCACTTCGACTCGTTCGCCGCTGCTGCCGATTTCCAGCGAGGCATGATGGCCGTATATGACGAAACCCGGACTGCGCGAGGCCACCGAGCTGGACACGATGACCAGGGTCATGCCGCTGGGGAACTCGGCCAGAAGCTCGATTTGTTCGGGACAATCGCGCGGCGGCGAGCCGGTGATGCCAGCGTCGCTGTGGACATTCTGGGTGCCAAGACAGACGACGCGGGTGGGAAATTCCGGATTGCCGGTGGCCACCATCAGCGGCAGAAGACGATGAGGCACCAGATCGCCCAACAGGCCGGCGCAATAGGGATAATACTTGCGCCAGCGGAAATAAGCATCGGCGTTGAAGTCCGTTTTGTTGTGAACGGGTAGTTGCCACTTGTCCCAATCCACATCCGCCGCAGTACACCACGGTTGGATGGTGTAATCCCATTCCGCCTTTCCATTGGGATTGTTGCGGCAGTAATAGCCCTGCGCCCAGACGGGAGTGCCGATAGCGCCGGCCTTGATCAACTCGGCCGACTTGTGCCAGGCGGCCGCCGAGCAACCCTGCGAGCCGACTTGGAGGGTTTTCCCCGTGCGCTTGACCGCGTCATACAGATCAAACCCCTCGCCAAGATAGCGCGTCATGGGCTTTTCAACATAAACGTGCTTGCCCGCTTCCACAGCCGCGATGGCTGTTTTGCAGTGCCAATGATCCACTGTGGCAATCGTCACGGCATCGATGTCTTTTCGCTCCAGCAGCTTTTCGTAATCCTTGAACACGGCGCAATTCGCGCCGATTTCCGCCTTGGCTTCGTCCTGCCGGTGGGTGGAAAGTTCGCAAACCGCCGCTTGCGCGATATTGTTGGCCGCGGCCCCCGCCTTTTGCGTGCGGACATGGGCCATGCCCTGCGGGCCGACACCGATATAGGCCACAACCAGGCGGTTATTGGCCCCGACCACGCTGCCGGGCGCAGGCGCTTGGTTCTGGCCATAAACGGGGGTTTTGAAAAGGTTGGCGCTGGACGCGACAGCGGCGGCGGCCAGGGTTGATTTCTTGATAAACTCGCGGCGCGTTGCCCCGCCGTCATGGACAGTATTTGCATCCTTTTTCATAAAAATATTCAAACTCGCAATAAGTGAGCCTGCAAATTGTAATGCAAGACCCATCGGGGGAAAGGTTAAAGTTTCTCGGGCGCGTTGCCGGCACGCATCCCGGATGTTGGACCCCAGTCAACGCCGGCGAAGGCCAAAAGGTCGCGGATGGCTAGACAGGTTATGGAAAGTGGCGGCGGTGGACCGAGGCGAAGCCCGCGCAACGTCGCAAAGGCGATGGCCAGAAGCTCAGGACGACCTGGCGGCAGCAGTTAATCCACAAATCCAGATAAGCGATGTTGCTGACCTTGTACACCCTAAATTGTTCTACTGTTGGCCAAGAATGGTGGATTGACGGGAGAATGAGGATGTGAGGAAATCGAAGCCGAGACAAAAAATCAATGACGAGCACGCGCAATACAAGGTTCCGGTCTGGACTTCAACCCAGCGGATGTTTTGAGCGAAAGTCATAAGCAGAACAACAACATGAATATAAAAAACCTGCAATTCTTGGTTTGTGTAATCACTTCGGCCTTCATCGACTCAGCGCATGCACAATCAGTATTATGGAATGTAGAAGGCAACTGGAACCTGGCATACTACGTTCAGGACGGATTAAATAATTTGCCGATGACCATCACGAGCGAAGACTTTAATACTGGCTCATTCACTGGAAATGATGTTTATGGTAACCAGATTGCAGGCACAGTCACGGGTTCTGGCATTCAGTTCGACGATATTTGGTGGTTATCTTTCAACGGCAGCATAGCCACGGATGGCACTATGTCTGGCTATTTAGCGGACAACAACGGTCACGGAATTTGGTCTGGATCGTTTTGGACAATTGCAGGGCAAGCTGCCTTGGAAGTCCCGGAGCCGTCCAGTTTAGCGATTATAGGCATTGGCTTGGCTTGTATTGCGAATCTTCGTCGCGTCAAGCTGCTCTAGTCAAGGCAAGCGACGCATCCAGTTCGGAAGAAAATCTAGTGGCCGACGTGATTGATCGCCTTGGCTGCTTGCCACATCGATGACCAGTTGGGGACGGCACACTCCCGGATTTGAGTAAGAAAAGTCAGGGATCGATGGAGCCCCGTCGTGTTTCAATTCTTAATTTTACAGGACGCATGTGCGATGGCGGGCGGAGAACGGGCAATTGCCAATTGCGGATAGCCAATTGATAATCGGGTTGTTTATGGCAAATCGGCTGGATTCAAGATTGGCGGTGTGCAGTTGGTCGTTGCGGGCGGGTGATCCGCGCGAATTGATGGCTCAATTGGAGAGTATCGGCATACGTCGCGTGCAGATCGCGCTGGATCCGTTGCGGGAATCGCCAGCGGTCTGGGGCGGGCTGGCGGAGTTGTTCGGCTCGAACGGGGTGGAACTGATTTCGGGCATGTTCGGCGCGGCGGGAGAGGATTATTCGACGCTTGAATCGATCCGGCGCACCGGGGGCGTCGTGCCGGATGCAACGTGGCCGGAGAATTGGCGGAATATCCAGACGGCGGCGAATTTGGCGCAGAAACTTGGGTTGAAGCTGGTCACGTTCCATGCGGGGTTTCTGCCGCATGAACCGGGCGATCCCGGGTTCCAAACACTTCTGCAGCGCCTCGGACTGATCGCGGATTTGTTCGCCGAGCGGGGCTTGGAACTGGGGCTTGAGACAGGGCAGGAAACGGCGGAGACTCTCGGTGTCTTTTTGCACAAGTTGGGCAGGACAAACGTTGGCGTGAATTTCGATCCAGCGAACATGATTCTCTATGACAAGGGCGATCCCATCGCCGCGTTGCGGGCGCTCGGCCCCTGGCTTAAGCAGTGCCACATCAAAGACGCTGTCAGGACCAGGACGCCCGGCACGTGGGGCGCGGAGGTTCCGGTCGGCGCGGGAGAGGTGGATTGGCGGGCGTTCCTGCGGACGCTGGATGAACTGCGGTTCCAGGGGAACTTGGTCATCGAACGCGAGGCTGGCGAGCAGCGCGCGGCGGACATCCGGGCGGCGAGAGAGCGGCTGGAGGAAATTAAGAATTAAGAAGGAAGAATTAAGAAAGATGAAAACGCACGCATCTCAGTGCTTGGGCGCGGCGGAGTCCTTTTGCGTTCGGGGCTTCCCATGCGCGAAACCGTTGGAAACGGTTTTTCACCAGATCTCGCCCTCTATCACCCCGTTGAAACGGGGTGTTAATGAAACTTCCCCCTGGCGCGTGCCCAAAAAGTGAGATGCGCACCTTGAAAACATTCAACGTGGGCGTTGTCGGGATTGGGTTCATGGGGACGACGCATATCAAGGCCTATTTGATGATTCCCGGGGCACGGGTTGCGGCGATTTGTGACACGGCGCGGCTGCCGGGCAACGGCAAACTTCCACGCGTTGCGGGGAACATCGGCGGTTCTAAGCCGCTGCATCTCGACATGACCCGGGTGAAGGCCTATTCCAATTTCGACGATCTGCTGGCCGATCCCGCGATTGATTTGGTGGATATTTGTGTGCCGACGCCGCTGCATCATCCGCTCTGCCTGAAGGCGTTGCGGGCGGGCAAGCACGTCGTGTGTGAGAAGCCGATGGCGCGCACGTCGGCGCAAGCGCGCGAGATCGTGGCGGCGGCGGGCAAGGCCAGGGGATTTTTCATGCCGGCCATGGTCATGCGCTTCTGGCCGGAATGGGCCTGGCTAAAAAATGCTATTGACAATAAGATATATGGCAGGGTGCTGGCCGCGCGCTTCCGCCGCGTCTGCCCTCCACCGGGTTGGAGCAGGGGCTGTTACCTCAAGGGCCGAGATTCCGGCGGCGCACTGCTGGACCTTCATATCCACGACGCGGATTTCATCCAATTCTGCTTCGGCCGGCCGCGCGGCGTGTTTGCGGTCGGGAGGACGCGCTTCAGCGGCGCGATAGACCATGTGGTTGCCTCCTATCGCATGGCGGGCGGCGCTACGGTCACCGCCGAAGGGAGCTGGCTCATGACGGAAGGCTATGGATTCAAGATGCAGTACACGGTCAATTTCGAGAAGGCCACGGCGGATTATGACAACGGGCGCGGGGCGGACGCGCTCCAGCTTTTCGAGGAGGGCCGCCGGCCCCGTGTCATTAAGTGCGCGGGCGGGGATGGGTATGAGATGGAACTACGCTACTTCATCCAGTGCATCCAAAATGGGAAGCCTCCTGCGATTGTGACGGCGACGGATGGACTCAGCGCGGTGGAGATTTGCGAGGCTGAGGAAAAATCCATCCGCACGGGAAAGGCTGTCCGCCTGTAAGCGCCGGGCAGCGGAATGCCCGCCCTATCGTGTTACGCGGCAACACTTTTGTTTGCGTCGCTCTAAAACTGCCTGAGGAAACGGACGTCGTTTTCGTAGAAGAGGCGGATGTCGTTGATGTTGTAGCGGATCATGGCGATGCGCTCGATGCCGAAGCCAAAAGCCCAGCCGGTCCATTCGTCAGGATCGTAGCCCACTTTTTCAAAAACCGCCGGATGCACCATGCCGCAGCCGGCGATCTCGAGCCATTCCTTGCCCATCTTCCGCGTGAGCGGGCTGGAGAAATCAATTTCATAGCTTGGCTCGGTGTAGGAAAAATAGTGGGGGCGGAATCGGATGCGAGTTTCCCCGCCAAGCAATTCCTGGAAAACGAATTCAACCGTCCCTTTCAGGTCGCCCACCGTCACGCCGCGGTCCACGTAAAGCCCTTCGATCTGCTGGAAGGTCGGGTTGTGGGTGGCATCGGGATTGTCCCGGCGATAGACGCGCCCCGGCACGATGATCCGCACGGGCGGGCGCTGTTTTTCCATGACGCGGATTTGCACCGAGGAGGTGTGGGTGCGCAGCAGCGCCTTTTCGCTCGCGCCGGGCTGGTCAAGATAAAATGTGTCCTGCGTGTCGCGGGCGGGGTGGTCGGCGGGGGTGTTGAGGGCGTCGAAGCAATGGTATTCGTCCTCGACTTCGGGGCCGTCGGCGACGGCGAAGCCGAGCTTGCGGAAGCTCCGCACAATGTCCTCCGTGACCTGGGTCAGCGGATGCAATTTGCCCACGGAACGGCGCCGTCCGGGCAGGGTGAAATCGGTGGCTTCCTTGGGCAGGGCGGACTTGAGTTCGAGTTCGGCGCGGCGTTCGGCGAGGGCGGTTTCCAATTCGACCTTGGCCTGGTTGATCTGTTTGCCGGCGGCGGGGCGTTCCTCCTTGGGCAAAGCGCCGAGTTGTTTCATCAAGGCGGTGAATTTGCCGTGGGGGCCGAGCCAGGTTCCCTTGGCCTGTTCGAGCGCCGCCAAATCGGCCGCAGCCTTCAACTCGGCCAGGGCCGCTTGTTTGAGCGGATCAATCTCCATAGATGTGCGCCGGAACAATGGCGGGGCTGCCCCAAGATGGCCAGGCCGGCGGACGGGCCAACTTACGCTTTTACGCCCTTGGCCTGCAACGCATTTTTGGCCGTCTGGACCAATTGGCCAAAGGCGTCGGCGTCTTGCGCGGCGATGTCGGCCAGCATTTTGCGGTTAAGGGGGCACTGGGCGGCCTTGAGGCCCTCCATGAACCGGCTGTAGGTGGTGCCGGCGGCGCGGGCCGCGGCATTGATGCGCACCTGCCAGAGACCCCGGAAGTTGCGCTTTTTGGTTTTGCGATCCCGATAGGCGTACTGCATCCCGTGATCCAACGCGTCAGAGGCGTAGCGGTACAATTTGGACCGCTTGAGGCGGAAGCCGCGGGCGGCTTTAATCGTGCGGATACGTCGCTTGCGCGAGGCGGGTGAGTTGGTTACACGCATAAGGGAATTACGGTTTTGTCAGAAGGAGTAGCGGGTTGGTTAGTGGCTGAAGGGTAAATTCTGTGTTATGCGATAGGCGTCCGTGGGATCGACCTGTGTGGACGTGCCCAGACTGCGCCGGCGCTTTGGACTTTTGGTTTGGAGCAAATGGCGTTTGCCCGCGCGCATGCGCATGACTTTTCCCAAAGCGGTGATTTTGAACCGCTTCGCGACGGATTTCTTTGTTTTAATGCCTTTGGGCCTTCGCATAGTGCGTTTCCTTTGTTCAAGGAAGGTGTATTTATAGGGCAGGGGCGCGGTGCGGGCAAGAGATATTTTTAGAAATTCTTCAAGGTGGTTTCAGGAGCCTGAAGCCATCGGGCCGCGCGTCACTCCGAGCTGGTTGTGCAGTTTTAGTTCGCGCCACAATTCCGACCCGGCCAGCTTGCCGTCCAGCAGCGCCCGGTATTTGCCGATCGTGGCCGCCACTTCCGGCCCGGTCTCGTTGACGAATTCGATGCGGAAATGGCGCGCGCCCAAATTCATCAGCCGGCCCGCGTATTCGGCGCCGGTCTGCGCCCGGCCGTTGAACACGGTGTTGCGGCATCCCGCGTCCGCCTTCAGCGGGTGCTGCAGCCCGACCCGGTCGCGCAAATCGACTTTATGTTTGTCACAAGGACGCCCGCAGTTGGTGTAATCGGTTCCTTTGGTCAGGAAGGCGCAGAAGACGCAGTGTTCCATGTGAAACATGGGCATGTGCTGGTGCAGGGTGATCTCAAACCAGTCCGGCGGCGCGGCGGACAGCAGCGCCTCAAGTTGCGTGATGTTCAAATCATACGACGCCGTCAGGCGTTCCAGGCCGAACCGGTTCTTGAAATATTCGGCGGACAATGCGTTGGCGACGTTGAACGAGAAATCCGCCACCCGCCGGCAGTCGGCGAAGAATTTCAGGTGATCGTAATTGCGCAGCAGATAGCCGTCCGCTTCGCAGGAACGCACTTGTTTGAGGATCCATTCCTCGCCCGGTTTGAAAATGCGCGGCGGGGCGACAAAGATTTCGGGCTTCGAGCCCGCCGGGGATTGCCGGGCGCGAAAGAGCGCCACGGCCTCTCGGTATTTTTTCGGGTCCTCGAATTCGCAGTAAATGGTTGGCGAGCCGGCGGCCAGGGCTGCATCGAGCTGGGGCATGTCCCGCACCAGCACGATCAGGCGCGCCGGGGCTGCGGAGCGCGGGGGCGGCCCGGGTTTCAAGGCTTCCGGTCCGGGCGGATTTAAAATCCATCGCTTTGGCTGCGCGCGCAGGCGTTCCATCTCGTCAGCCAAAGCGCGCCGCAGCCGGTTTAATTCGCTCATGGGCAGGATGACGTCGCCTTGGAGCGCGTTGCTCAGGCTGCCCAAGGCAAAAGGCGTCCCGCCCAGGCGGCCCAATTGCCCGCGCAGGAATTCCGTGGTCAGCGGTTGTTTGTGCGCCGGGGCAAGCGGCATGGCGGAATCCAACCGCACGACATGGCCGGGTTCGTCGCGCCCGATCAACGTCAGCGGCTGCCCGGCCCCGCCACGGGCCTCGATGTCCAGACGCCGGCGAAAACGCGGTGTCGCGCCCGCGAAACTTTGGCGCAACTTGCGATCCAGTTCCGGGTCGCTTGTTTTCCAGATGAGGTCTCCCGGATGAACGCGGCTTAGATCCACGTCGCCGCGACCGAAGGAGAGGGCTGCTTCGTCGGAATGGTCGGACCTGTCGGACCTGTCGGAGGGATCCACCTGATAGACGCGTCCGCCTTGTTCTTCCTCATCGGGGTGGCCTGAGTCAAATACAATTCCGTCGCCGGGCTTCAGGGGCGCTTCCAAATGCAAATGCACGCGCTGGTGTTCCACGCGTTGGACCGCGCCCAAATAGACACCGCGTTTTTTGCCGAAGCGGGCATGGACCAGGGCCTGGTTGTTCGTGCCGCCAAACCAGCCGGTGTACAGCCCCCGCGAAAAGGCCATTTCCATGTTGTAACGGCTCCCGCCATCCACCTCGAACGGCGCGCCGGGCCGGGCCGCCAGTTTGTCCAAAGCGCAGCGATAGACCTGCGTGATGTTGGCCACGTATTCGGCGGATTTGAGCCGCCCTTCGATTTTCAAGGAAGCGACGCCGGCGCGAATCAGCTCCGGCAGGACTTCCAGGCCCGCCAGGTCCTGCGGGCTTAAAAGATAACGGCGGTCGCCCAGCGGGACCTGCTGGCCGTCGCTGATCAGATCGTATGGCATGCGGCAGGCTTGGGCGCACTCGCCGCGGTTGGCGGAGCGGCTGCCCAGCGCCTCGCTTGTCAAGCATTGCCCCGAATAGGCCACGCACAATGCCCCATGCACAAAGACTTCGAGGGGCAGCGGGGCAGCGGGCGGCGACGGCGCAGCCAGGGCGCGGATTTCCTTGAGCGAACATTCCCGCGCCAGCACCACCAGGCTGCAGCCCAATTCCCGCGCAAAATCGATCCCGGCCGCGCTGGTGACGGTCATTTGCGTCGAGGCGTGAATGGGAAAATCCGGCGAGAGCTTTCGAATCAGCCGGCAAATGCCGACATCCTGCACAATGGCGGCATCGACACCCGCGCCAATCAGCGTCCGCAGCCAGTCCTCCGCCTCGGCCATCTCATTGGCGAAGACCAGCGTGTTGAAAGTCACATAGCCCTTTGCGCCGCGCCGGTACAGAAAATCCATCAATTTCGGCAGGTCCTCCCCGGTAAAATTATCGGCGCGCATGCGGGCGTTGAAACGTTCCAGGCCGAAATAGATGGCGTCGGCGCCGTTTTCGACCGCCGCCCTGGCGCAGTCCCAATCGCCGGCCGGGGCCAGCAATTCAGGCAACGCCAGCGCGGCGGGAAGATCGTCCGCGGGCTTCTCTATTTTCTGGATGGTAGCGTTGCCGGCCATTGCAGCGTCATTTTAGCGCGGTTTGGAGGCCAAAGAAAGAGATTAAGATCGGGATACGGCCCGCTCTTTTGAATTTACGTTGGGCGAAATCGAAACTACCCTTCAGCGAACATGAGCAATGCGAAACCGCCGCTGCCGTTGTGGCCATTCATTGTGGCCGACATCATTTTCCTGGGGCTGGCCGCCATTCTGCTGATATTCGGTCACCGTCCGCTTTTGTGGCAGGAGGCGGGCCTGGTGTTTCTTTGCGGGGGACTTGGGTCATGGACTTTTATCACTCCCTTTCTGCGGCGCAACGCGGACGGACAGGCCCTCTCGCAGGCCAAACTGCTGGCGGAAGCGGCAAGTCAAATACGAAATCTGGACCAACTGGCCGCCGAGATCAGAGGCGCGACCGGTCAATGGGTGGAATTGCATGCCCACACGACCCAGAACGCAACCAGCGCGAAACAAGTCGCCGACGGACTGGCAGCCGAGGCCAAGGCTCTGACCAAGTTCATGCAAAAGACCGACGAGACGGAGAAGACCCATTTGCGGCTCGAAGTGGAGAGGTTGCGCCGGGGAGAAGCGGAGCGGCTGCAGGTCATCATTCATGTATTGGACCATGTGTTCGCCTTGTTCCAAGCGGCCGAGCGTTCCGGGCACCCCGACTTGATCGATCAACTCGGCCACTTCCAAAAGGCCTGCCTGGAAACAGTGCGCCGCATTGGTCTGGTGCAGATAGGTGTGGAGGCAGGGCAGGCCTACGATCCAGAGTTGCATAAACTGCAAGACGACGCTGCCGCGGTGGAAAAAGGTCTGGTGGCGGAAACCGTCGCCGCCGGCTACACCTATCAAGGGCAGATGCTGCGGCGCCCCGTGGTGGCGCTGAAAGAAAGTTTGAAGTAAGAATTAAGAAGTCAGACTTCTTCCTTCTGCCTTCATAATTCATCCTTTATCTCCAGCCTCCTCCCAGGGCGCGATACAATTGCACGATGGCCAGCAGTTGATTCAGTTCGGTCTGGGTTAACGCGTTTTCAGCGGGAAAAAGCAATTGCTGCTCCTGCAACAGTTCATAGTAATTGGCGTGGCCGGCCTGGTAACGCTCGCCCGCCACGCGCACGGCTTCCTCGTAGGCCCGCACGGCGCGCTCCTGGTCGAGGCGTTCCCGCTGCAGTTTCTCGCGCGCGGACAGGGCGTTGCTTACTTCCTGAAGAGCGTTGAGCGCGGCCGACTGATATTGCAGCACGGCTTCGTCCCAGGCCGCCCGGGCCTCTTTCAACTCGCCCTTCAAAAGCCCGGCTTCAAAAAGCGGGCCGGCCACGTTCGCCGCCGCGCTCCACGCGTTGGCCCCGCCCCCCGTGAAGGCGGACGCCTCGGGACTGATCCTGCCGAACAACCCAGTCAAACTAAATTGCGGATAAAAATAGGCCTTGACGACGCCAATCTGCGCGTTGGCCGCGCGCACCAACTGCTCCGCCTGCCGAATGTCCGGGCGCCGTTCCAACAGCGTGGCAGGCAATCCGGGCGGCACATCCGGCGGCAGCAGTTCTTCGAGCAATTTTCCCCGGCCGAGGACGGGGCCGGGATTCATCCCCAACAAAACCCTGATCTGGTTCTCCTGCGCTTCAATCTGCCGTTCCAATTCAGGGATGGTCGCGGCGGCGGACGCCTGTTCCGCCTCGGCCGCCGACGATTCCAGTTTCGAAGAGACCCCGCCGCGCAGCCGCTCCGTAAAAAGTTTCAAACTTTGCCCGAACGAGTTCGTGGTGTCGCGCGCGATCTGCAATTCCTGATCGAGCGCCAGCAGTTGAAAATAATCCGCCGCCACCGTGCTGATGAGCGAGATCATGACATTGGTGCGCGCCTCCTCCGTCGCCAGGAACTGCGCCCGGGCCGATTCGTTCATCCGGCGGATGCGGCCCCACAAATCAATCTCCCAGGAAACATTGGCGATGCCCTCGTACCAATGGTTCTGCGCGACGCCCGGCGCCGGCGAGCCCACCTGGGCGTTTTTGCCGGCGCCGACGGCTCCCTGGTAAGTGACTTGCGGATAATATCCCGATTGGTTCTCCTCCAGGATGGCGCGGGCCTGCTCGACACGCGCCGCCGCGATGCGGACGTCGTAGTTATTGGTCAGCGCGCAGAGCAGCAACGCTTGCAAGGTGTTGTCCTTGAACAACTTCCACCACTGCACGTCGCCCAGGGAATTGCTCCGGCCTGCGGTGTCCCCCCGGAAAATCGGCGGCGCGCTCGCGGGCGGGCGTTTGTAATCCGGGCCGACGGCGCAGCCGGCGAAAAGAAGTAAGAAGGCAGAATTAAGAATTAAGAAGTTCAGGAAAGCACTTCGATGCGACTGGCTGCTGTTCTTCATGTTTCTTAATTCTTACTTCTTAATTCTGACTTTTCTTTTTGTATCGAATGCCCAGTTTTTCCACCACGTAGAAATTGACCGGGATAATGAATATGCCGAGCAGAGTCGAGCCAAGCATGCCGCCGATGACCACCGTGCCCAGCGTCTGGCGCGACATCCCGCCCGAACCGGTCGCGAACCATAACGGCAGACACCCAAAGACGAAGGCAAACGACGTCATCAGGATCGGACGCAAACGAATGCGCGCGCCGATCAGCGCGGCCTCGGACAGGGATTTGCCCTTTTCGACCTCGGTCTTGGCGTATTCGACGATGAGAATGGCGTTCTTGGCGGACAACCCGATCAACATGATAAGTCCGATTTGGACATAAACGTTGTTCTCGAACTGGCGCGACCATAGGGCAAAAAAAGCGCCCAGCACGGCGACCGGCGTGCTGATCAAAACGCTGAAGGGCAGCGACCAGCTTTCGTATAGCGCGGCCAGGATCAAAAACACAAACACCAGCGAAAGCCCGAAGATGGCGATGCGCGGCACGCCTTTCGCCGCCTGTTGTTCCTGGAACGACATGCCGAAATAATCGAAGCCCATCCCCGACGGCGTCGTTTTGGCGAACACATCCTCCAGCGCCTTGGTGGCCTGGTCCGAACTGTAGCCGGGGGCCGCGCTGCCGTTGATTTGCGCGCAGCGGTATTCGTTGTAATGCATCACAAATTCCGGCCCGGTGCGGCGTTCCACCTTCGCCACCGCCGAGAGCGGAACGTTCTGGCCCAGGCGATTGCGCACGTAAAACAGGCCGATGTTGTCCAGGCTGGAGCGATATTTGTCGTCCGCCTCCACATAGACCTGCCATTGCCGGCCAAAACGATTAAAATAATTGACAAAGTAACCGCCCATGAAAGTTTGCAGCGTGGTATAGACGTCCGCCAGGTTCAGCCCCTGCTTGAGCACCTTGTCGCGGTCCACGTTGACGTACACCTCCGGCACGCTGGGCAGATAGCTGGTGCTCAAACCGGCAATCTCGGGGCGTTTGGCGGCCGCGGCCATGTAGGCGTCCAGGTTTGTCGTCAGGAACGACGGGTCAAGCCCCGCCCGGTCTTCCAGTATGAAAGTGAAACCTCCCGCCGTGCCCACACCCGGAATGGACGGAGGCGGAAAGGAGAAGGCAGCGGCTTCCGGCATTGAGGCCAGTTCCTTGTTGATGTGCGCCCGGATGGCGGCCATTTTTTCGGAAGCTTTGTTGCGCTCGTTCCACGGTTGCAAGGTGACGAAGAACAGGGCGTTGTAAGTGGTTTGCGCCTGGCTGAGCAAACTGAAGCCCAGCACCGTCGTATAATACTTGACACCCGGCGTTTGGGCCAGGACCTGCTCCACCCGCCGGCAATACTCGGAGGTGCGCGGGAGCGAGGCGGCATTGGGCAGTTGCACGTTGACGAACATGTAGCCCTGGTCCTCCTCCGGCAAAAAGGAGGACGGCAGTTTGCTTCCGATCAGCAGCGCCACCCCTGCGACAATGGCCAGCAGCACCAGGCTCAACCCGCTGTGGTGGATCAATTTTTCACTCCAATGCACGTATTTGTTTGTCACTTTGCCAAACCCACGATTGAACCAGCCAAAAAACCGCGAGAGCGGGCCGCCCGTCGGCTCCCGGTGTCTCAAGAGCAGCGCGGACAGCGCCGGGCTGAGCGTCAGGGCGTTGAAGGCGGAAAAAATGACAGATATGGCGATGGTCAGCGCAAATTGCTGATAGAGGCGCCCGGTGATGCCGGAAATGAAAATCGTCGGCCCGAAGACCGCCGCCAGAATCAAAGCGATGGCCACCACCGGGCCGCTCACCTCCTGCATGGCTTTGAGGGCCGCGTCCTTGGGCGACTGGCCCTCCTCGATATGCCGCTCGACGGATTCCACCACCACGATGGCGTCATCCACCACCAAGCCGATGGCCAGGACCAGGCCGAAAAGGGACAGGGTGTTGATGGAAAACCCAAAAAACGGAAAAAGAATGAATGTGCCGATGAGCGACACCGGCACGGCCAGCAGCGGAATGAGCGAGGCGCGCCAGCCTTGCAGAAATATATATACGACAAGTGTCACCAGCAGGAGCGCCTCCCACAGAGTCGTCACGGTTTCCTCCAACCCGCGGCTCACGGCCAGCGTGGTGTCCAGCGAAACGGCGTAGTCCAGGTCGTGCGGAAACCGTTTCTTCAGCTCCATCATCAGCGCCTTGACGTCCCGGGCGGCGTCGAGCGCGTTGGAGCCGGGCAACTGGTAAATGGCCATCACGGCGGCGGGTTCGCCGTTGAGGCGCCCGGCCAGGCTGTAAAGCTGCGCGCCCAGCTCGATGCGCGCCACGTCCTTGAGCCGCACCACCGAGCCATCCGGGTTTTCCCGCAACACGATATTGCCAAATTCCTTCTCCGTGACCAACCGCCCTTGGGCGATGGCGGTGTAGGTGTACTCCTGAGTCGCCAGCGAAGGCGGCCCGCCAATCTGCCCTGCGGGATTGACCGTGTTCTGAACGTTGACCGCGTTGATGACGTCGTTGGCGGTGATGTTCAGCTTGGCCAGTTGATCCGGGTTGAGCCAGAAGCGCATGGCATACTGCCCCGCCCCGAACACATTGATGTTGGAGATGCCCTTGACCCGCGTGATCTGGTCAACAAGATTTATGTAGGCGTAATTGGCAAGAAACGTCGCGTCGTAGGTTCCCTTCGGCGAATAAAGCGCCACCAGCAGCATCGGCGTCGTCGGGGATTTCAGAATGGTGACGCCGTAATTCTGCACCGCCGCGGGCAACTGCGGCGCGGCCTGCTGCTCGCGCAATTGGGCTAGCATCTGATCGACGTTCGGGTCGGTTTTGACGTCGAAATTGACCACCATTCGCATCACGCCGTTGTTGGCGTTGATCGAATACATGTAGTTCATGTTATCCACCCCGCTCATCTGTTCCTCGATCGGTGTGGCGATGGATTGCTGGACGGTTTCGGCGTCCGCGCCGACAAACGTGGTCTGGATGCGGATTTCCGGCGGGACGACGCTGGGAAACTGGGAGATGGGCAGGGTCGTCATGGAAACCAGGCCCACCAGCACCATGAGAATGGCGATGACCATCGCAACGATGGGACGGTTGATGAAGAAGCGGTACATTACAATGAGGACGTGGTCATCACTTGGTCATGCCCGCCGTGCCGTTGGTCTTCGAGGCGTCATACGGCTGGGGATCCACCTTCGTTCCTTCCCTGGCCTTCTGTGTGCCCTCGACCACAACCCGTTCACCCGGCGCAATGCCTTTTTCGATCAGCCAATCATTGCCCACCTGTTCCCCGACCGTCACCGATTTGACGTGGACCGTGTTGTCCTCGTCAATGGTCGCGACCTGATAGGAACCCTGCAACTCCGTCACCGCCCGTTGCGGCAGAAGGATGGCGCCCCGGCGGGTCTCAGTCTTGGCCCGCACCAGCCCGTATTGGCCGGGACGGAGGATGTAATCCGGGTTTGGGAAAACGCCTGCAATTTGGAGTGTGCCGGTGTTGACATCAACCTGCCGGCTGGTGAAAAGCCACTTGCCCGGAAATCGATACGTCGAGCCATCGGTGAGTATCAATCGCAAATCCATCTCCGCCCGGTAGTTCCCTCTTTCCGCCGCGTTGGTGAATTGCCGGCAAAAGGCCAGATAGGATTGCTCACTGATGCTAAAATAAACCCGCATCGGATCAACGGTCGATACCGTCGTCAGCACCGCGGTCCCCGGACCGACCAAATCTCCGATTTGCGCTTGGGCGGTGCCGGCGATGCCGTCGATGGGCGAGGTGATTTTGCAGAAACCGAGGTTCAGCGTGGCGCTTTCGATGGCGGCCTTGTCGGACTGGAGGGCCGCCTCGGCCACGAGGTTGGCCTGGATTGCATCGTCCAACTCTTCCTGACTTATGGCCTGATCGCGCGCCAGCGGCGTATAACGTTTGACATCCAACTGCGTCTTGCCGCATTGCGCCTGGTCCTGGGCCAGCTTGCCCAGCGCCTGGTCGAGCACCGCCTGGAACGGCCGGGGATCGATCTCAAAAAGCAAGTCCCCTTTCTTCACCGCGCCGCCCTCGGCGTAGTCCTGCCTGATGAGGTAGCCGGCGACTTGCGCCCGGATTTGCGCGTTGGGATAGCCGTCCAGTGTGCCGATCCATTTCTCGTAAATGGGCACATCCCGCGGCGTGGCGGTCATCGCCTTCGCCTGAAGCAGCGGCATGGCCGGCGGCTTCTCTTTGCAACCGGAAAACAACAATCCCATTGCCGTCGCCGCCACTACAACCACCGGGCCTCGAAGAAGCCGGGGGAAAACAATCGCATCTCGCCGCATTTGAATCATTTCATGGAGGCGCAAGAGGCCCCGTGCCGCTAAGGTGCCTGAACGTTCCCCGGAATCAAGCATGCACTGGGTCCCGCGCGGGGCGGGACGAATCCTGGCACCGGCCCCCGATTTGGGGCAGTCGCCATTCCGGCTCACCCATAAAAAAATCGACGCCCTCATGGTCACGGAGGAATGATAAGGCATTGTCCTTTCAGGAATGAAGATGAGGGACTTTTAGAGGCTTCTTTTGTCGGCGAAATGCACGTCCAGGATTTTCAGGTGCTGGTCAGCATGGTCTTCCCAAAACTTGATGGCGTATCTGCCACAAATGTGAATGTCAACGCGACGCCCGACGCTGTCTGATTCGATGTAATCAGAATGGCGGCTCGGAAATCCTTGAATGGCCACGAAACAGTTGCGCAACAGCCGTTGATCCCTGCGGGAAAGTGTTTCGAGAAACTCAATGACCTCGTAGTCAATGAGCAGACGGTAATTCATTGGCGGCTGCCGTCGTCGGGCAAGTCCAATCGCCGATGCAACTCTGGCAGCGTCGCAAATTCCGAAGCAGGCTTGTCAATTTTCGCCGAAAGTTTTTTGCGGTAAGCGGCATCGCCGGCATCCTGAAGCGAAACGAGGAATGCGGTCAAATGACGCTGCTCGTTTGCGTTCAATGCGGACAATTCTTGTTTCAACGCCTCAATACTCACAATTCGACTCTACACCTAAGGTTTCTTGGAATCAACTTCAATTGAAGGTCACGGCCAGTTTCAACTTTGATTACTTAAACAGATGAACCTTCGGCAGTCCGGCCACGCGGGCCAGTTCTGCCTGGGCGGCATCGCAAGTGACGAACATCTCGGCGCGGACGTGCTGGGCGGCCGCAACGTGGACAAAATCCCAAGTGCCGGCATGGAAGCTTTGGGCATGGCGGGCGCTCAATTCATCGCCCCGCTCCAATAGATCGGACACTCGATGGATTTCCAACCGCAACTTTCGGGAGGTTTCACTTGCCTGGTAGGCGTGCCAAGCCGGCGCGGCATAGTTGCCGGTGAGCCGGCGAAGATTGTGGCGCAGTTCAATTCGCAGCAGAGGATTCCAACTAAACTCCGGCGACCGTTCCCGGCACCAATCCGTTACTGCCTGGGCGAATTCATCCGCCGGGTGAAACCATGCGATCAACGCGGACGTATCAGCGTAGATTTTCATCGCCGCCGACGTTGCCGTTCCTGCAATACCGGGTTCGAAACACGATCGCGGGACTTCACATTTTTTTGTGCGCGCCAGACTTCGGCCATGATGTCAGGCCAGGTGGCTTGCTCGGGGGTGGTCAGAGGCTCGATCCGGCCAATGGTGCGGCCATTGCGGGTGATAAGCAGAGATTCACCCTGCTCAAGCTGGTTCAAGACCGCCTTGGTTTCTTGGTGCAATTGTTTTGCGGTGATTATGCCCACAACCAGAAAGTAACACTTTGAAAGTGTCCCCGCAAGCCAAAGGTTGAATTGATCAGGCACCGTCCTGTTTCCGCAAGAGGCGCACATCGACCGCCTCCATGCCGGCGGCGCGGATGGCTTGCAAACCGAGTTCCGTGTCCTCGTAAGCGCGGCAGAATTGCGGTTCCACGCCCAGGCGACGCGCGGCCTCCAGAAAAATGTCCGGCGCGGGTTTTTGCCGGGTGACGTCTTCGCTGGTCACGACGGCCTGGAATAAATGCCGGATGCCCAGATGCGTCAGGACCTCGTTGATGTGCGATTGAATGCCGCCGGATGCTACGGCCATTGGGATGACGCCATAATGTTCCCGCGCAATGTTCACCACGACTTCCACCTCCTGCACTTGCGGCAAAAGCGGCATGTAAACAGCCTCTTTTTCCATCGAAGCGGCTAGGGGATCCAACTGCCGTCCTTGTTCCTGGCTTAACATTTTCAAAATGTCCCGCGACGGCACGCCGCCCAGGGCATAAAAACGTTCCTCCGGAAAATTAAGCCGGTAGCGCTGCGCCACCACCTGCCAGGCGCGCCAATGCAACGGCATGGTGTCGGCCAGCGTACCGTCGCAATCAAAAATCAGCGCCCGCGGAACCAGGGTTGAACTCATAGTTTCAAGGCCGCCAACCGCTTCTCCAGATCATCGGCCATGAGCGGCTCAATCAGGCAATCGATGTTGCCCTCGACAAAGGACGGCAGATTGTAGAGGGTCACTTCGATGCGGTGATCGGTCACGCGGTTTTGCGGAAAGTTGTAGGTGCGAATGCGTTCGTTGCGTTCGCCCGTGCCGACCTGCTCTTTTCGGTGCGCGGCGTAGCGGGCGTTTTCTTCGGCGATTTTGGCTTCCAACAAACGCGAGCGCAGCACGGTCAGGGCGCGAACTTTGTTTTTTTGCTGCGACCGTTCGTCGGCGCAACGCACGATCATGCCGGTCGGCTTGTAGATGATTTGCACCGCCGAATCCGTGGTATTGACACCCTGGCCGCCCTTGCCGGAAGCGCGGCAGACGTTGATCTCCAAATCCTCGGGACTGATCTCGATATCGACTTCCTCCGCCTCGGGCAGCACCGCCACCGTCGCGGTGCTGGTGTGGATGCGCCCCTGCGCCTCGGTCGCCGGCACGCGCTGCACGCGATGGACGCCGCTCTCATATTTCAGGCGCTTGAAAACATCCACGCCAGTCACGCCAAAAATCACTTCCTTGAAGCCGCCCAGGTCCGACGGGCTGCTGTCCATGCTCGAGACTTTCCAGCCGCGGCCTTCGGCGTAGCGCGTATACATGCGGTAGAGATCGGCGGCAAACAAGGCGGACTCCGACCCCCCGGCCCCCGCGCGTATCTCGATGATGGTGTTGCGCGAATCCGCCGGATCCGGCGGGGCGAGGCCCATTTGCAATTGCCGGCCCAGCCGTTGTTCTTCGACTTGAAGCTGGGCGATCTCGTCCCTGGCCAGTTGCGCCATTTCGCTGCCGGCGGGCTCAGTTTTCAACAATTCGGCATGCTGCGCCAGATCATCGACAACCTTGAGATAGCGGGTGCCCGCCGCGTTGAACTCCTTAAGCCGGGCGTATTCGCGCGACAGCTCTTGCAATTTGACCGTGTTGGCCGCCAGCTTTGGATCGCTCAAAGCCGCTTCAACCTCGTTGTAACGGCGCGAGAATTTCTCAATGTAGGGGCGCAGGTTCATGTTTGGCCTCCAGGCGCATTTTCATTTTTGCGGCCGGCGGCAAAAAAGCAACCGCCCGCGGAAGAAGGACTTCCACGGGCGGGTTGCAGGGAAAGAGAGCTACTTCTTTTTCTTTTTGACGGCGGCGGCGGCCTGGGCGGCCTGGGTCTTGATCATGCGCTGTTGGAATTTATCCACGCGCCCGGCGGTATCGACGAATTTCTGGGTGCCGGTGTAAAACGGATGGCACACGTTGCAAATACCGACCATGATCGACGCCTTGGTCGAGCGCGTCTTGATCACGTTGCCGCAGGCGCACCGGATTTCCGCCTCCACATACTTTGGATGAATCTTGTCCTTCATAAAGGGGGGACAACTTACCAGCCTTCCGCCTTTTAACAAGTTTTATTTAAAGCGAAAGGAAGTTCCTCAGAATCTGCCGCCCGTTCTCAGTCAAAATGCTTTCCGGATGGAACTGCACGCCCCAAATCGGATGGCTCTTATGGCGCACCCCCATGATTTCGCCCTCCTCCGTTTCCGCCGTGATTTCCAGGCAATCCGGCAGGCTGTCCCGCTGGATGACCAGCGAATGATAGCGGGTGGCGGCAAAGGGATTGGCCATGCCCTTGAACAGGTCCCGGCCATTGTGTTTGATGGGCGACGTTTTGCCGTGCATGATGCGGTAATTCACCACCACCCGCGCCCCGAACGAATACCCGATGCATTGATGGCCGAGGCAGACACCGAACAGCGGCACTTTGGGGCCAAAAGTTTGGATGATGTCATTGGACAACCCGGATTCGCGCGGCGAACACGGGCCGGGCGAAATCAGGATGCGGTCCGGATTCAACTCCCGGATTTGATCCAGGGAAATCTGATCATTGCGCCGCACTTCGAGCGGCGCCTTCAGTTCCCCCAGATACTGCACCAGATTGTAGGTAAACGAATCGTAATTGTCGATGACCAGGATCATTCAATAATCCCGGAACATTAACTCGGATTCCGCCCGTTGGAAAATCCTTTGTTGCAACCGCCTTCCCGATCATTTCTTCCCGTCAGGCAGCGGCGTGCCGCCCGCGTCCGGCGGAGCCGCGCCGCGTTTCCAGCAACAGCCGAAACTCAAGGGGCCTCCCCCTGCCGCGGACAAATAAAGGAACACAAAACAATAAATGACGGCCAGTTCCCCGTGATTGTGGATGGGCCACCATGCGTCGCGCGCATGCACCATGAAATATGCGACTGCCATCTCCCCGGAAAGAATGAAGGCCACGGGCCGGGCAAAAAGCCCCAGCAGAAGAAGCAGGCCCCCGACCAGTTCGATGATGCCCGAAATGCCGGCCGGCCATGAAAAAAGCGGAGGCAAAGGAGCCCGCGTCGCTGGATATCCCAACACTTTTTGTCCGCCGTGGCACAGAATCAAGACGGCAATGACGATGCGCAACAAGCTCAGGAGCCACGGAGACCACTTCTCACCACACCTGCAAAGTTTACACATAATGTCCTTCTACACTGTCAAACACCAAAACGCAAGTCGATTCTTCTCTGCAATTTGCAATGGGTAATCTGAATTGACAAATGCCGCCGTGTAGCTAGAATGCAGGTACAGTCAGAACCATGCGACCTTCTACGTCAGGAACTCTCCGGATCTTGATGGTCGCCTGTGTCCTTTTGTTTCCGCTGTTTCTGGCACGGGCGTATGTGGCGGACGATGCAAATTGGGACACGCAGTTTGGCGCGCCGGGCACAACCAATGATATTTGGGCCATTGCGCTGAATGGCGGAAGTCTCTATGCGGCCGGATACGGCGGCACTTCTCCCACCCTGAAAATGTGGGATGGTGGCCAGTGGTCGACCGTTGGAACGATCATCAACTCAAGCGGCGCGGCGGATATTTATGACCTCGTCTTTGTGGGGAACGAGTTATATGCCGCCGGCGCTTTTACCCAGGTCAACGGCGTGGCGGCCAGCGGGCTTGCGCGATGGAATGGAGCTTCCTGGACGGCGGTTGGTTTCCAAGGCACCGCATTCAGTCTGGCTGTCAACGGCACGGATCTTTACGTGGGGGGGTTGTTCACCAACCTGGACGTTGGCGGTGTGATGATGACCAACATAGGGATGTGGGATGGCACCGCTTGGCACGCTTTGGGCAACGGATTGGGAGTCCCGGGCAGCGCGCTGGTGCGGGCCGTGGCTGCCGGCGCGGGCTTGGTCTATGCCGGCGGTATCTTCACCAATTCGGGGCCGCAAGCCGCCACCAATCTTGCTGTTTGGAACGGTTCCACTTGGTCAGCCGTGGGTGGCGGCGTCAACGGCGGCGTATCCGGCCTCGCACTCAACGGAGGAGCGCTTTACGCCACCGGCAGTTTCACCCAAGCCGGTTCCGTCCCCGCTGAATACGTCGCCGCGTGGAACGGCGCAAACTGGTCCGCCTTGGGCGGCGGACTCAGTGGCGGGGGCAGCAGCATTGCGGCGTTTAACGGCATGATTTGCGTGGCCGGATCGTTTGCGACCGCCGGCGGTATTACCGCCTCCAATTTCGCGACGTGGAATGGGGCGTTGTGGTCGGCGGCGGGGACGGGATTAAGCTCCAGCGGCCTGCGAGTCGTGGCTACCTCCACCAACGTATTTGTGGGGGGCACCTTTGCCTCCGCCAACGGCGTTACCGTCAATGGCATCGCCTCGTGGAATGGCGCGCAATGGAGTCCCCTCGGCACGGCGGGGCGGATGAATGGCATCGGTGGCTTTGTGTTCGCCCTGGCAACCGATGAAACCAATTGGTTTGCCGGCGGCGATTTCTACTCCGCCGGACTGGTCACTGCGACCAACATCGCGCGATTTGACGGCGCCAATTGGCATTTCATGGGCGCCGGCATTTCTCCTGCCGGAGGCACGACGTCGGTCGAGGCCATAGCCACCAGCAACAATAATGTATATGTTGGCGGTACGTTTGCCTACGCTGGCAGTGCCGCCGCGCAGAACATCGCCCGTTGGGATGGCACGAATTGGTACGGGCTGGGGTTGGGTCCCGGCGGGGAAGTCGCCAGCATCACTGTGCGGTCGAACGGCGTTTACGCCGCCGGAGCGCAACTCAATGGCGCCGTTTACAATAATCCATTCCTCAGCCGTTGGGACGGGACAAACTGGAACGGCGTGCTCGCCTACGATCAGACCAACACCTTCACGACATTTTATCTGAACGACCCCCACATCGGAATGGATGCCGTGGCGTTTCAAGGAACCAATATATTTGTGGCCGGCCACTTCATCATCGCCTGGCACGACCCGACTTTCACTTACATCACCAATTGCAGCAATATCATGCGCTTCGACGGCGCTTACGGCCAAATCATGCGCACCGGTCTCGATAGCAATGTCCTGGCCATGGCCGTTCTTGGCACAAATCTCTATGTCGGCGGTCTCTTTGCCGCGGCCGACTTTGCTCCGGCAAGCCGCATCGCCATGTGGGATGGCGGCAATTGGCATAGTGTCGGCGGCGGAGTGGTGGGAAATGGCACGGTCTTCGCGCTGACCACAATTGGAAATGATCTCTACGCGGGCGGCAGTTTCACCAATATGGGCGGCGTCCCGGCCAGTCTGATTGCCAAATGGGATGGAACAAACTGGTCCGCCTTGGGCAGCGGCATCAGCGGAAGATCAGGGTCGGTCGAGTGTCTCGCCGCCGGCGGTTCGGATTTGTTCGCGGGCGGATTCTTTCGCACTGCGGGAATCAGTGACGCCTTCGATATCAGCCATTGGAACAGCCAGTCATACTTCGACCTTCCGCAACTGCTCATGCCGGCCTGGCTCAATCCGGGCCAGTTTCAGACCCGCCTCTTTGGCATCGCCGGTCTCACCAACATCATTCAAGCCAGCACGGACTTGGTGTCCTGGACCGGAATCCTCACAAACAGCGCCGGGCTGTATGAGTTTACCGATACGAACGCAATAAATTATCCGCATCGCTTCTATCGTGCTGTCTTGGGGCCTTGACCAAAGAATTTAACGGGACGGAAACAACTGGTCGATTTTCTTGCGCACGGCGGCGTCCATTTCGATCAACGGCGGCCACTCGCGCTTGAAGCCTTCGCCGGGCAGTTTTTTCGTGGCGTCGATTCCCATTTTCGTGCCGATGGCGAATTCACTCGTGGCATGGTCCAGCACGTCGGCCGGGCCGCGGGTGAAAAGGGTGTCGCGCTGCGGATCGGTCGTGGCGCAAAGTCGAAACAACACTTCGCTGGTGTCATGCACATTGACGTCCGCGTCCACCACCACGATGTATTTGGTGAACATCATCTGCCCCATGCCCCACAGGCCGTGCATGATCTTGTAGGCCTGCATGGGGTAAGTTTTTTTGATGCTGACAAACACCAAGTTGTGAAAGACCCCTTCGGCGGGCAGTGCCAGATCGACCAGTTCCGGAAAATTCATTTTCAAGACCGGCAGAAACAACCGCACACTGGCCGTTCCTATGTAGAAATCCTCCATCGGAGGCCTGCCTACAATCGTCGCCGGATAAACCGCATCCTTGCGATGCGTGATGGCGGTGATGTGAAAAGAAGGATACAAATCCGGCAGTGAATAATACCCGGTGTGATCGCCGAAAGGCCCTTCCATGCGCAACGGCTCCTTCGGGTCCACATAGCCTTCGAGGACGAAATCCGCATCGGCGGGCACCTCAAGGTCGTTGGTGAGGCATTTGACCAACTCGACGGATTTTTTGCGCAAATAGCCCGCCAGCAGAAATTCGTCCAGGCCATCCGGCAGCGGGGCCGACGCGCAAAAGGTCAGCACCGGATCGCCCCCCAGGAAAACACTGACGGGCATGGGCTGGCCGGTTTCGTAATAGCGTCTCCCGTGGCGCGCGGCAACTTTTTGGAGCTGCCAGTGCAGGCCCGCGGTTTGGCCGTCGTAAATCTGCATGCGGTACAGGCCCACGTTGCGTTCGCCGGTGTCAGGATCCCGCGTGACTACACAAGGCAGCGTGATAAAACGTCCCGCATCCAGCGGCCAGCATTTGAGAATGGGCATTGCAGCCAGAGTTGGAAGCGCTGAAGCCGGACTCGCGCCGCCGGCCAATTCCGCCGCCCGCAGCACCACTTCCTGGCAGGCGCCCTGGCGGACGAGCTTCGGTTTGGCATGGCGCAAGTCCAGCGCCAGGCCAAGAAGTTTAATCGCCTCGCCAAAACCAACCGGCGGTTTGGCCTTGAGCAATGCGCCCAATTCCCGAGCCGCTTCATCGACTGACCCCGCGCCCATGCTCAGCGCCATGCGCCGATCCGAGCCAAGAGTGTTAATGGCGACCGGGAAGGGGGACGGCTGTCCGTGGACCGTCGGTTTTTCGATGAGCAGCGCCTTGCCGCCGCCGGGCGACTTCATTTCGCGGTCGGCCAGCGCGGTGATTTCCAATTCAGTGGCAACAGGCTGGGAAACGCGTTTGAGTTCGCCGGCCTTTTCCAGCGCTTGCAAAAACTGGCCAAAGGAATCGTGGGCCATATTATGATTTGCGACTCGTCATGGGCGAACTTTAGGTGGTTCCGGCGCAAAATTCAAAGTTTTTGGATGTCGGGCAACGGTTGAACACTCCGGCGGGAATTAGCGGTGCAACTTTTTCAATGTTCCAGACACACTTCTGCAAGGAAATTTGATTGAGTTTCTTAAGAAAGTTACGATACTATACTACAACAAATAAGCAACCTGTACGTCGAATGAAACAACCCCGGCGCTGGCTGTGTGTCGCCGCCGATTTTAACGTGAATTGTTATGAATAACTCTGCCTATCAGCACCGAACTGTCGTCTCATTGCTCCTGTCACTGGCCTGCTTCGCTCTCGCCACGCCCTCGCGCGCGGGCACCTACTGGACCCCCGGCGGCACGGATACCAACTGGTCAACGGGCGGCAACTGGATCGGCGGAACAGGCACCGCCGGCGTCCCCGGCGCAACCGACAACGTGATTTTTGGGCCGGTCGGAACGATTGCGACCCCTTTTGTCATCAGCAACTATCTGGACAGTGTCACCGGTAACTTCGGCGGCACGATTGGCTCGCTGGTATATTCGAATGGTGCGAACTATCATAACACGTTGATTGCGTCCGGAGTGACGCTGTTGGTCGATGGCGCAACCGCCGCCATCGCCTCGTTGCAGGCGGCAGGCGACGTGTTCATGGTGGGCGGGGCCGGCACCGGCACTTCGGGGGGGGCCACGATTTCCGGCCCTGGAGCGACCCTGATGGCAAGCAATACGGCCGGGCAATTCATCGTCTCACAAGCCGGGACGGCTGCATCGCTGAATCTGACGAACCTGGACAATCTTGTGACCTACGCCAGCCGGCTTGGCGTGGGCGTGCCTCCGAATTACGGCTGGGACGTGCTCACGGCGGCAGAAGGGGGGGCTTTGCAACTGGCAAAGACCAACTACATCTCGACCGCTTTCAGCATGGTCCCCGGCGTCACCACCAGCTACACCAATTGGGCGGGATACGTTTATGTGTCGGGCCATGAAATTGAGGAGGCCATCGAGGTGGGCAACGGGGCCGACAACAGCATCGGCGCGGCCAGTTCACTTTTGCTGGGCCTGACCAATGGATTTTACATTGACAGTATCGGCGTGGGCAAATCCAAATCCGCCGGCTCGGCAGCAGTGGTGATGAAGTTCAACCCCGCCTTTACCAATCAAAGCCCCACGGCGTATTTTCGCGGCACCAACGGCAGCGCTTCGGGGCGCGTGGCATTCCTGGCCATCGGTGATAACGCAACCGGGGGCTCGTCTTCCAGTGGCGCGGCAGGAACGTTGGACTTTACAGGAGGATCAGTGGACGCAATGGTGGATTTGATGTTTCTGGCCATCGACAAGAATGGCAACACCAGCACTTCCACCCTCAACTCGGGCGTGCTGACTTTCACGGCGGGCAATATCAACGTCAATTCACTGACGGCAGGCGCCCAGGAATCCTCTACTGTCGCCAATAACGAAGCCTGCGTCGGCACCGTCAACGTCAGTGGCGCCACGGCGGCTCTCACGGTCAATAACATGCTGGAACTGGGCCACACCACCATCACCGCCCCGACCGGCACCGCTCCGGCCCGCACCCTTGGCGCTCTCAACGTCACCAACGGCGCCGCTTACGTCAATAATATCATCGTTGGCAATCTGAGCACCAACAACAGCATTTTGATCAACGGCGGCACGCTGATCGTTTCCAACACCCTGGCGACCAACGCCAGCGGGCTGGCCAGATTATCGCTCTCCAACTCCACCGTGGGCTTCAACATCCCGGCCGGCGGCTTGCCGGTTGGTTTGACGAAAGCCTTGGTCACTGGCGGCACGACCAATGTCATACAAGTCTTGTCGGCCCCCGTCTTCTCCTCCTATCCGCAGCAGATCAAGCTGATCCAGTACTCGAGTCTCTCAGGCGCAGGATATGATTTCGGCTTCGGTGCGACAACGCTGCCAGCAACGGCGCCCAACGCCTACCTGTTCAACAACGTGGCCGGCAGTTCAGTCGATCTTGTTCTGCCCAACGATCCGCGGCCGGTCATCGCCCTCCCTGAACCCGCCAGTTACAGCGGCAGCTTGGGCGACAACGTGACCTTCACTGTGCTGGTCAATCCGGCCAGCGTGACGCCTCTCTCTTATCAGTGGTATTTTTACACCAACGGCGGCCCGACTAATCCAGTGGCCAACGGCGTCACGGCCGACGGTGCCACCAATTCCGGCGCGACCAACGCCACCCTGTCGATTTCGAACGGCCAGACGAATGAGAATGGCAATTACTTCGTGGTGGTGAACAACGCTTACGGCTCGGCCACCAGCAGCGTTGCCGTGCTTAACCTGAGCCAGACCTGCGTGCCGCCGACTATCACCGGGCCTGCGAACCAGACTGTCATCATGGGCAACAACGGCACTTTCACTGCCAGCGTTTCGGCCAATCCCGCCGCCACCATTTGGTGGACTCGGAACGGAGTTACGGTCGGCGGCGCCAACTCGAGCAGCTTGACGGTGACCAACGTCCAATATCCCGGGGACAATGCGGCGTCTTATTGCATCATCGCCAGCAATGCCTGCGGCGTGCAAACCAACTGCGCCACGCTCACGGTCATTGTGGGGCCGACGATCTCCGGTCAACCCGCCAGCCTCGAGCTCACCAGCGGCCAGACGGCGTCATTCACCGTGACGGCCGGCGGTGTGCCGCCTCCCGCCTATCAATGGAACTTCAATAACAATCCCATTTCCGGCGTGGCCAATCCAACCGCCCTGACCTCCAACTTGGTCATCTCCAGCGTCTCGGCGGCCAATATGGGCACCTATACTGTGACGGTTACCAACCAGGCGGGTACCTTGGTCAGTTCCGGAGCCACGCTGACCGTCGATTCGGCGAGCTTGGCCATCACAGCCACGTCCCCGGCCAACACTCAAACCGGCCTCTGCTATGACACACCGCTGGCGATCACGTTTAATCAGCCGCCCTCCGTCGGAACGTCTGGCAAGATCTGCATTTATAATGCCGCCAGCCCCGCCACCCCGGTTGACACGGTGGACTTGAGCCTGGGTGCCCTGCAAACGCGGTCGGTGGGGGGCGTCTCTCTCAACTCCTACGCTGTGTTGATCAATGGAAACGTCGCCACCGTCTATCCGCATTCCAACGTGATGACGTTCAACCAGACTTACTACGTGACGATTGACAACGGCGCTTTCACCGATTCCACCGGGGCCAATCTTGCCGGCCTGACCAACACCAGTGCGTGGACCTTCAGCACCAAGCTGACTGGCCCGGCCAACAGCACCAACCTGTTCGTGGCGGCCAACGGCACCAAGGATTTCCTCACCTTGCAAGGGGCGGTCGATTTTGTCCCAGTCAATAACACGACACCGACCGTCATCAACGTGGGCATCGGGACTTTCCTGGAAGTCATCCGGGTCAATACGAAAAATAATATCTCGATCATCGGCCAGAACCGCCTGCAGACGATCGTGGCCTATCCGAACAACAACAACATCAATCCAGCCAGCTCGACGCGGCCGTCCTTCGGATTCGTCTCGGCCAACGATTGTTCGGTCCAGAACCTGACCATCACCAACAGCACGCCCCACGGCGGCTCACAAGCCGAGGCTCTCTACATCAATTCTGCCAAGCGCTTCATCTGCCTCAACGCCAATGTGGACAGCTACCAGGACACCATCCTCGACAACGCCCCAGGAGACCAGGAATACATCCAGGACAGCCATGTGCAGGGCGACACGGACTTCATTTGGGGCGAGGGGACACTTTATGCGACCAATTGCGAACTGATGTCCATGACCTCGGGCGGCCACCTGACGCAGCCGAGAACGCTGCAGGGCAGCAACGGTTTTGCGTTTGTCAATTGCCTGATTGACGGCGCCAGCGGCGTGACCAATAGCGACCTGGGCCGCGACGCCGCCAACAGTGGCAACGGCAATTATTTTTATGGGCAGGATGCCTATATCAATTGCACGATCGACACCAACGTCATTACCCCTGCCGGTTGGGTTCTTGGCAGCGGGACGGTGGTCGCGAACACTTCCAACTTGCGTTTCTGGGAATTTGATAGCGTAGACACTAACGGCAATCCCGTGAACACCAGTTCTCGCGTGGCTTGGTCCACGGAGATCGACGGCAACACGGCGACCAACGACGTGCAGAATGTCACCGTCTGGTTCTCGGGCTGGACTCCCGCCCTGGCCCCGAACATCATCGGCCAGCCGCAAAGTCTGTCCGTCGCGGGCGGGGCGTCCGCGCAATTCTCCATCAGCGCCACCGGCATTCCTGCGGCAAGCTATCAATGGCTGTTCAACGGCAATCCCGTGGGGACAAACGGCCCGGCTTACGCCATCGCCGCCGCCAATGCCAACTATGCCGGAACCTACACCGTCGTGGTTTCCAACCCGTCCGGCTCCGTCACCAGTAGCCCCGCTATTCTGACCGTGGGCAACACCGCGCCCACTTTGGGCTCCATCCCCGACCAGACGGTCAATGTCGGCGTGACTGTGACGGTCAACGATGTCGCCACCGATCCGGATGTTCCCGCGCAAACGCTGACCTACAGCCTTTTGAGCGGCCCGTCCGGTGCGTCAGTGGCCTCTGCAACCGGCACATTCACCTGGCGTCCGCCGGCCAGCGCCGCGGGCACGACCAACCCGGTCCAGATTGCGGCCACAGACAACGGCACCCCCAATCTCAGCGCCACGAACGGCTTCAACGTCATCGTGAATCCTCTGACGCAACCGAACCTCGCCACACCCTCGTATTCGAATGGCCAGTTCAGTGTGTCCGTGTCCGGCGAGGTCGGGCCTGATTACGCGCTGCAAGTTTCGACGAATCTGTCGAGCGGCACGTGGGTCACGTTGCTTGAGACCAATTCCCCGCCGTCGCCGTTCACATTTACTGATATTAACGCGACTAACGCGCAACAATTCTATCGCATCCTCGTTGGGCCGCCGTTGCCCTGACAAGCATTCTTAATCGTGTTCCACCTGGGCATCACTGCCCAGGTGGAACTTTTTGGCCCTTTACTGAGTCAATATGGCTCATAGTGACACAGTATTGCAACTGTGACATCTATCATAATTAGCTGTCATTCAGATTATTATGACTTTATAAGCGGCTGGCATCACACATGCTTTTTCACTTCCTGTGTGTGAAATTGCCGTTCGAGTGGGCGGCCAGTTTCTTCACCGTCTCAACCGGACACAACGATGCAGACCCCCGGTTGGGGACGAACTGAATTTGTCTGCGAAAAGAAAAGGTTTGTTTGTATGAACACATTGACACGATGGAATCCACTCCGCGACATGGAGCGGATGTCCTCACTATTAAATTGGACCCCTACTCTGTTACACCGCGCCAATTTGGTGCCGGAGGACGAAAACATCACGATCCCGGAATGGTCGCCGCTGGTGGACATTGCCGAGGACGACAAGGAATACCTGATCAAGGTTGAACTGCCCGAGGTGCAAAAGGACGACGTCAAAGTGACGGTCGAAAACGGCACCCTGACCATTTCCGGCGAACGCAAGGCGGAGAAAGAGGAAAAGGGCCGCAAGGTCCATCGCATGGAACGCTATTATGGCCGGTTTGAGCGGAACTTCAGCATCCCTGACGACGCCCAGGGCGATCATGTGAAGGCCGAGTTCAAGGATGGCCTGTTGCGCGTGCATCTGGCCAAAAGCGAGAAAGCCCGCCCGAAACAAATCGAAGTGAACGTTTCGTAAGCCGGGTCAGGACGGGAACGCGTCCCTGTGACGCGTTTCTTTCCGCAAGGGATTCGGGAAAAAACCCCCGCTTCGAGCGCGGGGTTTCATTGTTCCAGGACGCGGAAAAAAACCGGCGGCGGGACGGTCTGCAGATTGTCAATAAAACCCAGTTGGCCGTTTCCGGTGGGAACGATGGCGTCGGGAAGCGTGACCCAATTCAGCAAGTTCGAGCTGGCTTGCAGAACAAAGGTGGGGATGTCCTGTGCGGAGAGGCTGCCGCCGTTGTAATCGCCGAAGGAGATAAACACACGGCCATTCGTCAGCAATAGCGAAGAACTGAGGAGTTGGGGGACAAGCACGTGCAACTGGATCGCCACCGTCATGTTGGTCGAGGCATTGGTAACCGTCACGGTGTAGGTTCCGGCGTTGGTTCGCTGCACATTTGTCAGGCATAAAGCGGGCGAGGGGTCAAACCATAGCTTTGTCCATTTTTAGGCTTGCGGGTGCAATCGAAGCATGGCAGGATTCCGATCATGGCACGTCAATTGCGAATCGAGTATCCCGGGGCGATCTACCATGTCTTGAGCCGGGGAGACGGCAAGGGGCCAATCTTCCTGGATGACGGGGACGGCCACGATTTTATGAAGACTTTGGCCGAAACTTGCCAGAAGACCGGCTTCGAGATTCACGCCTACTGCTTGATGAAGAATCACTTTCATTTGGTGGTGGAAACACCCAAAGGCAATCTGGTGGCTGGAATGCGCTGGCTCCTGAGCACCTATGCCAACCGTTTCAACCACCGGCATGAACGGTGCGGGCATGTTTTCAGCGGACGTTACAAGTCGCTGGTGGTGGAGGCAAACGGGAGCGGGTATCTGCGCACGGTCTGCGACTATACGCACCTTAATCCCGTGCGGGCCAAAATGCTGGCGGGGCGGAGCCGGCTGCTGGAATATCCCTGGAGCAGTTTCGCCGGATATTTGACCGAGCCAAGGCATCGGCCAAAATGGCTGCGGGTGGACCGGCTGCTGGGCGAACACAGCATTGCGGGGGACACGGCGGAAGGCCGCCGGGAGTTTGAGCGGCGGATGGAGACGCGGCGGGGGGAGGAAGGCGATCCCAAGCAATGGAATGGGATGCGGCGCGGGTGGTGTGTGGGCAGCCCGGAGTTCAAACAAGCCTTGCTGGAACGATTGCACGGGGATCTGGGTCCTGACCACGCCGGGCGGATACGGCGGCCGGCCAGCCAGGCGCAGGCGGAGACGATCATCGCCGCGGGACTTCGCCAATTGGGCTGGAAGGAGGCCGACTTGAGCCGTGGGGCCAAAGTGAATTCGGACAAACTGGCGTTGGCGGCGCGACTGCGAAGGGAAACGACGCTGACGATTCAACAGATTGCGGATCGGTTGCACATGGGCAGCCGGAAGAGTGTTGGTCCCAAGCTTCACGCTTGGAAAAGGACACAAGAATGAAAACTGATGGACAAAGCTATGGTTTGACCCCTTTGATTGATGAAGAGTTTGCATCGAGAAAAGGCGGTTATGGATCTCAACTTTGGGTGAATATTCTCGCTCACGAGGTCTTTTGGCACGGTACCGGAACTCACGCAGATACTCTGGAAGATGGTGACATATCTGGAATGTTTGGAAACCCCAATACCCCATTTTCCGTTTCCCCAAGCAGCAGCTCAACCATCCTCAAAGACCTAGGTTTTTGACAATAACTTATATGTTAAAGTATAGAACATTTAGATTATTGGCGAATCTATGCATGATATGTTTTTGTGGCTGCATTATGTTCTTTGCTTACTCATGGATTAGTACGTCCGAGCATGAGGAGCTTATATGCCGCATTCCGTTTGGGAGTCGTTTCAACATGGCTACTATTGGACGCTACGGGGAAAGTGTAATCGTTTTCAATCAACGCGAGCCATACTTGGGGAGCTTGTATACTGTCTCTGGTGGTCGTCCTATACACGTGGCTCGGTTGGACGGTCTTGGAATTTACTTTAGGCTGATCAAAGACCCTTTGTTCAAAGATAGCTGGTGGACAGTTATGTTCAGTCTTTGGTATCCGATTACGGCTTTTGGAATAATGTCCGCCATAGTCCTCTTAAAAAGACTAAAAGAACGGGAAACGAACGGAGGTGCGAATAATCCATCGAAAGCATTCTTGAACTCGACACGCTAACCATAGCACGCATGATGCCGCCTGCCGCGCCTCCGGCGTCAGGGGTTCAATTCATTGACGCGTTGCGCGCTGCCCATATAACGGCATGAGCGCAGCGGAACAGGCCGAAATTGCCAAGGCTCGTGATGAAGCGCAAAAATATGCTGATGAAGCTTCTGCATTTATGCAGGGAGTTACCTACTGAGGAGTGAAACGTTCTCCGATACGTTACGCGGTCCTTTGGCGTTTTTCTTTGGCCAGACGGAGGGATAAGCCCACCCATTTTTCGGTCAGCTCTCGGAGCCGCTTGTAGTTGGCCA
>JBEKDI010000009.1:0-79114 GCA_050014435.1 Verrucomicrobiota bacterium | reverse complement strand
GTCACGGTTCGCATCCACCGCAACGGCGAGCAAGCCATCCGCATGGAAGTGGCCGACAACGGTGTCGGAATCCCCCCGGAGAACCTGACCCGCATATTCGCGCATGGATTTACCACGCAATCTGACGGCCACGGTTTCGGGTTGCATACCGGCGCTCTGGCGGCCAAGGAACTGGGAGGGACACTCACGGCGCACAGTGAAGGTTTGGGCAAAGGCGCCACGTTCATTCTCGAACTGCCACTCCAGAATACAATCTCAATCGTCAGCAAACGCCGTGCTCCTGCCAGTGGCGGGTTGAAACCAGCGGCACTGACCGTTTCGCACGCCGGTCTCCCGCCAAGGGGACTGCCTTCCAAACTTGGACCGCCGGGGAAGAATGCCGTGGCGCAGGGGAGCCGTTAATTCGGGAAACCGAATCAGAGTTGGCGTGCCGTCATTTGCCGGCTGCTTACGACCAGCGCGTCAATTTTGGCTTTTGCCGCAGCCATGAGGTTGCCCAGGTTGTTCAAATTAAACGGGGGAAGGCTTCGAAATACGTTCGCGGGGCGTTGCGGGTGGTGATGGTGGCGGTTTGCGCGCCGACGGCGCCGGCCAGGCCAATTGTCAATACTAATAGTAATCTTTTCATTGCCGGCCAATCCCATCACGCCACAGGTTTGCGCCCGCTGAAGAGGTTAATGAGCACCATGATGATTGCAAGCACGAGCAAGATGTGAATGAAACCGCCCATCGTGTAACTGGTCACCAGACCGAGCAGCCACAGAACGATCATTATTACCGCAATTGTGTATAACATATAAGATTCCTTTGACTTTGTATTGTTCACTGCCCACCGGCGGGCGTTTGCGCCAGCCAGCAGCAATCTGGCAGTTCCGATTCTGGGTTGCTGCCGCGGCCTTGAGTGTTACCCCGCTGACCGCTTTCTTAGTTTAAGCGGCATACCGATGCTTGGCTAAGGGGTCTAACCCGACCATGGATGATCGGAGAGCGCGCGTACAGAACAGGAGGGAATGTTGCCACCCCTGTTTTGAAGGGCCTTAATGGCTCAAGCTGAACCTGATTTGTGACGATATGGAGCTGATATATTAGAACCAATAAGGCCGATGGAATGAACTGGTTGAAACCGTGGTTGCGGCGATTTGGGCCTGGCTGTGCGATCCTGCTGTCCGCTGGGTCTTTGTTTGCGCTGGATCCGGCAAGGTCGGTCTATCAATACAATTGCCAGAACTGGACCAGGCAGAACGGCCTGCCGGCGGACCTCATTACCGGCATCACTCAGACGGAAGACGGCTACATCTGGCTTGGCACGCAAAAGGGATTGGTCCGCTTCGATGGAATGGAATACAAGTTGATAGGCGTTAATTTGCGTCAAGGCCAAAGCCAGGAAATCAAGAATCTTAAAAGGGCCAGGAATGGAGGCCTCTGGTTGTCCTTCCGGCGCGGCAGCATAGGCTTTTACGACGGCCAAAGATTTTCCCCGATAGACGACGCAAGATGGGCGGGCCGAAGCGCCAATGCCACCATTTTGGAAACATTGGATGGCGCCGTCTGGACCGGTTCGGATCACGGGTTGGGCCGATGGGTAAAGGGAAAACCCCTCGAGACGTTCATGGACGCAAGCTTTGCCAACTCTGTCCTGTGTTTCTGCGAAGGGCCTCATGGCCGCGTTTGGATGGGAACAGCCGAGAAAGGATTATTTTATTGGCAAGACGGCAAGTTGGAGCCCTTCCCGGATGGGTCGCTGAAGAAGGATAATATTGATTCAGTGGCAGAGGGTATGGACGGCCGGATTTGGGTAGGCACCGGGAGCTTCTTGCGTTGCTACGATTCCAAGTTTCAATCGGTTCAGATCCCGGGGCTCTATGGCGCCAGCTCGGTTATCCTGGTGGATCGTCACGGGGTGGTTTGGGTTGCCAACCCTGGAGGAGGCGGTCTGGCGCGTTATGAGAACGGCGAATTCGCCTTGCTGCGAAAGTCGGACGGTTTGGTGAGCGAAGCCATTACGAGCCTCTATGAAGACCGTGAGGGCAGCCTTTGGGTCGGCACGCAGAACGGATTGAGCGAGATTACGGATGTGAAATTCCCCATTTACACAGCCCGGGAAGGTCTCCCCTCAAGTTCAGTCGTCTCAGTGTCCGCTTCGCGGACGGGAGGGCTTTGGATCACGACCGAGAAGGGTTTGGCCTGCCTGGACGGCGAGAAGGTGATGGATTTCACGAACAATGCCGCGATACGCCCTGGATGGTTCAAACGTCTATATGAGGTTGGCAACGGTGATCTATACCTGGTGGATAATCAGAAACAACTGTTGCAGGTTTCGGGCGGGAAGGTTGTGATGACCTACACCAACCAACTCTGGCCAACCGGGATGTTGGAAGACGGAGAAGGCTTTGTCGTGGCCGCCGGCGACAAGCTCTATCGCATCCAGAACGGCAAGATGGTTCCGTTCGCTTATGCGGGAGGCGAGGAGCCAACTTACTACTGGATCTTTAACCTGTGCGTGGCCCGCGACGGGGCGATTTGGGTGGCCAGCAACAATGGGATTTTCCGCCTTAAGAATGGGGTTCCCCGCCGGTGGTCCACCGCAGAAGGGCTTTCCGACAACTACGCCTCCTGCGTTTTCGAAGACGTGGATGGCGCCATTTGGGCAGGCTTGGACGGCGGCATCGCGCGCATCAAGGGGGACCAGCTTAAGAGCATAACCTCAAAGCAGGGGCTGGCTGACGGCAACATTTTTGAGATCGTCCCCGATGATCATGGCTATTTCTGGATGGACTCCATCGCCGGAATCGTGCGAGCCAGCCGCAAGAGCTTGAATGATTTCGCCGACGGGAAGACGGACCACATCGCGTGCGATCTCTTTGAAGGGTTGGAAGCCATGAAGTTCACCGGGCATACAGAACGGGAACCCGTGGCTGGCAAGACGGCGAATGGCCGGATTTGGTTCCCGAATCCCGAAGGCCTGGCGATGATAGACCCGGAGCACTTTTTTACCAACAACATTGTTCCGCCGGTGCTTATCCAACAAATCCGCATCAACGGGATCGAGGTGCAGGGCCGCAGAGTGACCGAGCTTCCTGTTGGCGGGGGGCAGATGGAGTTTCACTTTGCGGCCTTGAGTTACATCGCCGCGCAGAAGGCAAAGCTGCGCTATCAGTTGGTGGGTTTTGACAAAGATTGGGTTGACGCGGAGGGGCGGCGCTCCGTGTTCTACAACAACTTGAAACCCGGAAGGTACTCCTTCCGCGTGCAGGGCTGCAATGCGGACGGTGTGTGGAATACGGCGGGTGATTCATTCGCCGTTGAACTGCCGCCGGCGTTCTCTCAAACCATCTGGTTCCTGGCGGTTTGCATCCTGTCGGGGCTGGCCGGTTTGGGCCTGATTTACCGCTGGCTGCTCTACCGGGCCGAAAGCAAACAGCGCAGGCTCAAGGAAGCCAACGATCAACTTGAATTGAAAGTTAGCGAACGCACGGCCGAACTGGCGAGAGCCAATGAGACGATGGAACGGACGCACCAACAACTGATGGTGGCCTCGCGTCAGGCGGGAATGGCAGAAGTGGCCACCGGAGTGTTGCACAACGTCGGGAATGTGCTCAACAGCGTCAACGTTTCCGCCAATCTGATTGAGGGCCAGGTCCAGGCTTCAGGGGTCGGCAGGCTGGCCAAGGTGGTGAATTTGCTGGATAAACATCAAAGCGACCTGGCGGGCTTTTTGACCCAGGACGAGAAAGGCAAACAGCTTCATGGCTATTTGGCCGGCCTCAACAATCATTTGATAAGCGAGCGGGCTTCCTTGCTCGAAGAAGTGCAATCGCTGAGCAGGAACATCGAGCACATCAAGGAAATTGTGACCATGCAACAGGCCTACGCGCACAGGGTTGGGGTCAACGAAACGGCCCAAGCGGCCGAGTTGCTGGAAACCGCGCTGAAAATGAATGAGGCGGCTTACATTCGCCACAAAATTGAAATCATCCGTGAATTTGAAGAAGTGCCGCCCGTCCTCGTGGACAAGCACAAAGTCGTGCAAATCCTGCTCAACCTGCTGCAAAATGCCAAGCGCGCTTGCAGCCAGAGCACGCAGCCGGAGCATAAAATTACCGTCCGCCTCCGGCGCCATGGCGAGCGCGCCCTTCGCATGGAAGTGGCCGACAACGGGGTTGGAATCCCCCCGGAGAACCTAACCCGGATTTTCGGGCATGGATTCACAACGCAAACGGACGGCCATGGGTTCGGGCTGCACAGCGGCGCTTTGGACGCAAAGCAGTTGGGAGGAGCACTCAGCGCGCACAGCGAGGGTCCCGGTAAAGGCGCCACGTTCATTCTCGAACTGCCGCTGCAGAATACAATCTCAACCACCAGCGGACGCCATGTTCCCGCCAGTGGCGGGTTGGATCCAGCGCCACTGACCGTTTTGCCCGCCGGACTGCCTTCCAAACCTCAGCCGCCGGAGAAGAATGCCATGGCACAGGTGAGCCGTTGATTCGGGAAACCGAAGCCGCGCTGCCAATGCTGAGGCAGAAATAGAACGCGTCGTTCGTAATGCTGGTTACCAGCAAGCCATTGATGTTGGTTGGTATGGTCACATCCCAGGGCGGCCCCGCATAAGCGTCAATGGTGGCGCTGCCGTCGGCATTTGTGCTGTAGGTATACATACTGCCGTCGGCGTTTGTGTAAGGGAATTGAGCATGGACCGCCACCGATGCGGCCAGGAGCAGCAACCCCGAAAGAGCGAGGATTATGCCTCTCATTGCTTTGGCAAGTATCCCACGATTTCGCAGCCGAATCGAGACAAAACGGCAAAAAAGAACGGTATTTTTTGCGGGTTGGTGGGCAAAGAATGGTTGACATGCTGATTTGCGTTGTCGCTCCGCGGCTGTGTCTGCTTTGGAAGAGGATTAAGATTAAGATTACGATTAGGAGCGGATTCCGGGAGACCTCGACTTTTGGGACGGGCTGGGCATAGTTTTGGGCATGGCGCAGAAATTAACGCTGGGACATTCGCCGGATCCGGATGACGCATTTATGTTCTACGGGTTGGCCAAGAATTTGATTCCGACGGACGGCTTCGAGTTCGAGCACGTATTGCAGGACATCCAAACTTTGAATCAGCGGGCCACGCGGGGGGAATTGGATATCACGGCGATCAGCATCCACGCTTACGCTTATGTCAGTTCGCAATATGCGCTGCTGCCGAGCGGGGCGAGCATGGGGGACGGCTATGGGCCGATGATCGTGGCCAAAAAGCCGCTGAGCCGGGTCGATTTGGCGCGGACAAAAATCGCCGTGCCCGGGACGATGACGAGCGCTTTTCTGGCGCTGCAGTTGTGGCTGGAGTTGCCGGCGGACAAGATCGAGTTTGTCGTTGTTCCATTTGACAGGATTTTTCAGGCGGTGCATTCGGGCGAAGCGGAGGCGGGATTGATTATCCATGAAGGACAACTGACGTGGGAGAAGGAAGGGTTGAAGGTATGCCAGGACCTGGGCGTGTGGTGGAAGAAGGAAAACGGCGGGCTGCCGCTGCCCTTGGGCGGGAATGTGATTCACAAGCGCTTCCCGGCGGCGACGCGGTCAGTGGTGGCCCGGATACTGGCCCACAGCATCCAATTCAGTCTTGACCATCGGGCGGAGGCGGTGGCCCATGCCTTGCGATACGCCCGGGACATGGGCCATGAGCTGGCGGATCAGTTCGTCGGGATGTATGTCAATCATTGGACGCTGGATTACGGCGAGAAAGGCCGGGCCGCCATCGAACGCTTCCTCGGCCAGGCTTATGAGCGGGGACTGATTCCACGGCGGCAGGAATTGGAATTTGTCACGCAGGCTGAATTTTAGGCCGCCGTGAAAGAATTGCGTTTCGTATTTGGCCAATTCCTTGTTGAGGTTTTTGACGCCGGCGTCTTTGGGCAGGATGGCGACCGACCAGGCGGGACGACGTGGGAACCGGTCAATCGCGTCAAAGAGCGTTCGGGCGCCGTCGGTGGAGAGGGCGCAATTGAGGGCGTCGGTGGCGCCGGCCTTGACGGAGACTTTCCACTCCGCTGGTGACAAGAAGTCGTTGATGGGGAGCAATTTGTTGCCCGGGGCGATCATCTTGGGGGCGTATTTGTCGAAGTGACCAAGGTAATGATGGGACAGGTTGATGGCCATCATCATGCCGAGCATCTGGTTGAAGTAACCGGCCTGCTCGTTAAGGACGTCATCCTGCCAATAGCGGGAATCCATCATGATTGGACAGCGGAAGATGGAGTCGTCCGACGCCATCCGCGCCAGGTTCTGGACGTATTGATCGAGGAAGCCCGGCTGAATCCGGTCGATGGCCTTGGCGTGGGCAAGATGATTGACAAGATCAATGAACCCGGCGGAGACCGAGACCTGGCGCAACACTTTGCTTTCGTCGCGGCTGGCGATAGGGGTGATCTGGGGCAGGTCCTGCGGCTGGAGGGCAATGGGTTGTGGAGCCAGTTGATTGCCGAACTTGGCCGGCAATGCCTCGGACAAATCGCCGCCACGATCGAGCGCGACGCTGAAGCCGCTGGCATACGACCGATGGGGGGCGTCGTCCTGGCCGGGAGCGGACAGGGCGGCGGCGAGGAAAATGGCCGCGATTCTGGTTTTCATTTGCCAAAAAGAAAGTTCCGTCCCGTTTTCTTCACACCACGCTCGAGCAGGGTTTCTGCTCCAGGCATCGAAGAGGCGATGCCGTTGATGGGAAAAAGCGTAAATTGGATCACGCGGCCGAAGCAAGGACGAAATCGGCCGCGCACTTCTTGATCCTCCCACCAATTGGCAGCGAGACGCTGCCAGAACCCGCAGGCGAGGACGCATGAGCCACGGGGCGCAAGGTCCGTCCCGGCTGCGGATTGACGGGGTTTCCAAGCTGCCCGGAGGCAGGAGTTGCGGCAGCGTTCAATTAGTGCGATAAAAGCGGCATGAAATATCGGCGATTTGGTCGAACGGAACTGGTGATGCCTGTCATCACTTGCGGCGGGATGAGGTACCAATACAAATGGCAGGACGTGCCCCAAGTGGCAATCCCGGCCGATAACCAGGCCAACGTGGAGGCCACCATTCACCGCGCTCTGGAACTCGGCATCAACCACATCGAAACCGCCCGCGGCTATGGCACGTCGGAAATGCAACTGGGCCGCGTGCTGCCCGAGTTGCCGCGCGACAAGATCATCGTCCAAACCAAGGTCGCGCCGCAGGAACACGTCGAGGACTTCCTCAAGACATTCGAGAAGTCGATGAGCTATTTGCGGCTGGATCACGTCGATTTGTTGTCCCTGCACGGCATTAACAACCGGCAGTTGCTGAACTGGGCTGTAAAGAGGAATGGCTGCGTGGCGGCGGCGCGGCGCTTGCAGAAGGAGGGGCGGGTACGGTTCCTGGGCTTTTCCACCCATGCCACCACCGACGTCATCCTGGAGACCATCGATACGGGCGAATTCGATTACGTGAATCTGCACTGGTATTTCGTCAACCCGCTCAACCGGCCGGCCATTGTGGCGGCGCGCAAATGCGACATGGGCGTGTTCATTATCAGCCCTAACGACAAAGGCGGCAAGCTCTACGAGCCGCCACCCAAGATGGTCAAGCTGTGCGCGCCGCTATCGCCCATGAAGTTCAACGATCTTTACTGCCTGGCGCGGGCTGACGTGCATACGCTCAGTTGCGGGGCGGCGCGGCCCGGTGATTTCGACGTTCACGTGCGCGCGTTGGATTATTACGACAAGATTCCGGAAACCATCGAACCGATTGAGGGCCGGCTCCGCGCCGAAATGGAACGCGTGCTGGGGGCGGATTGGTGCAGTGATTGGATCCAGGGCGTGCCAAATTACGTGGATGTTCCGGGCGAGGTGAATGTCATGGAAATCCTGCGCCTGTGGACCTACGCCAAATCGCTCGACTTGGTTTCGTGGGGAAAAATGCGTTACAACTTGATGGGGCAGGGGGACCACTGGTTCCCGGGGTCGAACGCGGGAAAAATCGACGCGGAAAAACTGCGGCACGCGCTGGCCAAAAGCCCGTTCGCGCAGCGCATCCCGGCCATTCTGACCGAAGCGCACGCGATGCTTTTCGACACGCCCAAAATGCGATTGAGCCAGAGCGATTAAGGGAAAAAAGTAGCGACCCTAAGGGGAATCGAACCCCTGCTACCGCCGTGAAAGGGCAGTGTCCTAACCGCTAGACGATAGGGTCGTCAAGGGAGGAAATATAAGCCAATCCGCCCGCAAGTCACGCGAATAAGTTGCCAAACAATCGGCCAGTTGGGAACGGGAGCTGGCGGACGGCTATAAAGTGTCCGCGCTGCCAACGGCCAGACCTTCAGGCTGAAAGAACCCGGAGGACAGCATTGGAGCGACCTGCTCCCACCTCTGCCCAATGCCATCCGGTCAGGAAAATAACCGCTGGCAGGGTGTGCAACAGCAACCGAACCAAAGTGGCCTTGAGCAAGACGGTGAGATCCCACGGTGTCACGCAGTAAACCACCGCATAAACCAGCAGGTGCAATCCGAGCAGAATCCACACGGCCACCACGGATGATCTGCCAAAAGCCCGCCATCCCAATAGCGCCATCATTCCTGCCATGATCCACAGCAGGCCCCATGCATTGAAAACCATTATTTGTGCGAACATAACCGGAATAATTTGTTTCAATGCCGGCAGATGGGTTACTAACGTCGAAGAGAAAAATTTCGACCCGTAATCTTCGTGGGTCCGCGGTAGACCCAAGCTCCAAATGAACCAAGGAGCGTTGATGGCCACCAGCCCGGCAAAAAAGGCCGCGGCTCCAGCCCAGGATCTTCGCCGGTTGCCCTTTTGTCCGAATCCCAGCATGACCGCGCCATTCAACAGCGCCAAAACCGCCCCTTCATTTTTTGTGAAGGCGGCGAAGGCGCTGAACATGATTGCCAGAATGAGATCGGTCAATTGATGTTGTTCAATCCATCTGGCCACGTAAAAAATGCTGCCGGCATAAAACATTGCCAGCGGGAGGTCCGCGCATCCGACGCCGGCGAACCGGAACATGACGGGCAGCAGGGGCAGCATTGCGCTCAAACAAGCCGCCGGCAGGCGCCGCAGTTTCCATCGCAATCCCAAATAGACCATAGGTACCATGAGAAAATCCAGAAATACGGACACCAGCTTTCCGGTCTGGTCGTCGATGGTTCCCATTGCGGCATACGCGCCTGCCGTCAGGAACGGCATCATCAATGGATAATCCAAATGGCTGTAGCTCAGGCTCAGATCCTGGAAATAAGCCGGCGTAGGGCGCAGGCCATCATGCGCCAGCACCTTTGCTTTGAATCCCCAAATGGCCCACGCGTCCCATTCCATCAATGGCGATGAAATGGCGCCCGCCGCGATCACCACCAGCACCAGCACCGTCACAGTCAGGGGCGCGACAACCCACCAGTCGGCCTTCTCCCAATCGCCAGCGAGCATCTTTATCCGCGCCAGCCGGTTCTTTAGTTTCAAAACCAGCAAACCGGTCAGCGTCAGGAATCCAATAATTGCCAACACAGTTCGCGATGGAGCAAACCCGATCAATGACACCCAGAACAGCAGCAAACCCATCGTTCCCGCGCCGACGGCCGGGCCAAGTCCCGTCAATTGAACGATCGTCAACCGGGTCGAGGGAAGGATAATCAAAATCACGAAGCAGCCCACCAGCAGAATCAGCAACAAATATAAGCAACAGGTCAGAAGCGGCATCATTGACCTCCTGTGTCCCAAGGCGTCAGGCTTTCGAAGTGCAGCCTCGGTTGGCCCAAAGCGTTAGTGCCGAACGTCAATACGAAGCGAACATCCCGTTCTTGCAACCATTGCAGGCTTGGATGGAATTTGGCCTGAAGGATGTCCAAGCCGTTGTTGATGATTTTATCAGCCGGAGCAACGTACACCCGCCTTGGATAGAGAGCGTAACATGTCTGATAATAAATAGAACTCGGATCACTCTTGACAATTGGATTTGTCTCTGCGTCCCAGGCAAACGTCAATAGCAGGTTATCTTTGCCGGTTGCCTGCACAATCCGGTCGATCGAATTGCGCTCTGGCATTGCCACGTGGGTTCCGGGTCCCATTGTCATGGCGCAGATCTGGCGCAACTTCGACTCCGGACGCAACTGCATCCAGCACAGATGAGCCAGTACCAGCAGCACGACTCCCCAAGCTGTGAAGCTCGAATATCTGTCATCCGCAGGAACAGGCTGGTTCAAAGTTGTCATGCGCTACCGGTTGCGACCCTGCCCACCGGCTCCGGCCCGATCCGACGGTAAACTTGGGATAAACGGCAGGATTTTTTGCCATAACGGCATCTCCATAACTGTCATGTGCACTTGACCGTGTTTTCCCCTGAAAATCAAGAAAATCTTCCATCCTTCCACGGCGCCATCAAATCGACTTGCCATAATGGGCGGTAATAACTAAATTGTGGGGCCTTTGAGGCCAGTTTAGCTCAGTTGGTAGAGCAATGCTTTCGTAAAGCATGGGTCGCCGGTTCAAGTCCGGCAACTGGCTCCACCTCGTGATCCGGCGTTTAGAATGTTCAGATGTGAACTGAATTCCAGGATTTTCTGGATTGCCGTTGCGGCAGTCTTTCTGCTGGGTTTAATCTTGCGCGTGATCTCGATGGATCTGTCCCCCAGGCGATACGTTGTCGATGTCACGCGCTGGGATCCTGTGGGTTATGCCCCATTTTTGGAGAATGACGAGCGGATTTATCTTGCTTTGACGGAGCAACTCGAAGCCGGCAAGGGCTATACGCTTCAAGGGCACCCAATCTTGCATGAGCCTTGGATCGTCGGCGAACAGTACGATCATCCACTGTTCTACCATCCACCGGGCGGGATAGCCCTTTTCTGGGTGGCCCATCGAATTGCCGGAAACTCCGGTTACGCCCTGGCGCAAGTGTTGAGCTTCGGCATTTTTTTCTGGAGCGTCTTGTTGCTGTGCTGGCTGGTAGTGCAACCATTCAACCGCATCGCGGTACTCACGGCGATGGTTCTGGCCGTGTTCACGCCAATCATGGGGCATGTTGCGGGACGTTTTTGGCTTGATGGACCAGTGCTGGCATTCTCAACCGCTGCGGTAGCGGTGTTTCTGCTTGGTATCAGACGTCGGAATACGCCGCTGGTGTGCCTGGCAGCGGTACTGTTGGGTTATGCCAGCCTGATCAAAGTCACTGCTTTCCTAGTCGTCCCCGGCGCAGCGGCATTGGCTTGGGCGATCACCCCGCGCGCCCAATACCGCAGTCTGATCGCCCTTGGCATGATCTTTATCGCCATCGCGGTTCTGATCCATCTCCCATGGCTGTTCTGGCAATGGCGGGTAGTCGGCAGCATGTTCCCGACTTGGGCTGGCAAGCCCACCGAAGAGTTGGTCATGACTAACCGCTATGTCCATTACATGACCGTGGTGCGCCCTCCGTGGATCTATGTGGAACTTCTGCCGCAGGTGATCTGGACGCTCATCCCATCGCTGGTTTTGCTGGTGATGCAATGGCGCGGGCATGAGTTGCGGAAGCGTGGGACAGGGTTGGTTTGCTGGATCGTCCTAATTGTCGGAGTTCACTGCGTACTCGGAGCGCTGGGCTACTCCAAGGTGCTGCGCTACGTCATCCTGGTTACACCTGCGACGGTGGTGTTGTTCGCCTTGGTTATCGGCGGAGCCCTGCAAACGCTCCGCGAAGGCAAATGGTTGCCCGGCGGCAAAAGCGTCACCATAGCATTGATATCGCTGGCGGCGCTGGGGTTTGGATTGGAAATAACGCAGGGTCTCAAGACTTCGCTGATTGATAACCGGAGAATGGACATGATCCGTCCACTGTCGGGGCTGCGGAGATAGGGCGATAATAAAATCAGGTTCGGGTCGGGCATTTTCTTCATCGCCACTTTTGACAACCCATGGAGCGCATCTAAAAGAACCATCGCGTCGCTTGGTATCACCGACATTTCCCATCGCAGTGACCATTACCCCAGGGCGGAACAGGCAAAGACAGTGGTGACATTGCCGAAGCCAACCCTGTCATCTTCGGCCGTTAACTACCACGTCCCATCCAGAAAGGGACTCATCTTCAAGTCACCCAGGCGCCTAACAACTCCTTAATGGGATGGCCCTCTGGATTTCCCTTGTTTGCGCAGTGTGGGCAAAAGACCACACTGTGCGTTTTTTTGATTACTCGCCTGAACCCATCTTTTCCCCGTTCGCTGACACTAATTTAACTTTTTTCTGCATCGAATTTTTTTGCCAGATTAGTAAAACAAGCGGGACTTTTGACTATATAAGTGTCACACACGCGCCACAATAAACGGCATCCTTTGTGAATATCGAATGCTATTCCGCAGTAGGATATTGCGAGCATGTGACCGTAAAAGCGCCACGCCGTGGCATTTGAATTGCTCAGGGCATCCGTTTGGCTGCAAGTACATAGAGTACAAGTATTTAAGAGTTTTTTAAGAATTTGCATCCGCGATTTTAACGGCAGGCCGGGGCTGAATGGTTTTTATGTGGATCATGCAACTGCGGATCAGGTTGTAGGCGATGAAAAACATTTCCAGTTCCTTGTGGATCATGCCGGGGCTTTGGCAGCGCAACGCTTCCATGCCCATGGAGGTTTTGATGTCGCGAAACCACAACTCAATCTGCCAGCGTTTGGCATAGAGCAGGGCCAGTTGCTCGGCCGGATGGAGTTGCGCATCCAGCAGCGTTGTGACCAGGGTGAGGCAGCGGGTGCGATAACCCGCCCGGCGCAGGCGACAACGCAAAATCCGCACCGGTAATTCCGGAGCGATGCGCTTCCATAAAGCCAGCGGCAGGTAAGAGCGGCGCTGCCAGTTTTGCGGTTTCTTCCACACCATTATTCGGTCGTTTTGGCCCAGTCGTTTGCCTTTGCGCAAATCGCCCTCCCGGGCGTGGTGCAGGCGAAAGAGAGCGGGAACCTTTTTCGAGTCCAGGAGCGCCAGCAGGGTGTAGCAACAGAAGCCCCGATCGGCCAGCGCCAGGTCGCCGGGCTTGAACTGATCGAGCAGCCGATGCAGCAGGCTCAGTTCGTGCTGGTGTTTGTTGCCTTTGGCGTAATCAAGCAATGAGCCGGTGGCCAGGCTAAAGACGCCCACTATTTTCATGAACGGGAATCCACAGCCGGGCTTCTGTTCCCGCGATTGCGGGTAGGCGCGCTGGTTTTTTGGAGTGTCGGGCATGCTGATGCCGGTGCCGTCAATGACTTTGACGCGAAACCCCTTCCAGAGTTGGCCGGCCTTCTCGGCCTGGGCCGCCACGGCGCAGCGCAAACGGGCCAGGATCTCGAGGGGAAGCCGGCCCCGGGCCAGGCAATAAGCGCCGGTGCCCTGGCTGATCCGACGCGGGCTCCCCAGGGCGACGAGCGCCTGGATTTGGCGCACGATCTCACGGCACGGGCAACCGGGATTGAGCACCTGGTAAAGAAAGCCAAAGAACGTGCGGCGCACCGAGTAGATATGCTCGCGGCTGTTTGGGCCTTGGTCGCTCTGGGAGAGAAGCCCGGCGGGCCAGAGTGAGCCAAAGAGAAGGTCCAGATGGGGGAGGCTTTGCTGACGGAGCCGGCGGGCACGCTGCCCCATGGGAGCCAGCCGGCGGCGCCAGTCGGGAAAGAAAGGAGTGGATGGCATGGACAAGTATATATACTTGTCACCGCTTGACAGCCAGACTAAAATGCCGCCATGAACAAGAAAAAAAACACGCCGGATCCCCTGCGGCGTGAATATGAGCGTCTCTGCCGCAGCCTCGCTGGCGTGGGTTACATCAGCCGGGGATCAGTCCTTGATCGCTCCACTCTTCGGCCCCCGCGCTCCGGCTATCAGTGGACCAGGAAAGTCGCGCGAAAGACCGCCACAGTCGCGCTCAGTCCCGAGCAATATCAATCCATGCGCGAGGCCATCGAAAACCATCGGACCCTCCAAAAGACCATTGCCAAAATGGAAAAGCTATCCCGGCAAATACTCTTCAAAACACTGCCCGATACCCGTCGGCGTAAACCGTTGCCCAAGAATGTTTTAGGCCTAATTTAAGCGCCATTCCCGTCAGACCCGAGCTTCGCTACGACCGGTCCTGGGGTACGCACGGCAGCCCCACCGACCTTGTGGATGAGGCCAAGCCGTTCGACAACGGCACGCGGCGTCAACAGTTCACTGCCGAGTTCGACGTTATCTATTTCTTCTAATGGCTGATTCCGCGGATGCCCGAGTCCGTGCCGATCATTTGAAGATGGATAGCAAGTTGCACACAATTCGCTCACGAATCATCTTCAATATTTCAGAAGCACGAGTGGCCAGAAACCAATACAACATCGCCGTTGCCAGTCCGGCCACGAGGCAGGCCCACAAGTCAACGCCGAAGCAGTTGTGTCGGAGGTATTCCCAATAAGTTCCCTCCGGCGGTCCGGAGTCATTGCCGCTGGCAAGGTAGCATTGCCAGGCGATGGGGAAGTTAACCGCGACGCCAAGCACCGTCCCGGTGAGACCCGTTACCAGACCCGTCAGGGGCCTGAACCTGGATATTACGAACAGGGCGGGCAGAAGGAGAAAAATCGTCGCGCCGTAGCACACTACACAACCCACAGCAGTAAAGAACAAGATTGCCAGAATCGGGCTTTTGCCTGGCGCAGAGGCTTCAAGCAGAACACTGTAAAGAAAAGGAATCGGCAAAGGAGCCAAAACCAGGGCCAACCAGGAGAATTTCATTTCGCCTTTCATATTTTTTCCGTTACTCCTGCACGGCCTCGCAGATTTCGGGGCTGGCTGAGCCGTTGCCGTTTGCGGCGACCCCCGCCGCTCTCGTGTTGTCGATGGGGAACTCAAGGGTGAAGACTGCGCCCCGGCCCGGCCCGTCACTCTGGGCCCCGAGACTGCCGCCCATTTCCGTTGCGGCGTTGGCCGCGCCATGCAGCCCAAAGCCATGGGCGTTCTTCCGGGTGGTGAAGCCCTGGTGGAATATCCGCGTGAGATTCTCCTTCGCGATGCCAACTCCGTTGTCGCGCACCTCGATCCGCGCGCGGTCCGGTCCGGGCCGGAAGGTGCGGACGAATACCCGGTGTCCGTCGCCACCCAAATTGTCGCAGGCTTCCCTGGCGTTGTGGATGAGGCTGAGGAGGATCTGCACGACTTTGTGTTTATCGACGACGACCAGCACGTTTTCGCCCAACTCGCGAATTAATTGGACGCGGCCATCGGCGAAGGCGTTTTCAGTCAGCTCCAAGGCATCTTCGACAAGGTCAGTCAGTTTGACGGATTCGGTGAAAACCGCCAGCCGCGAGTATTCCTGCTGCTTGGCGACAATGCCCTTAATGTGTTCGAGGTTTTGCCGCAAAGAGCCAAGTTCTTTCAGGGTCTCGCGCTTCTCATCCGCTGCGCAGCCGCTTAAACGTTGCAGATAGGCGGGGACCATTTTGCCCTTGTCGTGTTCCAGCAGGAAATTTGGTTCGTGCGCATGTTCCGCCACCAACTCCGCCAGTTTGGGCAGAGTATCGAGTTGTGATTTTTGGATGCGGTCCACGAGCAGGTCCGCGGAAACATTCACGCTGTTGAGGGCATTGCCGACGTTGTGCAGGACGTCGGTGGCCACTTCGGCCATGCCGGCCTGTCGGGAGGCTTGCAGAAGTTGCTTCTGGGCCTGCTCGACTTCGGCCTGGATGCGCTTGCGTTCCTCGACTTCCTCGGCCAGGGCGCGGTTGGTGCGGCGAAGGTTACGCCCGCGCGAAATGATGCGGGTGGCTTGCAGGGCAATAATGCCGGTAAACACCGTGACCAACTCCTGGAACCAGGCTTGCTTCCAAACCGGCGGCAAGACGACAAAGTCCAACGCCGCAGGATGCGGGTCAACGTTCAAATCGTCATCGCGCGCCCGGACTTCAAAGTGGTGGGAGCCGGTGGGCAGTGAGAAAAATGCATGCTGCCGCTCGGGATTGTAGCGGGACCACGGACCGGAATCCATTCGGTAGGAATACTGGAGGCGCGAATCGTCCGTGGAATGCCAGGGGTCCGCGCCTTTCCAGGAAAGTGTCAAGTTGCCCGGTTGCGGCACGTTCCCGGAGACGGGGGCGACGCTGGTTTGGGGCGTGGCGCGGCTCGATTGGAAGCACGCCGTCCAAAACTCGGAATCAGTCGGGTCGAACGGTTCCGCCTGCGGCCAGGAGCGGCGGGTCCAGTTTTGCGGGCAGCGGTTGAGCCACAGCGTCCCGGAAGGCGAGGCCCGCAGGCTGCCGCCTTCCCTGGGGACGTTCAAAGCGGGCGGCAGAACATCGGAGGTCCAATCCCTGCCATCAAAGCGGCTGATCCCACGGTCGGTCGCCGCCCATATGCTGCCATCCACCGTCTCGGTAAAGCCGCGAATGGTGTTGGCGACAAGACCATCCTTCACATGGTAGTGCTGCCAATTCTGCCCGTCATAGCGGAAGACCCCATGCTGCCGCGAGCCGACCCACAGTTCGCCTTCTTTGCTGGTGAACAGTGTTTCGACGGCTCCCATTTCGGTGATTTGCTGGAATGTGAGGCAGCCCGATTTTTTCCCGTCGGAAAAACTCAGCGAGCAATCCACCTTCCAGAATTTCCCATCGCGCCACGATTCTCCGAAGCCATGGTACTTGCCGACGGGCGTGACAGCGGGGTCGGCGTATTTGAAGACATTGGTTCCGTGCTGCTGCGGCAGCGGGGTGTAGGAGCGAACGGTGTAATGGAACCATTTGCCGTTGCGGCACTGCTTGTAGCCATAGGTGTAATTTGTGCCGGAGCCGGCCGATTCCGCCGCCGCCCCGAGCCAAATCGAGCCGTCGGACGATTCGTAGAGACAACGCCAATCCACCCCCCAGGACAAATCGTTATGAATGACACGATTCCACTTCGCGCCGTCGAAGCGGGCGCTGGCCGCGACGTGTTCGTGGCTGCCGGCGACCCAGATATCGCCATTCCGCGTTCCCAACAACGAGGTGGGCGAGTCAATCAACCCGTCCTCCACTCCATAACTAGTCCATTTGGCTCCATCATGGACGACCACCCGGCCATCAAGATGAAGGAACCATTGCGCGCCCTTGGGGCTTTCCCACTGGAAATTAAGGGCCTGATAGGTGGTCCAACGCGGCGTCTGGTAATCGAGGCGCAGCACTTCGGCGTCCTGTCCGGCGATCCACAACGCGCCGTCCAGGCTCTGGAAAAGAATCGCGCGCGCGTTGGGAATGGGCGCTTTGGGCGCTTCATAAGTCCTCCAATGGCCGTCATGATTTGCGGCGACCGAGCCGTTGCAACCAAACCAGAAAACGCCATCGCGCGTTTGCAACACCGAACTGCAATCGGTCGGCGCGCCCTCTCCCGGCATTGGTCTGCGGGTCCATTTTCTGCCGTCATACTGATTCACCTGGCCTGGCGAACCGGCGCTTGCCACCCAGACCACGCCGTTCTTGAACAGGAAGATGCGCGGATGGGGCATGAGGCTCAGCCCGTCCGATTCAAGGGACCAATCGCCTTCGGACGCCTCCACGGCTTGGGTCGAAGCGGCAACAGATTTGTGGCGTTTGAAGCAAAGAACTTCGCCCGCTTCCGTCCCCAGCCAGATCCGCCCCGACCGGTCCTCACGGATTTCGCAGAAATCAAAACGATTGGTCAGCCCCTCCGCCGCGCATGGCCGGGACAAAATCTCTTCCGGCAACATTTCCACATGGACCGCCGTGTAGGTTGGATTTCCCTTCATAAGCGCAGAGCCCTCCCGGCTGGTGTAGAAGACCCAGTCGCGACGCCTGTGGCGCAAGACGCCCCAACTGGTCGCCGCCCAGAGCGTGCCATCGCGTCCCATGGCCAGGGCTTTAATGACGGGGCAGGCTTTCGCGACGCGCGAACCTGGTTGCTTCAAGAGCCAAATTGGGTTCCAGTACTTGCCCGTGAACCAACTGACTCCCCAGGCGCCGCTCCCGTACATGTAGCTGCCGGGAGCAGTATAAAGAATATCCACGCCGCCGGGGAGGCCATTCGTTCTCCCGTAGAAAGTCCATTGCAGCCCGTCATACGACCAGGCGCCATCGGTGGTGCCGAACCACATCGTTCCGCTTTTGCCCTCGCCGATACATTGCACGCCAAGCCCGTTCATTTCCGGAAAAGAGCGCCAGCGCCAGGGTTCGAGCATGGGATCACCGGGATCCGGATGGAAAATCTCCGAGCCACCGGCGATGCCGCACGAGAGAGCGGCGAGACCAGTCAATAAGATCAGCTGTGTCCAGTGGAGGTGCCAGGACGATTTCATACGCAACGACCCAAATTATTTATCGACAGTCCCGGCCCGAGCTTTAGCCGGTGTTCCCGAACGGGAATATCCAGTTGCGACCTGAAAAGCCGGGTTTACCTATGGGCTTGAAGTGCAGCGAAAGGGCTGCAGAATAACCCGCGAAATGCGATGGTTGGCAACGGTGGTTTGGGCCATGCCCCCGCCGCTGGCTTGCCCAACCCAGCGGCCCGCTTACTCAGGAATGTTGACCCCCGAAGCGTTCCAGGTCGCTGAGGTGAACACGGCTTCATCGTATTCGCCGCTGGCCGGATTAAAAACTGTTCCGCCGCCGAAGCCGTTAAGCTGTATCGATACGGTCTTGTAGATGTCATTAGTCGAAGTCTCGAGTTCATCCAGCTTCAGTGTAACCATCCCATTAAAGTGGAACTTATTGCTTTTTCCATCTTGATAATAGATGCCGTAGTCGGGGAGATGTTCCGTGGCAACCGTCACCGTGTTGGTGGCGTCCGCGGTTGTAGTCTGCACGGCTTTTCCGCTGGGGACGGCGAGATAGGTGACACTATTGCTCAAAACAAAGCTGTAATTGGTGTCCGCCGTATTTGTGGCGGCATTAAGGAGAACGTTCCCTGTTGAGTCGAGAACCATAAATCCACTGGTACCGAGACCATACGCCAGACGGGCGCCGGCCGGGAACTGGGTGCCGAATTCCACCTCCAAGAGATCCAATATGCTCTTGGTGTTCATCGTCAGGGGTTTGCTCGTATAGGTCGAAGTAATGACGTTGCCGATGACATTAGTGGTCCTCACCGGGGAATTGCTCGGCGAAAGCAGCCCTACAATGGAAAAAGTTGAGACGAGGCCATTGGTGGTGGCCGCCTGAAGTTTGCCCACGCTTGAGCCCATTAGTCCCGCGGCCGCAACCGAAGCCAACATTATATATCGTTTTATGTGCATACGTTCTTTCGTTGTCAGTTTTTGTTTCTCTTTTGGAACCGCATCGCCTCTGCGCGAGCGTCGCAACCATGATATGGAACCGGTTCGTTGCTGTCAATAGCGTATCTAATTATGTTTATTACGAGCTTGCCGCCGGCGGGCCGCCGCAAGTTTCTCCAGCCGCCCTTGCCATCGCCCCGGTGCGCATCGGCTGGGGGCGCGGGCATTCTCAAAATTTGTTTCCGCCCGCCCAACAAGCGTTGACAAGCCGCAGGGCTGGTTTATGCTGGAAGTGGACTGTTTTTGTCCGATATGGATTCTACAACCGATACAATTGAGAGTTTTGTCAATTCGGAGTACAAATACGGATTCGTCAGCGACATTGAGACGGATTCGTTTGCGCCGGGGTTGAATGAGGACGTGGTGCGACGGATATGGGCGAAGAAAGGGGAGCCGGATTTCATGCTGGACTGGCGCTTGAAGGCCTATCGCCATTGGCTGACGATGACGGAGCCGCATTGGCCCAATATCCATTACCCGCCCATCGATTATCAGGCCTATATCTATTACGCTGCCGCCAAGCCGAAGAAAAAACTGGGCAGCCTCGATGAAGTGGACCCGGAAACACGGGAGATGTTCGATAAATTGGGCATCTCGCTGGATGAACAGAAGCGCCTCTCCGGCGTGGCCGTGGACGCCATCCTGGACAGCGCTTCGGTGGCCACGACTTTCCGGGAGGAACTGGGGAAGCAGGGCATTATCTTTTGCTCGTTCAATGAGGCGGTGAAGAACCACCCCGATCTGATCAAAAAATATCTGGGAACGGTTGTGCCGTCGAATGACAATTTTTTTGCGGCGCTGAATTCGGCGGTTTTCAGCGACGGCTCGTTCTGCTACATCCCGAAAGGGGTGCGCTGCCCAATGGAGCTTTCGACTTATTTTCGCATCAACACCGCGGGGGCTGGGCAATTCGAGCGCACGCTGATCGTGGCCGACGAGGGGAGTTCCGTCAGTTACCTGGAAGGCTGCACCGCCCCGATGCGCGACACCAATCAATTGCACGCCGCCGTGGTGGAGTTGATCGCGCTCGATGACGCGAGCATCAAATACTCCACGGTGCAGAATTGGTATCCGGGCGACAAGGAGGGCAGGGGCGGCATTTACAACTTTGTCACCAAGCGCGGCAAATGCGCCGGGCGCAATTCGAAGATTTCCTGGACGCAGGTGGAAACCGGCTCGGCCATCACCTGGAAATATCCCAGTGTGATGCTGATGGGGGACAATTCCTCCGGCGAATTTTATTCGGTGGCCCTGACCAATCATTGCCAGCAGGCCGACACGGGCACCAAGATGGTCCACATCGGCAAAAACACCTCCAGCACCATCGTTTCCAAGGGCATTTCAGCCGGACGGGGCAACAACAGCTACCGCGGCCAGGTCAAGGTGCTGAAGAGCGCCGAGAACGCGCGCAATTATTCGCAATGCGATTCGTTGCTGCTCGGCGACCGTTGCGGCGCGCATACGTTTCCTTACATCGAAGTGCGCAACAGCACGGCCCGGGTCGAGCACGAGGCCTCGACTTCAAAGATCGGCGAAGACCAGATTTTCTATTGCAACCAGCGCGGCATCGCCACGCAGGACGCCATTAATATGATTGTCAACGGCTACTGCAAGGAGGTATTCAAGCACCTGCCGATGGAATTTGCGGTCGAAGCCCAGAAACTGCTTGGGGTAAGCCTCGAAGGAAGCGTCGGTTAAAGCGGCGCTAACGGTCAAGAAGGATCAGGATTAAGATTAGGAGTAAACACACAGGAAGAGACAATGCTGGAAATTCATAACTTATGCGCGGGCGTGGAGGGCAATCCCATTTTGAAAGACCTGAGTTTGCAGGTCAACGCCGGGGAGGTTCATGCGATCATGGGCCCCAACGGCAGCGGCAAGAGCACCCTGGCCCAAGTGCTGGCCGGCCGGGGCGATTATGAAGTGACGGGCGGCACGGTGTCCTTCAACGGCGCCGACCTTCTGGAAATGAAGCCGGAAGACCGGGCGCGGGCGGGCATTTTCCTGGCCTTCCAATACCCGGTGGAAATCCCCGGCGTCAACAGCACCTCCTTCCTGAAGGCCGCGCTCAACGAATGCCGCAAGGCGCGCGGCGAGGAGGAGTTGGACGCGGTGGAATTCCTCGACATTGTAAAGAAGAAAACTAAGCTGCTCGAGCTGGACCAATCGCTGCTCAGCCGGTCGGTCAACGAGGGGTTCTCCGGCGGGGAGAAAAAGCGCAACGAGATTTTCCAAATGGCCGTGCTGGAGCCGAAACTGGCCATCCTCGATGAAACTGATTCCGGGCTGGACATTGACGCGTTGAGAGTCGTGGCGGGCGGTGTCAACAAATTGCGGCGGCCGGACAACGCCGCCCTGGTCATCACCCACTACCAGCGGCTGCTCAATTACATCGTGCCGGACGTGGTGCATGTCCTGGTGCAGGGGCGGATCGTCAAGACGGGCGGCAAGGAACTGGCCATGGAACTGGAAGAGCGCGGCTACGATTGGATACTCGAAGCCGTGGCCTCGAACGGCAAGCCATGATCGACACTTTGAAAGAACGCAAATCACCCCCGGCAGCAGAATCCGCCGGCGTCATCCCCGCCGGACCGGACGGGCAGCAGGCGCAAGCCGTGCTGGCCGCCTTCGCCCAGGCGGAATTCGACCGCTTTCCGCCTTGGCTGCGGACGATTCGCAACGCGGCGCGGTCGCGGGCGAGCCAGCTTGGTTTTCCCACCACGCGTCACGAAGAGTGGAAATTCACGAACATCGCGCCAGTCCTGCAACTGCCGCTCCATCCTGCCGGGAAGACCCGCGCAAAAATCACCCGCAAGGACATCGAACGATTCACTTTCGGGCTGGACGCCTATCGCCTCGTGTTTGTCGATGGACATTTTTGCCCGGAACTTTGTTCGCTGCCCGGGACAGGGAGTTTGCAATTGGGAAACCTGCTTGGCCAACTGGCCTTCCCCGAGTTGGAAATGCACCTGGCGCGGCACGCCCAAACTGACGCGAATTTCTTTACGGCGTTCAACACCGCCTTTTTTCAGGACGGCGCTTTTGTCTCCATTGCGGCGGACCAAACAGCCGCCAAGCTGGTGCATTTGCTTTTCATCGGCGCGTCGGAGCAGCCCGGTGCGATCGCGCTCCCGCGCAACCTGATCCTGGCGCAACGTGGCGCGCGGCTTAAAGTTATCGAATCCTATGTCAGCCTTTCGGACGCCGCGCGGGTCACAAACGCCGTGACGGAACTGGCGCTGGAGGAGGGGGCCGAGGTGGAGCATGGCAAAGTGCAGCAGGAGAGCGGGCGCGCCTTTCACATCGCCACAATTCAAGCCGTGCAGGCCAAAGACAGCCGCTGGACTTCGCATTCCATCGCCACCGGGGCGCGCTTGGCCCGGAACCAGATCCAAACCTTGCTCAACGCCGAGGGCGCTGCGGCCATTCTCAACGGCCTTTATCTGGGCGATGCCGAGCAATTGATCGACCATCACACCGTGGTGGACCACGCCAAGGCCCATTGCGAAAGCCACGAGTTCTATCACGGCATTCTCGCGGACCGCGCCCACGGCGTTTTCAACGGAAAAATTTTTGTGCGGCAGGACGCGCAAAAAACCAACGCCAAGCAGACCAACCGCAATCTGCTCTTGTCCGACAACGCGACGATTGACACGAAGCCGCAGTTGGAGATTTTCGCCGACGACGTTAAATGCACCCACGGCGCGACCGTCGGACAATTGAGCGAGGAGGCGGTTTTCTACCTGCGCTCACGCGGCATTGGCGCCGAGCACGCCCGGCGGATGCTGATTCAGGCGTTTGCCAGCGACGTGATCGAGCGCATCGGCATTGGGCCGGTGCGGGCGCAACTGGAAGAAATGCTCGCGGAAAGGTTCGACCGGCCCGCAGAATAGCGGCCGGCCTCGTGCCGGAGAATTTATGTCCGACGAACTGAGCGAGCTTTATCAGCAGGTGATCCTGGACCATAGCCGTAAGCCGCGCAATTTCCGCGCCCTGCCCGGCGCCAACCGCAGTTCGGAGGGGAAAAACCCTTTCTGCGGCGATCATTACACCGTTTTCATCCAGCTTGAGGACGGCATCATTCAGGACATCAGCTTCCAGGGTTCGGGTTGCGCCATTTCCAAGGCATCCGCTTCCATGATGACCGACTTCCTGAAAGGCAAATCCGTGGCCGAAGCGGAGAAAATATTCGGGCAGTATCAGGAAATGGTGACGACAGGCCCCGCTGACGGGGAGGCTCTGGGGAAACTTTGCGCCTTCGACGGCGTGCGCAAGTTTCCCATGCGCGTCAAATGCGCCATATTACCCTGGCACGCCATGATGGCCGGATTGAAAGGCCAGGCGGTGGTTTCAACTGAGGAAAAGTAAAAGCGTGAACGATGAAATTCTATTGAAGCGCAATTGCGAAGCCGTCCTGATCCCGGCCGGCACGCGTGTGACCCTGCAAGCCGGGGAACCGGTCGTCATCACCCAGGCCCTCGGCGGCAGTTACACTGTCATCATCAATGGCAACATGGCCCGCATCGAAGCCCGCGACGCTGATGCGCTCGGACAGGCGCCTGCGTCCGCCCCGTCCGGCCAGCCCGACGTTTCCGCCCCGTCCCTCGACGCGAAAGTCGATGAGGAACAAATCTATGCGCAACTCCGCACCTGCTATGATCCTGAGATCCCGGTCAACATCGTCGATTTGGGGCTGATTTATGACATGCAGATTGTGCCGTTGCCCGTCGGCGGAAACCGCGTCGAAATCAAGATGACCCTGACCGCTCCCGGCTGCGGCATGGGGCCTGTTTTGCAGCAGGATGTCGAGGCCAAGGTGTCGGCTATACCCGGGGTGAAGGAGGCGGCGGTTTTCCTGGTTTGGGACCCGCCCTGGAGCCGGGAGATGCTCTCCGAAGCGGCCAAACTTGAACTGGGATTGATGTGACAACCCCGCCGTCAGTCCAACCCGCCCTGAGCGACATGGTATCCTTGCGCAAGGATTTTCCCATCCTTGACCAGCACGTGCATGGCCATCCCCTGGTGTATTTGGACAACGCCGCCACCTCGCAGAAGCCCCGCGCCGTCATCGACGCGCTGAGTCGTTTCTACGAGAATGACAACGCCAATGTGCATCGCGGCATCCACGAATTGAGCCGGCGGTCCACGCTCGCTTACGAGGCGGCGCGCGACCGCGCGGCCGGCTTCATCCATGCCCGCCAGCCCTCGGAGATTGTTTTCACGCGCGGCACCACCGAGGGCATTAACCTCCTGGCCTACACCTGGGGCGCGAAGAACATCAAAGCCGGCGACACCATCCTGCTCACCGAAATGGAGCACCACAGTAACATCGTCCCCTGGCAGTTGCTGGCCGGCCGCACCGGCGCAAAACTGGCCTTTCTCCCCGTGATGGGCGACGAGGGGCTTTTGGATTTGAGCGGGCTGGACGGCTGGCTTAACAGCAAGACTGTCAAACTATTTGCCTTCACCCACGTTTCCAACACGCTGGGCACGATCAATCCCGCGGTCGAATTGTGCGCCCGGGCCAGGCGCCACAACATCCTCACGCTGGTTGATGCGGCGCAGAGCGCCGGTCATCGCCCGGTCGATGTGCAGGAGATCGGTTGCGATTTCATGTCTTTTTCCGGGCACAAGCTGTGCGGGCCGACCGGCATCGGCGTGTTTTATGGCCGCCGCGAATTGCTGGACGACATGCCGCCCTTCCAAGGTGGTGGCGACATGATCGCCAGCGTGGATTATTTCACCAGCACTTGGAAGGACGCCCCGCATAAATTCGAGGCTGGCACGCCGGATTTTGCGGGCGCGGTGGGTTTGCATGCGGCCATGGATTATCTGGCGGCTGTTGGTCTCGACAAGATCGCGCGCCACGATCAGGAACTTTCCGCCTACGCTTTCGAGCAGCTTTCTCGCCTGCGCGGCATCCGGCTCTTTGGGCCTCGGAAAGAGCGCTCCGGAGTGGTCAGTTTTCTTTTGAACAACGTCCACGCCCACGATGTTGTCACCGTGGCCGACCAATGGGGCGTGGCCCTGCGGGGTGGGCATCATTGCAACCAGCCCTTGATGAAAAAGTTGGGGGTGGAATCCACGGCGCGGGCCAGTTTTTATTTCTACAACACCGCCGCGGAAGTGGACCGGTTGTTTGAAGCGTTGACAGAAATCCAGAAGTTTTTCAAGTCATGACCGATTTGATCCATCCGCAATGCACCATGAAAAGCGTGCTGGAGGTTTTTCCGGGCGCGCAACGCGCGCTCTTCCGGCATTACCATATCGGCGGCTGCGCCAGTTGCGCGTTTCAACCGGACGAAACCCTCGAAGCGCTGTGCGCGCGCAACGGCTTGAATGTGGCGGAGGTGATCCAACAGATCACGACCAGCCACCAGCAGGACCTCGCCCTGGAAATCGCCCCCGCGGAACTGGCCGCCCTCATCAGCGTCGGCGGCGTCCATTTGGTGGACATCCGCAGCCGGGAGGAATTTGAGACCACCCACATCGAGTCGGCGGTCTTGTTGTCGCAACCGGTCATGCAGGAAATACTGGGCCATTGGCCGCGGACGGATTTGATGGTGGTCTATGATCATCGCGAGCAAAAAAGCCCCGACGCCGCCGCGTATTTCATGGGGCAGGGGTTCAGCAACGTGCGTTGCCTGCGGGGCGGCATTGACGCCTGGTCGCGGGAAGTGGACGGCAAAATCCCCCGCTACAGGGTGGAGCTTTCGGCGTGAAGACAAACGACGATTATCAGAAAAGGATCGAGGAAGCCTTGCGCGACCCGAAGAATCTCGGCGAGCTGGAGGGGGCCGACGCCGTCGGCACGGCGGGCAGCGCGGCGTGCGGGGACATGATCCGCCTCTGGATCAAATTCAAGGAGCAATCGGGCAAAAAAGTAATTGACAAAGCCACCTTTCAAAGTTTCGGCTGCGAAACCGCCATTGCTGTGGCCAGCCTGGCGACGGACTTGATCCGCGGCAAAACGGTGGAGGAAGTCCTGGCTCTCTCCGCCGAACAGCTCGCGCCCGAATTGGGCCCGCTGCCGCCGGTCAAAATCCATTGCACGCAACTGGTCGAAAGCGCCCTGCACTCCGCCTTGCAGCCGCAATTCTCGCCACCCGCGAGCGCTGCGCCGGCCACCGCGCCCAGTTTGCTTGACAACATTACCCAACCTGCCACACCATCGGGAAAATTGAAAATCATCCTGCTGGACGAGGACAAAAATGTTTCCTGATTTGCTCCGCCGGCCCGCGACCGATCCGACCTCCATCTACCGTTATCGGGATGGTCTTTACGCCGTGGACATGTTGACCGCCGCGATTTGTCACCTCGACCTGTTCAGTTGGCTGGCCGAACATCCCTCCGACAAGGCGGCCCTCTGCCGCGCCATGGGCATTTGCGACCGCCCCACTGATGTGATGCTGACCCTGTTCACCGCCATGGGCCATTTGCGAAATGACCGCGGCGTTTTTTTCGTGACGGAACAGGCGCGCGAACACTTGGTCAAATCATCGTTGTGGTTCATTGGCCCTTATTTCGGGTCCGTCAAAGAACGTCCCGTTTGCCAGGATATCCTGGCCGTGTTGCGCACCGACAAACCGGCCAACTTTGCCAGCTTGAAGAACGAAAAGGAATGGGCCAAAGCGATGGAAGGCGACGCCTTCGCCAACAAATTCACCGCCGCCATGGATTGCCGCGGCAGTTATCTGGGGCCGGCCATGGCGGAAAAACTGGAGTGCGCCGGCCAGCATCGTCTGCTCGACATCGCCGGCGGATCGGGCATTTACGCTTGCGCGCTGGTGGCCCGGCATCCGCATTTGCGCGGCAGCGTCCTGGAAAAGCCCCCCGTGGACGGCATCACCCGCCAAAGTCTGGCCAGGCGCGGTTTCACCGACCGCGTTGGCGTCATCGCCGGGGACATGTTTGCCGATCCTCTCCCAACCGGCTTCGACCTTCATCTTTTCTCCAATGTGCTGCACGATTGGGACGAAGCGCGCGTCAAACTGTTGCTGGGCAAATCCTTCGCCGCCCTCCCGTCCGGCGGAATGGTTGTCATCCATGACGCGCACATCAACGGCGACAAAACCGGCCCGTTGCCCGTAGCCGCCTACTCGGCGCTCCTCATGACCATCACCGAGGGCAAATGCTATTCCGAAACGGAAATGACGGACTGCCTGCGGGAAACCGGCTTCGATAATATTAATCATAGATCAACCGCCGCCGACCGTAGCATCATCACCGCCCGCAAGAGCTGAAGGCCGCGCCGGCCAAAGGCTCAATTGGATTGATACTCCGAGAACCGGTCCACCCGGCGCGCCATCTCGCTCGTATAATGCCGGCCCAGGCTGTGTTTGTGGCGCTCGACCCATTCCGTCAACTTTGTCGCGCCCAATGGAGGCGCCTCCACATACAGCCGGCCCTCCATCAGCCCTTTGATCTCCTGACGGGTGATGATGACATCCTTCACCAGCAAACCGGTGACGCGGCAGGCCCAATAACCCAGCCCTGGCGGAACACTCGCTATCAGCCGATGCACACCCAGCAGCCTCCGCACCGTTTCCACCAATTCACGATACGTGAACGTCTCCGGCCCAATCGCATTGACGATTTCATTGCCGTCCCCTCCAGCCTTCTCGACGGCGGCGGCCGCCAGGTCATCCACGTAAATGGGTTGAAGCCTGTAATCTCCCGACCCAAAAACTCCAAAAACCGGGAGATGCCGCAGCGACCAGGCAATATTATTGACCAGCACGTCCTCCTTCCCGAACAACACCGCCGGGCGCAGAACGCAATGCGAAACGCCGAGGGAAGCCAAAAACGATTCCAGCTCGGCTTTGCCGCGAAAGTAAGGCAAATCCGAGTGGACGTCCGGATTGGTGATGCTCACGTGGACGATCCGCCGCACCCCTGCGTTCTTCGCCGCTTGCAGCAGGATCTTTGAATTGGCCACCGCCTCGTCATGATTAAAAAGCCGGTGATTGAAACGCACCCAATAGGTGTTGATGAGCACGTCCGCTCCTTGCAACGATTGCGTCAGGAGATCGGGATAATCAAAGTGAAACGGGAACGCCTGCACCTTCCCGTTGAATTCGTTGCTCCGTTTCAAGGAATTGGTGAGCGTCAGGACGTTGTGTCCCGCGTCAAGCAATCGCCGGGTGATATAACGCCCGGAATAGCCAAAAGCTCCTGTCACCGCCACGCGCATCAATTCACTTGTCTCACAATCCCGCCATTTTGCAAATCGTGTTGTTGAACTTTCATGCTGGCTGGGCTATATTAACTCTGATTATGCATCGACATCGCAGTTCAAGGAGCCTTCATCTTTTCCACGTTGAACGCCGCAATTCGCCCGCGAGCATGTTCAAGAAATTGTTGCCCCGCTGGTGGTTCGCTTTGGCCGGCGCGGCGCTTTTTGCCCTCGCCACGCCGGTTTTGGCCAATGATGACCTGTTGGTTTACACCGCGATGTTGAACAACGGCTGGCAGGATTGGGGATGGGTGACGCATTACCCCACGAACAATCCGAGCTTTGGCAGTACGAACTCGATGTTCTTTTCCGCCACCAATACCTGGCAGGCGTGGTCTCTGGAGCATGACCCGATTAATACCACATTATATACCAACCTCTCTTTGTGGTTGAACGGAGGTCCCGGCGGAGGTCAAACGGTTGGCATCCTGGCTGAAGCCGGTTCGACCTGGGGAAACGAGATCTGGGTGACAGCTCCAACCAATGCCTGGCAACACTTCACCATACCCCTGGCGCAGTTGGGCGTTGCAAACGTGACCAATTTGGAGGGCATCGAAATTTGGACTGGGGGAACGCCGCAAGCCGACTTTTACATCGCCGACATCACGCTCACCGCCAATCCGCCGCCCGCGCTCGTCCACGTCAGCGTCAACGCCACGAGTGCCGTGCGCACGGTGGATAATCGGGTGTTCGCCGTCAACACCGCCGCTTGGGACGGGGATCTCGACACCACCAACACTCTCTTCATCCTGACAAACATTAACAATCAGGCCCTGCGCTGGCCCGGCGGCAGTTGGGGCGACATTTATTACATGACCAACGAACCCCAGGGCTGGGGCTCGCGCGCCACCAACTTCCTCCATGTGGCCACCAACACCGGCGCGCAGATGTTTTTCATCGTCAATTACGGCAGCGGCAGCCCTCAGCAGGCGGCGGACTGGGTCCGGTTCTGCGAAATCACCAATCATTGCTACGTCAAATACTGGGAGGTCGGCAATGAATGCGGCGGCGGTTGGGAGGAGGACATCAACACCAATTCGCCTTATCAGGCACATGATCCCTGGACTTACGCCCAGCGTTTCACCACTTACTACAACCTGATGAAGGCGGTGGATCCGACCATCAAAATCGGCGCCGTGGCGGACGTCACCGAGGATGGCACCTCCAACTACACCAATCATCCGGTCGTCAATCCCGTCACCGGCGTGACGCACAACGGCTGGACCCCGGTCATGCTGACCTATCTGCGCAGCAACAATGTCACGCCGGATTTTCTGATCTCTCACGACTATGCGCCCGGCGATGGAGATACGTATAGCCTTCTTTGGACCCCAACGTGGGCGGTCAATGCCTCCGGCCTGCGCATGATGCTCAACGACTATCTCGGAACCAACCTGGCCGCCGGCGTCGAGTTGAACGGCACCGAATTTGGCCCGGCAGGTGACAAACAGTGGATCAGTCTGGTGGGCGGATTGTTCTACGCCGACATGATCGGGCAAATCCTGCAAACGGAATTCAACACGCTCCTCTGGTGGGACCTGCGCAACGGCCAGGCGGAGGTGGTCGATTCGGACAATGCCTTGTATGGCTGGCGCACCAACAGCTCCGGCGAATTTCTCACCGATGAGGGCATTGCCAATGGCATCGCCACGCCGCCCAACCTCTACCCGAGCTTCTACTGTATGAAGCTGATGCAGTACTTCGCGCGCGGCGGCGACACAGTTGTTAACGCCACCTATGATTATCCGCTGCTTTCCGCCTATGCCGTGCGGCGCGCCAACGGCTGCCTGACCATGCTCGTTGTCAATAAGAGTTCCTACGCCAGCCTCGATGCCGCCATCGACCTGGCCGGTTACGTTCCGTCCTCCAACGCGGCCGTTTACTCCTATGGCATCCCGCAGGACAATGCGGACTGCACCGGCGTCGGTTCGCCGGACGTTGCCCAGACAAATATTGCGGTCGCAGGGACGAACTTCAACCAGACATTCGCGCCCTATTCGGCCACGGTCCTTGTCTTCAATCCCGCGGCGCCAAAACTCGTTGTGCCGGCCGCGAAACCGCCATCCGGCCAGTTCGTTTTCCAATTGCAAGGCTCGGAAGGCGTGCCGTACCTGATCCAGACATCCACCAATTTGGCCTCGACGAATTGGACCGTCCTCTCCACCAACACCCCGTCCAGCGGCATCCTCAACCTCACCAACACCGCCTCGTCCGGCGCGCAATTCTATCGCGCCGTCTGGCGCCCGTAAGCGCTGTGCGCGAACCTGCCAGTCGCCTGTCGGCATAGCTCTTTGCATACAATTTGGCCGCCAGAGCACTGGTTTGAATCGGATTTCACTGTGACGCGCTGCAACTGACTGCGACGGCGTTTGATTGGAAGCGCCTTTGCCGTACTGAAACTGACAAGGCCATGCAGGCGTTGACCGAAGCCATTGCCAAGGACGTGGAGGATCACCGGCGGCGCGGCAAGCCCGCGCCTCTACCGTCTCCAGGAAATCCTCGGCAAAAAGACCGTCCTGGAGCGCATCGACACGGCACTCTCCAAATACTGCCAAGTCGCCAAGATAGACGACAACGTGCCGTAGCGCAGACTTCCAAGTCTGCTGTGGCGCGGGTTTCCAAACCCGCAAACTCCACGATAGCCTGCCATGAGCCTTCTCCCGGTTATAGCGGTTTAACACACGGTGCAACCGAACCGAATGTGGTAGGGCGACGCTCCTGCGGACCCATCTTTTGCCATCCCCCAACCGGTGAGACTCCGTCGAACCCTAAATCGATTGTCCCAGTCCGTACCTCTACATGCCTGCACAGCGGTCCAGCCAGTCCATTTGCCGCACCCCGGTTCAAGCTGTCCTCGGTGCTGTAAGCCAGTATGTAACCCGGCTTATCCATGAGAGGCAGGGACCGGAGAATCTCCTTCGGGTCGGTGGATGCGCAGGACCAGCCGCGCTTCCGCAGGAATTCCCGGTAGGCGGGCACGCGGTGAAAAGCGATCAAAAACTCCTTGAAACCCCTGTAATAGCAGGCTTCTGCGCCGAGCTTTTGCGGAGCGTGGCCGACGATAAACGAAAACGCCGCATAGTTCTTCAGGATGCTTCCCTGAATCAGATCAACAAATCGCATCAGCAGAATGAAGACCCTGCTGACGAGCTTAACTCGAATTGGTTTGTCAGCGTTCATTTACTCTCCACAGCCTTCGGGCGGCGTGTCCTGTGCGCAGGCAGTTTTGGCCGGTTTGTAACGCATTTTTCTCCGGAAACCAAAGCCATTCAAGCCCGCGTGATGCTCAAAGACAAGCGCATTCCGGTGGGAGGAGGAGCAGATTATTCCCCTGCCAAACATTTCTCTCCCACTGCCGGCTCTCCCCTGCCTCAACATCCTCATCCGAGCCATCGGCACCCCGAAACCTTTCGGGGCTGCTCAATTCCTTAATACACAGCCGCAAACGGCAGGCACCTGCTACATGTTGCAGGTCCGTAGCGGGTCGTGTAGCGGGTTAAGTCGTTGACTATCAGCCGTGTAGCGGGTGTAGCGGGTTTTCCGGACCAATGTATCAATTTGGTCTTTCTCCCTCTTTCGCGGTTTTTCAGTTAATCCGTGTTTATCCGCGTCCATCCGTGGCTAAAACTTTTCCCTGTTGTTATTTGACCATCCCCTAAAACATATAGCTCACGTACATCTTGAACAGAAACGGCGCCACCAACTGGTTGCCCACGAAGTCCTGAAAAACAGGCAATTCAACGTCCGCATACACGCTCACCCTGTGTATGCTGAATTCGATGCCCGGCGAGAGAAGAACTCGCTGATAGCCGGATGACCTGCCGCCAACCGGGTCGTTGGGCGGGTTGTCGTTGACGTCATAAATGCCGCCCGAGGAGTAGTTGCCGCTGTCACTGGTTCGGATGGAACCAAGGACCTGCGCCAGCGGCGTGATCGTCACCCCATGGAATGTCCACCCCCTGTAATATATTCCGGCGGCTGCATCCAGTTCCACACCGGGGCGATACTGGGCCTGGGTCAGCACCGGCACATCCAGCAGCGCTTGCGCAAACCAAGTAAAGCTGCCGTCACTAGTCAGACGGTGGCGGTGAAACCCGCCCAGCAGGACGTCCGTGCTGCCCGTCCCGATTTCACTGTCCCGATCAATGTCGCCATAGTCATCGTTATGCGAATAGTTGCCCGTCGGCAGCTTGACACCAAAAGTCAGGCCGCCGGACATATCATCGGAAAACCCGGTGTAGATGCCTTCGAGGCGAACGTCGCCCAGACTGCTCCATTTCAGGGACACGACTTGATTGCCGGTGGGACCGCCCAGCGTCTTGAAATCCCGGAAGTCATACGGTATTTCGGCTTGAACGCCCCAACTGCGATTGAACATGTATTGAAGGCCATAGGTGGTGAAGTCCGTCCGGATCTGGCGGTCCCCATTGTCCTGGGCCGGCGCAGGCCCGGTGTTGGACCAATTCTGATCTTGATCCTGGAAGTCATAATTGACAAAGACCATTCCGCCCGCGCCGTGCGGAAACATCGAGCTGGTGCCCACGTCGAAAACACCACATCCACAGGCGCAGCCCCGGGCCACGCCGGGCGCCAAAACCGCCACGCCCCCTATAAAAGCAAACATTGCAAATTTTTTCATAACTTAACTTTCTTCGGATTTGAGAAAGGCCAAAGGCCATTCAAATTATTTGACAACAATGAAAACTCCGGCAGCCGGACACACATCCGGCGCCACTGACTGCGTCTTTGAACTAACCGAAGAAAGGCCGGGGGGGCGGCAGGAGCGGAGGCTCGGTCCGGGTCACAGTCACGAGGGAAAAAGGAGGAGCAGGGCCTGTCTGCGGCGGAAAATAAAAGGCCGCAGTCTTCCCGGCGAAAAGATCGATCTTCTTGACGATTTGCTGCGCCTGGGGCGTCTTCTCGCTCTTCTTGCCCTCGCGCACCAATTTGCAGAGCGGACAGGGATGCTGCCCGTCGAATGTTTTGGTCACGGCATCTTTGATCGAACCCTGGCAGGAGTAATCGACCATCATGCCGACCCAAGCGGCCGATTGCAGCAAGCTCCAATGGAAACCAAGCGTCACGCACAGCATGACCACCACCAGCCATTTGGACGCTTTCGGCAACATTGCAGTCCAATACCATGCCCGCAGTGCATTGTCAAATTGACGTCTAAAACCGCGCCGTCATCCCCACCCGCATCTGAAACGGCTCGACGGGGTGGAAAACATCTGTAAACGCCGCCGCAGCCATGGGCGAGACTCGCGACACATAGGCGTAGTCAATGTCGTGGTCGCGGCTGTCCAGCAAGTTCAGGAATTCAACAGAGATGCGCCACGTCTTGTTGATTTGGTAGCCGGCTTCCGCGTTGAGCAACATCGTTGCATCCGAGCGATAAATCCCATCCGAGGTCAAATCGCGCGGACCGAAGTAGCGCAGTCGAAGGCTGGCCGAGAACCCGCTCAAATCGAACAACGTGATGCCAGAAGAAATCACAACTCCGACCGCTTCGGGCACGCGCGTGCCGCCGGGGCCAAGATTCGTGCTGCCGGCGCTGATCGGCGCGGCATCGCCCGCGTCCGGCGAAGTAAAACGGGCGGAGGAATCCGCAAGATCAAGATCAAAAGCCAGATGCTTTATTGGCGTGTAGTAGTTTGCCCATTCGACGCCGTAGCGGTTGCTCGGCTCTTTTGATGCAACGGTGTCGCCGGTATCGCCATCTTGCTGCAACTCGGAATCGCTGTAGAGATACCAAAGCGAAAGAGTGCTTTGCAAATGCGACAAGGCCAGCGTGCGCACGCCGATTTCTCCGCCTTTGGTTTGGACCAGGCCGGGGATTCTCGCCACCGGCTTGTTGGGATAAGGATTAGCCGCCGAGACCGGCTCCACAGTCTGCGTTGCGCCACGTCCGTCGTTGCTGTGGAAATCAAATCCACCCTGCACATAGAACTCCGTCTTGTCCCAAGGACCGAAAATCAAGCTCATCTTGGGACTGGGCAGAGCCGTAACGGACGTGCCGGAGTTGGCCGGGGTGACCTCATTGGCGACGTCAAAGAACTCCAAATCTCCGCGCAGGGCCAGGACCGAGCGGAACTTGCCCGTCCATTGCGCCTTGTTTTCCGCGTATATGCCGGCCTCCGTGTCTGTAAAATAATCCGCCTCCACGGTGGCCGGCAAAAAGGTGCCGGTTTCGGAATCGAATTTGTCCACGCGCACGCGGTCCTCCGTCTGGTAAAGGCCGTTGTTGATCCAGTCGTTGCGGACTTGCAGGCCGAATGAATTCTCCACATCGCTGCCAAACCACTGGCTGGAATAAGTTTGCCGCGCGTCCAATCCGCTTACCCAGCGTCTGTCCTGCTGCTCGAACTGGTCGCCGCGATTGGTGTCTGTGAGGTAGTATGTGAAATCGGAGAACAAATCCAGTTCGTAGTAAAATGCGTAGGCCATGATTTTTGTCTCGGAATTATCGTCTTGGCGATGCCATTCGGCCTGCACACTGTAACGCTCCGAATTGCCGCCGTCCGTCGGGTTGAGCGTGCCAAAGAAACCCACCAGTGGCACGGAGTTTTCGGCGAGTTGGTCACTCGAATTCCACTGGCCGTAATAGGCTCGGCCGGTGATGCTGAAGCCGTTGGCATCGTTGCCTTGGCTGTAAGTCGCAAGGCCGTTAAATTTGGAATAATCGTCCGGATGCACCCAGGGGCCGTCGTCGTGATACGCTTCGCCTCCGAAAAGCAAATTGCCCGAATCGACTTTTTCCGAATCCCCGAACACGGCGCGACCATAACCATACATGCCGCCTTCCACCGTGAGAAAGTCTTGGGGCAGCGTCTTGTAAAACCCCAGATGGCCCGCCCCGGCTGAACCGTAGTTGCCGACGGCCGCGTAATAAGGGCCTTTCTCGTAATCCAATCGCTCCACAAACTCCGGGATGACCGTATTCATATCCGAGTAACCTTCGCCATGCGCGTGCGAAGGAAGGTTGAGCGGCATTTCATCCAGGTAGATTGCGAAATCCGTGCCGTGATCGAGATTGAAGCCGCGCAAAAAAAACTGGTTGGCCTTTCCGCCACCGGCGTGCTGGGTGATGATCATTCCCGGCACGGTTTCCATGATTTCTCCGTCGCGCAGGATCGGGCGGCTGGCGAGTTCATCGGCGCCCACGGTCCCCTGGGTGGCTGACGACGCAATGCCGAGCATGCTATCCTGCCGGCCTTCCACAACCACTACAGGAAGTTGTGTCGGGCTGGAGTTTGTTGGACCAGGAGCAGGCGCTGCCACCGGAGTGTTGGTTGCTTGTTGAGCAACGGCGGTGCTGCCAACCAGACAGGCCAGTAGCAGGAGTTGTTTCAGCGTGATGTCCACCCGGATGGATATTATCACCAGCGGAGACACCGCGTATTTGCAACACCAAAACGGATGCAAGACTTGACTTTGAGCAGCTGCCAGTGTTATTTTCAACGCGATGGATAATACTATGAATTCAGTGTTACGCAAGCCAACAGTCGTGTGCATGAAAAACCCGGGCTACGCGACCGCTTGATTATGTCAATAGCTTCTTCTTCCGATGCGGTTGTGAATGCGGCGCCTCTTGCTCCGGGCGGCATAAAAGGCCGGGTGGTCTCCATGTATGCATTGCTCGTGGGCGCTAATGGCGGGGCCTGGGCATGGGCGCTGATTGCCTTTCAGCATTATCCGGTTCTTCTTGGCACAGCCCTTCTGGCTTATACGTTTGGCCTTCGTCATGCGGTGGACGCCGATCACATCGCCGCGATCGACAATGTGACGCGCAAGTTAATGCAGCAGGGCAAACGGCCGGTTGCCGTCGGTTTCTTTTTTTCCCTGGGGCATTCGACCATCGTTTTCGGGTTGTCGGCCGCCATCGCGCTGAGTTCCGTCGCGCTCAAGGATCGGTTTCATTCCTTTGAAGCCATCGGCGGAATGATCGGGACTGCCGTTTCCGCATTCTTCCTCCTCGCCATCGCCATCGTCAACATTTTCATCCTCATTTCGGTTTATCGCACTTTTCAGCACGTCAAGCGGGGAGGCCGGTTTGTCGATGAGGACCTCAACGTGCTTCTCGCCCAGCGAGGATTCTTCGGACGCATCTTCCGGAGTTTGTTTCGATTGATTGAGCACAGTTGGCAGATGTATCTGGTCGGCTTCTTATTTGGTCTTGGTTTCGATACAGCGACGGAAGTGGGCCTGCTGGGTATTTCGGCCAATGAAGCCGCCGGGGGCCTCCCGATCTGGTCGATCCTCATCTTCCCGACCCTTTTCATGGCAGGCATGGCATTGATCGATTCGACTGACAGCATCCTTATGCTGGGCGCTTATGGTTGGGCTTTCGTCAAACCGATTCGCAAACTTTACTACAATATGACCATCACTTTTGTCTCGGTCGTGGTCGCGTTGCTTGTCGGCGGAATCGAGGTGCTGGGTTTGATCGGCGGCCAATTGAAAATCCACGGTGTCCTCTGGGACGCGATTGCCTCGCTGAACGACCGCTTTGTCATCATCGGCTTCCTCATTATCGGAGTCTTTGTGCTCAGTTGGTCCATTTCGACCATTATCTACCGCATGAATCGATACGACGACATCGAGCTAATCTCCAACCCTCCCGATTGACCGCTGCCATGCCAAATCAGCTTGGCGTACCTCATTTTGCGGTGTTATTCTGAAACCATGAAAGCCGAACCTGTTGCCCGTTTCAGTATTTCTCTCCCGCATCCGTTGCTGGATCAACTGGATCAGATGTCTCGTGAAAAAGGTTACGACAACCGTTCTCTCGCCATCGCCGACATGATTCGCGATAGCTTGGTCGAACATCGGCAGAAGTTCGGCAGCGAGGAGATCGCCGGAACCATTACCCTGGTGTATGACCATCACAAACACAATCTGCAGTCTGTATTGACGGACATTCAACACGATCACGAAGATGTGATTATTTCCACTGTCCACGTCCATCTTGACCACCAAAATTGTTTGGAGGTGATCCTTGTTCGTGGCAAGGCAGGACCGATCCGGAAAATTGCCGACGAACTCATCGCCGCCAAAGGGGTAAAACACGGCAAGTTGACGGTGACGACCACAGGCCACGACCTGCCCGGCTGATCAGGCGTTCCGTCACCTGATATTACCATTCAAGAACGCGGGCCAATATCAGCGGCGCAACGATAGTCGCATCCGATTCGATGATAAATTTTGGAGTCTCACGCCCAAGGTTGCCCTGCGTTATTTTTTTCGTTCGATACTGCGCCCGGATAGCCGCTACGGGTGTCCGAGGCGGACCCTAAACGGAACGAAACGGAGGAGGAAAGATTTTTATTTTTATGTTTTAGTCTTAAAACATTGTCTTTGACATTAGCCATTTTTTGTCGTAAAAGATGCAGGAAATGACAAGTATTGGGAGATGTGCCGCTCTTTGTTGTTTGCCGCTCAGCGCGGCTCTGTTCCTCGCCGGCGCGGTGAATGCCTCCGATTCGCCCCCGTTCTCCACCAATGGAATCAGATCAAATTCGCCGTTCCAGCTTGGGACGGTGGTTGTCACCGCGGATTTGAACGCCGCTCGCGAGCAAATTGCCCCCGGCCTGGGTGCCGTCACTTATACGATTGGCCCGAGCCAGATCCAGACCATGGGACAGGGCGAAAGCTCGTCTTTTCAACAGGTGCTTTTGCAAGCGCCGGGGGTTGTGCAGGAGGAATTCGGGGAGATACACGTGCGCGGCGATCATGGCGACGTGCAGTATCGCGTCAATGGCGTCCTGCTGCCGGAAAGCCTCAATGGGTTCGGGCAGGAAATCGACACTCACCTGATCCGGTCGGTCGATCTGCTGACGGGAACCTTGCCCGCCCAGTTTGGGGACCGCACCGCCGGCATTATTGATGTCACCACCAAGACCGGTTCCCAACTCAACGGTGCCGAGCTTTCGATCTACGGCGGCAGTTACGACGAGTTCAATCCCTCACTGGAATTGGGCGGCTCCACGAGCAATCTGGATTACTTTATTGCCGCCTCCTATTTGCACGACAACCTTGGCATCGACAATACGACGGCCGCCCCCACTCCGCTGCATGATATGACGGACCAGGAAAAGTTTTTTGGCTACTTTTCCCATACCTTCGACCCAACCAGCCGGCTAACATTGCTCCTGAGCAGTTCCGACGCCGGCTTTCAAATTCCCGACACGGCGGGGCTTGCGGCAATCCATCAGTTGGCGAACAGCCCTCCGACCGATTCGGCCGCAGACAATAATTACCAGTACGAGCAGAATTATTACGCGGTGCTCTCCTATCAGAAATCGGCGGGCGGCCTTTCCTTCCAGGTTTCCACCCTCAGCCGATACACGGACATCCGTTTTACTCCTGATCCGGCGCAAAGTCTTCTACTTGGGGGCAACGCGGCCAACGTGGACAATAGCGATTTAGCCAACGGCCTGCAGGCGGACGCTTCTTACGAATTGGGCGATCACCACACCCTCCGCGCCGGGACGCTGGCAACTTATGACCTCGAACGACTCGACTCAACGTCCGCGGTTTTCCCGTCCACGAATCAATTTTCACCATCCGGTGCCGGTGAAAATCTGCCAGACACATTGCCGGCACAATCGTCCACCACACCCTACAGCATCATCGCCAATGGTGGAAACAGCGGGTTGACCGCTGGTGTTTACCTGCAGGACGAATGGCAACTGACCGATGATTTGACCCTGAACTACGGCTTGCGCTACGATCGCTTCGATGTCTCGTTCGACGACGAACAGCAGGTAAGTCCGCGAGGCAATCTGGTTTGGAAGATTAACCCGGCCACCACCCTCCATCTCGGCTATGCCCGCTATTTCATGCCGCCCACGTTGCAATTCATCCCGCCGTCCACGGTCAGGGCGTTCGAATACACCACCGACGCTCCGTTCAACGCGCTGGACGATCCTCCAAAAGTCGAACGCGACAATTACTTTGACATGGGCCTCTCGCGGCAAATCACACCGGCGTTGCAAATCACCGGGGACGCGTTCTGCAAGCTGGCCAAAAACCTGCTCGACGACGGCCAGTTCGGCAGCGCCGTCATACTTGATAATTTCAATTATGCGTCCGGCACGGTTTATGGCGCGGAGTTGAGCAGCACTTACAGACAAGGACCCTTCTCCGCCTATGGGAATTATTCGTACGTGCAAACTTGGGTGCGCGACTTTGACTCGGTTGAAAATGAATTTCCCGACAACGAGTTGTCTTACCTGACCACGAACCACATGCAACTGGACCACCAGGGGCGTTTTACCGGTTCCGGCGGCTTCTCTTATGATCTGCGGAAAAACCTCCGCTTCCATGCGGACTTTCTCTACGGCTCCGGCCTGCGGGCGGGTTTTGCCAACTTTGAAGAATTAAGCCCGTATTGCCCGGTGAACGTGGGCATCGAATACACATGGAACATCCGCGCCGCAGGCATCCGCCAATTGAAGTTCCGTTTTGACTGTCTGAATATCCAGGACGAGCCTTATGAACTGCGCAACGGCACCGGCGTCGGCATTGCCGCTCCCGCTTATGGACCACGTCGCGGCTTCTATGGCGGTCTGACCGCGGCTTTTTGATTTTTAAAAAGCACTTGCATTTTGCCAATCGTCAAATAAATTTCCTTTTTAGTGGAGTCAATGCTTTCCATGAAAGTGTTCAGAAAGAAACGGCGGGGCGCGTCCGCGCTCTTGCTGGTCCTCTTTCTCTTTCTTCAGGCCATGGCGGCTTCTCCGGCCTTGCACACTCTGGTCCATCATGATGCCGCCGATCCCGACCACGAATGCGCGGTCACTTTATTTGCCCACGGGCAGGTCAATTTCTCAAGCACCGCCGCGCCCGTCTTCTGCGCCCCGGCAGGCCTGATCTTCAGCGAATCTTCGCCCCGTATCATTTTTGTCTCCGCCGATGTTCGCCTGCTTCCCGGCCGCGGCCCGCCGGCTTCCTCTGCTCTCGTCTAGTTCGTCATCCAATCCGGCCATGTCTGGTGCGGTGTTGCGTCGCTGATTCTTAGCCGCCTGCCAGGGCCGGAATGCAAATCCAAAAGCAGTGGAATTTTTAACGTTAACAAATTTGAAACTTAGGACTGCAACTATGAAAACAATATGCCTTTCCTGTCAGTCAGTTTTATACATGAGCATTGCGCTCGGATCGTTTGTCTGCGATTCGCCAGCGCTGGGTCAAACGAACGGTCTCCCAACTTCAACCAATGGCTCCCCGGCTTCTTCCCCTATCTCCACCAACGTGACTACATTGGAGACGGTCACGGTAGTGGGCCATCTCAATGACGTGCGCAGCCAGATAGTGCCCAATCTCGGCGCGACCTCTTTCACCATCAGCGAAACCCAGATTGCTTCGGTACCACAGGGCGACAACGCGCCGATGAATCAAGTCATCCTGCGCGCGCCGGGCGTGGCGGAAGATTCGGCGGAGAACGGCGATTTGCACGTCCGCGGCGAGCACGCCAATTTGCAGTATCGCATCGACGACGTCCTTTTGCCCGAAGGCATCGCAGGGTTCGGGCTGGAGTTGGATCCCCGCTTCGTGAAAAGCATGCAACTCATCACCGGCTCGCTGCCCGCGCAATACGGTTTCCGCACGGCGGGCATCGTGGATATTCAAACCAAGAGCGGCAGCATCGAGCCGGGCGGCGAAGTGGACTTCTATGGCGGCAGTTATGACACCTTCCGTCCCGGTTTTGAACTCGGCGGTTCAGAGGGGAAGTTCAACTACTTCATCGACGGCAGCTACGATCACAACGAGCTTGGCATCGAGAATCCAACCGGCAGTTCCACGGCGATCCATGATGAGACGGAGCAGTTCAAGACGTTTATGTACGGGTCTTACATTATAGACCCGTCCAGCCGGCTCAGCTTCATGGCCAGCGCCTCCTACAGCGACTTCCAGGTGCCCAACACCCCCGGCGTGGTCGTGACCAATTGGGTCCCGGCGCTCCAAGCCAATGGCCTGCTGCCGTCCGGCTATTTCAACTCAGCCGACGACAACGAAAATCAAAACGAGCAGAATTACTACACCGCCGTCACTTATCAAAAATCCGCCGGTGATCTGGATTATCAAATCTCCGTTGTTGGCCGCGAGAGTGAACAGCATTTCACTCCGGACCCCATCGGCGACCTCTATCTCAACGGCGTGGCCAGCGAAGTGCATCGCTATCTCTACTCCACCGGTTTGCAAGCCGACGGCAGTTATCAATTGGGCGACTCCCATACGATTCGCGCCGGCGGAATATTCTTGGCGGAAGGGACCCAAAACAATACCTCCACGGAGGCCTTCAACACCAGCACCCTGGCCTTGGTCAATATCGTGGATGACCATCCACTCTACGGCTTATTTGCGGGGCTGTACGTGCAGGACGAATGGAAACTCACTCCGCAGCTTACCCTTAACTACGGCGCGCGCTTTGACGTTTTCTCGTCCTCTTTCGACGACGAAAACCAGGTCAGCCCGCGCGTCAATCTGATTTACAAGCCGGCCCGCTGGACTACGCTGCACGCCGGCTATTCGCGTTACTTCACTCCGCCGCCCATCGAAGACGTGGGTGGCGGCTCCGTGGCAAAATCCGATGGCACTTCCAATGCCTCAGCCACCGATCAGGATGACCCAGTCAAAGCCGAGCGAGCCAACTATTACGACGCGGGCATCACCCAGACGATTCTTCCCGGATGGAGCGTCGGCCTGGATGGCTACTACAAAACCGCGCAGCAGCAATTGGATGACGGGTTGTTTGGACAGACGCTCATTCTCTCCGCGTTCAACTATGAAAAAGGCCGGGTCTATGGCCTTGAATTTACCACCTCCTATGAGACCAACGGCTTCAACGTCTATGCCAATGCCGCTTACTCCGTCGCGCAGGGTGAAAACTGGGACTCAGCCGAATTCCTGTTCAATCCGGCTGACGTAGCCTATGTCCAAAATCATTTTATTTACCTGGACCACGATCAGACGTATACCGGGACGGTCGGCGTGTCTTACCGTTTCAAGGAATCGCGCGAGGCCAGCACGATGGGGTATATTGACCTCGTTGCCGGCAGCGGATTGCGGCAGGATGGAGGCGGTTTGGAGGACGGCCCCGCCAGCAATCCAATCCCCAACGGCGCGTCCGTTCCAGATTACTACGGGATTAACATCGGCTTGGAACAGACTTTCAAAATCGCCAACAAGCAGTTTTTGAAAGCCCGCCTTGATGTGGTCAACGTGACCGACAACATTTATGAACTGCGCAGCGCAACGGGTGTCGGAGTCAATGCCGCTCAATATGGAATGCGACGCGGCCTGTTCGGGACCTTGAGCTACAGCTTTTAATCTTTGAAATGTTAACGGAAAGCTACCAGCTACATTCGGATTTGGCCCGGGTTTGTTTGCCCGACCCGCAAGGGCATCCGCAACGCACGCTGGCCTGGCTTAATTCCATCTGTTTTCTTTTCCTGCTCGTCGCCTTGTCCGGCGTGCGGCCGGGACTGCCCGTTCCCAGGCCAGTCCCTGCCCTTGATGAGCCGGTGCCCATCGTCGTCCAACCGCTCCCGCAGAAGCCGCCGCCCCAGGCAGAGCAGCCGGACAACGAGGAGTCAACCAAGGACAAAACCCCGCTGCCCCGCGTCGTGGTGGTGACGCCGGATTCCCCGGCCATCAGTTTCTCGGTGCCAACCATCGGCAACGTCCTTGTGCCCAATGCCATTGCCCAAGCCCCTCCGGCCGCGTCGCCCAATGCCCCCGCGGTTGTTCACAATAAGCCGACCACCATTGGCAGCACGGGCGAGGGAGGAGACCGTCCCCAGCCCCCCTACCCGGAAATGGCCCTCAAATTCGGCGAGCAGGGCGCTGTCGTGCTGTTGTTCACCGTCGATGATAGCGGTCTCGTGGAGTCGATCACCGTCAAGGAATCTTCCGGCTCCGCCATTTTGGATCGAAGCGCCCTGGATTTCGTCAAGCGGCATTGGATCGTTCCTCCCGGCAGGGGCGGACGTGTTTTCCAAGCAACTATTTCTTACCAGATCAAAATCGATTAGCCTGAATCCCGATTAAATTATGATTGCCAATATTGTTTTCAACTTCCTCATCAAGGGCGGCCCGGTCATGGTGCCAATTCTCTTATGCGCCCTGGTCGCCGTCGCGGTTGTGGGCGAGCGCTCCTTCTGGTGGCTGCGCGAAAGCCGCCGCCGCGATCCCAAGAAACTGGAGCAAATCCTGGCCGCGCTCGAAAACGACGACGTCACCGCCGCAATTCAAATCGCCAAAGACTCTTCCGACCCGATCATCCGCATGATTTACCGCGGGTTGAATCATGTGCATACCTCCCTGCAAGGCGCGCTGCAACTGGCGGCGGGCATCGAGTTGGAGCGGGCCGGACGATTCTTGAACGTAATGGACACCCTGGTCACCCTGGCGCCGCTGCTCGGCCTGCTCGGAACGGTCACCGGCCTGATGCGCGCCTTTCTCAGCGTGGGCAGCGCCGAGTTGTCGGTCGTCGCTGTCACCGGCGGCATCGGCGAAGCGTTGATCGCGACGGCCTGCGGATTGGGCATTGCCATCCTGTCGCTCATTCCGTTTAACTACTTCACCGGCCGGCTTACCCGCCTTCAGTTCGAACTGGAAGCGGCGGCGACAAACGTGGAAATGATGATCGCGCCAAAACTCATGGAGGAGGAAACGCGCAAATTGGAAGCCAAACGCCGCACCGGCTCCCCGATTGAACCCGGCCTGAGCAAATGAAATTGCCCTCTCCAGTCAAGCGCCGGCACTCCCGGATCGAGATTATTCCGCTGATTGACATCATGTTCTTTCTGCTGGCCTCGTTCATGATGGTCAGCCTGCAAATGGACCGCACCCAAAACATCAAGGTCAATCTGCCTTCCGCCGAAATGGCCCGCGCCGATTACAAGCCGGACATGATCAACATTGCGGTGGATAAAGCCGGGGGGGTCTGGCTGGAAAGGAAGGAAATCACCCTGCCGGAATTGGACCAGGTCCTCAGTAACCGCTTCCGGACGGACACCAACCTTCCGGTTTACATCAGCGGCGACGCCGCCACGTTGCACGGCTCGATGGTGGACGTCTTGGAAGCTGTGCGGCGCGCCGGCGTGCAGAAAGTGGCCTTCATGACGGACGGAGGAACCAACCAGGCCAGCCAATGAAAATCCGCTCCCCCATTATTCGCAAACGCACCCGCCTGGAGATCATCCCGCTGATCGACATTATGTTCTTTCTGCTGGCCTCCTTCATGATGGTTAGCCTGCAAATGCAAAAAGTCCGCATACTCAAAGCCAGCCTGCCCACCGCCACCCAAGCCACCTCCGCCAAGAAACCCGACGTCATCAATCTCGACGTCGATCGGGACGGCCGGGTGGAATTGGACAAGAGACTGCTTTCCTTTCCTGAGTTGTTCACCGTCCTGTCCAACCGCCATCAACTCAACACCAACGTCCCCGTCTATTTAAGCGGCAGCCGCGAGGCCACGCACGGCTCCATGATGTATGTCCTGGACTTCGTCAAGCGCGCCGGCATCCAGCAGGTGGCCGTGGCCATCAACGCCAATCCGTCCCGCCCGGCGGAATAATCATGAGAAACTTTCAACGCAATCTGTTCACCGTTCTGGCCATCGGCCTGTGCGGCACATGCGCCTGGCAATGGTACTTGCAGTCCCTGCAGCTCAACACCATCGAGAAGCTGAACCAGGTCATTTATCAAAAATCCGCCGACATCCAGGGTTACACCAACTCAATCAAGAGCATGGACGCGGAAATCAACCAATTGCACGACCGCATCAGCCAGCTCAAGCAAGCCGCCGTCAGCAACGACGAATGGGCCATCACCCAGAAACGCGAGGTGGCCAGGCTTCGCTCCGCCGGCGACATCCTGAGCAACGAGATTGTCGAGTACAAAGCGGCCATTGATGGCCTGACCAACAAACTGCAGCAAGCTTACGACGGCGAGAAGGAGCTTGTCGCGCAACGGGACGACATTGTGAAGAAGGTCAACGCGAGCATCAGGGCGCAAAACGAACTGACCGTCAAATACAATGAATTGGTGGACCGTTTCAACAAGCTCGGAACCACCAACGCCGCGCAGAAGTAAAAGAATGTGATCGTCGCGTGCGTGATCCAAGTCCTTCACCTTCAGCATCGATTTGTCGGCACAATTCCTGCTGAAATTCAATCCTGACATGGACAAATATGGAAAAGCCGTGCTGCTACTCCTGCTGACCGGTTTCTGCCTCACACCTCGACTCCGGGCGCAAACGAATACCAATGTGGTCGTGGCGTTCTCGACGGCCAACCCCTCGCCGCTCCACCAGGGCTTCGCCGGGTTCACCACCGAGTTGTTGGGCACTGGTGTCGAATATGGGGACACCAACATGCAGCAACTTGCTGCCACCCTGTCACCGGGTTGGGTGCTCTTCCCGGGCGGTACCACCGCCGATGCGTTCAGTTGGTCCACCGGAATGACCGACCAAAGCTGGATCAATGTGATTGGCGGGTACCCGGACGACTCCTCCACTTCAAATCTTTGCCAAGGCACTTACGAAGCGCTCATCGGCAAGGGCGGCGTCTGGTTCACCAATTTCGCCAGCATGGCCGCCAACCTCGGCGGCGCCAAAATCATCGTCTGCGTCAACGGCCTTACCGACAACGCCGAATCCGCCGGGGCGCTCGCCCAATTTGCGGTTTCCAACCATATCCAGGTGGCGGTTTGGGAGCTTTGCAATGAACCTTACCTCTTCACCAAAGGCACGAGCAACTTTTTCGCCAGCGGCACTGATTATGCCAACCAAATGAAGCCTTTCCGCGATGCCATCAAGGCGGCCGATTCCAACGCCGTTGTCGCCGTCTTTTACAGCGATCCGGCCCTGACCAGCACCACTTGGGATGACGCCCTCAACAGTTACACTAACAAGTACTGGGATGCCGTCGTCTATCATCATTATCCCAGGTATTCGACAAACTATACTTTTGACAACTTGATGGCATTGAACAACGGGATCCTTTTCAGCAACACAACCACTTACGTGACCAACCACCTCATGCCGAGCAATTCCGCAAACGTGACCTATCTCATCACCGAATTGAATCCAGTCCTGGGCGATGGAGACGGAACACAGTACCCGCCGACCTCCACGCTTTACGGCGGAATCTACGCCTCCGAATACGTAATGCGCCTGTCCACGATCCCGCAAATGAGTTTTGCCGGCAGCTATCAATTGGTCAACGGCAGCGGCGTTGACACCACCAACAAACATTGGAACGACGTCACGGACGCGGCCGCCGGCGGCTACGTCACCAATACCATCGGCCTGCCATTCGGTTATTTTCTCAGCGCCCAGGGATCCGCCGAGGCGGTGGCGTATTGGGCTCTGAATCGGTCCACTGCAGTATACGCCACGACCGTTAGCAGCAGCGGCCCGACCGTGCCCATGGACACCAACGGCATCGCCACCATGCCGGCCCTTTACGCGCAAGCTTATCAGGGCGGCAACGGCAAACGCTACGTTGTCCTCACCAACAAAGGTTCCAACGCCATTCCTGTCAAAATCACTCAGGACGGATGGGAGGTGACAAATCAGTTTTTGGAAACCTTCGTCACCACCAGCAATGCAAGCATCGTCAACGCGAATCCGCCGGAGAACAACGTAGTCATCCAGACGGCCAATGTAACCAATCCCGTCACCATTCCCGAGTACAGCGTGGTGCGGCTCGAATGGACAGTATTCAACGTGCCTCCGCCAATGCTTGGCGCCGCTTCGCCGGCATCGGCCGGCGCGTTCCAGTGGGCGGGTATGACAAATGTGACATATTCCGTGCAAGCGACTTCTGACTTCGGAACATGGACAACACTGGGGAAAATTGCCTGCGGTCAGACCAATTTTTCGTTCATTGACCCTGTTCCGGGCAAGATGAGATTCTACCGGTTGACCGTTCCTTGATCTTCACCGGGAAATTGCCGACGTTATGGAGATGATGTGCTCACGCTGCCACTGGTTTCTGGTGCTGTTGCTGGTGGCTTTTTGCCGTCCGCCGGTGACACGGGCGCAGACGAATACGAATGTGGTTGTGGCCTTCTCCACAACCAACCCCATCTCGCTCAATCAAGGCTTCGCCGGATTCTGCACCGAAATGCTGGCCAGCGCCGTGGAGTATTCCGGCACCAACTTCCAACAGACTGCCGCCACACTCTCCCCGGGCTGGCTGCGTTATCCAGGCGGCGCGCTGGAAGACGCCTTTGCCTGGACAAACGGGGTGACGATCACCGATTGGATACCGGAATTCCCCCAAGCCGAACAGGATCTTCTTAACGACACGGTGGAACTTCTACCCGGCAAAGGCGGCGCGCTCCTCGGCGATTTCGCGGCCATGTGCGCCAACGTGGGCGGCGCAAAGATCGTCGTTTGCGTCAATGCTTTCACGGACGACACGAATTCGGCGGGCGCGCTTGCCTCCTTCGCCTTGACCAACCATATCGACGTGGCCGTGTGGGAACTGGCCAATGAACCCTACGTCTTTTCCGGCACGAACCAGCAGGATTTTTTCCTGAACACGACCGATTATGTCGCCCAAATGAAGCCCTACCGCGATGCCATCAAAGCGGTCAACTCTAATGCCGTGGTGGCAATTTACTTCAACGACGCCGGACATCCTGAACCCAATACCTGGGACAACGATCTGTCCAATTACAGCGACAAGTACTGGGACGCCGTGGTTTATCACCATTACCCTCTGCTGCCCACTAACAATCCGCCATTCACTTATTTGATGGCCCTGGACAATTGGCAATTGGCCAGCAACACCACGGCCCGTCTGACCAATTATCTGATCCCAATGAACAACAGCAACGTGACGTTTCTCATCACGGAATATGCGCCCGCCCGGGGCAACGGCATGGGCGGCCAGAACCCGCCCTGCACCACTCTCTATGGCGGCATCTACGCCGCAGAATACAGCCTGCGCATGTCCACTCTGTCGCAAATGAGTTTCGTTGGGCCGTACCAACTGCTTAATTTCAATGGCATCAACCAGACTAACAGTTTTTTCCAGGCCGTCACCTCAGCTTACGATCAGGGCCGGCAAACCAACACCGCTGGACTGCCCTCCGGCTTTTATCTTGGTGCTCAGGTGGCGGGCGAAGCGGTGGCCGATTGGGCGTTGACGCGATCCACGGCGGTCTATACCACCGCCGTAGGCCTCAACGGCCCGACCGTCCCCATCGACACAAATGGCCTGTCCACCATTCCGGCCCTTTATGGGCAAGCCTATCAGGGCGGCAACGGCAAACGCTACGTTGTGCTCACCAACAAAGGATCCAACGCCGTCCCGGTGCAAATCACCCAGGACTCCGTTGCAGTGTCGAATCAATTTCTGGAGACCTTCATCACCGGCAGCGATCCCAGCACGACCAATCTGCCGCCGCCGAACAGCGCCATCCAAATTTTATCGCAGTTGACGGACAATCCGGTCACCATTCCGGGATATGCGGTCGTGCGGCTGGAGTGGACGATCTTCGATGTTCCGCCCCCTTCGCTTTCGATTGCCGTCTCCAACGGAATCAAGACGCTGCAATGGGCCGGACTGACGAATGTGACTTACTCCGTGCAGGGCGCGCCAAATCTATCGTCGACCTGGGCAACGCTGGGGAAACTCTCAAGTGCCACGACCAACTTCGGTTTTACCAACTGGTGTGACGGCGCCTGGCAATTCTTCCGGCTGGCGGTTCCCTGATTTGCCAGCGGCAAGGGTCATGGGTAGCGACAGCGTAAAGGTGGCGCCCTGGCCTGGCCCATCGCTCTGCACAGCCAATGATCCGCCCAATTCCCGGGCGGCCAGCGCACCGCCATGCAGGCCGAAGCCATGGCCGTTGCTGCGGGTGGTAAAACCGTGATTAAAGATGCGGATCAGGTTCTCATGCGGGATGCCCACGCCATTGTCCACCACGGAAATCTTGAGCCATTCATCCTCCCTGGCCACGCGCACCATGATCTTCTTGTCCGCGCGCCCGGAATCATCGCAGGCGTATTTGGCGTTGCGCAGCAGGTTGATGAGGATTTGCAGGATTTTGTGCTTTTCCACATTGATCTGCGGAACCTCCTCAAACTCGCGGATGACCTTCACCCCATGCCGGTCCAATGCGCCCAGATTCATGCGCAGGCTGTCCTCGACCAGATCATGAACGTTGACAATTTCCCTGACGCCGGAAACATTGGCGTAACTCTGCTGCATCGTCACGATTTCCTTGATGTGCTCGATATTCTTTCCCAGCAAATCCAGCTCGTGCCGGGTCGCCTCCTGGTCGGCCAGAAGATGTTCCGAGAGCTTGGCCAGATAAACCGGCACCTGCTTCCCTTTCGGATCGCTCGTCATAAACGTCCCCAGGTCGTGTTCATGCGCCTGGAGCAGGGTTGCGAGTTTGGATAGATTGCCGAGCTTTGAGTCCTTCATGCTGTCCCTCACCAATGCGGCGGAGACATTCACGCTGTTCAGGACGTTGCCAACGTTGTGAAGAACGTTGGTGGCGATCTCCGACATCCCCGCCATGCGGGAGATTCCAAGCAATTCCCGATGGACTCGTTCCACCTCCAACTGCATTTGCCGGCGTCGTTCGATCTCCATTTCGAGCGACAGGGTCCGTTGCTTCAACTCGATTTCGGCGCGTTCGTGTCCCGCGATTTCCTGCTGGAGCGAAACATTGGTGTTGGCCAGTTCCGCGGTTCTGGTCTGGACTTCGGTTTCCAAAAGTTGGCGCGCTTTTTGCAACTCCACCTGTTTGCGATGCAAGTGACGGACCCGCCTGGCATAGATGCCCAGCAAGGCGGCGCACATCAGGCACCCGCCGAGCGCATCAAACCACACCGTCTCGTAATAATGCGGTCGTAATTCAATCTCAATTGTGTCCCCGGCCCGGTTCCAAACGCCGTCCGCATTGGCGGCGATGACATGGAATTTGTAATGTCCCGGCTTGAGGTTGGTGTAAAAGGCCAGACGCCGGTCTTTGCTGTCCACCCAGTCCTTGTCGTAGCCTTCCAGCAAATAACGAAGTCTGACATTATGCGGCGCGATATAACTCAACGCGGCAAAATGGAATTCCAGTTCGCCCTGGCCCGGCGGCACGACCAGGCTGTTGCTCCTGAACATCTCCACGCCGTTGGCGCGCACGTTTTCTATCCGAACCGGCGGGGCGATCCGATTGACCGGCACATGCGCCGGATCAATCTCCACCACGCCATTGGCGGAGGGGAACCAAATGCGGCCGTCCTGCGTCTTGCAGGCCACATGCTCCTGGGTGGTTTTGTCCGACGGCTTCAGCGATTCTGGCCCATCATACGGCACGCATTCGACCTGGCTGGCTTTCCCGTCGGCAAAGTCATTCATGCTTCTTCGGCTGACTTCAAAAAGACCGCGGCCGGAGTCCACCCAAAGCTGGCCCAAGTTATCGGGAACGATGGAATATACATTGTTGTCGAACAGGCCATCCTTACGGCTGATGAACCGGATTTGGCCGTCTTTCAACCGCATCATCCCATTCAGCGACCCTCCCCAAACTACGCCGTCGTCATCTTGACAAACCCATTGCACGCGGTTGTCGGAAAGCCCTGCCGCCGTCGCCCATTGCTGGTAACCGCCGTCCTTGACGCGAAAAATTCCGTTGATGCAGGCCACCCAGATTTCCCCGTCCCGGCCGGAAGCCAGGTTGAGCACCCAGTACAGTCCCGGCGCGCCGTTGGTAAATGTGTAAGGCGTGAAAGTGTGCCGGCCCGCGCGGTAGAGTGTTCCTCCCGCCGACACCACCACGCTGTGCGCGTCTTCGGCCAAACCCACCACCATGCTGGAGGCTTCATACGTCGCCACCGCCCTTTCACCCGAGAAAATCACCAGGGTCTTGACCCCGCTCACCAGATAAATGTCCCCATCCGACGCCTCAAACACCCGCTTCACGTAGGGGTTCGCCAGTCCGGCTTCGACGCCGTAAGTCTTAGTCTCGCCATCGAAGTAGGTCAGGCCGACGCCGCTCCCCACCCAGATTCCGCCTTTGCTCGAGGCGCACACCGCCAGCGCGTCCTTCACGGCGGGATCCTCCGCCGCGGGTTGATTGTTGAACTTCACGTCGGTGAGCTGGCTCAATCCTCCCCGGGTGCCAATCCACAAGCTGCCTTCCGTGTCCTCCGCCAGGGCTCTCACATAATCGCTGGCCAGACCGTCGGTTTTCCGGAGAAAGCTGTAGACTCCATTGCGATAACACGCTAACCCCTGTCCGGTGGTCCCGATCCACAACACGCCATGCCGGTCAACCAACAGGGCGCGGATTTCCGCCGACATGGCGTGGATGTCCTTCCACTTCAAGTTTGTGTCGTAACAGTCCAATCCCCACACCGTGCCGACCCAGAGTTGTCCTTCCTGGTCCTGGGCCATGCAGCGCACCGTCTTTCCTTCCAGGTTGGGAATGGGAAGTTTGGCCAGCTTCCCCGCCTGCCAGCAGTAAATGCCTTTATCGACCGTTCCAAACCAGATTTTGCCGTCGGAACTCTCGTAACAACAGAGAACATTGACGTCTGATGCCACGGTCAGGGCGTTGCTGGACGCCCCCAGAACTTCCTCATACTTGCCCGATCCCGTCAGCCGCAGTAATGCGCCTATCGTCCCGATCCAGACCGTGCCGTCCTTGCTTCTAAAAACAGTATTGACATATTCGACGTTCGGGTCCGCCGCCTTCCAGGAATCCCGGGGCCGGAATGAGAAGGTTTCCCCGTTGCAAAACCCAAAGCTGCTGTTCTCAAGGCCAACCCACAGCCCTCCTTCCTTGGCGCTGCACAGACTGTTGACGATGCTGCTCCGGGCCATTTGCACGCGCCCCAAATCCAACACCTTGAAGTCAATCCCGTCAAAACGCACCAGGCCAATCGCTGTGCCAAGCCAGAGATACCCATCCTTGGTTTGGGTGATGGCGTTGATGCCGTTGGCGGGCAAGCAATTCGGCCGGCCCCACGTTTGGCAATTGTACTGGAGCAGGTCCCGTGTGGGATCCAGAGCAAACCCTGTGCCGGGCAACAAAAGCTGCAGAGACACCACACCCGTAAACAGCGCGCCCCGAAACCAACGCTGTTTCGCCTGGCGATCCAACCCTTGCATGCGCTTATATCGGCTGAAATCCGGGAAAACTGTTCCCTTTTCTTACGAAATGCCCCGGCACGGTTTATGCCGGGGATGTCATGCTGCCCACAATTTCTGTGATATAAACGCCAAATTCTGGTTAGCCCGGCTTCCTTCCAGATGTTTTACTTGAGCCATGATCACTCAGAGACATCACGCGCGCGAAAAGCAGGGCTTCTTTTTTGGAAGCGTCATCTCCTGGATTCGACGTAATGAGCTAAAAACCAAACTGCATGATGCATTTGTAAATCATGTGCCCATTGGTTATGAGGATGAGACGGGGTTTCATATCATCAGAAAGCCGGCGCCAGTCCGTGCAGACCCTGATTCTGGCCGGGAATTTGATCGGTTTTGATCCGCCGCCTCAATTGAGTTGCGACGATTAAGGTCTTTTTCCAGCATTGTTCTGGAAACTTGGCTATCGTTGGAACTGCGCCTTTCCCAAAAAAGCTTGCCCGCTCGGGCGTGATGCTTATCTTTGCCCGCATGGGCCTTTCCAAACATATCACCACAGTTTTCCCAGCGGCATTGGCGCTTGGCTTGGCGGTCGCGTCCGCCGGCTACGCGCAATTGCCGGCCGTTCCAACCCCGCGCCAACCGGTCACCAATGCCTATCATGGCACGGTCGTTACGGATGATTACCAATGGCTGGAAAACGGCGCCAACCCCGCCGTGCGCGACTGGACCCGCCTCCAAAATGAGCGCACCCGCGCTTTCTTCGACAAGTTGCCGTTCTACGACGGTTTGGAGCAGCAACTCTCGGAGTTGATCGAGGACGCGTCGGCCAGCTACAATCTGTTGGATTGCCGGCGTGGAATCATTTTTGCCACCCGCTTCAAGCCCCCGGCCCAACAACCGGTGCTCATACGGTTGAAATCGGTTTTCCCGCCCGCCTTGCGCAAGGTCGTCTTCAATCCCAACACTTGGAACACCAACGGCACCACCGCCATGGACTGGGCAACCCCATCCACCGACGGCCAACTCATCGCCATTTCCCTCTCCGAAAAAGGTAGTGAAGACGGCGCCCTGCACTGCTTCGAAACCGAAACAGGCCGCGCCCTGCCCGACATCATCCCCGGCGTCCAATATCCCACCGGCGGCGGCAGCGCCGCGTGGAATGCCGACGGCGCCGGCATTTTCTACACCCGCTATCCCCGGCCCGGCGAACGACCGGAAGCCGACGCCCATTTTTACCAGCAAATCTGGTTTCACAAACTCGGCTCTCCCGTCAGCGCCGACACTTATGAGCTGGGCCGTGACTTCCCTCGCATTGCCGAGATTGAATTAACCGCGAGCGAGGATGGCCAATGCCTTCTCGCCTCGGTCGCCAACGGCGATGGCGGTGACTATGCCCATTACCTGCGCGGCACTGCCGGGGCCTGGCGTCAAATCACCCGATTCGAAGATGGCGTCAAGTCGATCAAGTTCGGCAAGGACGCCGCCTTGTATTTGCTTTCCAAAAACAACGCGCCACGCGGAAAAATCCTGCGCCTTCCGCTGGCCGATCCGGACTTGGCGAAAGCGTCCGTCGTCGTCGCACAAGACCGGGGTGTGATAAACGGGGATTACGAACCGTCCGCAAACGGGCTTTTCGTCGCAATCATGGAGGGCGGGCCGTCGCGTCTTTGGTTTTATCCCTCCAACCATGGTTCACGCGTCGAAGTGCCCATCTTGCCGGTGTCTGCGGTGACCGGGCTTCATTGCTGGCATGGCGACGAATTGCTGTTTGGCAACACCAGTTTCCTTGTCCCGCCCGGTTGGTATGAATGGCAGCCGGGCATGGCCAAACCGCGCCCCACCGCCTTGCTCAGCACGGCGCCGGCGAACTTCGACGACATCGAGGTCGTCCGCGAATTCGCCAAATCCAAGGACGGCACAAAAGTTCCCATCAGCATCCTGCGCAAAAAGGGCCTTCAACTGGATGGACGCAATCCCACCCTCCTCACCGGCTACGGCGGCTACGGCATCAATCTTGCCCCCGGTTTCAGCGCCACCCGGCGAATCTGGTTCGATGCCGGCGGCGTCTATGCCGTCGCCAATCTCCGCGGCGGCGGCGAGTACGGCGAAGACTGGCACAAGGCCGGCAACCTGACCCACAAGCAGCATGTGTTCGACGATATGATCGCCTGCGCCGAACATCTCATCCATCGCAAATACACCTCGCCGGACAAGCTGGCCGTGATGGGCAGCAGCAACGGCGGCCTCCTCATGGGCGCGTTCCTTACCCAACGGCCCGATCTGGCCCGCGCCGTCGTTTCCCGCGTCGGCATCTACGACATGCTCCGCGTGGAACTCGACCCCAACGGCGCTTTCAACACCACCGAATTCGGCTCAGTCAAGGACGAGGCCCAATTCAAGGCCCTTTACGCCTATTCCCCCTATCATCACGTCACAAACGGCGCTGCCTATCCCGCAGTCCTGTTCCCCTGCGGTGAAAACGACGGTCGTGTCAACCCGGCCCATTCCCGCAAAATGACCGCCCGTCTGCAAGCGGCGACCAGCTCCGACCGTCCGATCCTGTTGCGCATGACCGCCACCGCCGGCCACGGCATGGGCTCCTCCCTCAAAGACCGCATCGCCGAACAAACCGACATCTACGCCTTCCTCCTCCAGGAACTCAACATGGACACCTCCCCCTGGACTTCTAAATAAACTTATCGTCGCAGGCGAAAAGTCTTGCGGTAGATGACTCTGTCGAACATTATCTCGATCGGAACACGGCCCATTAGTAGGGCTGCCCCTCGTTGAAACTGCATGTCCTTGATGTTTCCTGATCCCGGTCTCAATACAACATGTTCATGGCCTTTAGCAATTCCGCCACGCCTTTGTCTCTATTCCCCTTAGCATAATCCAAGGGGGTTTTGCCTGCGTTGTCCTTGGCATTGACATCAGCCTTGTTGGCCAGCAACAATTCCACAATTTCCTTACGACCATACTGAGCCGCCTGATGCAATGGCGTCATTCCTTGCTTGTCCTTGGCATTGACCTCAGCCTTGTTGATCAGCAACAACCCCAAAACGTCCTTGTGGCCGCCTAATGTTGCTAGGTGCAACGGCGTCGTGCCGTCAATGGTCTCGGCGTTGATTTCCGCTTTGTTGGCAAGCAACAATTCCATCACGTCCTTATGGTCCCCGGACGTTGCTACGTGCAACGGCGTATAGCCCCTTTTGTCCTTGGCATTAACCTCGGCCTTCTTGGTCAGCAGCAATTCTACGAGTTCCTTGTGGCCCCCCGCTGCGGCCAAGTGCAGCGGTGTCACGCCGTCCTCGCCTTTGGCGTTGATTTCCGCTTTCTCGGCCAGCAACAACTCCACTACGTCCTTGTGGTCCCCGTAGGTTGCCACGTGCAACGCCGTATAGCCTCTTTTGTCCCTGACATTGACATCGGCCTTCTTGGCCAGCAGCAATTCCACAAGCTCCGTATGCCCGCCTGATGCCGCCATGTGCAACGGCGTTGTGCCGTCGTTCGCCTTTGCATTGATTTCCGCTTTGTTGGCCAACAATAGCTCCACCACATTTTTGTGGTCCCCCGAGGCCGCCAAATGCAATGGTGTATAGCCGCCGGACTTGGCATTGACCCCGGCGTGATGAGATATAAGTAATTCCGCCAGGTCCTTATGGCCCTGTGCCGACGCCCAGTGCAATGGTGTCCCGCCATTGTTGTCCCTGGCATCCACGTCGGCCTTATTGTTCAGCAGCCATTCCGCGATGGCCTCATGGCCTCCGGACGCCGCCCAATGCAAGGGCGCATCGCCTTTCTTGTCCTTGGCGTTTACATCGGCATTATTCGCAACGAGCAATGCAGCTAAAGCCCGATAGTCATGAAAGATCGCACAGTGTAATGGCGTCATGCCGTCACTGTCTTTCGCGTTGGCATCGGCTTTGTTTGCCAGCAGTAACCCCGCCAGCGCCGTGTCGCCCGTCATTGCCGCATAGCGCAAAGGCGTCGCGCCGCTGGTGTCCTTATAGTTGACATTGGCACCTTTCGCCAGCAGCAGTGCCGCGACATCCTTTTTGCCATACATAGTGGCCCAGTGTAAGGGTGTCTTTCCGGACTTGTCTGTGTCGTTGACGTCGGCGCCATTAGCCAGCAACAACGCGGTCACGCCCTTGTCGCCCATTTTCGCCGCACTGTGAAGAGGTGCCCCGCCGCTTTTGTCCTTGGCATTGACGTCAGCTTTGCTGGCAAGCAGCGATGCGGCCACGTCGCTGTGGCCCCCTGTTGCTGCCCAGTGCAAAGGTGTCCCACCGCCGTTGTCTTTGGCATTGATCTCGGCATTGCTGGCAAGCAGCAACGCTGCGACTTCGTTGTGACCGAATAGCGCCGCCCAGTATAAAGGCGTCTTGCCGGAATTGTCCCTTGCGTTGACATCGGCCTTTTTGGCCAGGAGCAATTTCGCAAGATCTTTCATGCCGAATTCCGCTGCAAAGAGCAAAGGCGTTCTGCCCTCGTTGTCCTTGGCATCGATATTTCCCTTATTCGCCAGAAGCAATTCCGCCACGTCCTTATGACCCTTTCTTGCCGCCCAATGCAAAGGCGTTGCGCCGCCGTTATCCTTGGCATTGACGTCGGCCTTGTTGGTCAGAAGCAATGCCGCCATGTCCTCGTGACCCTCTGTTGCCGCCCAGTGCAATAATGTCTGGCCTTTGTCGTCTTTTACATCGACTTCGGCCTTGTGGGCCAAGAGCAATGCGGCTACGTCGTTATGGCCTTTCTGCACGGCTTCTTGCAAAGGCGTTCTCCCGTCGTAGTGGGACGTGATATTGACCTCGGCCTTATTCGATAGGAGCAATTCCACAACGTCCCTCTTTCCCGCTAATGCCGCCGAGTGAGTAGGCGTGAAGCCGTAACTGTCTTGACGGTTGACATCGGCGTTGTGGGCGAGAAGCAATGCCGCCATGTCCTTGTGACCGGCCGATGCCGCCCAGTGTAAAGGCGTCCTGCCGCCGTTGTCCTTGGCATTGACATCGGCTTTGTTGGCGAGCAGCAATTCCACAACGTCCTTATGATCCCCTCCTGCCGCCCAGTGCAAAGGCGTGCCGCCGCCCTTGTCCTTCGCACTGACGTCGGCTTTGTAGGCTATGAGCAGTTCCGCGACCGCCCTGCGACCTTCCACTGCCGCCCAATGCAAAGCCGTCCGCCCGCTTCCGTCCTTTCCGGTTAATACCTCAGGATTGCTTTTAAGCAGCGCCTTGACCTTTTCCACGTCGCCATTCTTTGCCGCGTCATGAATTTCGCCGCAGAAGGCAAGACCGCTCCAAGCCAGCACACCCAACACGGCAACGGTGGAGCGGGGATTCAGAAAGCGGAGGAATCGGCTAAAGGAAACGAATGTGTACCCTGGTTTTCCCATTTGATTTGTTGTCCATGGCGTAAATGAAGTGTTATTTGCCATTTTCCTGAGTATCTTCCGAGCGCTTGGATTTGCAAACCATTTTGCGGGGCCAGAAGCTCGTTTTTCGGTGGAACTGGCCTGTGCGGCACCGATGTTCATCTCCCCAACCCGCCATTGGAACCGTTAGCATAGACACTTCCCCCTGGCTGACCGATGTTTTCATAAGTTTCCTTGTGAGCCTTTCATTATCCACCTGCCCCAAGGGGCTGTCGCAGACTGTCTTTTCCCTGCAGATGGTCCATTTGACTGCGTTCTTGCCTCCCTGCCGAATCTTCCTGACACTGATTCTTAAATCTTTGCCGCGCAACGACTTCAAGCCGTTTTCGTTGAACATCAAATTCTTTCAAAAATCTATTGACGAGAACGTATTTTAACTGTAATGTTCGTTTAATGAATAGCCAAGAAAGGCCAATCGGGAATTCTGAACTTGTGAGAAATCGAACCGGTGCCGGCCGGAGTTTGGGGCCGCGGTCAAATCCATGCCGTCCCTTCATGAAGGCCTTTCTAACTCAAGGCTGGTCACACCTAATCAAACCAAATCACAGTGATTATTTTTCAATGGGGCTTTGATCAACCCGCAATGAAACACTCCACCACCAGCCAGGCCTCAGTCTGGCTTCACACCGCCTGCGCGTCACTTTTAAGGTGATTCTTCGGCGGGAACGGATATAGTTTACTCATGGCTGAGGACAGTCGTCCAGATCCTGATGCCCTGCTGGCCGCCATCCAGAAGGATGAAGCCGAGAAGAAACGCGGCAAATTCAAGGTGTTTCTCGGCATGGCCGCCGGCGTCGGCAAGACTTACGCGATGCTCCGCGCCGCCCAACGCGTCCAACGCGAGGGCGTCGACGTCGTCGTCGGCTACGTCGAAACCCATGGCCGCAAGGAAACCGACGCCCTCCTCGCCGGCCTCCCCGTCATTCCGCGCCGCAAAGTCGATTATCGCGGGGTCTCGCTCGAGGAAATGGACTTGGACGCCTTGCTGGCGCGCCGTCCGAAGCTGGCGCTGGTCGATGAACTGGCCCATACCAATGTCCCCGGCTCTCGCCACGCCAAACGTTACCAGGACGTGATCGAATTGCTCGACGCGGGCATCGACGTTTACACGTCCATGAACGTGCAGCACGCCGAAAGCCGCGTGGACACCGTCCGGCAAATCACCGGCTCGACCGTGCAGGAAACCGTCCCCGACAGCGTGTTGGACGGCGCCGAAATGGAGTTGATCGACCTGCCGCCCGAAGAGCTGCTCAAACGCCTCGACGAAGGAAAAGTCTATATGCCGGAGCGAGCCGAGCTGGCCATGATGAACTTCTTTCGCGAAGGCAATTTGACCGCCTTGCGCGAAATGGCCCTCCGCCTCGCCGCCGACCATGTTGGCCAGGACGTGCATGACTATCTCCAGGCGATGCAGATCACTGGCCCCTGGCAATCCGGCCATCGCCTCATGGTCGCGGTCAGCGCCAGCCCTTTCTCCCAGCAAATGATTCGCTGGACCCGGCGGCTGGCCGATAATTTCGACTGCCCCTGGATCGCCGTTTACGTCGAGCAATCCCGGCCGCTGGGCGATGCGGCCCAGGCGCGCCTGACCCAGCATCTGGCGCTGGCCCGCGAATTGGGCGCGGAAGTCATCACCACCGCTGATTCCGACCTCGCCACCGGGATTCTGCGCGTGGCGCGGCAGCAGAACGTGACGCAAATTGTGGTGGGCAAGCCGGGCGGTGACGGCATCTTGGAATGGTTCAGTGGTGGCAGACTGCTGCGACGCCTGGTGCGTCAGAGCGGGCACATCGAACTGCACATCGTCCGGCCGCAACACCCGGAAACGGAGGCCCCGCCCCGCTTCCGGATGCCGGCCATGCAGTCCCCTCTCCGCGAGTACGGGGCCGCTTTTGGCGTGGTCGCGCTTTGCACGGTCCTGGATGCGTTCTTCGACAGCAAAGCGGTGGAACCGCACGCACTGGCCTTGGTTTATATGTTCGGTTTGGTTTTCCTGGCCTTTTTCGTCGGACGCGGGCCAACCTTCCTGACCGCAGCAGCCAGCGCGCTGGTCTGGGATTATTTTTTCACGGCACCGCGGCACAGCTTCAGCATGATGGATCCCGCGGATACCATGATGTTTGTCATGTTCTTCGTGGTGGGCCTGGTGTTGGGCCAATTGGTCTCGCGCATCCGCTGGCAGGAACGGGCCGAACGCCGCCGCGAGGAACGTGCCACCGCGCTTTACAACCTGACTCGCGACCTGGCCGATGCGGCCAACGTGGATGAGATGGCGCAAAGTCTGGTCCGCCAGGCGACGCAGGCCTTCAAAGTCAGGATCGCCGTCTTGTTGCGCGAGTCCGGCGGCGGATTGGCGACCAAAGCCCATGCCGCCAGCACCTTCCCTGTCTCCGAAAAGGAACAGAGCGTCGCCGCCTGGGCCTTCCGCTTCGGCAAGGCCGCCGGCCGTTTCACCGACAGCCTCCCCTCCGCCGGCGCGATCTACGTTCCCTTGCAAACCAACCACGGCCCAGTCGGTGTGCTCGGCGTGGAATGGCCCGGCGACCAGCAGCCCACTCTCGAACAACGGGACCTCTTCCAGGCTTTCGCCCGCCAATCCGCGCTGGTGCTGGACAGGCTTCGCTTGGATGTTGAGGGCCAGCAGGCCCGGCTCGTCGCCGAATCTGAAAAACTGAGCAAAGCCCTGCTCAATTCCATTTCCCACGAACTGCGCACCCCCATCTCGGCCATAACCGCTGCGGCCAGCGCCCTGACCTCGCTCAAAGGCAGCGAACCCCCCGAACTGCAAAAGAACCTGGCCGGGGAAATCCAGGAAAGCGCCTCGCGCCTCAACCGGCTTGTCGGCAACTTGCTGGACATGACCCGTCTGGAATCGGGCGCCGTCAAGCCGCGCATGGAATGGTGCGATGTCGCCGATTTGGTCAACGTCTCGTTGCGTCAAAACGAAAGGGAATTGGCCCGTCATCCCGTCAACCTCTTTCTCGCCCAGCCGCTTCCGCTGGTCAAAATGGATTTTGTGCTCATCGAACAAGTCCTCAACAATCTCCTGCTCAACGCCGCCGCTTACACCCCGCCGGGCACCCCCGTCGATATCAAAGCCTCGTCGGCTCCGGACGAGATGACGATCTCGGTGGCCGACCGTGGTCCCGGCCTGCCGCCCGAAGCTCTCCCCCAGGTCTTTGAAAAATTCTACCGCGTGCCGGGCGCGCCGGCCGGCGGCACGGGCTTGGGCTTGTCCATTGTCAAAGGGCTGGTTGAAGCCCACGGCGGCCGTGTCGAGGCCCGGAACCGCCCCGGCGGCGGCGCGGAATTCACCATCTACCTGCCGCTCCAGCCCAGCCCGGAGCCGGCCCTTGAGGCAACACCATGAGCGATACCCCCCTGCAACATTCAAATGTTTTAATCATTGACGACGAGGTTCAAATCCGCCGCCTGCTGCGCGTGACCCTGGAAGCCAATGGCTACAAGGTCTTCGAGGCAGTCAACGGCCAGGAGGGCCTGGTCGAAGCCGCCCAGTGCCGCCCCGACGCCATCATTCTCGATTTGGGCTTGCCCGATATGGATGGTGTCGAAGTCCTGAAACGGCTGCGCGAATGGAGCAAGGCCCCCGTCCTCGTCCTTTCGGTGCGGGACGGCGAAGATGACAAAGTCTCCGCCCTGGACCATGGGGCCGATGATTTTATCAACAAACCTTTTGGCACGGCCGAATTGCTGGCCCGGCTGCGCGTCGCCCAACGCCACGCCCAGCCCATTCCCGACAACGCCGTCTTTCATTCCGGCCCGCTGGACGTGGACCTGGCCAGCCGCATCGTCACCGTGCGCGGCCGGGAGGTGAAACTGACTCCCACCGAATATGCGCTCTTGCGCCTGCTGGTGCGGAACGCCGGAAAAGTTGTCACCCACCGCCAGATTCTAAAGGAAGTCTGGGGCCCTAACTATGGCGACCAGACCCATTACCTGCGGGTTTACATGGCCCATCTGCGCGAAAAAATCGAAGCCAGTCCCGGCCGCCCCGAATTGCTCATCACGGAGGCGGGGGTGGGCTACCGCCTGCTGCCACAGGCGGCGGACGCGCCCGGGCGCCAGGCTGCGCCTTGATATTTTGTTGTATTTAGTATTGGCTTTCCCGCCGACGGGTGGCGCCGGCAGGGCCGGCGGGCCCCGTCCGTAAAATTATTTGCTACAACCGCATTTTTTCTTTGACTTTACAACATTCCAGTTTAGCGTGGAGTGATTGATAGGCGTGGCCGTCGCGGCGTTTTGAAGTCTGCCATTTGAATCAAAGAGAATTATGAAAAAGAAGCAAAAGCGAAAAAAGAGCACATATACTCGAAAAAAGATCATTGACGAATTCACAAACCTGCCGATTTCCCGGCAACAGAAATGGCAGTTGCGCCGCGCCAAGGAAGGGCGTTGCGTGATCTGCGGCGAGCCCAAGGCGACCGCCTGGCATTGCTTGAAGCACGCCATTGCCAACAGGGAATGGGCCAGAAAATATTCCGGTTCGGTGCGTCGCAACAAGACCCTCACCTACAAACTGGCCTCCAAGGCCAGGAAAAAGAAGAAATAGGCCCCCTTTAAAAAAGACGCGGCGTGGACAATTTTGTCCACGCCGTCTTTTTGCGGGGGATTTGCCCCCGCCAACGGTCTAATGCCTCTGTTAAAGGTCGTAATAGAGGAAGAATTCGTAGGGATGCGGGCGCAGGCGCAAGGCATCGACTTCCTTCCGCTTGTGGGAGACCCACATTTCCAGGAAGTCCTTGGTGAACACGTCGCCCTTCAACAGGAAGGCGTGGTCGTCCTCAAGTAAATCCAGCGCCTCGCCCAGGCTGCTTGGCACTTGCGGCACTTTGGCCAGTTCTTCCGGCGGCAGCTCATACATGTTCTTGTCCAGCGGCTCTCCGGGCTTGATCTTGTTGACCACCCCATCCAGCCCCGCCATCAAAAGCGCCGTGTAACACAGATACGGATTGGCCGAAGGGTCTGGGGGGCGATACTCTATGCGTTTGGCCTTCGGGCTTTGGCTGAAGGTCGGGATGCGCACTGCCGCGCTGCGATTGCTCGCGCTGTAGGCCAGGTTGACCGGCGCTTCAAACCCCGGCACCAGCCTCTTGTAGGAGTTGGTCGTCGGACTGCAGATCGCGCACAGCGCCTTGGCGTGCTTCAAAATGCCGCCAATGTAATGCAGCGCCATCTGGCTCAGTCCCGCGTATTCCTTGCCGGCAAACAGCGGCTTGCCGCCTTTCCACAAGCTCTGGTGTGTATGCATGCCTGATCCGTTGTCCGCGAAAAGCGGCTTCGGCATGAAGGTCACCGTCTTGCCATGCCGGCGCGCCACGTTGCGAATGATGTACTTGTAAACCATCATGTTGTCGGCCGTCTTGACCAGGGTGTCAAAGCGGAAGTCGATTTCCGCCTGCCCGCCCGTCGCCACCTCGTGGTGCTGACGTTCGACCTTGATCCCCATTTGCTCCATGATCAGGCACATCTCGGTGCGGATGTCCTGCTGCGTGTCATTGGGCGCCACCGGGAAATATCCTTCTTTAGGGCGGATTTTATAGCCCAAGTTGGGAGCTTCGTCGCGCCCCGTGTTCCAAATGGCCTCTTCAGAGTCCACCGAATAAAACGTGCCGTTGGACCTCGAGTCATACTGCACATTGTCAAAGATGAAAAACTCCGCCTCGGGGCCGAACACGGCCTGGTCGGCCAGCCCGGTGGAGAGCAGGTATTTCTCGCCGCGCTGCGCGATGCCGCGCGGGTCGCGGGTGTAGGCTTCCTTGGTGCCGGGTTCGGCGATGGTGCAGATCAGGGACAGCGTCGGCACGCTGCAAAAGGGGTCGATGTAAGCCGTGGCCGGATCGGGCATGGCCAGCATGTCGGAGGCCTCGATCGATTTCCAGCCGCGAATGGAAGACCCGTCGAAACCCACGCCGTCGGTGAAAACATCCTCCGTCAATTCGCTGAAGGGGACGCTGAAATGCTGCCAGGTGCCGAAAGTATCGACAAACTTCACATCAACCATCTTGGCCCCTTGCTTGCGGGCCGTCTCTATAACGCTTTTTGGGGTGCTCATGATATATTTATTGTTCGTTCATTTTCTGTTTTAGGTTTCCGCGCCGGTGGCGCCCGCAGCATATTTTGCTCATGCTGTCCGGCGCGCCGGCGCGGTAATTGTTCTGCTCTTTGGCTTATGCCTGGTAACCCTCTTCGCCGTGCTCATTAAGATCCAGGCCGCTGCTTTCCACTTCCTCACTGGGACGCAGGCCCACCACGGCTTTGACAACATAGGCGATGACAATCGTGCCGCCGATGGCTAGCATCAGCGTCACGCCAATGGCTTTCAACTGCTCGAAGAACAGCGGTTGAAAGACCGTGTCTTTGACATACTTGCTGAGGTTGGTGCCCAGGTTTGCGTTGGCGGCATTTCGGGCCAGCACGCCCGTCAATAGCGCGCCGATGGTCCCGCCGACGGCGTGGACGCCAAAGGTGTCCAACGCGTCGTCATAGCCGAACCAGCTCTTGACCTTGAAACAGAAAAACCAGGGAATCGCCCCTGCAAAAACACCAATAATCACCGCGCCGGTCGGCGTGACAAATCCGCACGCCGGGGTGATGACCACTAAGCCCGCCACCGCGCCGGAACAAAAACCAAGCACGCTGGGCCTGCCGCGAACCGCCCACTCAAGCATCGGCCAGACAAAGGAAGCGACAGCCGTGGCCAGGGTGGTCGTGGTGAAAGCGTTGGCCGCAATCACGTCGGCCCCCACGGCGCTACCCGCATTAAAACCATACCAGCCCACCCACAACATCCCCGTCCCGATCATGCAAAGCACCATGCTGTGCGGCGCGAAGTTTTCCTTGCCGAAGCCCAGGCGCTTGCCAAGGACGATGCAAAGGACCAGGGCCGACCAGCCGGACGTCATATGCACGACCGTGCCCCCCGCGAAGTCGATGGCCTTGATTTTCGCATTGGCATTGGCGAGGCCGTTCATCATGCCGTCGATTCCCCAGATCATGTGCGCCTGCGGAAAATAAACGACCAACATCCACAGGAACATGAACAGAAAGATGGCCGAGAACTTCATGCGTTCCGCAATCGACCCGATGATCAAAGCTGGCGTAATGACGGCGAACATTAATTGATACATGGAAAACACATTCTGCGAAACCCAGTAGGAGTAATCACCGTTAGGACTGGAATCGACCCCCTTAAGGAATGCAAAATCCAGATTCCCCAGAAAGGGGCCGCCCCTGTGGAACACCAGGCTGTAACCGCAAACATACCAAAGGATCGTGACCATGCCGGTAATCAACAAACATTGGGCCATGACGGAGAGGATGTTCTTGCGACGGACCAAGCCGCCATAGAAGAGGGCCAAACCGGGCAGCGTCATGAACAAAACCAAGGCGGCGGAGGTCATCTGCCACGCGTTATGGCCCGGACCGGGGTTGGGTGTAAAGTTGCTTCCACTGTAGGAGCCAAGCTTGGAACCCACGTTGTTGGTGTTGTCCGCCACCCGGGGGCCATTATTGACATAGGCCTCCAAATCCGCCACCCGTTGTTCGAGCGTGGGATCGGCCCGGTTGGGCTCTGCGGCTGTGGCGGCCTGGACGAGCAGACCTGCCATAAAAATGAGGGTTAAAGTGACAATGAGGAGACACGTCTTTTTCATTATAATCGAAGTGGTTGAACGTTGGTGTTGTTTTGTGCGGTGAACTTTAAATCGCGGCGTCGCCCTTTTCGTCCGTGCGAATTCGGATGATTTCCTCAACATTGGCCACGAAAACTTTCCCGTCGCCAATCTTGCCGGTTTTTGCCGAGGCCACAATCGCGTTCACCGCAGGTTCCACCCGTTCGTCTGGAAGGACGATCTCGATCTTGATTTTGGGCAGGAAATCCACCTTGTACTCGCTTCCTCGGTAAATTTCCGTGTGGCCTTTTTGCCGGCCAAACCCCTTGACCTCGCTGACCGTCATGCCTTCGATCCCAATTTCACTCAACGCATCTTTTACCTCTTCCAGTTTGAAGGGTTTTATTATCGCTTCGATTTTTTTCATTTTTTTTGCTCCAACTCTGAATGAACTCAATTACGAGTCAAGCAGTAAACGAGTCCGTTCAAGAGTCAAGCGATAAATGAGTCATGCTTTCAGGCGAGGAGCGGACATGCCGGTCGAGGGCTGGAGTTTGTAATTCCTCACGTAAATCGCCTGATTCCAATTGGATAGAAAAATGGCAAAAAACATGCCCGCAAGAACGCTGTCGTTTTATGCCCATGGTGAACTGAAACCTCTGGCGAAATTTAACGCGCTTTTTACTTGGAAGTCCCTGGTTTTTATTAACGCTCACCGCAATGCAGAGCTAAATTTGCCGCGTGGGAAGAAAAATGAAAGGAACATGATATGAATATTAAACGTATTTTAATACCGCTGGATCTGATGCGCAGCCCTTGTGATGCATTGGCGTACGTGCGTGATATGGCGGCTGAGTCTCCGGTTTGCGTGACGTTGCTTTACGTGTTGAATTTGAACATCGTTCCGCCCGGTCGGAAAATTTATGAAGAGCTGTGCATGGAAAGCGAAGCCGCGTTACGGAAACTGTCCCGGTTGTTCTTTGGGGCGGATCACGCGGCGCGCATCATTGTGCGCGTGGGCGCTCCGCATGAGGAGATATTGGCCGAAGCAAAGGCGGAATCCTCCGATCTGATCGTTATGTCGCGTCCGAGACGCCGCTCTTGGAGTCAGCTTTTGCATTTGGGGACGACGCAGAGGATAATCGACTCATCGCCTTGTCCCGCCGTGCTGCTGCCGCGCGACCGCCGTGGATCGCCTGCGCAAAGGCCCCGCAGGACGGAGGCCTCGGAGGACGAAGCCCTTTTGCCGGCCGCTTGAGCCTCCGGCCAGCCTCCAAATCGTTTGGCTTCTGGCGATATCCAGCCTCTCTGTTTTGGCCAGACTGGGCAAAAAGCAACTCTTGTCCGGCTCTGGCCGCCACTCTTTCCCGCCTTTTGTTAATACTTCTTTAACAGGCTAATAGAGAGGCTTTAGACGGTAAAACGCGCCCTCCCGGACCCGCGACTTTCCCACCTTAATGTAGGATGGCATCTCACCTGCTTTGACCTTGATCAGTCAGAGCGCTAAAGCAAAAGAACTACTCAAAACGAACGAATGGTTTACTAAAAACAAATCAAAAAGATATGCCTACACCAGAATCATCACCACCGAAGACAGAAATGAAGCCCACGCTTGGACTGACGGGCTTGACCATTAATGCCATGGCGCTCATCGCGCCGGGAGCATTCCTCTGGCTCACATATCAGGAGCAGTCGCTCTACGGCGCGCCCACAGCCGGCTGCGCCATGTGGATCGGAATCGTGTTCGCGCTGCTCTTGTGCTTTGCCACCGCCATGAGCTATGCGGAGCTGTCAAAACTGTATCCTGGCGCCGGTTCATCCTATCTGTTTGCCGAGCAGGCCTTCCTGTCTAAATCCAAAGCATTCAAATGGGCGCGCCTCATCAAGTTTTTCACGGGTTGGAACAGCCACTTGTATTACTGGATTTACACCGGTTTAATGGTGGGTGTTACCGCCATTCTGGCTGGCTGGCTGGCCGGGCAGTTGTGGCCCAACACCTTCAGCGGCACTTACAACAGTCCTTTGTTCATGTGGCTCTTCTGCGTGGCATTTGCCCTCGGCGTTGGCTATATCGCCTACCGCGGCGTCAACGGCACGACCGCCGTCAATATGGCGATTAACGTTATCCAGATTTGCGCGCTGATCACCTTCTCAATCATGGCCATCGCTTATCGCTCCAGCCATCCTGACGGCTCCGTCGGCTTGCACCTCTCCAACGGAACACCGGTCAATTACAATGTGGCCCAGGTCGTTGTCACCGACGATAAAGGCAAACCGGTGCAGGACGTCTGGGCCGACAACACGCCCAAAGTGGATGACAAGAAGCAACCGATCTGGAAGATGCAAGACCGTCAGGTGGCAAAGGATGACTTGGACAAGATCAAGAACACCAACGCCGTTGAACTGGCCAGTTTGACCGCCTTGGGCTTGGGCGAAGGCGATCCTTATCCGGCTTGGAAAGCAGACGACAAGGGCAATGTGATTGTGAAGGATGGCAAGGAAACGCCCGACCCCTTTGTCCTGAGCTACAAACCTGCCGATGCCGTGACTGGAGCGGGGACCGCCCAAGATCCAAAAACGTTTAACTTCCACGCCAGTGCCGGCTCCGTCGTGGCGCCGCATGGGTTTGGTTCCGTTCTGGTTCAGGCGTGCGTGGCAATTCTTCTCCTGGTCGGTTTCGAGTCGGTCTCGGCCATGGGTGAAGAGGCCAAGAATCCAAAGAAGGACATTGGGCGTGCGATCTTGCTTTCTTTGGCGATTCAAGGCGCGGTTTGTTATCTGTTCGAGTACTTCGCGGCCAACTATTTCCTGAACAGCGGCTACCCCATGTCTGCTGCTGGCGCGTCGGGCGCACCCATCGGGGACATGATGGTTCTGGTGGGCACCTGGGCGTTTGGCAGTTATGCGGCGGGCAAGGCGTTCATGCTCATAGAGGCCTTTACCGTATTCCTCGCCCTGATCGGCACCACCCTCTCGTGTATGAATACGGGTGCGCGTGTCACTTATGCCATGGGCCGCGATGAGGAAGTGCCCCAGCAGTTCGGACTGTTGCACGGCAGGACACTCTCACCGCACCGTGCGGTCTGGTTCCTGGCGTTCATCTCGATCGTCGTCGGCATACTTACGACCGTGATCTATCTGGGCGGCCAAAGCTCGGACATGGCGGCCTTGGACAAGCACAACTTCTGGTACAGCTTCGGCATTTTCTCGCCGCACGCCTACGTGACGCTGCCCAACTCCATGCTTATCATCACGCTGATCAGCAACTTCGGGACGTTCCTGCTCTACATGACCACCTGCATCGTGGCCATTGTGGCCTTCCGCGAGCACCACAGTTTCCACGGGTTTAAGCATGTGGTCGTTCCGGTGTTCGGCCTTCTGGCCAATTTCGGTTGCATGTTGTTTTACCTGGTTGGCCCGTTCAGCGTCGCCGGTATGAGCATCAAGGAACCTTACATTGCGCTGGGTGTATCCTTGGCGTGGATTATTATTGGAGCCATTTACCTCACCGCCACCAGCAAGTCCAGAGGGAAGGAGATTATTCTCACCTCCAAGCCCATGACGGCTTAAGTGGGATGTCCGCAGGAACCGACGAACCGGTTGCCTCTCCTGAGGCAGCCGGTTTGCCGTCTTGACCAAACCAGCAATTATGGATGAGAATGCCAGATGGATTTGACCTACGCACAGTTGTCCATTACGGGGCCCGTGCGGGAGAAAAATGAGGACTGCGTCGGATTTTGGAAGCCGGAAACGCCCGAACTGGTGCGCGCCGTGGGGATTGCGGCTGTGATTGCCGATGGCGTGGGTGGCACGGGACGAGGCGAAGTCGCCAGCCAGCTTGCGGTGCAAACCACTGTCAACGCCTTCAAAAAAACCGCGGCGGAAACGGAGCCGGCCGATTTGCTGCGCACCATCTTCAACACGGCCAACAGGTTGGTTTATGACGCCTCCATGCATGATGGCGACGAGGGGAGAATGGCGACGACGTTGACCGTTTCGATTTTTCGAAACGATGAAATCTCCATCGGGCATGTGGGGGATTCGCGGGTCTATTTGATACGCGATGGGACGCTCCGGCGCCTGACTTCCGATCACAGTTACGTCGCGCTTCAGGTCAAGTTGGGGTTGGTCAAGGAACGCGATGCCATGGCCAGTCCGATGCGTTCCATGATTACCCGCAGCATCGGGCAGGATTTGATTTGCGGCTATGACGTCTTCAAAGCCACCCTGGCCAAGGGTGACGTGCTCGTGCAATGCACCGACGGACTTTATTCCGTTGTGCTGGACGATGAGATTTGCGATGTTGCGGAGCATCTGCCCCCGGAAGAGGCGTGCGCGGCATTGATCGCGCTGGCTGAAAAGCGGGGGGCGGAAGACAATGTTTCAGTTCAATTGATCCGCATTAATGAAATCGAACACCGCCATTTTTATCGTGGCGCGCCTTATTACGTGAAACCCAGCACTCCCCTTGTGAGCAACGAGATCCAACCCGGCCAATTGCTGGATGAGCGTTTCGAGATCACCGACCTGATTAACCGGAGCGGCATGGCTTCCATTTTCAAGGCCAACGACTTGCAAACCGGGCTGACCGTGGCCATCAAGGTGCCGTTGATGCAATTTGAGAGCGACCCCGGCACTTTCTCTCGTTTCGAACGCGAGGAGGAAATCGGCAACCTGCTCCATCACCCCTATGTCCTGAGAATCTTTGCCGTGGAGCCGGAGAAAAAAAGCCGCCCTTACATCGTGATGGAGTACCTGCAGGGCCAGACTCTGGCCGCCCTCCTGCGCGAAGTCCATCCCCTGCCGGAAAAGGACGCCGTAAAGATCGTCAGCCGCATTTGCGAAGCGCTGGATTACATGCATTTCCACAAGATCATCCATCGCGATCTCAAACCGCAGAACATCATGATCTGCAACGACGGCAGCATTCGCATCATGGATTTCGGCATCGCCAAATCCCTCAAGATGCGCCGCCTCACGTTCGTGGGTTTTTCTCCCAGCATGGGCACGCCGGATTACATGGCGCCCGAACAGGTCAAAGGCAGCCGCGGCGACGAGCGGACGGACATCTACGCGCTGGGCGCAATCCTCTATGAAATGTGTACCGGCACAACCCCCTTTGAAGGGGAAAGTCCTTACGCCGTCATGAATGCCCGGTTGACCGGCGATCCCGTTGCCCCGCGCAAAACCAATCCCAAGCTGACCCCGGCGGTGGAGGAGATCATTCTTCACGCCATGGAGCGCCATCCGGCGGATCGCTTCCCTTCCGCTGCGGCCATGAAGGCGGAATTGGACGATTACGAGAAAGTCGAGTTGGTCGAACGCTTCCGGCGCCTGCAGAAGCCCCAACTGTGGAGAAGCCGCTTTCGCACGTTGCCGTTGATCTTGTTTTTAGCCTTAACCTGGATCGCCGGGTTCATCCTGATTTATCTGTATTTGAAACACCATGGGAAATAACTGATGCTTGAAAATATAAAATGGGTCGTCTTGGCGGGTGTGCTGGTCATGCTGATGCAAGGGGGATTTGCCCTCGTGACTTCCGGGCTGTGCCGGGCCAGGAATGCCGGGCAGGTTGTCACGATGAATCTCATGATCTACCCCCTCAGCGTTATCGGATTCTGGATTTGCGGTTTTGCCCTCATGTTTGGCGGCGCATTGCACGACCCCACTGTCGTAGCCGTGCCTCCATGGGTTTCAGTCCCGGGCAAGCCAATCCCATTCGGCTTGAATCCTGAGGCTCTCAGATTGTTCTTCTTCCAGGCTGCCGTTGTGGCGGTGGCGGCGGCCATCCCTGCCGGCGTCATGGCCGAGCGCTGGAAGTTCCAGAATTTCGTGCTCTACGGCATCTGGGCCGGCGCGCTGCCCATTGCGATTTTCGGCAGGTGGGTGTGGGGCGGCGGCTGGCTCTCTCAGTTGGGCAAGGATTTCGGCCTGGGCCATGGCTACGTCGATTTTGCGGGTTCATCGGTGATACACATGGCGGGAGGCGTCATGGGGCTGGCGGGAGCGATCCTGCTGGGGCCTCGCCTTGGCAAATATGCCCGCGACGGACGGCCCCGTCCGATGCCGGGGCATAATCTGGTTTATATGGCGCTGGGAACTTTGATCCTTGTTTTCGGCTGGTTCGGCTTCAACGCTGGGCCCGCCCTGGCCGGGAACCACGAGCGGCTCGCGCTCATTGTGGTCAATACCATGCTGGCCTCGGCCGCGAGCACGGTCGCAGCCTACCTGTTCGTGATTACAAAGTTTCGCAAGCCCGATCCCTCGATGCTCTGCAACGGGTTGCTGGCCGGGCTGGTTGCGAGTTCGGGGCCGTGCGCGTTTGTCAGTCCGGCGGGAGCGGTCATCATTGGCGCGGTCGCGGGCATTCTTGTTGTCTTTTCCGTCCTCTTCTTCGAAGGCAAGATCCGGGTGGATGATCCCGTCGGGGCCATTTCCGTGCATGGAGTCTGCGGGGCTTGGGGAGTTCTGAGCATCGGCCTGCTCGCCAACGGCAGTTGCGGCGCCGGCTGGAACGGCATTCACACCCTGGCAAAGGACGGTTCGGAAGTGGGCGTGGCGGGGGCGTTTGGAACGCTTTTCGGCAGCCCGGCAAATGACTGGTCGCAATTAGGCGCGCAAGCGGTCGGCGCCTTGACCTGCCTGCTCTTTATCGGCCTCTTCGCATTGGCCTGGTTCAAACTCTCCAGTTTCATCATCCCGTTGCGCTCCAGACGGGAAGACGAAATCGCCGGGCTGGACCTTCCCGAGATGGGCGCGGATTGTTACCCCGATTTTCACTTAACGGACAAGGGCGCGACCCGCAACGAGTGATCTCCTTGCGCCTTAACTTGCCTTCCTCCTGATGATCGCACCCAGCACCACCCGCCGGCCCCGCAATGTGGATTCGCCCCGGGCCGCCGCCATTCTCTACGGGGATTGGGGCACCAGCAAAGCCTACGTCATCGGCCTAGCCTTCGCCGTGGGCGGATACGGCTCGTTCTGGCTCATCGCGGCCATGTGCGTGCTCACCGCCTTGGTGGGCCTCAATTACATGGTCATTTGCCGGCATTACCCCGACGGCGGCGGAGTCTATGCCAGTGTGCGGCATCGGTCCGAGATTGTCTCCATTGTGGGCGCGTTCCTCCTCATCGCCGATTACATCGTGACGGCGGCCATCAGTGCCCTCTCAGCGTTCGATTACATGAAATTTCCGCATCCGGAAATTTGGGCGGCCCTTTCGATCGCCGTAATCGGGGCGTTGAATCTCTTGGGTCCCCGGCATACGGGCGGTCTGGCGTTCCTGATTTCGGTGCCAGCGGCAGCGGTGGTGTTGATTTTGGCGGCTTTTTCCATTCCGCACCTGGGCGTGGCGGTGCATCACTTGCAACCCTTGACCGGCGGCTTTGCCAAAAACTGGAAAGGGTTTGTCGGTGTGGTGCTTGCCTTGTCCGGCGTGGAGGCCATCGCCAATGCGACGGGCGTGATGAAACTCAACAAGGGATGCACCGACGCCAATCCCAATGTTTCAAGAACATCCACACCCGCCATTCTGTGGGTCATGTTGGAGGTGTGCCTGTTCACGGCATTGCTGAGCCTGGCGATACATGCGCTTCCCAATCTGACGATTGACGCCACCGACCCGAACAATCCTGACGTCAATGCGCCTGGGGCGAACGGTGTGCGCGATTACATGCTGCGCTACATGGGCCAGATGTTTGTAGGCGGCGCGCTGGGACACACTGCCGGCTTGGTGACGGGCGTTTTGGTGGCCTATGTTTTCGGTTTTCTTCTGCTTTCGGCGGTCAACACCGCCATCGTGGATTTGATCGCCATCTCCTTCCTCATGTCGCGGGACGGCGAGCTGCCGCCGCGGTTTCAAAAGCTAAACCAGTTCGGCGTGCCCAGCTTGGGGCTGATGGTGGCGACAGTCATTCCGATTATATTGGTGGTGGTTGTAAAAGACATGAGCGGTCTGGCGGATCTTTACGCCGTGGGAGTGGTGGGGGCGATTGCCACCAATCTTGGCGCTTCCAGCACTGATCGCAAGCTGGGCCTTGGAACTTGGGAGCGCACACTGATGTTTTTCACGTTCCTCATCATGCTTTTCATCGAGATTTCGCTCCTTTGGGACAAGCCCGATGCCCGCCTCTTCGCTGGAACCGTGCTTCTGATCGGCTTGCTATTGCGCGGTTTGGCCGCCGAATATGCCCAGCGATCGAGGGCGGCCGCCATCGCCGCAGCCGCCCTGGCCGCAGGGTCCAAACCGGCAAATCCGATCACCACATTCACCTATAAACCGCAAGAGGCCACCGGACCGCCGATGATGTGCGCCATTCGCGGTTTGGGCAGGACGCTGGATTTTGCCATCGATGAGGCCAGGCAAACGAGTCGCCCCCTTTATCTGCTCTACATCCGCACCCTGCCTGTTTTGACGGCCCAGGACTACAAGCGGAAATGGCAGGAGGACGAGGAGGCGCGCGAGATTTTTCTTCATGCAAGAGACAAGGCGGAGGGACACCCGGTCTATCCGTGTTACGCGGTGAGCGATTCGGTTGCGGACACCATTGTGGACATCACGGCCACAATGGGCGCGTCCTACCTCATCTTGGGCGCGCCGGAACGCCGCGGCTTGGTCAACCTGCTGCGCGGCAGCATTATTCGCGAGATCTCCGACAACCTGCCCGACGACATTCATTTGCTGGTTCTGGCCTGAGGCGCAATTCAGCTTGTGTCAGCCGCATCTGGAAAAAGGGGAAAAAGGCTTGACCGGCCATGGGAAAAGTGTCATACTGGCGGCGTTATTGAGACCGCATTCATTGTTGAGCTAGAGCGTGGTCGGAAAACCGATCCAAAACCAAATCGCCGTAAGCAGATAAGGTGGCAATGCACGCCTCAAGGTCATTTCAATTACTCCTGCTCATCTTTGGGACAAGCCTGGTCATTCTCAGCATGCGCCAATACGGCATGGGAATGGTCGTTGTGGAGGGCATCAGCATGACCCCAAACCTGCGTCCCGGTGGCGAATACGTGATGCGCGCCGGCGTGAGCGACTATCGACGTCGCGACGTCGTCGTGGTCAACGACGGTCTGGGCGGGCAAGCCGTCAAACGGATCATCGGCCTGCCCGGAGAAACGGTCAGCATCCAACGCGGCTGGGTCGAGATCAATCACCGCGAACTGGCCGAGCCCTACCTCAAGGCGGGAACGAAAACCTATCCGATGACCAGAATAACGCAATTTCGCCTGGGTCATGGGCAATACTTCGTCATGGGTGACAACCGGCGTCTCAGCAAGGACTCCCGCTTCTACGGCCCCGTCGGCGAGAGCCAGCTTTGCGGGCGCGTGCTGCTGCCCAGACAATGATTTCCATCCCGGCCTTCCTTGCGGGTTCTCACATCCCGCAGTATTCGAAGCGAACGGGCGCGAGTGGTCACGATCGTGTTTCATAATCGTGAATTGAGTAGTTTCTTTGCCGAAACTCATTTACCCAGCATTTGTGGGCTATGATGAAGATGACGATGGCTCCGAAAGGGCCTCCGCCTTCAAAGAGATATATCACAGAGTAGCCGGCGGCGGCAAACATGGGCGGCATTATTCGTGCAATCATAACATTTTCACATGCCGCACAGTAGGCGGCAAATGCTGCGCGCACAATGGGGTGTTCCCCTACCGTGGATTTCACCATGCCAATCTTTCCGCGCTCGAAAGGCAAATCTCCTTGAACCCCACAGGGGCGGAATGCAGATTGTCATCTGGATGAGTAAAGACGCTTATGATTGAGCCGTTGCTTCTGACCACGGTCCGGGTCGCGACGTTCGACGATAAGCGTCCGCTCACCGCTTCGAGCGGCTTCTTCTTCGAACGCGATGGCCGGCTGTTTCTTGTGACAAGCCGGCATGTGGTGATCGACAAGCCGAGCAAGCACTTTCCCAACCGCATCGAGATCGAGCTTCACACCGACGACAAGAACCTCACCTGTTCGATTAATCTGTCTGTGCCGCTCTACCTCGATGGCAAGAGTATCTGGCGCCAGGGAAAGGATAGTGGGGGTGAGATTGACGTGGCCGTGATCGAACTGCGGCGCGCCGCGCTGCCTCCCGCGATGGTGCTGCGGTGTTTCACGCCGAGGCATCTGCAGCGGGCGCTTCATGAGGTGGAGGTCGGCGCTCCCGTGCTAATTGTCGGCTTCCCGCTCGGCTTCCATGATGCGCTGCACCATCTGCCCGTGGTGAGGCAGGCGGTTATCGCCTCGTCCTTCTGGTTGCGCTTCCAAGGCTTGGGCTACTTTCTCACCGATGCGCGAACGCACCGCGGAACCAGTGGAGCGCCGGTGGTGATGCACAGCCCGTCCACCGATGCGCAACTGCCCTGGAAACTGCTCGGCGTGCATTCCTCACGCATGGACATGGGCAGCCGCGATTTGCAACTCGATGAATCGCTCGGGCTGAACTGCGCCTGGTATGCCGACATCCTTCTCGCCCTGACGACCTGACGATTCTCTCAATCTGACATGATTCCTAAAACTGGAAACCGGCCTGTAAACAGCTCGAGCCTCCAAGTGTTGAGCCTTTCTGCATTGGGTGTGGTTTTCGGCGATATCGGAACGAGTCCGCTCTACACCTTGAAAACAGTTCTTGCCCTCACCGGCGGAAAACCTGACCGCGCCGTAATACTCGGGACTCTGTCGCTCGTCATCTGGACCTTGATCATCGTAACGACCGTCAAATATGTTTCGTTTGCCATGCGCATCGACAACGATGGCCAGGGAGGCATCCTCGCCCTTATGTCGCTGCTCGGTGTCAAACTTAAGCCACGGCCCGTCATCGTCGCGCTCGGCCTCCTGGGCGCCGCGCTGATTTACGGCGATGGGGCCGTCACCCCCGCCATTTCCGTGCTGTCGGCGGTGGAAGGGTTAAACATCGTCGCGCCTTTGTTCTCACCCTATGTTCTTCCCTCCGCAATGGTGATTCTCGTCGCCCTGTTTTTAATTCAGTCCCAGGGAACAGCACGAATCGGCCGGGCATTCGGCCCCATCATGCTGGCTTGGTTCGTAACGATTGCCCTTCTGGGTATTTGGGGAATTTCGCGGCATCCAACGGTTCTGCTTGCGATCAATCCGATGTATGGGATTGCCTATCTGCACTCGGGGGGGATGGCGGGATTTCTGGTGCTGGGCGGCGTCTTTCTTTGCGTGACAGGTGCGGAGGCGCTTTATGCGGACATGGGACAATTCGGCGCGCGACCCATCCGCCTGGCCTGGTCGGCCCTCGTCTTTCCAAGCCTCGTCCTGAACTATGCGGGCCAGGCCGCCCTGGTCCTGGAAGGCGCGCCAACGTCCGACAATATTTTCTACCGGCTCTGTCCCTCAGCTTTGCTCATTCCGCTGGTTGTGCTGGCGACGATTGCCACCATCATCGCCAGCCAGTCGATCATTACCGGCGCGTTTTCGATGACGCGTCAGGCCATCCGGCTTGGCTGGATGCCGCGATTGAGAATCACCCAGACCTCGGCCGAGGGCTACGGCCAAATTTATGTCGGAGCCGTCAACTGGACGCTCATGGTGGTCACTTGCGGTCTGGCGCTTGCCTTTGGCAAGTCGGACAATCTGGCGGCGGCATATGGCATTGCCGTTTCTGCCACCATGCTCGCCACTTCCGCGCTGCTCTTTGTCGCCATGCGCGAAATCTGGGGTTGGAGCGTCCTTCGGGCCGGCGGGATTGCCGGCGTGTTCATTACCATTGACATGGTTTTTTTTGCCGCCAATTCCTCGAAGATTGCGTCCGGTGGATACGTCCCTCTCCTCCTGGCGGCATTGGCTTATGGCATGATGCTCATCTGGCACCGGGGAGCCAGGGCAGTATCCGACCGGCTTCACGAAGGGCTGGTTCAAATCGGCGAATTCATGGCGGATATTGCGCAAAGAAAAATTCCCCGGGTGCCGGGAACGGCTGTCTTTCTGACGCGCACCAAACTGGATGTGCCTCCCGTGATGGTCTGGCACCTCAGCCACAGCCGGTCACTGCACGAACGCCTGTTCGTGCTCACGGTTGAGACGGAGTCTGCTCCGTGGGTCAACGATGCCCAACGCCTCACGATGATGGAAGTCGCCCCTCAGTTCTGGCGAGTGTCGGCCCGCTATGGATTCATGGAACGGCCTGATATCCCGGCGCTCCTGCGGCAAGCCCATGAGCGGGGTTGTGGCATCGACCTTTCTGACATCACTTATTACGTTGGCCACGAGACCGTTCTTTCCCGCGATGATGGCAAGGGATTGCCGAAATGGATTGCAGCATGTTTTGAAGTGATGCAGCGCAATTCCGTGCATTTGAGTGATTATTTCCGCCTGCCTTCGGATGCCGTGGTCGAGATTGGGCGGCAGATTTCCATTTAGAGTTCTGCTTTCAGTCTCAACGCCAGGTGGCGTCGGCGCTTTGTCCCAATGCCTTATCGAACTGTCCCAAGCATGGGGGAAAGACCCCATGGTAACCTTGCGGAGGTGCGTTACTCTATAGCCATGAATCTAATACTTATTCTGCTTGTTCTTCTTCTGGTGTTCGGCGGGGGCGGGTTTTACTTGGGCGGTCCTGCTATAGGCGGCAGCGGCGTTGGTTTGATTCTGGTAATATGCCTCGTCGTCTATTGCATGGGTGGATTTCGCCGCACGAAAACGTAACAGAATGTCGCGCGCTGCCATTCCCTGAGAGAAACCGATGGCCCGAGCCCTCAATATCACAATGAAAAACCTGTTCACATCGGAAGTGACTCCCAAGAGCACACGTTCGGAAGCCAATCAAACACTGAGCGGGTTGCGGCAGACCAAATTGGGGGACCGTGGGAATGGCAGACCACTCTTAGCGTGGTCCAGTTGGCCGGGTCAATCTGGTCGAAGTTTTGTGCCCGGACGCAATGAGTCCAATCTCATGAAATCTCAACTCGGCTGAGTGCCCGCTACGCCATCAGCGCGGGCATCATTGAGAGCAGCGTCCAGGTGAACGTCGTTTAGCGGCGGAAGCTTTTGGGCCTCTCCGCCTGTGCACAAGAATTCGGCATCTCTGCGATTGACTCCGCCACCCGGCCGGGATTACCAATCAACCGAACGTAATATCTTTCAGACACAGCTCATCATGAACTCGCAAACTTTCTTCCAAACCACCCTCAGGCTGTCACCACTGGTCAGCGCGGTCGCCTTGGCGTTGATTTCCACCCATGCTGTCGCGGCGGGCGCCGGCCAACCGCAGTATTACGAACTGCGGGTTTACAGCACCAAATCAGAGCAGCAACAAAAGCTGGTCAGCGACTACTGGCAAAACGCGGCCGTCCCCGCCTACAACCGCATGGGCATCCAGCCCGTGGGCAGGGCAAACGCATTTAAATTCCGAGCAATCGCAGTAAATAGGCGTGATCCCAACTGGCATTGAGTTGTTTGCCACGGATGCCGCGCTTTTTGGTTTTCTCCCTTTTGAGGAGATTAAAG
>JBEKDI010000008.1:0-79888 GCA_050014435.1 Verrucomicrobiota bacterium | reverse complement strand
CCGAGGCGGTTGCGCCAGCCAGTGAGCAGTTGGCCCCGGCTGCGAAAAAACACTTGCCGCAAAGGCGCGGTCCGTTACTCGGTTGGAACCATTTATGTCTGAATTCCTATACGGCATTGCGCCTAAACAGAAAGATCAAAAAATGAAGAATCAACCTAAATTCATAAACGTAATGCCCCGGTCCGGCCAATTCGCGGCGGCTCTGGCGGGTCTCATGCTGCTGGCGATTACGGCGTCGGCCCCGGCAGCGGAGGTCCTCCCGCCGTCGTCCCTGCCTTATGGACTCAGCTACGAGGAATGGTCGGCCAAGTGGTGGCAGTGGAGCCTGGGCCAATCTACGAACCATTTGGAGCTGGTCGGTGGTCCGGGCATCTGCAGCGGAACCGCCGGCAGCGTTCGGTTCCTGAACGGAGTTTATTTACCCATAATTGGCGGTGTCACCACCGGGACCAATCACGTCACCGTCAGCGCCGGGACGCCCCTGTTTTTCACAATTCTGGCCAACTACGATGATAACACCACCTGCCCCATATCCTCCTTCACGACAAATACGGCGGATCAACTGGCGGCGGAGGTTGCGGGAGAGTGGAGTTACGTCACAGCGACCACCTGCACCATTGATGGAGTTGCGGTCGCCGGTTTGGCCAACCCGGCCACCACCGAGTATCTGGTGCTATCGCCGCCGTTCAGCTACACCACGGCGGATCAGGACAACGTGCTGGCGGGTTTCTTTGGTGAAACGTGCATTCCCGGGGGGTTCACGGTCTATCCGGCGGTGGCGGAAGGCGTGTATTTGATGCTTTCCCCGCTTTCGCCAGGGAGACACACGATCCACTTTGACGGAGTTGTCACCGTAGGCGGCACACCCATCGTCAACGAGGACATCACCTACGATATCACCGTGGAGGGCTGCGGCTTCTAAGGCAGGTCGATAGTGCGCGATTGAAAGTGAACATCCCGGTGGGAAAAATACCCGCCGGCGTCTGGGCCGGGGGGGTGCCGGGGAACCGGCGTCCCCTTCAACCACAGCACTGGCGCAACGCCTCGGAATCTGGTAACGTGGGCTGGTTGAGCGACGTTACTCGTATTCTCACCGCCATTGACCAGGGCGACCCGAAGGCCGCTGACGAATTGCTGCCGCTGGTGTACGGCGAGTTGCGCAAACTGGCGGGATCCAAAATGGCCAATGAAGCCCCCAACCAGACGTTGCAGGCCACCGCGCTGGTGCATGAGGCCTGGCTGCGTCTGGTCGGACATGACAATCAGCAATTTGCCAATCGCGCCCATTTTTTCTCCGCCGCGGCCGAGGCCATGCGCCGTATTCTTATTGACAAATTCCGCCGCAAACACGCCCAACGGCACGGAGGAGACAACCAACGCGTGGATCTGGACGGTCTGGAAATTGCCGCGCCGGGTGACGACGACCAGTTGCTGGCAGTCAATGACGCCCTCGACAGACTTGCCGCCACCCATGCCGTGCAGGCGGATGTGGTCAAACTGCGTTATTTTGTGGGCATGACCAACGTGGAAGTCGCCCAGGCCCTGGGCCTCTCCGAACGCACGGTCAAGAATTACTGGAACCACGCCCGCGCCTGGCTTTACACGGAAATCAAGACCCCTCGATAAACCGCGTAAACTCTCCTCCGTCTTCAAGCCGAAAGGCATCACCGGTCATTGGGTGCGGCCGAATTTCTTTTCGAGTTCGCGGAAGTTCATTTCGATCAGCGTCGGGCGGCCATGCGGACAGGTGTAGGGCATGACGCAATGACGCAGGTCTTCAATCAGATTCTCCAATTCCGGTCCGGCCAGCGGATCATTGGCTTTGACGGCATGGCGGCAAACGGTCTTGGCCACAACCGCTTCACCCAAACGAAGGGCGTTGACCTCCTGCCCGGCGGCTTTTAGTTCATCGGCCAGTTCCAAGATGAAACGGCGCGGCTGGCTGGCTTTGACAAACGGCGGCAGCGCGTCCAGCAAAAAAGTGCGCTCCCCAAATTCGCTCAGGCCCACCCCAAGGCGGGTCAGCGTCGGAAGTTGTTCGCGGAGAAACTGGGCGTCGCGCGCGGAAAGCTCGATGGTTTCGGGCAGCAGCAGCCGTTGGGAAGGCGAGGGGCCGCTGCCTTCGAGACGGCGCATCATTTGTTCAAAAAGAATCCGCTCGTGGGCGGCATGTTGGTCCAGGAGCACCAGGCCGCGGTCGGATTCGAGCACCACGTAGAGCCTGCCAATCACCCCAACCAGGCGCAACGGGACTTGAAGCAGGGCCGATGGATGGGACGAGACGGGTTGGTCGGGGACTTGGATCGGTAAAGGCTGCTGGCTCGCGGGGGGGGCCTTTTGGGCAATCGGCACAATCGGCGCCGGTGATACCGGCCAATTCAGCAAATCCCCCGGCTGGCGCTGCGGCGCAGGCGCGGGAGGAGACAAGAGTGCCTGCGGCGCGGGTGTGGGCGGCGTGATGGGGGCGGGCCTGGCTGCGGGAGCGGGAGCGTGGAATTTCAGCAGGGTCTCGCGCACCGCCTGGCCGATCCATTGGCGCACGGCTTTCTCGCGATGAAACTTCACCTCGCGTTTCGCGGGATGTATGTTCACGTCCACCTCGGCGGCATCCACCTCCACAAACAGGCAGCACACCGGATAGCGCCCTTTCATCAGCGCAGTATGATAGCCTTCGAGCAGGGCGAAATTTATGCCGCGGTTTTCCACGGGCCGCCGGTTGACAAATACGCGCTGGTCCTGCCGCGTCGATCTGGACACACCCGGCGCGCCGATCAGCCCCCAAAAGGCAAAAGACCCCGGCGCGGCGGCCGTCTCCGATTCGTCCTCCTCAATGACCGGCGGAAATTGGGCGGAAAAATCGACGGCCAACAGTTTCTCATCGCCTCCTTGCAGGGAGCGCAACCGCTCGCGGACGGCCAGCCATTTGTCCGCGGTTTTGACGGCGGGCAATTGCCAGACCAGGCGGGAGTCTTTCACGAACTCGATAGCCACGGCGGGAAACGCCAGTGCCGCCAGGGTGAGGTAATGCTGAATGTGGGCCGATTCTGTCTCTTCGCTGCGCAGAAATTTGCGGCGGGCCGGCAAATTGAAAAAAAGCTGGCGGACTTCCACCGTCGTGCCGGGCGGGCCGCCGCCGGCCTTGACGGCCAGGATTTTCCCGCCGTTGATCACGATCTGCGTGCCTTCCGGACTGTCGTCGCCCCGCTCCCGCGTGGTCAGGGTGAAACGGCTGACGCTGGCGATGCTGGGCAGGGCTTCGCCGCGGAAACCTAGCGTGGCGATGGAACTCAAATCCTCCGCGCGGACTATTTTGCTGGTGGCGTGGCGTTCCAGGCAAAGCAACGCATCGTCCCGGCTCATGCCCAAGCCGTCATCAGTGACCCGAACCAGGCTGCGTCCGCCGGCCTGTATCTCGATTGTCAGCCGGGCCGCGTCGGCGTCCAGGGAATTTTCAACCAATTCCTTGACCACGCTGGCCGGCCGTTCGACCACTTCGCCGGCGGCGATTTGGTTGGCCACTTGCTCCGGCAACAATCGAATGCGGTTCATTGCAACTCCGCAACGGCTTCTCTCAAGTGGGGAGGGGCAGTGAGAATTCAAAGAGCGCCCCGCCCCCCGGCACGTTGCGCGCCTGCATCCGCCCGTGATGATCATGCACGATCTTTTTGCAAATGGAGAGGCCCAAGCCGGTGCCGTTGGATTTGCCATAAGTGGCGAAGGCCTGGAAAAGGCGGTCCATGATCTCCGGCGCGATGCCCTTGCCCGTGTCTTGCAAACGCGTGATTATTTCCTTCTCGTTTACGCAAAAACTCAACTTGACCGTGCCGCCTGTTGTCATGGCATCCGCCGCGTTGGCGATCAAATTATGAAAGACGCGGGAGAGGCGCTGGGGATCGATGCGCACCACCACGGACGGGGGCGGATTCAGGTACTCGAGCGTGACCGATTTTATGGCGATCTCGGGCCGGATTTCGTCGATAAGCTGTTCAACGTACGATTTGTAACCGATCAACGCCATGACGACGTTGGTATGCGAGCCTTGCGTAAACTCGAGCAGCTCGTTGACCATGATGCTGATGCGTTCGACTTGTTTGCGGATCCGGACCGTCGAAGTCTGGCGCGACTCCGGCGTGGCGGTCGGCATCGCGGCCATGTCAGCCGAGATGCCGATGATATTGAGCGGATTCTTGAGATCATGCACGATGGAACTGGCAAAGCGCCCGACCAGGCCCAGCCGTTCCGCCTCCAGCACTTCGCGGACGTATTGCCGGGTGAATTGGCGCAAACGCAGGCTGACTTCGCGCACCAGGACTGCGGCCAGCATGGGCGTGTGGTCCAGAAGCTGATCCAACTCGCCCCGTCCGATGAAATAGACCGTGGTGGGTTCCTCCGCCATCGCGGTGGCCGACCGTGGTTGATTGTCCAACACCGCCATCTCGCCAAAAAGTTCGCCGGGCGGGATGCGGCCCAGCGCCTTCGATTCGCCGTGTGCCATCACCGCCTGAATTTGCACCAGCCCATCCTTGACAAAATAAACCCCGTCCCCGGCGTCGCCTTCCTTGAAAATGATTTGATTGGCGGCGAAGTTCAGCTCACGGGTCACCTCACGCAGCCTTTCCAGATCGGCCCGCCCAAGATCACAAAAAAGCTTGTTTGATTCCAGTAAGACCATCAGCCGAGACTAGGGCAGGGGAGGCCCCCCGTAAAGCAAAACCCTGTGCGGGATTTGTGCAGGCGCCCTTTGACAGGCAGGCGCGGCCAGCCTACCCTCTCATCATGTCGTTGCGCGGCAAAAAACTTGGCGTGCTGCTCTCCACCCATCCCGATCAGCCCGGCTTCAAACACGGCCTTTGCCTGGCGGAAGCGGCCTTGAACGAAGGGGTGGATGTCTATCTTTACTGCGTCGATGACGCCGTCCACGGCGTCAGCCGCCCGCAACTGCAAGCCCTGGCCGCCCGCGGACTCAAGCTTTATGCCTGCGCCTACGCCGCGCAACGCCGCGGCCTGCCTGTCAACGATAAGGCTGTCTTTGCCGGCCTGGCCGTGGTCAGCGATCTGATCGCCGCCACCGACCGGTTCGTCAGCTTCAATTGACACCATGAAATCCCGTGTGCTGTTTATTGTCACAGGCGATCCCCGGACCAGTCCGCGTCCCGCGGAAGCCGTGCGCATTGCGGCGGGCGTGGCCGCGTGGAAGAAGGCGGACATCACGGTGTACCTGCGCGGCGACGCGGTGGCGGCATTGGGTGAAACGCCCGGCCTGTTGCTGGAGGAGGAAGGCTACGCGCGGCATTGGCCGATTCTGTCGGAATCCGGCCAGGACGTCTATGTGCAACAAAATGTCGCGGCGTTGCGGGAATTGGGCCGGCCCGCCGCGCCGTTCCGGGAAATCTCCGACGCGCAACTTGCCGCCCTCGCGGCTGCGCAAACATACGTCATCCGTTTTTAGCCATGCGATTATTATTGCACATACTCACCCGGCCCGACGATGCGCTTGCGAGGGAAATCATTACAGAGCAAAAGCGTGATGAAGAAAACCAGACCATTGTGGCGGATTTGACCCAGGCTCAGCCGGATTATAAAGCATTGCTGGAGAACATCTTCGAGGCTGATTCCGTGCAGACATGGTAAACCTTTTCGGTGGAACGTCCGATGTCATAAGTATTGTGCTACGGGATTTTTCAGTGTTTTTCAGGTTTGCGCGCCAGGTGGTTTTAAACTTGGTTTTGTGTAGTTTTAAGCGTTGACTTCTCCGCACAGTTCTTTAGATTAGTAGCGGATTTGATTCGGGTAGCGGTACGTTTCTTCAGCGGGGTTCCCCACCCCCACCTCCTTGGCGTCTGCTGCCCGAATCGCCTCTTTTAAGGTTGAACATTGACGAACGGGGAAAGTTTCAATAATGTTTTCCTCCCCCATGCGGGGGTGTAGCTCAATTGGTTAGAGCGCTGCCCTGTCACGGCAGAGGTTACGGGTTCGAGCCCCGCCACTCCCGCCACTATTTGCGAGGGAATGCGAATAGTGCTTGACTTTAGGGGACAGTTTAGGGACAATTTCACGCATGAAAGCGAAGCTTACCTCAGTCCGCCACAAACCCGTGGAAATCAAGCGCGGCAACGTCACCGTGAAAATTTATTCCGGCGCAAACCGTGTTGCCGATAAGGTCTATCCTCAATTCACCCTGGTCTATTACGATGGCAACCAGCGCAAGAAAGTGCGCTTCGCCGATATGGGCGAAGCCAAGCGCGAGGCCGAACTGGTGGCCACAAAGCTGGCCAACGGCGAAAATGAAGTGCTCCGGCTAACTTCCACCGACAGAACCATTTATGTGCAAGCGGTGGCCCATTTGCGCCCCTTGGACGTGCCTTTGAATGTGGCGGTGCTCGAATACGTTTCCGCCGTCAAAAGACTGCCAGAAGGCGCCACGCTTAAAGAAGCGGTGGATTTTTTCAAGAAGCGCAACCCCGCCTCTCTCGAAAAACGCACAGTCCGGGAAGTCGTTGACGAAATGCTGGCAACCAAGCGGGCCGCCAAGCTCTCAGAAGTCCATTTACGAGACTTGGACAGCCGTCTGGGCCGGTTTGCCGATGCGTTCGCAATGAACATCGGCGGCGTGTCCAGTTCCATGCTGCAAGCCTGGCTGGACGCCATGAAGGCCAGCGGGCGCACAAAGCAAAACTACGTGCGGGCGATTGGCTCACTCTTTCGGTTTGGCTCTGCCCGGCGTTACCTGCCCAAAGATTCCATTGAAGAAGTTGAAGCCGTCCAGCAAGCCAAGGCCGACAACAGCGAAATTGAAATTTTCACCCCTGCCGAATTCGCCGAAATCCTCAACACCTCCCGCGAGGAAATGGTGCCTTGGCTGGCCATCGGCGGTCTGGCCGGGTTGCGATCCGCAGAACTGGGAAGGCTCGATTGGAGCGAAGTCAATCTGGCGGAGCGGTACATTGAAATTAAGGCGAGCAAAGCGAAGACGGCTGCCCGCAGACTCGCCCCCATTACGGACAATCTTGCCGCATGGCTTGCCCCGTATGCCAAGCCGGCGGGCAAAGTCACCGGGTTTGAATCCTGGTGGAACCAGATTCCAAAACTTGTTGAGGAAATGAACCGTGTCCGCCGTGAGCGCGGCAACACGGCCAAATTCGTTTGGAAGCACAACGGTTTGCGCCATTCATTTTGCTCGTACCGCCTTGCGTCAATTAGAAATGCCGCGCAAGTGGCCTTGGAAGCGGGCAATTCCCCGCAAATGATCTTCAAGCACTATCGCCAGCTTGTCACCGAAGCCGAAGCCCGGAAGTGGTTCGCCGTCAACCCGGAAACAAAGCCAAACGTTGTCCAATTGGCAGAAGCGAGCGCGGCGTGAAAAACGAGGCTCTCGTCACTATCCTATCACAGATTCGTGAAATCGGGAGGGAGCAGAGAAGGATTATCAGCGAGTCAAATATAGGTGAAAAAGAATTTTTTGTGGCGGTTGACCGCTATCAGGAGGCTCGGCTATTCGCAAAAATCGCCGATGCAGACAAATATCGAGAATCGTTGACCGGCCACGGCCTTTCAGATGCAGAAATCAAGGGGATGATCGAGCGTTTCCAGCAATCTCGAAAGCGCCCGCCAGAGATGCCTAGCGCCGCAATCGTCCAGTATGCGGCCAATCTTGAAAGGGCGAGAATGTTACAACAAGAGGCGGGACTATCGCCGGAAAAATTCGCGGATGCTTACCGCGAATTCCAATGGGATTCGCTCATGGCATCAAAAGAACCGCCATTCCCATACGTCGGGCTCGAATCGGCGAAGTCGTTGGAAGAACACAAAGCGATTTTGAGACAACACGGCTTCATGTGGTGGTGGCGGTTGAAAGGCGGCGAACTTTGGAACAGTCGCATCGTGATGGACACCATCACCATAAATGGACATGAGCATCGTGTCGCAAGGCAATTCTCGGTGCTTTTCCGTTATCGCTTTGAGCGTAGCGCGTTTGAGTACGAAAGGCTCGCAAGAGTTAAGGAACCCGGCAAAGAGGCGCAATTCGAGTTCGGAAAGCCTTGGTGTGCGTTGACCCCGCAACAGATGGAAGAACTGGCGCAGCGTTGGCCCATGCCGGACGGCAACCTTATTCCCTATATCTGGCGCACTGCCCACCAACCGTGGCCGAATGAAACGATCCTGGCTCACCAATCGTTTGATCTGCGCCAAAGCGACGATGCTTTGGCGAAAGAGTTCAAGGAAATCATTCGCGTTGAGCGGCAACGGTTGGGAGTCCTACGCACGCCCCGAACGGGCCATCGCACGAAATCCTACCCGTGGCGTCAACTTGAACTCCTTGATTTGATACGATTGAAGCAGTACCGCACAGAAAACGGCGAAACAACGCCGGACGAAACGGATCGTTCCCGGCTCTCGAAGGCCCGGAGAGGTTCAAAACGTCTTTGAAGGCGAGTCTTTTGTCCATCGGATTATAGACTCGTTGGCAAGGGGGCATTTTTGCGAATAATCGGATGGATATGCAAAGAAAAAATGCAAACATCCGAAATGGCGAGCAACCGGAAACCCCGGCTGCCGAACCTGTGGTGAGCAAACGCCGCTCAAAGACACACACCACCACCCCACACCAGCCCCTCAATCAATGGCTGATGAGTTTGAGGGCATCTTAAAGTCCAAGCGCACCCAAACTTCCGCGCAACCGGTCGTTCAGACCGGCACCGGGATGCCCCTTTCTGTCGAATTTAAGATTGGTCTTAGTTTCATTCTTTTCGTCATTGCGGCGCTGGGAATCGAGATGGTTTCTTGTGGTTTTTTCAAAAACATGGGGCATAGCGAACCTGACTATTATCAGAATTCCGGGTCTAGCTATAGCGCCCGAAGCGATCACGATGCTGGTGTTAAACACTGGGAAGAAACATTAAGTAGAAAAGATCGTGAACTTAACGGAATGAAGACGGAAACTGATGAGGAGATCCACCACGACGCCGAAATGCTCCAGCATGAGCAGGACGAAGGAATCTCCCCGGCGGGAATGCTGGAGCGCGAGATAGATGGAAGGAATGACAAATGAATGAGCCACAGGAATTTTTGACCTGCACCTGCGGTCACTGCGGGCAGACTTTGGAGTTCCCCGCCGAAATAGTTTTCCATCAGAGTGCCTGTCCCACTTGTGGGTATCAAGTGGTGCTCAAAGGAGCCAATTCAGTGCCGCCGGTTATTCCAAGGGCAGGAGGACTGCAAGTTGGTGGCGTGAAATACTTATTCTTCGCAATCGCCGCTGGCTTTATTGCCGCCGGCATAATCAATCATAACGACCTCTCAGCCAGCGCGGCCACAGAACGGCAGATGGAACAGGCAGAACGGGCGCAGAAGTTTGAGGATCAAGACCATCGGCAAACGCCTATGTTCATCGGCGGAGCCGCCGTGTTCTTCCTCGCCGGGACGATTATGTGCCTGAAAAAATAACCCTTGACGACCTTATGGAAAATGAACAGGCCACAGCCTACCACGAAGCCGGTCACGCTTTCGCCGACTGGCATTTCAATTTCCGAGTCAAAAGGGCCAGCATTGTTGCGAACAAGAAGGACAACAGTGCGGGCCATGTTTTAACGAAAACCGGCTTGCCTTTCCGCTCGTTGGAACACACGAGTCCAAGCGGCGCGCGCATCGGGCGCTTCCATGACCATGTTGTGTCTCTGCTCGCCGGGCAGGCCGCACAGCGGCGCTATCGGCAAAGCAGTGTGCGGAGTTATCATGCGGTCAGTGATCGGAATGCTATCGCGGACATTCTTTTTACATTACATTCAACAGGCGAACTGCCGCACGTCATCCGATACCTCGAAGCGAAAGCAAGAAACCTGATCGAATGCCCGATGCACTGGTTTGTCATTCAATATTTGGCTGAGGAACTACTGAGGCGCAAAACCATGACGGGGGAAGAAGTTGAAACAACCATCCGGGAAGGCTTTGACTTGCACCAGCGTTCCCGCCTGGAAAAACGGGAAAATAAGAGCCAACCAAAACGGCAAAGGGAAAATGCCCATGAGCGATGAAGTCAAATATTTGACCTGCAAGTGCGATTCCTGTGGGCAGAATTTAGAATTCCCCGCCGAAGGTGTGGGGACAGAAATTCAATGTCCGACATGCGGCCAAACCACTCGGCTTTACTGCACGGCTTCCGTGCCAGTCCCGCCGCCGATTCCGCCCCCTGCACGCCCCGCACGGCCACCGCCTCAAGAGCCATGCTTGGAAACTGATAGGCGAATTCTTCCGGCATTCTTGCTTTGCCTGCTTTTTGGCACTTTCGGTGCCCATGCCTTTTATGCCCGGCGCTGGCGGTGGGGTATCGTGTACGTGGCCGTGATCGGATTCTTCATTTGTACAACAATCTGGCGGGAGGAATCAGACGCTCATGTTGCATACAATGAAAGTTACTTTAACACAGACCCTGAGAGGATTCGTGAAAACTTTAGGATTTCGCATGGTGAACAAGGATATGAACTGTATGAAATAGATTTGCGTGGTGCTTTAGAAATAAAAAGAATCTACGAAGGAGCCGCATATCCTGTAAATCTGTCGCCGTCTGATGTCCAAGCAATCAAGGATGCGGTCAACCAAAGACGAACTAGCGACATGCTCCGTCCCATACCGGCGGTATTCGGGATTTCTTTGGCCATTTTGCTAATCGTCGATCTCGTCCAAATAATTACCGGCACTTTCAGAGATGGAGAAGGCATGAGGATTGTAAGGTGGACGTAACTGACAAATAAACAAGCCACGGGAATTTTTACCTGGCCTTGCGATAACTGCCGGCGGAATTTGGAGTTCCCCCGGCACGGCCTTGGCACGACGATCAAGTTCCCCACCTGTGGCTTGGACACGGTTTTGTATGCCGCCAGCGTGGTCTGAAAAGATCAGTGGATCAAATTGTCCTCACCCCGGCCTGCTGTTTTCGGGCGTGTTGGCGGCAAAACTATCGCCCGCCTGCTCGCTCGGTTTGCTTGTGTCAATACTAACTAATGGAGCCGTCCAGCGTATTGGCCCGGCCAGCGCGATTTTAGGGACAATTGGGGGACAGCAAGGCTTCGGTTTTCTTCGCAAATGCGGTTTGGCCGGAAAAGGCCGGAAGCGAAGAATCGTCAATAAAGACGGGCATTTTGCGCATTTTTGCGAAGATTGGCGAAGACTCCTTTTCGGGTTCGAGCCCCGCCACTCCCGCCATTTCCCCTCTGCCCAGAGCCGGCATTGGCGCGAAAGAGTTTCCGGGGAGGAATTCTTTCCAATCAAACAAAAGGGCTTGCAATTCCAATCCTTTCCTGCGATGAAAACCGGCGGCAATGGAGTTTGCCGTCTCGCCGCAGGGCGGGGAAACCGCCTGAAGGGTCTTCAGAGCTGATGACTCCTGCCGGACAATGTGTCGGCAGGAATTTTTTATGCTCAATTATATTTTGGTCGCCGTGGGAAGCGCAGCGGGAGGAGTTTTTCGGTTCTGGCTTTCCGGCCTCATCGCAAATCGCGTCGGCTCATCATTCCCATGGGGGACCCTGGTCGTCAATGTGAGCGGCTGTTTTCTCATCGGGCTTTTTGCGACGCTGACTTCAACGGAAGGGCGCTGGCTCGTCGGACCCTCCGGGCGCAATTTTTTCATGACCGGGATTTGCGGCGGCTACACCACCTTCTCCTCCTTCAGCCTGCAAACCCTGAATCTCGCGCGGGATGAAGAGTGGCTTTACGCCGCCGGCAACACGATATCAAGCGTGGTTTTATGTCTGGCCGCCGTCTGGCTCGGCCATGTCGTCGCGAAAATCATTAACCCAACCAAAGGAGCCTGAATATGCACCTCCCTCATGATGCGATGCTGTTGCGAATCTTCATTGGCGAAAGCGACCGCTGGCAGCACAAGCCGCTTTACGAAGCCATTGTCCTCAAAGCGCGCGAGATGCACATGGCGGGCGCCACGGTGCTGCGCGGACCGATGGGGTTTGGCAAGTCGAGCCGGATGCACACGTCCAAAATCCTCCGGCTTTCGTTTGACTTGCCTTTGGTCATCGAAATCGTGGACAGCGAGGAAAAAATCAACGCCTTCCTGCCCTTGATCGACGGAATGATGAAGGGGGGGTTGATCACATTGGAAAAAGCCAGGGTCATTGATTATCGCGCCGGGCCGGAAGTGGAAGCGCCGCCTGAGATTTAAGGAGCTGGAATGGACAACATCTGGTTCATCGCGGCGATTTGGATGGGACTGGCTTTCGCCGCCAGCCTCATCTCCATTCGCACCGGCATTTCGGTCGCGCTGATCGAAATCCTGGTCGGCGTGGCCGTCGGCAACATGTCGTTTGGCGGCGGGCATCATATCTTAAAAACGACGGAATGGACAAATTTCCTCGCCATGCTGGGCAGCGGTGTGCTGACATTTTTGGCGGGCGCGGAAATTGACCCCGCCTCGCTGCGCGCCAATCTGCGCGCCAGTCTGACCATTGGCCTTGTGTCCTTTGCGCTTCCATTCGCAGGGGTCTGGTTGTTCGCGCAATACGTTCTGGGCTGGCCCCTGCACCAGGCGCAGATTGCAGGAATCGCCCTGTCCACAACTTCGGTGGCGGTGGTTTATGCGGTGATGATCGAGGGCGGCCTGGGCCAGACGCCGATGGGCAAGACGATTCTGGCGGCGTGTTTTATCACGGATTTTGGAACGGTTCTGGCGCTGGGCACTCTCTTCGCCGACTTCAACCTCTGGCTGCTGGTGTTCGTTGTTGTAATGTCGGTCATGCTCTGGTTCATGCCGCAATGGACACAGTTCATCATCACCAAACTCGGCGCCACCCGCGTCAGCGAACCGGAGGTGAAATTCATTTTCCTGGTGCTCTTTTTCCTGGGCGGTCTGGCCAACACGGCCAAAAGTGAAGCCGTGCTGCCCGCGTATCTGGTCGGCCTGGTCGTGGCGGGCGTGTTCTTGCGCGACAAGACACTGGTTCATCGCATGCGGAGCATCGCCTTTACGATATTCACGCCGTTTTATTTCATCAAAGCGGGGTTGTTCGTGTCATTACCCGCGTTGTGGTCGGCCGTCGGCATTATCGCGGTGTTGCTCGCCTTGAAACTGGCGACGAAATTCATCGGCGTGTGGCCGTCCACCAAAATGTTCTGCATGCGCAACCGCGAGGCCAATTACACCACGCTGTTGATGGCCACCGGCCTGACCTTCGGCACCATCTCCTCGCTGTTCGGCCTCCAGCACAAAATCATTGACGGGCGGCAATACACCATCCTCGTCACCGTCGTGATTCTCAGCGCGTTTGTGCCGACGCTGATCGCGCAGAAGTTTTTCCAGCCCACAATTGAATCCATGGTGGAATGGGGCAGGATTTACAGCGAGCGGATCAACCACAAAAACCCGCGCCACCCGGCGCAAACCGGAAAGTGAGGAAATCATGCTGCCGATGTTCAGAAAGATTCTGGTGGGATACGACGGCTCAAAGGGCGGAAAGGCCGCCCTCGAACGCGCCGCCGTTGCCGCCAAACATTACAACGCCCAACTGACTGCGCTGTGGGTGCGGCAGCCGTTGCCGCAGCACGCGGATTTGCCGGGCGAAGCGGAGGGCGAAGCCGAAGCCGCCGCCGACTATTTTGAGGAGCGCAAAGGCGAAGTGGCGGAAATGGCCACGCTGCAAGGCATTGAAATCGCCTGCGAATGCCGTTCGGGCCACGCCGCTAAAGTCATGGTGAATTTCGCCAAGGAAGGCGGCTACGACCTGATTGTCATTGGCCACAGCGACCATTCCGAATTGTGGGGCCGGCTTTTGGGCGACACCGCCGACCGCATCAGCGACCACGCGCATTGCAGCGTATTGATCATCAAACAATGAGCCTGCGCGCTACCACTCCTGCCTGAAAATCGATTGACAATTCGCTCCTTTCCGGGCGACATTATCGCAGTGAAAATTACACGGACAGGACAGGTCACAATACCTCCGGCGATGCGCCGCAAGCACGGGCTGCTGGCGCAGGCTGAAGTGGAGTTGGTGGACCAACCCGATGGGGTGCTGGTGGTCAAAGCCGTGGGAAATTCGCGCGGCAAACGCGTCCTGGCATCCTTGCTCCGCGGAGGCAAGATCAAAGGTCGCACTAAAGACTGGCTGCGATTGACACGCGGATGATACTGGCGGATACCAGTGTCATCGCCGACATTTTCACCAAGGATCCTGATTGGTTTCAGTGGTCCAGCGCTCAAATCGAGCGCGCGGCCAGCCAGGGACCGGTTGCCTATGACGCCATTGTTTTTGCCGAGTTGGCCGTCAAGTTTGACACTCAAAAGGAATTGGAAAACCGACTCTCCGCCTTCACGTTCTTGCCGCTCCCGCTTAATGCTGCTTTTCAAGCCGGGAAAGCGTTTGAAAAGTACCGGCGAGCGGGCGGCAGGAAGTCGCGTCCGCTGCCGGACTTCTTTATCGGGGCGCACGCCTATGTCGCCCATCTCCCAGTGCTCACCCGCGACCCCCGGCGTGTCCGAACTTTTTTTCCTTCCGTGCGACTGATCACACCCTGACGTAAGCGTGTAACGACTTAAAGCAGCGCCGGCAGCAGCGCGTAAAATTCCGTGGCCCGCACCAGATCGGCCAGCGGCACTTGGTCCAACACGCCGTGGGCGGTGGTTTCGTCGCCGGCCGCAAAGATGATGGTCGGAATGCCGGCCTTGCCCATCCAATAAATCCCGTTGGTCGAGAAGTTCAGCTTGCCGGTCTTCGGCGTTCCGCCCCACAGCAGCTGCGCCGCCTTGAGGCCCGCTTGCACGAAAGGATGCTCTTCTTCCAGCGCCCAGGCCGGGAAATATTTTTCCACCGGAAAAACGAAGCCGGTGTAACTCGGTGTGTCGTAGTGCAGCATTTGCACGCTGATGTGGCTGCGCTGGTTCTTTGGAATAAGCGCTTCCACCTGGGCGATGGCCTCCTCTTTCGTCTCGCCGAAGGTCAACCGGCGGTCAATGTAGATGGTGCATTCGTCCGGGACGGCATTGATGGACGGGGTCAGGCATTCGATTTTGCTGACGGTGATCCGGCCCTGGCCCAGAAACGGATCAATATGCAGGCGGTCGTTGAGTTGTTCGATGCCGGCCAAAATCGGCGTCATTTTGTAAATCGCATTGTCGCCGAGCTGGTTGGAGGCGGCGTGAATCGAACGTCCCTTGGCGACCATTTTCAGTTCCACGCGCCCCTTGTGGCCCCGGTACACATTCATCTCCGTCGGCTCGCCGACAACGACATAGTCCGGTCGGAGGCCCTCGCGTTCGACCAATGCCTGGCAGGCCAGCCCGTCGCAATCCTCCTCCATGTTGCCGAAGTAATAGACCGTGAAACCGTCCAGCAGGCCGAGTTCCTTGGCCAGGGCCAGGCCGTAGAGCATGCCGGGCGTTGACTGCTTCTCGTCGCCGGCCCCTCGGGCATAGAGGACTCCCTTCTCGACTTTCCCCTGGAACGGGTCCCAGCCCCACGCCGACTTGTCGCCGACATCCACCGTGTCGAGATGAGAATCGTAAAGAAGAATTTTCGGGCCGCGCCCGATCCGGCCGAGGACATTGCCCATCCTGTCAAAGCGAATATCCTCAAATCCCAGCCGCCGCATTTCCTCCATGACCCGTTTCCCAACCTCGCCAATCCGCCCCATCACACTGGGAATGGCGCATATCTCCCGCATGAAACTAAGGATCGTTTCGCGCTGTTCCGCCACGTGCGCTTGAATTATTGGGACAATTTTGGTGGTCAGGTCTGTTTTCATAAATGAGGCCGTTGCCGGCGTTTAGCCGGCGTTGCAAAGCGAAGCGAGCGTGTTGGCCAGCACGGCCACGCCCGTTTTGATCTGCTCCGGCGAAGAGTATTCATCCGGGCGATGGCTGTATCCCTCCCGGCAGGGAATGAAGATCATCGCCGTCGGGCAAACTTGCGCCATGAATGAGGAGTCGTGATAGGCGCGGCTGATCATTCGTTTTGCCGCCACGCCCAGTGTCGAACAGGTCTGGGCGATCAAACTGACCAATTTCGGATCGCAAATCACCGGCGGATCGGTTGCCAATCGCTCCAGGTTGCCGGTTACGCCCCGGCGGCGGCAAATCTCCTGCACGGACCGCTCGATTTTGGCCAGGGCCGAATCCCGCGTGGCGGCCTGGGTGTCGCGCAGGTCAATCTCGAGATGAGCCTGGCAGGGGACGCTGTTGACCGCGCCCGGTTCGATGCGAAAGACTCCGGTGGTCCCCACCGTATCGGCGCTGCCCGACGTCAGGGCCGCCTTTTCCACGGCCAGGGCAATTTCGGCGCCCGCCAGCAGCGCATCGTGGCGCTCCGGCATCAGCACCGCGCCCGCATGGCCGCCCACGCCGGTCAATTCGAGGCGAAGCACGCTGGGCGCGGCGATTTTTTCCACAATCCCAATGGGAATCTTCTCTTTATCCAGGAGCGGACCTTGTTCGATGTGCAGTTCGACAAAAGCTGAATAGCAATGTTGCGCCAGGCGGACCGAGCCTAAATCGCTTTTGTCCCATCCCACTTGCCTGCGCCAGGCTTCAAGGCTTGTTCCATCGCGGTCCTTTAACAGCGCGGCCTTTTCGGGAGAAAGGGTTCCCGCGAGCATGCGGCTGCCGATGCAACCGAAGCCGAAGCGCGTTGGCTCTTCCGCGGTGAACACGATCAGCTCAACGGAGCGCCGGGGACGGACGCCGGCGCGTTGCAGGGCACGAATGGCTTCCAGCGCCCCCAGCACGCCCACCACGCCGTCAAACTTGCCCGCATTGGGAATGGCATCAATGTGCGAGCCGGTGGCAACAGCGGGCAAATCGGGATTCTGGCCGGCCCATCGAGCGAAAATGTTGCCGATGGCGTCCTGCCGCACATGCAGTCCAGCCTCCTCAGCAAGCTTCCTGACATAGGCCCGTCCGCGCAAGTCGGCCTCGGAAAACAGTATCCTGGTTACGACGGGCGGCGCATTTTCGGAGATAAGCGCCAACTCGTCAATTTGGCTTTGCAGCCGGTGTTCATCCACTGCCAGTTGCGCGATTTCGGCCATCGATCAGTTCGCCTTCTTTGGCTTCTCGATTAATTCAATTTCGTAGCCTTCGGGCGCATCGACAAAGGCGAAGCCCCCGCCGTCGGGATGCCGCGTTGGGCCGTCGGAATATTTCAGGCCGAGCGAGGCAAGGCGCCGGCCAAAACCGTCCAGGCTTTCCACTTCGAAAGCCAGGTGGGTCAAGTCGGGTTGCACTTGCACCGGACCGGCGGCCGGAAAGGAGCACAACTCAATCAATTCCGGGCTGTCCGCCGCCTGCATAAAAACCAACTCCGAGCCGCGCGGGGATTTGTGCCGGCGCAACTCGGCCAATCCCAGCACGTCCTTGTAGAATTTGACGGTCCGTTCCAAGTCATTGACGCGGTAGCGCGTGTGCAGCAACTTTCCCACTTTCATGCCGGCAGAATAATCCGATTTGGCAAAATGTCTAATGACAAAAGGATGCCGGTGAAATATAAAAAAAGGAATGCGAACACATAGAGTGCTGCTCCTGGTCGTGGCCACTTTGCTTGTGCATGGCACCCTCCTCGGGCAGATTGATCCGGAGAAGCGGGAGTTGGTCCAGGTGGGCTTCGACCAACCCTTGCAGGGAGCCTCGCCTGTTCAAGGCTACGGTTATTATTATCTAAATGAACCGAATTTCTTCCACACCAACGTCACGTTCCGCCTGGCCCTGGCGCCGGTTTATTTGGATTCTGAAACGGGCTTTGTCGGATTGCTGGGCCCAAACACCGATTTTGGCCTCGGTTTGGCAGGCGGCGGGTTCGCCGATACCTATTACGAATTTCACCAGGGAAAATATCTGCCGGAGGAGTCTTTTTTTGGACACAGTTTGGAGATATCCGGTTCCGTTTATCATCTTTTCAATCCAGGCGGCAGAATTCCGCTAAACGGGGTTTTCCGGATCAAGGAGCATTATTCAGTTTATGCGCGTGACGATACCAGTGGGGCTTTTGCGCTGCCCGACGATCACTCCACCATCGATTGGCGCGCCGGGTTGCGCTGGGGCGGGCGGGAACCGCTGTTGCGGCCCGACGTGGCGATGGAACTGTCCGCCTGGTACGAAGGACAGTATCGAACCGATCCAGGCTCCTACGGTTTTGACGGTGACCGCGTTCTAAACGCGAATTCGGAATTGTTTTGGGGGCGGGCGCTGCTGATTTACACGCTGCCCAAATCGAAGCAGAGGTTCGACATCAATTTGACCGCCGGCGCAAGCGTGGACGCGGATCGTTTCAGCGCCTATCGGTTGGGGGGGAACCTGCCAATGGGCTCGGAGTTCCCGCTGATTATTCCGGGTTATTTTGAAGGCGAACTGAGCGCGCGCGATTTTGTCTGTTTTACCGGGCAATACACAATTCCCCTGGACCCCCGCAAAAGATGGAGCCTGAATCCGATCGGCTCGATTGCCACCATGGATTATGTGCCGGAAATGTCCCAGCCGGGCCACTTTAATTCCGGCGCCGGCCTGGGGCTGTGCTATCAGTCGCGTTCCGGCTCCTGGCGGGCGGTGGCCAGTTACGGCTACGGCTTCGAGGCGATTCGTTCCGATGGCCGCGGCGGGCAGAGCATCGGGGTTTCGTTGGAAATCAATTTGGAAGCCGGCCATCCCAGCCGGCCCAGCGAACTGGAACATATCACCCGGTTTTTGCTCGCGCCCTTTTGACAACCCAGATAATTCGTGTCAACATAAAGCAAAAAATATGCAACCTGAATCCAAATCCTCCCTCGCGGACCGGATCGGGAAACCGATCAAAAATGTCAACCCGTTGCTCAAGGAGTTCCGGGACTTCGCCATGCGCGGCAATGTCATCGATCTCGCCGTGGGCGTGATCATCGGCGCCGCCTTTGGCAAGATCGTCGATGCGCTGGTCACCAATGTCATCATGCCCCCGCTCAGTTTGTTGACAGGCAAAATAGACTTGTCCAATCGGGTGATAATTTTGGGGGATTTTCCGAACCAGGACGCGGCCAAGGCGGCCCACGCGCCGATGATCCATTATGGCGATTTCCTCAATGCGGTCATTTCCTTCTTGATCGTGAGCTTCACGATCTTCATCTGCATTCGCACCATTAACAAATTTTCCCGCAAGGAAGAACCGCCGGCGAAAAAGGATTGCCCGTTTTGCTTCTCCAGTATTCCCCTCCAGGCTACACGCTGTCCGCAATGCACCTCGACCCTCGGGCCGGGATGAAATCTCAAATTTGAAATTCCAAGGGGCGCGCTATTTGGCCGGGCCGAGCCGCGCGGGGGTATTGGTCGCGGGCTTGCTGAGCGCCGTGTTGAGATTGCGCGTGATGCGGCCTTTCAGGACGTCGTACATCGAATTGGTCACGGCGTCCAGATTCCGGCGCGCCGCATCGTAATGGCCTAGTTTGAGGTTGATGCGCGCCAGATGAATATACACTCCCTCCCGTTCCACGTCGTCGTGGGCGATTTTTAGCGCCTCGTTCCAGGCGGCCAGTCCAGCTTCCCAGCGCGGCGGGTTCGTTCCGTAAAACGATTCGGCGTAATCGCTGAACAGCACGAAATTGTCCGGGTCCAACTCGATGGCCTTGCGATACAACTCGAGCGCCTTGTCGAAAACCTGTTGTTCGGTCAAATGATAATAGTCTTTGGCGTCCGTGCGGAACAAATAAACCGTCACGGCCAGGTTTTGGTAATAAACGGCTTCCTTGCCATCGAGTTCAATGGCTTTGGCGTAATATTCGAAGGCCTTTTTGACCGGCGAGCGGTGTCCGTAATAATTGGCCAGGTTGTTCCAGGGCGCGGGATTTGTTGGGTCGAGTTGGCGGGCTTGTTCCCATTGCGCGACGGCGCCCTCCTCGTCATGGGTGTCGTTGAGAAAACTGCCGTAAGCCAGCCGGGCGTTGGCATGTTTGGGATGCTGGGCGAGAAACTCCTCGTACTCGGCCTTGATTCCCTTCAGCCGCTGTCGGATGCGGGCGTTCAGCGTGATTCCCGGGTCGCCCGCGCCCGCGCGGGAAAAAGACTCGGCGTCATCCGACCATTTGAGAACGTCCTGCTCCGCGGCATCATCATCCTGCAGAATCTTGCGATAGGCCTTTTCCACGGGATCATTGGTATTGGCAGCATGGCTGCGCGCGCCGGTCACTGCGGAGGCGGGAGGGGAGGCCGTGGCGGGCGCATTAGTGGCGAGCGCCACGCCCAAGAGGCCGATGAATAAATTCGTCACATTGAAATCATAGGGCTATCCGCGAAAAATGTCGAACGGGGATCGATCCAACTGGGCGCAAAACCATTTACCACGACCTCACCAAGGGCGGTTGAGGTCGGGACGCCGTTTCCGGTTTTCCCGAACGCGCGCTTTCAGACTTGGGTTTGGGGAGGTTTCGGAAGGCGCCCGTGCCCGATTTGCCGCGCTGTTTATGGCCGTCATTTCGTCGTCGATTACCCCGAGCAACTCTTGCCGGCCCTGTCGGGTCCTTGCTGAACAGGTAAACACCGCCGGAAACTTTTCGAACCACGCCGAAATGCGATTGGTGAAGGCTGCGATGTTCGTCTGCGCCTTGACGGCGGGTACCTTGTCGGTCTTGGTGAATACGAAGACGAACGGCACGGCGTGGCGCACGAGCCATTCCACGAACTCCAGATCAATTTCTTGCGGCGCCAAACCGGACTCGATCAACGCAAAGACCAGGCAGAGGTTTGGGCGATTCTCCAGGTAATCGTTCACGCTTTGGTTGAAACGGGCCCTGTCCTCCCGCGCAACGTGGGCGAAGCCATATCCGGGCAGATCCACCAGCCGCCAGCAGTTGTTCATCGTGAAGAGGTTAATCAGCTTGGTGAACCCCGGGGTGGGCGAGACGCGCGCCAATCCCTGTTCGCCCGCGAGCATGTTCAGCAGCGAGGACTTGCCGACATTCGAGCGGCCGATAAAGGCAAACTCCGGCAGGGATTCGTCCGGACACGACTTCAAATCCGGCGCGCTGCAGTCAAAAATGGCGGATGAAATATTCACGATGGAAAACCCACAGCCCATTGTCGCACAAATCCGCCGGATTGATACCCGTTTTGTCAGAAAAGGGGTAATGCGTCAGTCAAGGCGGAATCTCATTAACACCTGGCTTCAGCCAGATGAATTTGAGGCGAAGCATGTGCGAAAATTGTTTCAACAGTTTCCCTGTTCCCGCCATCACTGACTCATTACGAAAAGGGGACGTTCAATCCTTTTTGCTGAAAACGCCACCGCGGCGCCTTATTAATTCACAGTCGGACGGATAGAAGTTTTCGCTGTCGCCAGAAAACAATTCCACAAATGATGCCGCCGCAAACAACCCAGAGTGGCAGGAATACGAGACCGCGTTCCAACGCATTGCCGGTGCTGCCGCCGACCCTGACGGCCTTAAGTACGAGGGCAAAGACGAGGCTGATAAACCCGTAGCCGAGATTGAAGGCGACGCCCTTGAAGGAAAGAACGGTGGCGCGATGGCTCGAAGCGACGACGGCGTTGAGGTAGTAAGAGGCGATATAGCCGAGCGCCATAATGGCTCCGGCCAACGGCACGATAAAGAGTACGCCCCAGTACTGCCATCGACAGCTCACACCGATCAAGCCGGCCAGGACGGTCAAAACAAGGAGGCCATAATTTCGTGCCACTGAATTGTTCGCCACCATGCGTCGGGCGAGGGGAGACACGGCCAGGCCAAGCCCTCCCATCGTCGCGCCGATGACTCCGAAGGCCGCTTCCGGAATCTCGATGAGGCGGAAGTAAGAGCTGGAGAAAGTCAGGAAAAGGCGGACGACACTGTCGATCATGACCCCATCCGTGATGACAAAGAGAGCCACCGGGGTTTTCACGATCCAAGTTCCGGCGTTGGCGACAAGGCGCCAGGATGTGGCCTCCTGTCTAGTCGCGTCCTTGGTCTCAGGCGCAACATGGCTGGCACGCACCTTTGGTTCTTGCAGGCCGAGCACAACGGCGAGCGTCAGTAGAGCTGTGAGAAGATTGAGGTAAATCGGAAAACGAAGTGTCGTGCCTTGGGCAAACGCGTGATTCCATCCGAAGGCTGAGCAAAGCCGCCCGACAAATGCGGGATCGTAAACGGCTCCGCCGACGAGCATGGCGATGACCATGCCCACGCCTTGCCAGCGCATGACCTGGTCCAGAACTTTGGGCCAGTCGCCGGACCTGTCCTGTTGCGCAAGTGAATCGAAGACAAGCGCCTCGTCGGCGCCACTCGCCATGCCCTCGGCCATGCCGCTGAGGATGCGATTGGCCAGACAGCAAAGGAGAAGAACGATGCCGCCGTGAAGAGGAGCCACCCCAAGCAAAATCATCTCCAGCACCATGAAAACGGCGGCTGCGACCACGAGGGGCTTGCGGCCGATTCGGTCGGCTAAAGCCCCGGCGGGTAAATCAGTCAAAACAATCGCAAGCGCCCAGGCAAAATTAAGCAACGTGTATTCGGTCGCTGAGACGCCCAGGTCGAGGAAAAGAATGGCAAGGACCGGATAATAAAACCGCGAATTGAAGAGAACACGAAAGAGAACGAACCGACGCCAGTTGCGGTCGGCGTCGGCCAGGTCTTGATGCGGTTCATTGGTCATCTTTCACCCGAACCTACCAGGGTATTGTTAGAAAAGAGACTGTTCAATCCTTCTCGCTGGACGCGCCATGGGCTCCGCGATCTGGCTTATTATAGTCCTGCCAGGCGGTTTTCTTTTCTGCTTCGCGCAGGTAGCGGATTTCGAGCTGGAGTTTGAGGAAACTGTTATACCGCTCGCGCGAGAGCGTGCCGGCGGCGAGCGCTTCACGCACCGCACACCGATTCTCCTTCGTATGGGTGCAGTCGCGGAAGTGGCAGCGCACAGACAGCGCGTCGATTTCGGGAAAATTTTGCTTCGATCCTTCACTGGCAATCCAGATGTGGAATTCTCTCATGCCCGGCGTATCAATGACCACGCCACCTTGGGGCAGGAAAATCATCTCGCGCCACGAAGTGGTGTGCCGGCCTTTGGCATCATCGGTGCGGACTTCCACCGTGGCCTGGATGTCTTCTCCGTAGAGCCGGTTGATAAGGCTCGACTTGCCGACTCCCGAAGTGCCGATGAACACGGCGGTGTCGCCGGGCTTGATCAGTTGCGCCAATTTCTCCACGCCCCGCCCGGTGAGAGCACAGGCCGCGAGCACCAAAGCGTCGCCGGCCACGCGAGTGGCGTCCGCGAGCCTCGCGCCAAGGGCGTCGCACAAATCGATTTTATTGAGAAGGACCACCGGGCGCGCGCCGCTTTCGTGGGCCATGGCCAGCATCTGCTCCAGACACGTGGCGTCGAAGCTCGCGTCCGCGGCGGCCACCATGAACGCCGTGTCGATATTCGTGGCGAGGATATGCTCATTGCTGCCACGGCCGGTCATTTTGCGACAGAGTTGGGTGCGTCGCGGAAGGATGGCCTCAATCATGGCCTTCTCCTCATTGGCCACGAGTTTTACGGCGACCCAATCCCCGACCTTGGGAAGTTTTGCATTGCACCCGCGGGCTTCGTGGAAGCACTTGCCGGTGACTTGCGCGAGAAGTTCCGCCTCCGCGGTCCAGACGCGGAAGAAATGTTTGTCCTCCACCGCCACGCGCGCCGGAATCAGACCCCTGGCATGGTGCGGCGCGAACTGCTGATTGAGGTCAGCATTCCAGCCCAACTTCGTCAGGTCCATAGGCGCATGTTGATTGAATCATTCATGGCTCCAGCATCGGAATCGGCGCTCACCGTCGGCCGAAATGTCTTCGTTGTCCGTGCGGCCGCGCAACACCCTGGCGCGACCCACCCTGTCCGCCTTGTTGCGGACTGTCCTCCGGGCGCGCGGGCCGCTGGGACGGGAAATGCCCCTGGGACCGTTGTTGTTGTCGACCATCGCGCCCGCTTTCAATGTGGGCCGGTCCGGCCGCGTCGTAATTGAATCCATCGGCGCGTTTGCGCACGATGCCGCGTCCGATGAAGCGCTCCAGCATACGCAACTCGGCGTGGTCTTCCGGAGTGACAAAACTGATGGCATCGCCCACGGCATGGGCGCGGCCTGTGCGTCCGATGCGGTGAACGTAATCTTCGGCGTGCATCGGAAAATCGTAGTTCACGACGTGGGAGATTCCGTCAACATCAATGCCACGCGCCGCGATGTCCGTGGCCACCAGGACGCGCACCGCGCCGGATTTAAAATCCTTCAACGCCTTCAGCCGCTGGTTCTGCGAGCGATTCGAATGCAGTGTCGCGGTGCGAATCCCCTTTTGCTCCAGATGGCGGGCGATGCGGTCGGCCCCGTGCTTCATGCGGGAAAAGACCAGCACCGTGTCCATTTGCGGATCGCGCAACAGATGCAACAACAACGCCGGCTTCAAATGCTTCGGCACTTCATAGACCAGTTGAGTAACCGTCTCGGCAGGGTTCGAGCGGCGGCCAATTTGCACGAGTTTGGGGGCGCGTTGGAACTCATGGGTGAGGGCTTCAATCTCCTTTGAGAGCGTCGCGCAGAAAAGGAGCGTCTGCCGTTTCGCCGGCAATTGGCGGACAATCTGCCGGATGGACGGCAGAAAACCCATGTCGAGCATCCGGTCGGCCTCGTCGAGCACGAGAAACTGCAAGGCGGAGAAATCGCCGTTGCGGCGGCTCATCAAATCCAGCAGCCGCCCCGGACAAGCGATGATAACATCCGTGCCCGCACGCAGCGCCCGGATCTGCGGGTGTTCACCCACGCCGCCAAAGACTGTGGCCACCGTTAGGGGCAGATGCCTGGCATAGATTCGGATGTTTTCATCAATCTGCAAGGCAAGCTCCCGCGTCGGAGCGACCACCAGCACTCGAGTGCGGCGCTGCGAACTCGAGGGCTGCGTCGCAAGTTTGGCGAGCATGGGCAGGGTGAAGGCCGCTGTCTTTCCCGTCCCGGTTTGCGCGATACCGATGAGATCGTGGCCCGCCAGTATCTGCGGGATGGCTGCCGATTGAATAGGCGTGGGTTCAGTGTAGCCGGCCTCTTGGACGGCTTTCAAAATTCTTGGATCAAGTCCGAATGCACGAAATGGCATGGTCACAGTATGTCTTAATCATTCACGATAGCACGCTCAAAGAAATATCGTGTTCGATCAACCCAAACAGGCCATGTCAAAAGATAGGGACATTTTGCCTGAAGGTTACCTTCACCATTTAGCACGAATTACCACACACGAAGCTTGCTGTTCCCTGGATCCCTTCGCGACTTCTCGGATGATGCCAAGAAAGAGGGACACAGCCGGGGAGGAATCCTCTGCCCGCCACATGACGGCCAATTCTGTTTTGGGTGCGGGAGGTTTGAGCGGACGATAGACAACACCCGTCCGCCGAAGGTGTTGGAGAGAGTAGGGAACCAGGGAGACGCCCATTCCACCGGCAATCAGGCTGACAATGGTTTGCGCACTGCTGATTTCCAGGGACACTTTTGGCGCAAAACCGGATTGCGCGCAGAGCTGGATGATTTGATCATAAAAACCGGGTCCCAACGAGCGGGGCACCATCAGGAACGATTCCTGGGCGAGGTCATTTACGGCGAGTGACTTTTGTCTGGCCAGCGCGTGGTTCTTTGGCAGAACCACCACAAACGGTTCCCGCAACACAACCTCAAACGCCAGCCCTTCCGCGCCGGGCACCGGCGGACGCACCAGGCCCACATCCAGTTTGTTATCCTTCATCGCGCGCACCTGTTCTTCGCTAGTCATATCTTGCAGGGCCAGCGCCACCTCGGGATGGCGTGCCCGCATGATGCGGAACACCGGGGTGAATTCCCCGTAAAGGGCCGAACTGACAAATCCCACCGAGAGCTGCCCGATTTCCCCACGGGCGGCGCCACGGGCCATATCGGCGGCCTTTCCTGCCTCGGCCAGGATTTTCCTCGCTTCGACCAGAAAGACCTTTCCCGCGGCCGTCAACTCAACATGCCTTTTGCTCCTCCAGAGCAACGGCACGCCGATTTCCTCCTCCAGCTTCTTGATTTGCTGGCTGAAAGGAGGTTGGGCGATGCCCACTCGTTCGGAGGCGCGCCCAAAGTGCAATTCTTCCGCCACAGCGACAAAATATTTCAAATGGCGCACTTCCATGCCTCAGTTCCATACATTAAAGGTATCAATAATGCCAGTTTAATATATTGGATGCGCCAGCCATTCGCTCCTAACATAGTATTGCCAGTCTGATTGAAAGACTGGTGACGATTATGGTGAAAGAATCAATTGCCTTGCCCAAGGCTGACTATTCGGCTGCGCGCTGGCATTCGGCGGCGTCAACCTTGGCCAGGCCTGGCAGAGCGGGCATGTTGACGGCCCTGTTCGTCACTGGATTTGCCACCTTTGTTAATCTTTACTCCACCCAGCCGTTACTGCCGCGATTCCGGGAGATTTTTCATGCCTCTGAGTTGATGGTTAGCCTGACGGTCAGCGCCCCCATTTTGGCAGTGGCCCTGGCCGCCCCATTCCTTGGGTTGGTGGCGGATTCTCTGGGACGCAAACGCGTCATCGTGGCTTCCATGCTGGCCCTCTCCCTTCCAACCGCTTTGGCCGCCACAGCATGGAATCTGCCGCAACTGATTGCCTGGCGGTTCCTGCAAGGGCTTTTCACGCCGGGAATCATTGCCGTGGCGATGGCTTACATCAGCGAGGAAACGCCGCCGCGATTGGCGGGGTCCACCATGGCCATTTATGTGACGGGTGGGGTGATGGGTGGATTCTGCGGTCGTTTTGCTTCTGGCTTGATCGCCGCCCACTGGGGTTGGAGGACTTCGATGGTCATCTTGGGGATCGCGACTTTTGTCGGCGCGATGTTGACTTGGTGGAGGCTGCCCCGTTCCAGAAAATTTGTGCGGCAGAATAACGCGGCTCAATCATTCGCCTCCTTGCGTATGCATCTGCGCCATCCACAGCTTCTGGCCACTTATGCCGTGGGGTTCAACGTTCTGTTTTGCCTGGTGGGAGTTTTTACCTACGTGAACTTCTACTTGGCGGATCCGCCTTTTTCTTTTGGACCCGCTCCCCTGGCTTCGATCTTTGCCGTATATTTAATTGGCGCGGTCGTGACGCCGTTCTCCGGGCAATTGCTCGACAGGATTGGCCACCGGCGCGTATTGATTGCGGCTGCCTCGGTGACGTCAGTAGGCGTGCTATTGACGCTGATCCGCTCGGTCCCTTTTGTGATAGCGGGGTTGGCGTTGGCGGCGTCGGGCGCATTTGCGTCTCAAGCTGGGGCCTCGAGCCATGTGGGAAAAGTGGCTGGCCATGCACGTTCCTCCGCGGCGGGGGTGTACCTCGCGCTCTACTATCTCGGAGGCTGCGCCGGTTCTGTTCTGCCCGGATTATTCTGGAAAGAGACCGGATGGATAGGCTGTGTTGGACTCATGATCTGCATGCAGTCTGTAACTGTTTTGGTCGTCAGCCGGCTGTGGGTTGCGCCAAAAACTGCCGCTTTTCCCCCGGTGGTCAGTTCAGTTCCAATTTGAGGGTGCGCCTGAGCAGCGCCATGGGGAGCTTTGATCGACTGGTGATAGGCCGATCCGCCCATCAGACTTGTTTGACGACGCCCCAGTAGACGTCCAGGCGTCTGGCCAGGTAGAGATGCACCGCTTTGACCAGCACTTTGGCTTCCAGTTTCTGGCCGGCCGCGATGATCGCGCGCAGCGTGGCATTGGGATGAATAGTGGTGGCCGCTTGGGCGATGATGGGGCCTTCATCCAGGTGCATGCTGACGAAATGGGCCGTGACCCCGATGATTTTGACGCCGTGCTCGTAGGCTTGGCGGTAGGGTTGAGGGCCGGGAAAGCTCGGGAGCAGGGAAGGGTGGATGTTGATGATTTTGTTCTTGTAGCGCCAGACGAAGTTGGGCGACAGAATTTTCATGAACCGCGCCAGCACTACAAAATCCACTTCATATTCCTCCAGCACGCTCAAGGCGCGCTTTTCCGCCGCCGTCCGATCCTGCCACGGAATGAAGACAAAGGGAAGTTTTGCCTCTTTGGCCAATGGGGCCAGGTCGCGCCGATTGGAGATCATGACCGCCGGATCAGTTTTGAGGCGGCCGGATTTGAGCGCGGCCCGCAACGCCTCGGCGCAGTGCGGTTCGCCGGTGACCATGATGGCCATGCGCTGGCGGCGATTCGGGTCGGTCCAGCGCACTTTGATTTCCATGCCGAGCTGTTGGGCGAGCGTGGCCAGGCCGGCAGTGACGGCGGAACGGGAGGAGGCGTGACCGGGCCAGGAAGCCTGGAGGGTCATGCTGAATTGGCCGCGGGTGACTTGTTCCTCGAGCGCCTCGATGTTGGCGCGTTGTTCGAAGAGAAAATTAGTGATGCGGGCCACGACGCCCGATCTGTCGCGGCCGATCACCGTAAGAACTGCAAAGTCTTTAAGTTTGCTTGTCAAACTTACGGTTTCTGGGCTTTGCCGTCGCCTTGGCCCGCTTGCTGCGGGGACAGTTTATAGACGGCTTCGCGCATTTCCTTGCCGGGCTTGAATTTCACCACGGCGCGGCGGGGAATGACCACGTCCTTGCCCGGTTCATTCGGATTCCGCCCGATGCGCGATTTGCGCACCTTGACTTCAAACACTCCAAAATTGCGCAGTTCAACTGTGGCCCCTTTCGCCACCGCATTGGAGATGTGATCAAGGGTGCTCTGTACTACTTTCAGCACTTCTTGTTGAACGATTCCCGTTTCTTCGCTAATGTTAATTACCAGATCACGTTTTGTCATAGGCTCTTAACCTCGATTTCCGCATCGGCCTCACGACGGCTTAAGCCTTCAGGCTCAAGCCCTTAGGTCTAGATAACACAGCCATCCTAGGGCAACCCATCTCCACGGTCAAGTGTCTTGATAAGATAAATTACGTATTGTCGTAGGTGAACCCACTAGACATTTTTAGCTTTCGATAACGCCAATTTCTACCGGCTCGACCTTGATGCCTTGTTTCTCAAGCCATTGAATGGCCGCGTTCAGGTCCGGGCGCTGCCCGCTCAATTCGAGGCAGACAATGCCGATTTCGTCCGTGACGCTGGCCTGGCGGACATTAGTAACGACTGGATATTTGCGCGCCAGTTCCCAGATGGTCGGGTTGGTGATGAGCTTCGGAGGGTACATGAGCCAGAGGCGCAACTGGACGGAAGGCGCGGCGTGGCCCGGTTTTGCGGCGGATTTTTTCTTCATGCGCATTCCTCCTTAACCTCCGGCGATGGCGGGAATGATGCTGATCTCATCGCCGTCTTTCAACGTGGTCTCCTGGTTCTTGAGGAAACGAATGTCCTCCTCGTTGACATAGACGTTGACAAAACGGCGCACGCTGCCGGCTTCGTCGGTCAACCGTTCCTTGATGCCGGGGTACCTGCTTTGCAACTCGGCAATGGCCGCGCCGACCGTGTCGGCGGTAACCTGAACAATTTCTTCGTCGTGCGTCAGCTTGCGCAACGGGGTTGGGATGCGGACTTTTATTGGCATATATTGTCTTTTATAAACATTTCGTCAGGGGTGGGTTGGCACGCGTGTGTCGGCGTCGAGCAAGGCCTCAAACTCGCGCAGGCTCGGCTTGATTTCGCGCGTGTGTCCGGTGTGTCCGGTCATCGCTTCCAGGGTCTTGAGTCCATTGCCGGTGATACAAAGCACGGCGGAAGCATCGGCTGGAATGGCGCCGGAGGCAATCAATTTCCTGGCCACCCCGACGGTCACGCCGCCGGCGGTTTCTGCGAAAATGCCCTCGCACTCGGCCAGCATCTTGATGCCATCGCGAATCTGGTCGTCCGTCACGTCCTCACTCGAGCCGCGCGTGTCCTTCATCACTTTCAAGGCGTAAAAGCCGTCGGCCGGGGTGCCGATGGCCAGCGATTTGGCGATGGTATTGGGCTTGACCGGCTTGAAGAAATCCAGGCCCGCTTTTTGGGCGGTGGTGATCGGCGAACAGCCGGTGGCTTGGGCGCCGTGAATTTGGTATTCGGTTTCCGGCGCCAGGCCGAGCTTGATGGCTTCCTGGTAACTCTTGTGGATTTTGGTCAGCAACGAGCCGGACGCCATGCAGACGACGGTGTGCTGCGGGACGCGCCAGCCGGATTGTTCAATGATCTCGAAACCCATGCTTTTGGAGCCTTCCGCATAATAGGGGCGCATATTGACATTGACGAAGGCCCAGGGGTATTTGCCCGCGATTTCCGCGCAAAGCCGGTTGACCTCGTCATAGTGGCCTTTGATGCCAATGACGTTGCCGCCGTAAATGAGGGAATTGATCACCTTGCTATGTTCCAGATCGGACGGGATGAAGACGTAGGCTTTGAGGCCGGCGGCGGCGGCGTTGGCGGCAACGGAATTGGCCAGGTTGCCGGTCGAAGCACAGGCCACGGTGGTGAAACCGAGTTCGCGCGCCCGGCTCAAGGCGACGCTGACCACTCGATCCTTGAAGGAAAGCGTGGGGTAATTCACTGTGTCATTCTTGACCCACAGCTCGCGAATGCCCAGGCGCCGGGCCAGACGATCGGCCTTGATCAAGGGCGTGCAGCCCACCTCGACGCCGACGGTTGGGTCGCCCTCGATGGGCAGCAACTCGCGGAAGCGCCACATGTTCTTTGGGCGCGACTGAATGGCGGCCCGGGTAAGCGTCTGCGCGATGCGCTCGTAATCGTAAGCGACTTCCAGCGGCCCGAAGTCATATTCGCAAACGTGATTGGCGGTCAGCGGGTATTCCCGTCCGCATTCGCGGCATTTGAGCGCCTTCATGAATCCGGCATGTTTATGCATACTTTTCTTTGACGCGGGGCAAAAAAAAGCCCCTTCACATTGCGAGAAGAGGTTCCAATTCAACAGGCTCTTCTCATCTTTTCCCGGTCAACCGGCAGGAAACGGCCTGCTGGCGTCCGGGCTGGAATTGGCACCTGGCGCGGCCCATTGTGAGGCCGCCGGTTGCCGTGGTTTCATAGGGCCAGTCCCTCCACCACTCTTAATGAGATTCGTTATATCAACGAATACGGATAGATTGATTCATATTTATGGAAATGTCAACCGCCAAAATGCAAAAAATTACGAATGCTTACACACGCAATACTGGCGGACTACTACTTGACGACGTTGGTGCTCGCGGGTTTGGAGCTGGCGGGCCTCACTTCCATCGCTTGTTTGGCCCCTTTCACGATGTCTTCAGCCGGGATGACAATGGTGGTCATGTAGTCGCGCATGGAGCGGCTGGTACTGTCGCCGGCGTTGACGGCGCGCATAACGAACAGCCCCACGATACTGCCATTGAGGGCGAAGCCAGGGGAACCGAGCGAAATGGAGCCGTTGCCGGCATCGGTGACATAGTAGGTGCGGGGCCGTCGGACGACGGCGGACACGCGCCCGATGGAGGCCGCGTAGCCCCGGCCCGCGGCGCGGTTCAGGCGGTTCAGGACAACCAGCGGCTCAAGCAGGCCCGCGGCGGAGGATTTGCTGAAATCGATCGAGGCCATGGGCGCGGACGGTTGGGTTTTGGGCCTGATGTAGGCCAGATCGAGGTCCTTGTCGCGCAGAATGATTTCGGCGGGAATTTCCGTTCCGTCGTCCAGGAGAAGTTTAATGTCGGTGACTTCCGTCGCAATTTTGTATTTGTCGGAAAGCTGGTGATAGAGATCGGCCGGATCCACAGAGGACAGAGCCAGGACGGTCAGGCCCGAGGGGTCCAGGACGGTGCCGTTGACATCGGTCTTGTTCTCGGCCGGCTCGGAGGCGTGCGCGCCGGAAGAGTAGGTGGTTTTGACCACGGCCTCTATGGTGACGACGGCGTATTGGTTGTTGGTGAAGATTTGGCGGCCTTTGTCAGCAAGGTCGTCGGCGCGGGCGGTCGCGGCCAGCAGGGCCGCCAGGACAAATGTCAGTTGGCAATTGTTTTTCATGGGAATGTTTTGGGTTAATGCGATTTGTTCCAGTCAGGCTCCACTTCAAGATAGGCATGGTGAACGCCGCGGAGGACTTTCATTTGCAGCGCGGGTTTGCGTTGCGCGGCGATCTTTTCCATGATCGACCGCAATGCGTCCACGTTGCCGACGGACTGGCTGTCCACTTCGACAACAAGGTCGCCGACTTCGAGGCCGCCCAACTCCGCCCAACTGCCCGGCTTGATCTCGTCGATCAAGGCCCCCTGCTGGTTTCTGTCCCACTGGTCCTCGGCGGCATCGAAGAAGGAAACGTTGCGGGAGGTGAACTCGAAGTCCTCGTTGCTGTACTTTTTCATCTCGCGTTGCAGTCGCGGCGAGCGTTCCAGTTCAACGGGGATCTTGAGCGGCTTGAGATCGCGGAGCACGGATAATTCGACCGTCTTGCCGACGTCGTATTCGCGGATGAGGCTCGAAAGCTCGTCCTCATTTTCGGGACGCGATGCGGTGAGCTTTTCGCCATCCACGGCCACGATGAAATCACGTGGGTTGAGGCCGGCTTTTTCCGCCGTGCTGCCCGGGTAAACGCGGCTGATGTAGAACCCTTTGAGATCGGGCCGGCCCAGTTGGGCGGCGATTTCGCGGCTGATGACGCGCGTCTCGACTGGCAGCCAGGCCTTGGTGACTTCCAAGCCGGGGTCTTTCTCCTCTTCGATGCCGACCCGAACGACAGTCAAATACTGCGCTGACCGGCGCTCGAAGGAAGCCAGGACCGGCACAGGATCGCTCTGCTGTGCGGAAATCTTGCGCGTCAACTCGAAGAGATCCTGCACGGAATCGATCGGAGTGCCATTGACCGCGACCAGCACGTCGTTGTTCTGGAGAGGCGGCTTGGCTTCGCCGGCGGGACCGCCCGGTCTGACCGAGGTGACAAGCACGCCGTTGAGATTGGACCGCTTCAATTCGCGGGCCAGGAGGAAGGAAAAGTTCCGCGCCGTCAGGCCCCACGGCTTGATTTCCTGCTCGGGAGGGTACATTTCCCCGCGCTCGATGGGGATGATGGAGGCGCGAACCTCGTTGCTGCCGCGGCTGACCAGGGCCTCCGCTGGTTTGCCAATGGGCAGGCTGGTGGCCAGCGCCATAAAATCTGGCATCTGTTCGTCGAAATGCACGTTGAGCGGCTTGCCGGCCAGGCTGAACAGAATGTCGCCCGGCAACAAGCCCGCCTTGGCCGCAGGCGAGCGCTCCTGGACTCCGGCGATCAGGACGCCGCGGGCGGACTTCCATTCCTTGAACAGGGGCTGCGGGTCAATCCCAAGCCAACTCCGGGTGATCTTGCCGCGGGCGATCAGCTCGAAGGCGACGGTTTTGGCCAGATTGCCGGGGATGGCGCCGCCGAGGCCGAAGCTGATTTCGTTGATGCCCACGATTTCGCCGCGCAGATTGCAGAGCGGACCGCCGGAATTGCCGCCGTAAATGGCCGCGTCATGACCGATCCAGCGCACGAGGGAGCCGACGTCCTCGCCGTCGAGTTGAAACCGGCCATATTCGCCCCAAAAGCGGGGCATGATCATCTGAGTGTTGCTGATGATGCCCAAGGTGACGGATTGCGAGAGGGCCATGGGACTTCCCATGGCCAGGACCGGATCGCCAACCTGCAAGAGACTGGAATCGCCGAAAACAGCGGGCGTGAAGACGCGCTTGTCTCCGGGCTTGAGCTTGATGACCGCGATGTCCGTCAGCGGATCGGTGCCGATCAGCTCCGCTTCGATCTCCTCGCGGTCCCACAGCGTGCAGAAAATGCGGGCGGTGTGGCCGGCCACATGATGATTGGTGATAATGTAACCGTCCTTGGTGATGATGACGCCGCTGCCCACCTCCTGCCTTTTGACTTCGCGCCCGCCATGGAATTCGGTTGAGACGACACGAATGCGCACCAGCGCCTGCCGCACCTTGTCATCGGCGGCCTCGATGAAGGCGCGCAACTCGGCGGGGGAGGGTGGGCTGTGTTTGGAAGCCTGACCGGGAGAGGCCAGCAGCAGCAGTGAAGCGCCCGCCAGCATGATAAGGCGGCGGCATTGGCTCGAGTAGGACGAATTCACGGGGTTCTTATAGCGCAATCCACGGCTGTATCAAACAAATCTTCATACTGGCGAAATGGATAATGGATAATTGACAATGGATGATTGATAGCGGCCCAAGACGCCGGAGGCCTTCCGTCGCGATTTTTTACAGCCTCAGGAATGGAAATAAAATCACTTTGATTCACTTTGAGTAGTACGACCGGCTCAAACATTAGTTGTTTTGTAAGGCATTCCTGTCCCGATCTTTGCATACAATCTGGCCGCTTGAGCACTGGTTCGATTCGGTTCTAACTGAACTAAACATGGTTTGATCGGCGCAATAAAAAAATGTTTCAAAATGGTGCGATTAACCCGGATTAAGTGCGAGCAAGTGCGATTAAGTGCGGTTTTTTTACCCATTCATTGCAGGAATGCTGAAGGCCAAAGGCTGAAGGCTGAAGTTCTGAAAAATCACGAAACGAAGGCTGGCCGCCTCCGAAGGAATTCGGGGGTGCGGAATTTCACAGATTGGTTTCATTTCACGGGCGCAGCCTTATTGGGATTAGGATTAAGATTAGGATTCGCCCCCTCCCGCCCGACACGGCCTTAATAGGTCATTCACTAAATGAATACTACAGTTAAAACATTGATTCGTCAATAGATTTCTTAAAGATTTTTCAAAAAGATGTGATGTATGGATGGAAATTGGCTTAAGGCACTGCGCATCAAAGGCTTGAGAGCCTTTTGAACCACGAAGATCGCTAAGGAAACGAAGGGGGGCCAACGGGGCCAATGCATTTTTCAGACTTCTGAACCGCGAACGCTGAACCCTGAGAAAAACATTGGGCATCGGGAATGATGCGTTCCTGGGCTGCTTTGGCCTGACCAGCGTCTGTTTCACGGGCAGCGCTCCCCAAACTGATCCAGATTTGTTCAATGAAGACTCGGTAACGATCTACTATTTGCCCGGGACAAGTGGTTGGAGTAATAATTTTGACAATCTTCCGACTGTATTGTGGAATCCGGTGATCCAAACCAGCGGCGCGTATTTTGGCGTGAGGAGCAATCAATTTGGGTTCAACATCACGGGCACGAGCAACATCCCGATTGTGGTGGAGGCCTGCACGAATCTGGCCAGCCCGGTTTGGACGCCGCTGACGAACGTCAATCTCACGAATGGTTCATTCCATTTCAGCGATCCGCAGTGGACGAATTATCCCGCCCGCTTTTACGGCATCGGTTTTCCGTAGGCGTGACGACAATTAATAATTGACAATTGATAATGGACAATGGGCCGGGGGCGGCAAATCTGTGTCCATCCGCATTCATCCGTCGTGAACATTCCAACCGAGGGAACCGTAAAAAAGTGAAAAATGAATATTCACTTTTATTCGGTTGCAACCAATTGCCGGCCAACAAGTTCCGATCAAATGGGTGGAAAGGATTCCGCTGTTTTTCGAGGATTTTCAGGGTTTGGAATGCTGCGCCTGCCAAATGGTCGTTTCGGATAATCATGAGTCATTACGAGTTTTTCATTCGACATTTTCCCCCGCGCGGCCACGGCGGCTGGAGCACTGACAAAAGTTGATTTGCGCAATTCTTCATACTTGCGCGGTTGCCGTTCTTGCCGTCACACTGCCTCTCAATATGAAACGCCGCATTCCTTGCATCCCTGCGCTGGTCATTCTGTCAGTCATTTTTTTCGCCTGGTTGTTTCTGCCGGGCGCGCGCCGCGCCGCGGCGGCTGACACGAATGTGCCGGCCAACGCCGCGCCCGCCGCGCCCGTCGCGCCGCCGTTGGAAGTGGCGGACCGGTTCATGCTGGCCATTCCCAAGGCGGGATTGGGCAAGGATTATCAGTTCACCGCCTCGGTGATTCCCCAGGAATGGGCGGCCACCAGCACCGGCTTGGCGGGCAAGATTGTCCGTTTCGAGTTGTTCCCCGATGCGGTGGACATGTATGAATCGACGCTGGGTTTGCTGGTGACGGAAGATTTGCCGGCGCGCCGGTTGCTGGCCTCTTTTCCAATCGTGCGTCAGGACGACCAGAAGGTGGTGGTGGATTTTAACAAGGGGATGCGGCGGGTTTTTACGCAGGCATGGGTGAGCGAAGGCGAGTTCAGTATTTACGAGCGTGATCAGGTGCTGGAAGTGCCGGAGAGCCGCGTCTTTGACGTGCGCCAGGACAAGGACCGGTTGATCATCCGCCAGAGCGTGCAGGCGCGGAGCCGCGAATATGACGAGAACCTCGAATCACGTTACGAGATGCGTTATTTCCTCTCGCCTTACAAGCGGGCCGCCTTCGAGGGCAAGGAAGAAGAAAGCCCGTTCTATCGTTATGTCCGGTACTTTGAAACGGAGGGCCAGATTGAGCCTGTGACCGGGCGCGTATCTTCCCGCATTGCCCGCTTCGACCTGCGTCAGCCGCTCATGTTTTATTATTCGGCCAACACGCCGAGCAATTACGTGCAGGCGGTCAAGGACGGCATCCTCTATTGGAATTTCGCCTTGGGGAAAGAGATCGTGCAGGTGAAGAAGGCGCCGGAAGGCGCCACCGCGCCGGATGCCGATTACAACATCATCCAATGGGTGCCGTGGGACAACGCGGGTTTTGCCTACGCGGACGATTTGATGGACCCGCTGACGGGCCAGTCCGAGCACGGCCAGGCTTATATCACCAGCGCCTGGGCGTTTATGACCCGGGCGGAAGCGCGCATTCTTTTGCGCAGCATGGAGGAGATGGCCGAGCCGAAGAAAGACGACAAAAAAGCCATCCCCGCCCTGCATAAGGCCTTGCCGTTTCTGGGATCCGGCCCTTGTTGCGACATTGACCCGGTTGAATTTGCGCGGCAAATGGCGGTGGGCCTCAAGGAAGTGCTGGCCAGCGACGAGTTGACCGATGCCGCCGTGCTGCGCGCGTCGCAGGACGCGGTGCGGGAAGTGGTTTCGCACGAGGTGGGCCATGTGCTGGGGTTGCGCCACAATTTCGCCGGCAGCCTGGCGGCCTCACTGCCCGAAAAGGAACTCGACAACTGGTTCAGGGAGTATATTTCCGGCAAACCCCTGGATACTTACACCAACAAAATAACGTCTGCTTCGGTGATGGATTACAACAATTTCAAGGCCTCGGTATTCATAGGCTGGCGCATGCGCACGATCAAGGAAGCGCTGCCGCACGACCGGGCGGCGATTGCCTGGGGTTATTTTGACAGCACCGAGGCGCGGGATAAAAAGCTCCTGTTTGGCACCGATCAGGACATCCGGCGCTACGGCGACGTCCGCCCGTATGATTACGGCGAGGACCCCGTGGTGGGCTCCTACAATGAGATCGCCCAGATCATCAATCTCCTCCCCAACAACGTCGTCGAAACTTTCATTCGCGCCCGCGCCCCGCGCAATCCGCACGACCGGATTCCGCTGGAGCAGGTCAACTTGCGCTACGCTCCCTACGCCAGGATGCTGGCGGGTGAGTTCGAGGACATCCTGATCTGGTTCAAGTCCGGGACCCGCTCGCTTCGTGTCGAGAATAAATTTGACTTCATCGGCGACCTGAACCGCAAGGAACGGCTGCAGGCGCATTGGGAGTATCTGACCAACCAGATCGAGCGGCTGGGCGGTGTGGATCGCGCGGCTTTCTCGTTTATGCCTGTGGACTTGAAGTTGGAGTTGAAATCCACCAACGACAACCCCAGCAACGCGTTTGTGGTGGATCGCCTCAACGGCACCAATCTGACAGCCAGGTTGCAGAAGCTTCTCACCAACGCCAATTACTCGACGTTCGTCGGGTTGGACGACAAGAAATACAGTTTCACCAAGGAGGAGCGGGAACTGATCGTGAAACGCGGCCAGAAGTTTTTCGAAGAATTGGAGAAGGAAGTCATCCGCCAGGTTTGCCAGCGCCTGACCAACGCCTCGCGCGATCTGGATTTCGAAGCCAACGGGCACGTCAGCGACGACGACGCCCTGGCCAAATTGGACCAGCGCATCATCGACCTGGCCAAGCTCGTCATTACGGCGCAGGAGGAAACCAACCGAATCGAAGGCAAGGAGGACAAGCAAATCGTTTCGGTGCCTCACTTCAAATACGATCAGGCCACGCGGTTGGACGCCGCGCGCATGTTGGGGCCGTCCACCGGCTCCTACAAAGGGTGGGCTGACGAAGCCAGGTCTGACATCCACGAAGCCCTAAAGAAAGAAGTCGATTCCGCCCTGGGTTTGGATCATTACAAGGATTTCAAGCCGTCGGCCCTGTCCCGGCCATTGGAAGAATGGTATCAGGAGCAGGAGGAGATTCTGGCCTTGCTTCCGGCCGCTCCCAAATCGGGTGAGGAGAAACATGGCTCCTGATCGCGGTTTACTTTTCAGCAAGGATTGGTAGTTTTCCGCCATGCGCCGCTTTGCCGCCAGTTTCGTCCTGATCGCTTTTTTGCTGTCAAACACCGTGGTCATGGCGGGCGGGGGCAAGGTCTGCAAGGTCCTGCCGCAGTTCCTGGACAAGAAGGGACGCCAGTCCCTCTCGCCCAGTTTGTATGAGAGGGACGCTTATCAGTTTTATCTTCGCAAACATCCCGGGTTGCGCAAGAGCCTGCGCGTGGAAGTGCTGTGGAAGGCCAAAGGGGTTGATTGGGAAAAGACGCGATTGCGCGCCGAGCTGCGCGGATTGCGCACCAACACCCTGGAGACCATCACCCTGGAGCAGCCTGTCAAGAAGAGCGGGTTCCTTGGCAGTTGGACTGAATTCACCTTGGGCGGGGACGACTTTCAGAAATTCGGCGAGCTGGTGGCATGGCGTGTGACCCTTTGGGAAGGGGACCGGCAGTTGTCCGGACAGGAATCCTTTCTTTGGTCGGGCGTTCCGGCGCGTTAACTTTGGGGATGGTTGGGATTAGATTGCGCTGCCCTCTTCGGCCATGTACTCTGGGGGAAATGCAGGCAATCGAGCAGGACAATGCAGGGCCGTCCGGGAACTTTGGCCAGGAGTTGCAGTATTATTGGAAGAAGTTGCCGGATGGGACGGTTTTTCTGGGGCTTTTGGCGGCTTGGTGCCTGCTGTTTTATTACTTCGGGTGGACATCGGCCCAGGCGGGGAGGAACGATTCGATATTCAGTTGGATGTGGGGCAAGTGGAGCGATCCCGCCAATGACTCCAGTCATGGCAAGGTCATCCCGTTGGTGGTGCTGGGCCTGCTGTGGGTCCGGCGCCAGCGGTTGGTCAGTTCGATCAGCGCGGCATGGTGGCCGGGTCTGGCGGGACTGGCGCTGGCATTGGCATTGCATGTACTCGGTTTCGTCGTGCAGCAACCGCGGATATCGATGGTGGCATTCTTTTCCGGGGCCTGGATATTGACGGGTTTGATGTGGGGACGGGAGACTTTGAAAGCGAGTTTTTTCCCGTTCTTCATTTTCGCCTTTTGCGTGCCGATGGGAGGGACGTTTGCCCAGGGATTGACCCTTCCGTTGCGGCATTTTGCGCGCGATGGCGCGGCTTTCATTCTCAGGGATGTTCTACAAGTGCCGGTGCAACTCCTGGGCAGCACCAAGCTTGCGGGGGAGTATGGGAGTTTCGACGTTGCAGCCGAGTGCAGCGGCATCCGAAGCTTCATCGCGCTGCTGGCGATTACAACGATCTTTTCGGTCTTGACGATGAGAACGACCTGGAGGCGGGGGGTCATGATTCTCTCCACCATACCGCTGGCGCTGATTTGTAACATGATTCGGATCACCACCATTCTTTTCGCGGCCAACGCGTTTAAGACCGCGGCGGCGGGGAAGTTCGTGGATGACTACTTTGGCTATGTGACGTACGGTGTGGCCATTGGTGTGGTCCTCCTGCTGGGCCGATGGCTGAAGGAAAAACCGTTGGTGGTGTCGCCATGAAAAGTTCCAAGTGGATAGTTTTTGGGGTGGCTCTGGGAATGATCGCTGCCACTGCGGGATGGCTGCGGGAACTGCAGGGGCGGCACCTTCTCGGGGCGCCGGGTGTGAAGGTGGGGCATGTCCCGATTTACGATGAAAAGTCCAGCCTGGTTTCGAGCCAAAGCGTGGTGTTGCCGGCCGTCGTGCTGGGGATTCCATCGCGGCCTCTGCCTGTCACCACTACCGAGGTCACTGCGTTGCCTAGTGACACCACTTTTGGGCGTCGCTACTACCGTTCGCCGGAGGGCGATTTTGGCGTGCAGTTGAGCGTGGTTCTTATGGGAACGGACCATACCAGCATACACCAGCCGCAATACTGCCTTTACGCGCAGGACTGGAACGTGAGCAGCACCGAGCGGATCAAGTTGCACATGGATCGTCCCATCGCCTACGATATTCCGGCCGTCAAACTGACAGCCAGCCGGCAACTGCGGACGAGCGGGCAGACGGTCAATTGTTTTTATGTCTATTGGTTTGTTTCGGGGGACAAGATCACGTCCGAGGAGGGGTCGCGTCTGTGGTCGATGTGGAAGACGGTGCTGCGCAAGGGGGAACTGGAACGCTGGGCTTACATCAGTTATTTTGTCACTTGCCTTCCAGGCACGGAACAGCTCACATATGAGCGTTTGGAACGGTTTATCCGGGCGTCGGCTCCGGAATTTCAGTTGGTGACGGGCCAACCGTCGGGACGGCTATCGTCCATGGCGTCCCAGAAATGAAGCGTTTGAAAGCAGAAACCCAATCAACATCACCGTGAGATAAGTTTTCGTTTTCAATCCAATGTTACATCGTGACAGGCAAATCCGAATAACCGTTGATCAATTCGTTGATGGCGGGTTGTTTGCCTTGGGATTATGGCTAGGCTGGCTGATTCGTTATCATTGGCGGGGATTGCCCATTGAAGGGATGAATCAAGTCGATCCCATCCCGGATTTCAGCCATTATTTCTGGCTTTTTCTGGTGGTGATTCCGGTGACGCCGTTGATTTTGGAATGGCAGGGTTATTATCAAAGGGCGGTTTTCTCGCCTCGCCACCTGGTGGCCTGGCAACTGGCCAAGGCCTGCGCCATCTCCATCGTCTTCGTGATTTTGACTGATTTTATGTTGCGGTTCAGTGGGGCGCGCGGGGTTTATGTTCTCTTCGGCATATGCAGTTTTGTATTGATGATGCTGAAAGGGGAATTGCTACGATGGACTTATCAAAGCAAACTAGGGCAAACGCAATTCAAGCGGCGCATCGTGTTCGTCGGCACGCCCGTCGAAACCCGGCACTTGCGGGAGATCGCCGGCTCCGCGGCTCAGGAATTGGAAATCCTGGCCGAGTTCGACTTGAATAAATCGTCCGTGCCGGATTTGGTGTCGTTCTTCCATGAACATGCCGTCAATACCGTTATCATCAATGCGAGCCACACCGTGTTGGACCGTGTCGAAGCGGCCATCGGCGCCTGCGAACTGGAAGGGCTGGAAGTGTGGTTGCTGGCCGACTTTTTCAAAACGCATATTTCCCGCACCAGCCTGGATGATTTTTTTGGGCAGCCGGTGTTCGTTTTCCATTCCGGGCCGGAGATGCCCTGGTCCCGGGTGATCAAACAAATGGTCGATCTGGTGGGAGGCCTGGTGCTGCTAGTCGTGTTCGCCATTCCCATGTTGATAGCCGCCGCAGTCATCAAAATGACTTCCAAGGGGCCGGTCTTGTTCCGGCAGGAGCGCAGCGGGCTGAACGGCAAACCGTTTACCATGTATAAATTTCGCACCATGGTCACCAATGCCGAGCAATTGAAACGGGAACTGGCTGTGCTCAATGAAATGTCCGGCCCTGTCTTCAAGTTGACCAACGATCCGCGCATTACGCCATTCGGACGGTTCCTGCGCAAGTTCAGTATTGATGAATTTCCCCAATTGTTCAATGTCTTGCGCTTTGAGATGAGCCTGGTCGGGCCGCGCCCGTTGCCGGTGGACGAGGTGCAGCGCTTTGACGACGTGTCCCACCGCCGCCGCCTGAGCGTCAAGCCGGGTTTGACCTGCCTGTGGCAGGTCTCGGGCCGCAACGACATCAAGGATTTTTCGGAGTGGGTTCGCCTGGATTTGGAGTACATTGATAACTGGACAATTTGGCTGGACTTCAGAATCCTATGGCACACCATTTGGGTGGTGCTCCTGGGCAGGGGGGCGCGTTGAGCCAAATTGCACCATGACAAAAAGGAACAAAACCGGCAAGGCACAGCCCACTTCCGTAGTGACGGGCGCCGCGGGATTTCTGGGGTCCCATCTGACGGATTATCTGCTGGAACGCGGCCATAAAGTGGTGGCGATTGACAATTTTGTCACAGGTTCGGTGGATAACATCGCCCATTTGGCCGGGAACAAGAATTTCAAATTCATCGAGCAGGACGTGACGGAGTTCCTTTTCCTGGATCTGCCGGTGGATTATGTCTGGCATTTTGCCTCGCCCGCCAGTCCAATTGATTATTTGGAATTGCCGATCCAGACGTTGAAGGTGGGTTCGCTGGGAACGCACAAGGCCCTGGGCCTGGCCAAGACCAAATCGGCCCGCTTTCTGCTCGCCTCGACCTCGGAGATTTACGGGGACCCGCTGGTGCATCCGCAGACCGAGGATTACTGGGGCAATGTCAACACGATTGGTCCGCGCGGCTGTTATGACGAGTCGAAGCGTTTTGCCGAGGCGCTGGCCATGGCCTATCATCGCGAACATCATATTGACACCAAAATCGTGCGCATCTTCAACACCTACGGGCCGCGCATGCGCCTGCACGATGGGCGGGTCGTGCCGGCGTTTTTGAGCCAGGCCCTAAGCAACCAGCCGCTCACCATTTTTGGCCGGGGCACGCAGACGCGGAGTTTTTGTTACTGGTCCGACTTGATCGAGGGCATTTACCGTTTGATGATGAGCGGCATAAACGAGCCGGTCAACATCGGCAATCCGGTGGAAATGACGATGCTGGAGTTCGCCCGCGACATCATCAAGGCCACCGGCTCGCGCAGCAAAATTGTGTTCAAGCCACTGCCGCAGGACGATCCGCGCCAGCGCCAGCCCAACATCACGCGGGCCAGGGCCCTGCTGCGTTGGGAGCCACGCGTGTCCCTGGCGGAAGGTCTTGTCAAGACGATTGAATATTTTCGGGGCAAATTACAGGCATGACGGCAAGCGGAAGGGGTGCGGCAGTTTCACGCATTTTGCGTGAAATTAAAGCAAAACAGGGCGTGGCAGGACGCGTTAAAAAGGCCGCCGCGATTTTTTTTTGAGCTGGATTGAGAAGGCTGGTCGGGAAATGGCGGGGCTTCGTGGCACGCAACCAGCTAAGAATTAGAATTCTATATCAAAACAATTGACCGCTTGCCCGATTTGCAGTAACTAGCACGGACTTTTGAAATGAGTCTAGGACAATCCATTGAGGGAACGGATCGGTTACTCGAGGCATAAGCGAATTAATGTTAAATTCGAAGTCATTTTTGGCGGGCGATTTTGGGGCTGGAAGTTTAAAGCTGGCGGAGTTTGAGCAAAACGAAGCCGGAGGCTTGCGGCTGAAGCAATTTGGAATCAAGGCGCTCGGCTTGGAAGGCTCCCAGGAATCGACGCGGGAGGGTGCCATCCAGAAGGCGTTGCAGGAATTGTTGTCAGAACGGCATTTCGGCGCCAGGCAGATCAATGTTTGCGCGCCGGGTTTTCACGTTTTCTCCAAGTTTGTCAAGCTGCCTCCTGTGGATACTTCCAAGGTGACGCAAATCATCCGTTACGAGGCCCAGCAAAATGTGCCATTTCCGCTGGACGAGGTGGTGTGGGATTATCAGATCCTGGGCACCTCCGCCACCAATGAGCTGGAGGTGCTGCTGGTGGCGGTCAAATCGGAAATTGTCGAAGGCTTGTTCCGGGCCGCCGAAGGCTCCGGCTTGCGCCTCAAGCTGGTAGATGCCTCTCCCGCCGCCCTGTGCAACGCGTTCCGCTACAATTATGGCGATCTGGACGGCTGCACAATGTTGCTGGATATTGGCGCCAAGACCAGCAATCTGCTTTTCTTCGAAAAGGGCAAAGTCTATTCCCGCAGCATCAACATCGGGGCCAATTCCATTACCCAGGATTTCGCCAATGAATCCAAAATGCGCTTTCCAGAAGCAGAGGCAGTGAAGATCGAAAAAGGCTCGGTCAGCCTGGGGGGCGCTTACGCGGAGCCGGAGGATCCTCAAGCCGCGGCCATTTCAAAGATTGCCCGGCAGGTCATGACCCGGCTGCATATCCAGGTGAATCAGACAATTCAATTCTTTCGCGGCCAACAGGGCGGGTCGGCTCCGCAACGGCTGTTCCTTTCCGGCGGCGCATCCATCATGCCCTACACCGCCCAATTCTTTGCGGAGAAGCTCAATTTGCCCGTGGACTACTTTAACCCATTCCGCAATATCGAACTCGACCCCGGCTTGGATTTGGAGGAGCTTTCCAAGTACGCCCACTCCTTTGGCGAAGTAGTCGGCTTGGGTTTGCGGGATTTGGCCCACTGCCCCGTGGAGTTGAATTTGATGCCCAAAAGCTCGATTCAGCGGCAGGAATTCGCCCACAAGAAGCCCTATCTGGTCGCCTCGGTGTTCAGTCTGGCGCTGGTGGTTTTCGCCCTGTATTTGGCCGAAAAGCGTATCGGAAGCGTTCGCAGCGATAGGTTGCAGGCGATCAAGGAGCCGCTGGCCGCATTGACGGCGTTAAGCCAGCAATTGGACTCGGCCATGATTCAGCGGACTCAAATCCTGAAGTCTGCCGACCAAATGGCGGATTTGGCTGAAAACCGCGTGTTTTGGATCAAACTCTTGACGGAGTTGCGGTCGGTATTGATGAAATCAGAAGCGCAGGCCAAAGCAAGTTTTCAGACCCTTGAGAACAGCGGCACGAATGCGGACACGGGGGTATGGGTGGTGACGTTCTCTCCGCTTTTGCCCGGCGGCGTCTCCTTTGGCGGCAACCTTTCCTCAGGCGCCGAGCCGGCGATGGGCGGCGGACCGGGCGCGGGCGGTGGAGGAGGGGGGAGGTACCGCGGCGGCGGTGCGGCAATGAGCCGGGGCCGTGTTCCCCAAGCCGCTGGTCCGCTAATGTCGGCGGGCACGGCGTCGTCGGGAAATGCTATCAGCACCGTATCACTTCTTTGTCGCGGAGTGAGCCGCTTGGACCTGTCGCCTTCGGCCAATTCGGATCTGGCCTACACTGTTTTGCAAAATGTGACGAATAGCCCCTATTTTACCGGCAAAAGCGCACTGGGCCCAACCATCAGCCTGGATGCCAATTCCAACACTTTCAGTTTCTATTTAACGCTGGAACTGAAGCAGCCTCTCAAACTCTGAGCATGACCTGGATCAAACGCAACTTGTTCTTCGTCATCAGCGTGGTCGCCGGGTTGGCGCTGACCGGCTATTGCGCATGGCTTCTTTTCAATTCCCTGAGCAACAATGCCGCGGTGAGCGAGGATTACAAAAACACCTCCGACAGTCTGCAGGCGATGCAACAGAAATCGCCCTATCCGAACAAGGATAACATCAAGGCCGCCAAGGCGGATCAAGAACGCGTGCGCCTGTTTCTGGCTGATTTCAGAAAGAGTTTTTCCTCCTTTCCAGTGCCGCCTGCGAAGGATGAACAGGGGTTCCAAACTTACCTGGGAGAGACTCTAATCCGTTTTCGAAACGGAGCCACCAACGCGGGAGTTGAATTACCTCCTGATTACTCATTCGGCTTCTCCGGTTTGATTGGCAAGCTGACCTACAACGTCGGCAATATTCGGCCTTGGATGGATGAATTGGAGGAAATCGACGCCATTCTGGACATCCTCTATCGCGCCAAGATCAACTACCTCAGTGGTTTGCAACGGGTGCCTGTTTCGTCGGATGACAGCGGAACCGGCGATTTACTTCCGGCCATATCCGTGACCAATCAGTGGGGAGTTGTTACTCCCTACAAAATCACCTTCCGCGGCTTTAGCGCCGAAATTGCCGCCGTCATGGAGGGATTTGCGCGATCCAGCAATTGTTTCATAATTGAAGCTCTCGCAATTGGCCCGGACACTTCCGTGCAAACGCAGATCTATCAACCGGCCCCGCAAACGGCGCCTGCCATCGTTCGGCCGCAATACTCCAGTCCGGCACAAAACCCATATGGGCAATATGGGCAAAATCGAGGAGCCAACCGGGGGGCTCCCCCGTGGATCAGACAACGGGCTCCCGTGAACGCTCCCCCTGCCGCCACGGCTCCCACGCCTGGGGCAACCACGCCTTCGGTGGTCACAATCCTGTCCGAAAACCCGTTGACGGTGATCATGTCAATTGATGTGGTGAAACTCAAAGCATCGGAGCACTAATGCAGTTCCTCAAGAAACATTACGAGAAAATCATCCTGTGCGTGGTGTTGCTGAGTTTGGCGGCCGCGTCAGTCTGGATGGGCGCCGTGATTTCAAAGCTGAAGGAGGAAGTCAACCAGCCGCCTGCGGAGAGCCCGCACAAGAACAGCACGGTCGTTCCACTCAATCTGAGCACGGACCTGCTCGCCCTGGCGCAGATCACCAATTCGCCGCCGCTTATCTTGTCAGGCGACCATAATCTGTTCAATCCCGTCACTTGGAGAAGAAAAGCCAATGGCGAATTGCTCAAAATCCTCAAAACGGGCCCTGACGCCCTGACCGTGACGAACATCTCGCCGCTTTACACCGTGATCGCCTATGACCACCCCAGCCCTAACGGCGGGGTTTACATTATGAACATCCAGACGCATTCGGCGCGGCGGGGGACGGAGTTTGCGAAGGTTGGCGAAAAGACAAAATCCGGGCTTTATATTATCCGCGGCATCGAAGGTGCTGTGGACAACCCAAACAGATTAAAGCTGGAGATTCCGGAAAGCCAGGAAACGGTTTGGATCGACACCAATAACCCCTATAAACGAGTTGATGGATATTTGGCCGACATGAAGTACGACCCGGAATCGCGCACGCTGTCCAAACAGCGCGTGGACGAAACTTTCACTCTGGACAACGAGCAATATAAAGTTGTTGAAATCACAAACAATCTCGTTAGAGTGCAATCCATTAAGAACACCAAAATAACAACGATCAAATTAAACGGAAACCCGTGATGGGATTTTGTTTCCTTAAAAAGCGACACGACATTATGAGACCCGCAGTTAAAATTACCCTTCGACTGGTTTTCCTTCTGGCCACTTCCGCGCAAGCCCAACAGGCCGTCGCCCAGGACCCTGTTCAAATCGCCGAGGAAGAGGCCGTCCGCCGCCAGGAAGCCACCATCCGCCTGCACATGAAACTGGACGAGGCGGTGGCGGCCCAAAAGAGGGATCAACTGGTTGATGCCGCCAAGATATATCAGGAAGCCGTGTCTCTCATTCCTCAGGTCCAGGTCGGCAATCCCGCGGTGGACTTGGAGAAGAAACAGGCCCTGGCGGGTTTGGATGCCGTGCGTGAGAAACTGGCCCGGCAAGACATGGCGCGCGGCGAAATGACGGCGGCGTTGGACCAGGTCAACGCTGCGCTTAAAGTGGATCCAAACAACGAATCCTTGCGCAAATTGAAGGCGGAAATAGAACAGCGTACCGCGCAGATGCAGGGAATGGTTCCCAGCCCGGAGGTGGTAAAGAGAATCCCTGAGATCAAAAAAGAGAGAGTCGAGATCGCTACAGAGGTCCAAAATGCCAAGTTGTTGTACGAGATGGGCAAATACGATGAGGCGGAAGTCATCCTCAATCAAATACTCAAAACGGATCCGTCCAACAAGACCGCCCCTTATTATTTGGATCTTGTCAAGGAAGCCCGCTTCGCGGCCAACGCCCGCGCCCGCGAGGCTGTGGCCAAGACATCCATCGGCGCTGTGGAAAAAGCCTGGATTCCGTCCACCAAACAAGATGGCTTCCCCATCCCCAATCCAATGGCTCAAACCAACCTGGTTTACACCAGCGCCGGACGGCAGAAGATCCTGTCCAAATTGGAGCGCATCCGGATTAATGAAGTCAGCTACGACCTGCCCCTGACCGAAGTGCTCAACCGCCTGCGCATCGAAACCCAAAAGCGCGATCCCGACGGCGAGGGCATTAACTTTATGATCAATCCACATGCTGACGCCTCGGCTGGGGCGATCGCCCCGACCGATACGGGGGCGGCAGCGGCTGCGGCCGGTGCCGTCGGCGCTCCTGCGCCTGCCATGGATATGAGTACCGTCACCATTCACATCGCCCCGCCCTTGACGAATCTCCGTCTGGCTGATGTGCTGGATGCCATTACCAAAGTGGCTGATCAACCGATCCGATACACTATCGAGGATTACGCGGTCGTCTTTTCTCCCAAACCCGCCGAAGCAGTGGCGCTCTACACAAAGGTTTTCAAAGTTGATCCAAACACATTTGAGCAGGGCTTGCAGCAGGTCAGTGCGATCCTCCTGAACACTGGAACTCAAAGCAGCGGGACCGGCGGCGGTGGTGGCGGCGGCGGCGGCGGTGGCGGCGGCGGTGGCGGCGGTGGTGGTAGTGCCGGTGGCTCCTCCAGCACGGGAGTCACTATTCCCGGTGTGACCATCTCTCCCATCACCCAAGGCGGCGGGCAAGGCGGCGGCGTTGCCGGGGGGGCCCAGCAAGGAGGCGGTGTCGGCGCGGGTGGAATCGCCCAGATTACCCGGAACAACCGTGTCGGGTTGGAGTACGTGACCAAGGTGGACAATACAGTGATTGTTGACGAAATGGTCAGAGCTTATTTTACCGCGGCGGGTGTCGATTTAAGCCCTCCGAAAATTGTCTTTTTCAACGATCGCCTGGGCGAATTGATGGTGCGCGCTTCCTTGGAGGATTTGGAAATCATTGAACAAGCCGTTGAGCTGCTTAACCAGGCTCCTCCGGAACTGACCATCGAGGCCAAGTTTGTGGAATTGACCCAGGAAGACAGCCGCGCCCTCGGCTTTAACTGGTACCTGGGCAATACATTGGTCAATAACGGCGCCATTGGCTTCCAGGGCGGAACCGCTCCCTCCTATACGGGACCCTCCACCACTGCGAATCCGAGCGGTGTTTTCCCAGGGGCCGGTTCCACCAGTCTGTTGCAAACGCCAAGTTACGTTCCTCCGGCGTCCACGGACAATTCGTTGACTTCAGGCTTGCGCAATGAATTCGGCCAAAGCTCCTCCCTGGGCCCAATCCCCACCGTGGCCACGGTCACCGGCATTATGACTGACCCGCAATTTCGCGTGGCGATTAACGCCATCCAACAACGCACCGGGTCGGACCTTCTCTCCGCGCCCAAGGTGACAACACTCAGTGGCCGCCAGACTCATATCGCTGTCCAGGACTTGGCGACCATCGTTACCAGCGCCAGCATAACGACAACCAGTTCCAGCACCACGGGTCTCGTCGGTGGCACGGGCGTTATCGCTCCTACGATCACTTACAACACGACGGCTTTCGGCATCGGCCCATCCCTCGATGTCATGCCCACCGTTTCGGCGGACGGTTTTTCCGTTCAAATGGTTTTATTGCCCACCATCCTGGAATTCATCGGCTACGACAATCCCGGGGGTTTTGTGCCTACAGCCGAGGGGGCGACTTCCGGTGGGGTTGGCGCCCCGTTGGTGGCGGTGCTTCCTCTGCCGCGTTTTCGTGTTCGCGAAGTGGTCACAACCTGCAATGTGTGGGACGGGCAGACGGTCGTCTTGGGTGGAATGATTTCCGAGACCATCACCAAACTTAAAGACCAAGTGCCTGTTCTGGGCGACCTGCCCCTGGTCGGACGCTTGTTCCAGAGCGAATCGACCGACAGTGAGAAGGATAATGCGCTGATCTTCGTAACACCGACGATCATCGACCCCGCCGGAAATCGCGTGCATAATGACGATGATATGCCCTTTGCGCACAACTCAATTCCACCTCAACCACCGGTGACGGTCCAATAAGGCGGCGCTGATGCATTTATTGAACATCTGAATATCGCGCCGGGCTAAAAGTCGCGCGAAAAATGATCCTTTTTAATGCAAAATGGCCTCATATCTGAAGACTCAGCCACTGCGGGGCGGCTTCTCATCATCGATGGCCATGCCTACGCTTACCGCGCCTTTTTTGCCATTCGGTCGCTCTCATCGCCCGCCGGCCAGGCCACCAACGCCATCTATGGCTTCATCCGCATGCTGGCCAAGGCGCGCGACCGTGTACTCCCTTCTCATGCCATCGTGATTTGGGATGGAGGCTTGGCCCCGGAGCGCATGACGCTGTTGCCCGACTATAAGGCGCAACGCCCCGCAATGCCTTCGGACCTGCGTCTGCAGCTGGATCCGATCGTGGCGTACTTGCGCGCCGCAAACGTCTTCTCTTACCTCAAGCAAGCATGCGAAGCCGATGATTGTATCGCCTCGATTACCCGGCAAGCCTCGCAAAGGCGGTGGGAGGTCGTCATCGCCAGTTCGGACAAGGACTTCATGCAGTTGGTTTCTCCCAAGGTCAAATTGCTCAACCCGCACGAAAAAACCGGCGCCTTGTGCGGTGTGGAAGAGGTCAAACGCAAAACCGGCGTGGAACCCACGCAAATAGTCGATTGGCTCAGTCTGATCGGCGACGCCGTCGACAATATCCCCGGCGTGCCTGGGGTTGGCCCGAAGACTGCTACAGATTTGTTACGCCAGTTTGGCTCCATTGATGAATTGTTCCGCCGGCTGCCCGAGGTCGGGTCGGACCGGCTGCGGGAGAGTTTGCGGGTGTCCGAGGGATTGGCGCGCCGCAATCAGCAACTGGTGTGTTTAAAGGCGGAGACGACATGCGAGGTGACTTTGGACGCTCTCATTGTCAAACCAGGTAATGACGGTGAATTGAGCAAGCTCTTTACAGGTTGGGGGTTTAAGACCTTGCTGTCCGAGTTGGTCAAGACCAGCCCCAAGGCGGCGGATCTTTTCAATGGAACAGACGCGGAGGCTTGTCAGGACGCCGGTCTTCTCGCGCAAGGCCAGGGCCGTTGAATACCATGAAAATCAACGAAGGCATGGACAAACGCTAAAGTTTTGATAAAGAATATTAAAAATATGTTCGAAACATTTCGGGTCCCAAAAAGTCTCTGCGTCGGGGGGGCTTTCCTTGCCTTTTCGATGGCGCTTTTCGGGCAGACCAATTACACCATTTCACTGAGCGCCTCGCCTCCCGGCGACGGCGTCGTCAGTGGCGGCGGGACAAATCAGGCGGGCACCACCAATACAGTCAAAGCCGCGACCAACAACGGCTACTCCTTCATAGACTGGACGTCCAATGGGGTGGCGGTGAGTTCTTCGACCAATTACACCTTCACGCTCGACACCAACGTGGCGCTGGTGGCCAACTTCGGGCCGGCTCTCACGGTCGCGGTCAGCGCCTCGCCAGCGCAGGACGGCACGGTCGGCGGCGGAGGAATATATGCGTCCAACACGTCAGTCACCGTGACGGCCGTGAACAACAACGGCTTCGCTTTCACCAACTGGACGTTGGACGGTTCCGTGGTTGACACAAACGCCAGCTACACCTTCACCCTCGGCAACAATGTGGACCTTGTGGCCAACTTCGTGAATAATCCGGTCGTGGCCCAGGGGTCGGAATTCTCGATATTGGGCGCCCGTCCGGGCGATCAAGTGTGGCCGTCTCTTTCTATGTCTGCCTCCGGCGGCTGCATCGCCTGGCAGGACAATTGGATTGACCGCAAGGGAGGCGGGGTTGGCGCAACCCTTCTGGGGCCCGCCCCCGGCTTCAATGCGGGCCAGCCCATTCGTGTCAATAAAGTTGTTGCCGGAAGCCAGCTTAATCCCCAAGTGCAATTGCTCGCCAACGGCAACATCATCTTTGTCTGGCAGGGCAGCGTGACGGTGGACGGCAGGCCCTATATTTACGCGCGTTTCTCCAAAAACACCGGGGAAGGGGCCGCCGCCTACGGCACCAACTTCTACACCGGCGACATCCAGGTCAACACCTACACGGCTGACCAGCAGGTGAATCCAGCCGTGGCCGCCCTGCCCGATGGCAGCGCGATCATTACGTGGGCCAGTTACGGTGAGAACGGCAGTGGCAACATGTGGGGGATTTATGCGCGCAGACTGACCGCGGCCGGGAGAGCCACCAAGGCCGAAAATGACGGATATACAAAGCAATTCCTCGTGACGCAATACGCCGCCTATAATCAGCGCAACCCAGCCGTGGCCACCCTGGCCGGCGGAAATTATGTCATCGCCTGGGTTTCCGAACAGGAACGCTCGTTCAACAGTGTGGATGTTTATGCGCGAGTCTTTTCCCCCGCTGGAGCCCCGGTCACGGATGAAATCGCGGTCAACTCGGGCACAAGCCCTTGCGATTCTCCGGCTGTGGCGCCCTTGAACGACGGAGGATTCACCGTTGTCTGGGCGCAGCGGGATGCCGTCGTGCTAACGAACGGTTGGGACGTTTGGGGGCGCGCCTTTTCAGCCACTGGTTCGCCGGAAGTCAGCGATTTTAGGATCAACACCTATTTGTACGGCGACCAGTACGCGCCCAAGATCGCCGCCGGTCCTTCAGGCAGCCTGGTGGTCTGGACCAGTCTTGGCCAGGATGGCTCCCGTGAAGGTGTGTTCGGCCGCTTCCTCACCGGAGGCACCCAGGTTGCCGGCGCGGAGTTTCAGGTCAACACCACCTGGATCAGCCAGCAAATGCAGCCGGCGGTGGCTTGGAACGGCGTGGACCACTTCCTCGTCGCCTGGACGAGCTTCGTCGGCGCCAGCGGTTTTGATCTCTACGGACAAGCCTATATCCTGAGTTCATCACCGTAACCGCGGCGAGCTTTTATTTTATATGACACGCATTTTGAAAAGATTTATCTGCCTGGCTTTGGGGCTGACCGCCGCTGGCAACGCATTCGGATTTTCCATGTGGGGTCCAGCCGAAACATGGCAGACACAGGATTTGGATTATGGCATTCGATATTTGCCGTCCTATCCGATGCCCGACATCGTGCTGGAACAGGTTCAGGGGCCTGGGTCGCTTTTCTCGATCAACACAGAACTCGGCGGGACCAAGAACCTCGGCGAAGGGTCGCGGCTAAACGTTCCCATCATCACTTACAGTTTTGATTACACGTTCCTGAGCTATTTCGGCGCCCAGGGCGTGGCGGCGGTCGATTCGGCCTTCGCCGTGCTCAACGGTCTGCCTGCGGCCTCCAGCGCCAATTTGAAGCAATTTGCCACGCAGGGCAACCAGCAGGTCAATTACTCCGCCCAAGCCATGAGGATGCTTGACCTCAAGTCCACCGTGATGTGGCTGATGATGGAGCACATGGGATTGATTGGCGAAACTCATACTTACGATTTGCGCGAGCGTGTCACAGAGCCGGGTTCGACCGATCCTTGCGCCTTTGACATCGTCGTTTTACAGAGGAATTTCGACCCCATCACTTACGACCCAAGCCAGTACGTCAATGGCACGCTCCTGACCTACCAAATCGGCTGTTTAAACCCGACGGTTGACGTGGGTGATGCCATGGAGCAGGCCGTGCAGGCGGGGGCGCCTCAGTTTAGCTGCGTGGCTACGCGCGAGGCTCTGCAGGTCGGCGGCTATTATTTGCGCATCACCCGGGATGACATGGGCGGTCTCCGCTACCTCTATCGCCGCGACCGGTATGTCAATGAGGGCTTGGACGCCAATGTGACCGTCACCACTACGTCAGGCACCTATAACCCGATCAGTCTGCAAGCCTCCAACGGCATCGGCATCGGCGGAACTTTCTCCGCCCTGCTCGGCGGGGTCGAAAAGATCACTTTTGTTAAAACACCTTATGACTCCGAACTGGGCACCAGTTTTGCCCCCATAACTTATCAGTATTCAATTCCCTGGGCTACAAACAACACGGTGCAGCGTCTTACAGTGACGCGCGTCGTCACCACCCCCGATATTGTATTCACTGCGGGAGATTTAACTTTCCCCGGCCCGTCTCCTTTCCAGGAGACTCTGGTCAGGTCCGGTAATTTCATCACCTATGGCGACGAAGTATCCCCCGGGGCGGCAAGTGTCGGCGCCGTCGTAGTCACCCCGAGCGTCATCTCGCCGGAAATGGTGGTCACGTTCAACAATTCCGGACAGGTCTATTATAACGAAGGCACGCAGTTTTATGATCAGAACACCGCCATCGACCTGGGTTTTATTTGGGCTTCCTTCAATGGTTCCACCAACACCCCGATTCCTTTCCCGAACGGAACGAGCCTTGCCCAGATTGAGGCCCAGGTTTTGAGCGCAGGCCAGGAGACGGAACTGAACACTTTTGTCCCGGTGTCCACTATTATTACGACCAATACAACAACGACGGCGACGTCTGGAACACCATGACGATGAACGGCCAGATGATGAAAAAGATAATTACAGCGGTTTTTGCGGCAGTGGCCCTCGGGCTTCCAGCTTTTGCGTCGCCATCGCCCGAGTATGACAATACCGGCACGGTCACCAACTCACCTGTGATCGATGCGTTCGTTTTTGAAAACTCCGGCCTTTTTGAGGCCCTGCTTCCCTACGTCGGAGAGCAGGCGGCTGGAGGCGTCAACCTGGATACTTCAACCCCAATGCCCTACTTTACGCGGGACACTCTGTATTATTCGAATCTGACCGGGGGCGCCATGATCGGGATACCGGGGTTTCTCTTCGAAACAGTGACGGCCAGCGGCACCAACAGCGCCAGATCCTTCTTTAACGAAGGTCCGATTCTCGCCGTAGACACCCCAACGGCGCCCGAGTTCCCCAATTTCAATGGCACGACTTTTTTCCAGTCCGGCACCGGGATTGCCTATCCATCTGAGGTTCTGATCTCGGCTAACAATGTTTTTAACGGTCCGAACGGGAGCATCACCGTTGGGGCCGATGGCCTTTTGGAGATGTTCGGAACACATGTCGCCAATAACAACAGCATCCTCATCGCCGGAGACCTGACGGGCGATGATCCTTATGACCTGACGTCGCTTGACCAGGACGCCTTTCCTGAGCCTACGGCCCCAGGCTCGACCACCACTCTCAATTACTTCATAGCCCCTCCCACCTTTTTCGACCTGTGGTGGGGGATCACCAACGTAACCGCGGAGCCGGGGTTGCTCGATCTTGGCGCCGTCGCGCGGGGAACAGTGCCACTCGTCGGTGTCGAAACGCGCGGAGACGGCGTCCCCGTACTGACAAATTTCAGCAGTTTCGCGACTTACATTTACGAATCCACCAGCGATTTTTCAAATGTTTACTACAATATCGTATGCGTCAATACAAACTTTGGCAATACGAATATCTCGGCGCAAGTCAGGTACACCAGGAATTATGATGGCTACTTCACGCAGACCTTCCCCACCATCGTGAACCCGGCCGCGCCTGATTTCAATGCCGAGGAAGCCATCGTTCAATTCAGCCAGCCTTGCACGGACGTCATCACCGGCCAGCTTGAGTCCAATTCGATCTACTTGCTCGATGTTGGCGCGGTATATTCCAATAACGTCAGCATCTTCACCAACGCTGCGTGGTTGAGCGATTATGCCCGGCCCGCTTATTTCGAAGTCAGCACCGCTACTCCCGGGGGATGGGCCGCGGCCCAGCCGGAAAACGACCTGGCGGACGTGGCCAACCTTGCCAACCTTATTACGGGAGCAGCGCCGCCATACTCGACATACACATTGCGTAACACCGAAGGGGAGCCTTACACCGCCGCATCTTATGCAGTGCAAGTGGGTTGGGACCCGGAAATCCTCGATGGTGTTTTCCCGACTGCGGATTTTGCGCCTTCGGTCTTGGGCTTGGACATCCCTGATCCCACCCAGGAACCGGCGCGCATTGATATTGAAGGCAGCTTCGTGGACTTGACGGGCGCGCGGATTCGCGCCGAGGGGCTGGTCACGCTGTCCGCGGCAAACCTGGCCGGCGGCGCAACGGCCGCCGTTGACTGGGGGACGGCCATCGCCTCAATCGGCGTGACGAACGGCACTTTGCTCGTCTCCAATCTCTTTCCTCAGTCGTTCACGCGACTCCGGGGTGATTTGTTTGCCGTCTCGGCTAATTGGATTATTCTTCAAACCAACCTCAATGTGACCAATAATCTGTTCTTCCATCTGCTGGTCGTTGATCAATCCCTGCAAGGGAGTTTCAATCCCACGGTTCGAAATCTGGCTTTAACCGGGGCCAAATCAATCGATCTGGATGACCCTCTTACCGTCATCAACCAGGCGGTGTTTAACACTTCCAATTTGACCATTAATTCGACCGTTCATTTCACGCAGAATGCCTCCTCCTTTGCCGGCACCAACGTGCCTATGCTGAAAATCCTGGAGATCAACACCAATGGCGTCCTGTCGGTGGATAATGTGCTCGATCTCGGGCTTGATCCGACCGATAACCAGATTTCTCCCGTCAACCGCCAATATGACATATTGGGCATTGGCAACTTCGGACAAATTTACGCGGCAACGCCCCTGTTCCAGTCCGCCGTCTTTGAAAATGACGGCTTCATTACAACTTCCAACAGCAGTTCCATGACAATTGAAGCCCAAACGCTGGACATGGGCCTGGTCCTCACCAATCAGACCAATTACATGCTCGTTGACGGGAATCTGATTCTTTCCGCGGCAAACATCGGCGCGACGAACTCCTTTATCTACACGGGCTTGGGCAACATGACCGGCGGCGGCAGTTTGACGCTGCAAACGGCCCCGGACGGCCAAATTACGGATTTCGTTCCCAACACCCCAACCACGAGCACTGGGTCGGTTAACTTCTGGCGGGTCAACGATGGATTCAACCTGCCGGTCAAGCCCGCCACCGGCGACCTGTACGGAACCGAAATCCAGACCATCGCCACCAATGGCACCACCGCCCAACACCTTTGGGCGGGAAATGGGGATTATACCAATGTGGCGGATGGCTTCGCCAATAACGTCGTCATTGGGCATTTGCTCCTTTCCTGGCAGTCCACCAACGCTTTGCTCAGCTTCAAGGGCGCCGGCGCGAACAACGGCATGTATGTGGATTACTTGGACTTCGACAGCAACTCTTTGTATGGCGCCTCCGGCTTTTCCTTTTCAAGCGGACCAAATGGACTATCCATCGCCTCCAACCTGACCATCTACTTTGCCGACTGCAACCATGATATCAGCAAAGTGACAGGCGCTTTTCCCGGCCGCCTGGTTTGGGTGTCAAATTTTTGGGGACCGGACAGCAGCACGTTGATTACTAATGCATCGAACGGCCAAGTTTGTCTCGTCAGCGACGCTGTAGTCAAGAGCGTGGATCCCTTCTGGCCTGGCGATCACAATCCGTTTCCTTTGAACCCCCCAAGCCCTCCAAGCCCGCCCGGTGCGTGGTATTTCGGCGACAACAATGAATGTCCCGCTGTCACGCTTACGGCCGAAAACGCCTCCGGATCGCCGGCCAATTTTACCAAGGAGACGGCCGCCTCGCTCAAAGGCACCTATAGCGGCCTTTTCATTGACACAAACCAGCCTCTGCCTTCACCGGCCAACTCGGGCTATTTTACCTTTACGCTCAGCAAGGCAGGGGCTTATTCGGGCCGGTTGTTTATGGGGCCGACTACTTTCACGTTCAGCGGTTCTGGATCCAACAAGTTCACCTCCACCAATGCCGTTCAGGTGATTGCGAAGCATGGGAGTCAATCGCTGGCGGTTGGTTTGCAGTTGGTGAATGACCCGGACGGCGCGGCTGGAGTCCAAGGCTATGTCAGCAACGAAACCTGGGTCGCCCAGTTGCAAGGCGACTTAAAGCCTGCCTGGACGGCGAAAAGCCCCTCGCCCTATGCGGGTCGATACACCCTGGTTCTGACCAATACAGGGACAAACAATGTGCCGGGCGGTGACAGTTACGCGACGCTGACGGTCAGCAAGCAGGGCGTTTTGTCACTTGCCGGCAACTTGGCCGACGGGAACGATTTCAGCCAGTCGGTTCCTATTTCCCAGAACGGCCTCTGGCCGTTTTATGCCTACTCGGCCGAGGGCGGCGATTTCCTGCTGGGGTGGATTTCCTTCCAAAGCAGCGATTCCGGCTGGGTTGCGCTTCAAAATAGTGATGCCACCGGCGTCGCCATAGGCGAGACTAATATCTTCTGGAGCAAGGCTCCCTCGGTCCACGATCGTTATTATCCTGCCGGATTCATCAACACTTATAATGTGGCCGCCTCGCCCTATGTTTTTTTGGGCAAGGATTCCTCGATTATCAGTTTGACAAATCCGGTGGTCATTCTCAGCGGAGGCGGCTTGGGCTTGGTGACCGGCTCGGTGGCGTATAACGGGAAGCTCAAGTATTCCACCAACAACCTGACTTTGAACATCAATCCAACGCTGGGCAGCTTTAGCGGCCGGTTCCAGGATTCGGCAGACGGCCCGTCCATCAAGTTGGGCGGAGTGGTGTTGCAAAATCAGGACGGAGGCGGAGGGTTCGGGTATTTCCTCGGAACGAACAATGAGAGCGGCGTCGTCTTGTTGCAGAACCAATGATGACGCGCCGGTAAGAAGCAAGAACGAAAAGCCTTTATGTTTACACCTCACCTCAAGTCTTTGAAAGTGGCGCGCGGGCTGTTTATGCCCCTCTGCCTCGCCGCCATCCTGTACACGGGCATTGTCATGGATGTTCACGCCCAACCGGCTCCGCCGAATGACAATTTGGCCGCCGCCCAGGCCATCTATGGCGGCAGTGGCACTGTCACCGGCACCAATGTCAACGCGACGGTCGAAACCGCCGAACTGCCGACTCCGGACGGCGCTGGCGCTTCCGTCTGGTATGTCTGGGTCGCTCCCTACACCGCCACGATTGATTTCAACACCCGCGGCAGCACAGATCCAAATACCGGGAACGAACTCGATACTGTTTTGGCTGTTTACACTCTCAAGTCCGGCACCAATATGGCGTATTCGAATCTCACAGGATTGGCGACCAATGAGGATGATCCCAGCGGCGGCGTGAACAGCCGCGTGGATGTCCCCGTCTATGTGGGCAATGTGTATTTCATCCAGGTGCTGGGGTCCACCAACACTTCCACAGCATCCCCCGCGCAGGGCCACATCGTTCTCAATTGGCTCCCGAGCATGGTGGGAGGGAATTTCGGCTTTTCAACCGTTGTTTATGACGTTGGGGAATTTGACGACTATCTCACCTTCAACATGGATTATGAACCCAATTCCGTCGATCAGAGCCTTTACAATCCGAACGGCGATCCCAATGTCCGCATCACCGTGACCCGGCAGAACGGGTTCACCGGCAAATGCGAAGTGACACTGACGGTGACGAACCTGACCTATCAAAACTTGTTCGAGACGAACTACGTCATTACGAATATCTACACCACTAATTACAGCACCAATGTCTTCACCCCGGCCAACGTCCTCAGCTATACCAATATATTCTTTACCAACGTTGCCTCCCAGAACCTTTTCGAGGATTTTATCGATCTCGGTGGATTCCCTCAGATCGTCCAACACCCTGTCTTTAATGTCATTGACTATACACAAACCAATTACAATGCGGGAGGCCCTGGTCCCGGTGGCGACATGCCTGGCAACATCGTGTCCAATTTCCCGACCGGCTACAGCCCGACGAATTTTTTCACTAATTTCCCATGCGCTGCCAGCGTCACCGGAGTGACGAATACAAACAGCCCCTTTAGCATCACCATCACCCAGGTCCTCTGCGTTGGGCCGATAACCAACACCAACGTGGTGGCATCTGCTTCCAACGGGGTCGATTATGTGGCCATTACCACCAATCTGACCTTTAACGATTTTCAAATGAGCCAGGACGTCTATTTGAACATCAATCCAGGCGGCGACTATCTTGAAGGGCCGGACGCCGTCACTTTTCCTGGAATCAATCCATTCTTATTCATGACTTTAAGCAACCCGGTGCTCGATCCGGCTGAGGACCAGAGTATCACCCCTCCCACCCTTTCATCGAACTTATCGAACCCCTACTTTGCTTATGTGGATATTCTAAATTTCGAAGACAATCCGGGGAACTACATTACGGAGGGCGGCAATATCAGCCCCGCTGGCCTGGTCACCAATACCAGCGAGAATGAAGTGGTCATCAACTTGGAAAGGGCCACATTTCGTTGTAATCGGGTTCCCAACGGCAGCAATCCGACCACAGGCACAAACGCCTATCTCTATGCGGTTTTGACAGGTACTCCTGCTGCGACCGCCTCCTATACTGTTCACTTTACGATCGATTGCGCGGCGAATATTGCTGGAGCAGTGGGTGCCTTTCCCATCGAATCCTTCGATTGGCACAGATTCCCGACGGTCGCAGACTCTGATTATGCCGTGCCTAATTATTATACGAATGAAGGTGTGACCTTCCCCGATTTCGGCATTCCGGTTAACGCCCCGGCGGATCCCAGTGATGAAGGTGTCGGCGTCCGCACTACTTGGCCGGCCGGGGCGCCGTATATCGGATCATTTACCATCGGGCCTTTCAATCCAGGTGAACCTTACGGGGAAATCGCCATCCCCATATTGACCAATGGCGCCGTCGAGTTCGATATGGATATGAATGTGGAGTTGTTCGAGACCACAGGTGATGCTTCCGGGAATGTTGGCCAAACTCCTCCGGGGTTCCTTGGCAACATCACCTCGGCAAATCTAACGATTGATTTTACCGGGGTGCCGGCTGGCGCCTATGATACGAACTGGAATCTCGATAGCGTCTCTTATTCCTTCCCTCCCGAAAATTCGCAACCGGGGGCGCTGGGGGGCGTGGCCGGTTCAGTCAATGCCATTGCCATCCAGCCCAACGGGCAGCCTGTCATTGGCGGGTTCTTCTTCTCCTACAATACCGCGCCCGTTTACAGCATCGCGCGCCTGCTCACCAACGGTTTTCTGGACCCCAACTTCAATAATGTTCAGCAGCCCGGGGTCAACTATGGAGGTACCGTCTCCGCCATCGCCATTGATACGAACGGCAGAATCGTCATCGGCGGTTCGTTTACGTCATACGATGGAAGCAACGTGCAAAATATCGCCAGGCTCAACTCCGACGGTTCGTTGGATACTACCTTTCATTCCGGGATCGGGTTCAACAGTTTCATCAATGCGCTGGCCATCGATGCCAACGGCAATATTCTGGTGGGCGGAGACTTCACTTCCTACAACACGACCAACTGCAATCATATCGCGCGTTTGCTGCCTGGCGGCGGCTTGGATCCGGCCTTTCTGCCCAACATCGGGAACGGCCTGACGAATTTCGGAACGGATCAGGACGTGAACTCGATCACCACGGATGGCCATGGGAATGTCATCCTTGGCGGCGACTTCAGTTACGTCAATGGCGCCGCCCTCAGTTTTGTGGCCCGTTTGCTGCCCGGCGGCGCGGTCGATCCGTCCTTTGTTCCAGAGATTGGCCCGGATGATGTTGTCTATAGTGTTGCGGCCGTGGAAAATAACGAAATCCTTATTGGCGGCGCTTTCCAGAGCTTTAACCTGATCAGTCGCAGCGGCATCGCCTTGATCGCCACCAATGGCGCGCTCGATACGACCTTCGTCCCGGGCACTGGCGCCGACGGGGTCGTTTATTCCGTGGCGGTTCAACCCGCCGATGGAAATATACTGCTGGCCGGCCAATTCAGGAGCATTGGCGGCTGCCGGCGCCTGGGTCTGGCGCGCCTGCTCCCCAATGGATGGGTGGATACCAGCTTCATGGATCCTTCTTATAATCAGTATGCCGGCCTTATTAACAAGTCGTGCAATGACCCGGTCAACGTGGCCTATGTCATGGCTTTGCAGCCCGACGGAAACATCCTCGTCGGCGGCTCATTCACCAACATCGGGGGCGGTGCTGGTCACGAAAATGCCCGCGATAATATTCACAGCCAGATTAATATTACGCGCATTATCGGCGGCTCCACCGTCGGCCCTCAGACCAGCGGTGGTGGCATCGGCAATTGCCCGGGCAATATTACCCTGACGCAAAATCCTTATACGGTGGATGATACCGGAAGCCAGCTTTTCATAACGCTGGAACGGACCAACGGCAGCCTCGGTCCTGCCATGATAACCTTGGGCACCAACTTGAATGCCCCCGGTCCGGGCGCCGCCACCGCGGCGGATTTTGGACTCACCCTCCCCGCCACCTCCTTGTACAACGAGATCGATAACGTTTGGGGCTCTATTTTGCCTTTCGGCACCTATGGCTGGAGGGAATGCGACGGTCTCTATGGATTTAACAATAACATCCAACCCGACGGGGACTTCTACAATTCGTCAGTCGTGACTTTGACCATTCATAACGACACCACCGCCCTGCAGAATCTGTTCGCCAATCTTTCCCTGTTGGATGTAACCGAATTGGGCATCACCAACGCCAGCCATTCCAGCTTCGGGCCATTGAATCTCGGCGGAGTCACGATCCCGACCTACCCGGCCCTGGGCTTGCCCGAGGCCTCGCTGGAAATAGTCAATAATAACTTCCCTCCGGGCGTGGTGGGCTTCAGCGCGACCAATTATACTGCCCTCGACACCTCAAACTCCGTCACCATCACCGTGCTCCGGACCAACGGCAGCTTCGGGGCCATCACCGTTTATTACGGCACCTCGGATGGCACGGCCGAAAGCGGCGTCAATTATACCGGCAGCCCCTCCAACAGCCCTCCCAGCCCCACCACCAAGTTGACGTTTAAGGAGGGGCAGACCAGCGCCACCTTTACCGTCCCGATTATTTTGCAGTCCGCCGTCCGGAACACCACGCAATTTCACCTGTTCTTGTATGATCCCAATCCCAGCGGCGTCCTGGGTGCGACCGTTTCGCCTTTGGTTTCCTCCACCTCGACCGTCACCATCATTGACGGGAATTACCCGCCGGGCCATCTGAGCTTTACTTCCCCAACCTACAGCGTGGACAAGGGAGGGGTGGCGACCGTGGGCGTGATGCGGAGTGGCGGAGCCGTGGGGCAATTGACGGTGCAAGTCGCCACCAGTAATGGCACCGGCGCCAATGGCGTCAATTATACCGGTGTCACCAACACGCTCTCTTGGGCCAACGAGGACGTCAGCGTGAAGACCGTGGCCGTTCCAACCTTGCAGGACAACATCGTTGAGGGGCCGAAAACGGTGAATCTGACTTTGTTCAACGCCACCAACGTCGCCAACACGAACACCGACAGTTCGATATTGACTACCCCCAGCAGCGCCGTCCTGACCATCCAGGAAGTCGATTCTTATGGCAATCTTAACTTTGTGGTGCCGAACTTTAACATTATGCAGAATGCCGGCCGGGCCCTGATCACCGTTATCCGCACCAACGGCACAACCGGCCCCGTCTCGGTCAGTTTTGCCACGGCCAATGATCTTAGCGCCACCAACCTCGGGCCATCCTACCAGCCGGCCCTGGCGGGCACGAATTATGGAGCGACCAATGGATCGCTCAATTTTCAATCCGGGCAATCGAGCGCCACCTTTGCTGTGCCGATTTATTACACGCCGGGCGAAAGCAACGCCGCCAACCGTGTGGTGACTTTGGAGCTTTTGGGCGGCAACCCTGCCGCCATCAGCGGCCAGTTCCCCGTCTATGCTCACTTGACCATTCTCGACCCCGAATTGGTCAATTATCCCGCTGGCAATATCGATCTGACTACCCAAAACGGGACTGGCTTCAACAATGTTGTCAATTCGCTCGTCCTGCAGCCGGATGGCAGCGTCCTGGCGGGGGGCGCCTTCACCTTCTTCAATCAATATCCATTCAATTACCTGGCTCGGCTCCAGCCCGGCGGCAACTTTGACAGCACTTTTCTATTCAACCAGGCGGGCCCGAACGGCGCCGTCCTTCAGGTTTTGAGCCAGACTCCGAACAGCAGTCAAACCAATGGACCCGTCATGATTGTGGGTGACTTTACCCAAGTCGATGAGGTCAATCGGGCAGGCATTGCCCGGTTGAATTTGGATGGGTCCGTCGATGAAACCTTTAACCCCGGCTCCGGCGCTGACAGCACGATCTACGCCATCGCGGAGACGTTCTTGCCTGCGGCTGTCCCGGGCCAGTCCAACACGATCGCCTATTATATCGGCGGCAGTTTTGCCAACTACGACGGCTTCCCCAGCGGTGGTGTTGCCCGCTTGAACGCCTCGACGAACTCGCTGGGTTATCAGGGAACCCTGGATCCCAATTTCAATGTCGCCCAAGGAGTGACCGGCACCGATGCCGCCGTTCATGCCCTGGCCGTTCAAGCCAATGGCCAGGTCGTTCTCGGTGGGGACTTCACTTCGTTCAATGGCGTTTCTTACAATCGTTTGGTCCGCCTCAATGTGGATGGTTCCGTTGATACGGGTTTCAATCCCACCACCAACTTCGGTCCGGCGGATTCCGTGCGGGCCATCGCCATCCAGCCTGACGGCCAGATTCTCATTGGCGGATTGTTCACGAATGTTGGCGGTAGTAACCTTAATTACCTCGCCCGCCTGAACAGCGCCGACGGGAGCGTGGATACGAACTTCAACGTCGGCCTCGGCGGTAATGACGTTGTTTTGGCTGTGGCCGTTGATTCCCAGGGCAGGATTCTTGTCGGCGGCGAATTCACCCAATTCAGCGGCGTCACTCGTAGCGGCGTCACGCGCCTCAACCCCGACGGCACGGTTGACCCGACCATCAACTTTGGCACGGGCGCGGGCGGTTTTGTGGATGCCATCGCCATCCAGAACAACGACGAAATCAATCTCGGGGGTGGGTTTGCGACCTTCGAGGGTTTGCCCGAGAACAACTTCGTGCGTCTCTACGGCGGGGCAAACTTTGGCAACGGCTCCGTCCAGTTCATCCAGCCTGTCTTCGGCGTCCTGGAGAGCGGCACCAACGCCGTCATCACCCTGCAACGCTTTGGCGGCGAAGGCACCAACGCCCTGACCACTTGCAGCGTCCTCTTCTCCACCTCGGATGGCACCGCCGTCGCTGGCGCCAATTACACGCCTGTTTCCACCAATGTGGTCTTCCCGTTTGGTGAAACCTTCGAGACGGTTACGATTCCCATCCTGAACGCCTTTTCGGCGGGCAGCAACATGACCGTCAACCTAACCTTGTCCGACCCAACCAACCTGGCCCTCGGCCCGCAGCCCACGGCCACCCTCATTATTACCAATGACAACTCGGCCGTGAGCTTCTCGGCGCAACAATTTCGCCAGACTGCCGATGCGCCAGGCGGCGAAGCCATCATTCCCGTCGTCCGGATCGGCAATCCGAACAGCACCGCTGGCGTTACCGTCTATACCGGTGGCGGCGGCACTGCCACGCCCAATGTCGATTACACTCCCACTACGAATTTCCTCGTTTTCAATCCAGGAATCATGACGAATTACTTCCTGATCCCGCTGCTCGACTCGGCCAGCTTGTATAGCGACCAGACCGTTGCTTTGGGCATGATCAATCCCTCCAACACATTTATTGGCTCACCCAGCAGCGCGACCCTCACCATCGCCAGCATCTTTAGCGGCCCGGGTGTGCTGGCCTTTTCACAACCCGGCTACAGTGTCGTGGCGCCGGTCACGGGCACGACCAACGAGGTCATCACCATCGTTCGAACCAATGGTTCCAGCAACTCGGTCGCCGTGACATTCGCCACCTCCAACGGCACCGCCATCGCCGGCATAAACTACTCCAGTGTGCAGACGAATGTTTACTTTGCCCAGGGCGTGATCAGTCAAACCGTCTCCATCCCTATCGATCCGCAACCCAACGCTGATTTCCCCGCTACTGTTTATCTGACTCTTTCCGATCCCCAATATGGGGCGACTATCGGAGGCAACCCCCAGGAGATCCTGACCATTCTCAACGACATCGAGAGTTTCACCTTTACCAATTCGCCCTACACCGTCGGCGAAGGCGGCGGTTCGGTTACCCTTGATATCCTGCGCAACGGTCCGGTCGCCAACGCCGCCACGGTCAATTACAGCACCTACACTCCGCCCGGCACCACCGAAGCCGAAGGTTACGCCCAGCCCAACATCGATTATGTGCCTGTCTCGGGCACGTTGACTAACGCTCCAGGGGAGACGTTTTCAACCATTCCCATCACGATCCTCCAGGGGCATGGGGTCAACGGCCCCCTGACCTTCCAGGTTGTCCTCAACAACCCAAGCCCGGCTGGCGTCCAGGTCGGACCCGTCAGCGCCGCTTTGGTCACTATTAACAGCGACGTCACCGGTTTCGAGTTCGCGGCCACCAATTATGCCGTGGGCGAGAATGGCGGCAGCGTGCTTATTTATGTCACGCGCCTCAATCCCGGAACAGGCGCGGCCACCGTCCAGTTTGCCACGAGCAATGGCACCGCTGTGGGTGGCGTTGATTACGCCGCCACCACCGGCACGCTCACCTTCCAAAATAATCAATCGTCAGCCAGTTTCAGCGTGCCGATTCTCAATCAAAACGTCGTGGAGAACAGCAAGACGTTCAACGTCACCTTATCCAATCCCCTCGTGACGGTGCCCAACACCCCCTTCACAAACGCTTACCTCGTTTCCCCTTCCATTACCTCGGTGACCATTACCAACGTGTTGGCCGGCTTGAGTTTCGAAAGCCCGTCCTTCTCAGTCAGTGAATGTGGGGTGACGGCGGCCATCCCGGTGGTCCTGACCGGCATGACCAACAGTCCCGCCAGCATCAACTATTACACGACGAGTGGCGGTTCGGCCGTGGTCGGCGTCAACTATCTCGCCACCAACGGAACCCTCAGCTTCTCAAACGGGCAGACTGTCCAGACCATCTATGTTCAGGTGATTAACAACCACATTATTGGCCCCAATCACACCGTTTACCTGGCCTTGTCCAATCCGCAAGGCGCGGTATTGCTCAACCCGAGCACGGCCGTGTTGACCATCGAGGAATGCAACGGCGCTTATATCGTCAATTCCGGCACCGCCTTTGTCTCCGGCAGCGTCTCCAACAATTTTGGCGTCATCTTCCCCAACGAAACCGTCACCATTCTGTTGGGATTGCGCGATATGACGGGCAGCAACACAACTGATCTAGTCGCAACTTTGCTGGCGACCAATGGCGTGACCAACGTGACTACCCCTCAACAGACCTATGGCGTTCTCATCACCAATGGCCCCACCGTGGCAAGGGCCTTTACATTCCAGGCGGTGGGAACCGCCGGCCAGAGCATTAGTGCCGATCTCGCCCTGCAAGATGGCTCCCAGATTTACTCGAATGTTGACTTTGGATTTACACTGGGCGGCGCCACCACCACCTTCAGCACCAATGAAACCCTGCTTCTGGTGGGAAGCAACAACCCGCCAAGCAAGGCCTCCAGCACCAATGCGCCCAACTACGGTTACCCCTCTGTCATCGATGTTTCGGGATTGGTGGGCATCGTAACAGGCGTCACGGCCGGCATCTCCAACTTCGGCCATACTTACCCCGCCAACGTGGCAGTGGTGCTCTCGGGACCCCAGGCGCCGGGCCAGGGCACCGTTTTGATGAATGATTGCGGTTTCTCCAACAACGCGCAAAACCTGAATCTGACGTTTTCCCAGAGCGCGGCCGGTTCCCTGCCGGAATCGACTGCCCTCAGCAGCGGTACTTACCGGCCAACGGATTATGGTGCAATGGCCCTGCCTCCGACTCTGGTCAGTCAGGTGGAATCGGCGCCGACGACCTTCGGGACAAATCTGTCTACTTTTGCAGGGGAGACCCCCAATGGAAACTGGTCGCTCTTTGTGGCGGACGAGGCCAATGGGGATCATGGTTATATCAGTAATGGTTGGAGTCTGAACATCAGCACTGGAATTCCAGTCCAGGCAGATTCGGATTTGGAGGTGGCCGTGACCGCTTCGCCCGCCGTTGCCACCTTGGGCAACATACTGACTTACAGTATCACTGTCACTAACTATGGGCCGGCCGCGGCAACCGGTGTTATCGTCACCCTGAGCAACAGCTGCGGTTGCATCGTGGGAGCCAATGAGGTGTTGACCAACACCGTGGGGACGCTGAATGTCGGCAATGGCGTGACGTTCAACGTCGAGATTATTCCGGAACAAGTGGGATACTTCACCAATATCGTGGTGGCGACCGCCAACCAGCCCGATCCCAACGCCAATTATGCCCAGACCAATGTGTTCCTGGTCGGAGTGCCGAGCGCCGATCTGGGTGTTACCCTGAGCGGCAGCCCGAATCCCGTGCTGGACGGCGCCAATGTCACCTACGTCATCGTCGTTACCAATAACGGCCCGTCCACGGCCACAGGTGTCGTTGCGACCAATGTGCTGCCGGCGGGTTTCGTCCTCGTCACAAACGATACCGTGCTGTCGCAAGGCTCCATTACCAATGCCAGTGGCACCATAACCTGGACGGTGGGCGCCATGACCAATGCAGCCTTTGACACCATGACATTCGTCGCGGCAGTCGAGCTGTCCGAGAGCGGCCTTCCTTCGCAGAACAACCTGGACAGTGTCACCGTTGGTTCCCAGGTCTATGACCCGGCCAAGTTGAACAATTATGCCTCCGTCAAGACAGAAGTGGAGCCTGCCAGCTTGGCAGTGGCGGCCAACGGTTCCACCTACACGTTGTCCTGGCCGGCGGCATCGGGTAATTTCGTGCTGCAAGGCGCTGTGTCCCTTACGGCTGCCTGGGTAAACCTCACTAATTTGGACATCGTCCCGCTAATCGCCGGTGGTCAAACGTATCATGCCTATACGCTCCCTGGCACCAATAGCTATCACTTCTTCAGACTGGTATCGCAGTTGCCGTGACGGAGAAGCAACCACAATGAAAAAACCCATCCATCGCTTGTATTCAGTGGTAGTGTCCTCATTTTGCGCCGTCTTCGCTCTTTTGCCGGGTATGCCGGCGCGCGCGGCGGGAAGCCAGGTTCTCCTTGGCCACGTGCCCAGGGCTGTCTCCGGCTTGCAGCCAGTCAGCCAACTTAATGGCACCAATCGCTTGAGGTTGGCCATCGCGCTGCCTTGGCGCGACCAGGCCGGGTTGTCCGCGCTGCTCCAGCAGATTTATGATCCGGCCAGCCCCAACTACCATCATTACCTCACGGCGGCCCAGTTTGCGGAGCGGTTTGGTCCGACAGAGGCGGAGTATCAAACATTGACGGCGTTTGCCGCCTCGCACCATTTGACCGTCACGTCCACCCATCCCAACCGCATGTTGCTGGACGTGGAGGCGCCGGTTGCGGACATTGAAAGTGCCTTGCACGTCACGTTGCGGCTTTACCGGCATCCCACCGAGCAGCGTGACTTCTTTGCGCCGGATGTGGAGCCGTCCATTGACTTGAGTCTTCCGGTTCTGCACATCAGCGGCTTGGACAACTACGTGCTACCCCATCCGCTGAGCTGTAAAATGCCCAGGGCAAAAGGGCGTATTGCTTCGTTGGGGGGGGGCACGAACACGCCCCTGTTGGGGGGCTCCGGTCCCCAGGGATCTTATCAGGGATACGATTTCCGCCACGCTTACGCCCCGGGAGTCACTCTAACCGGGTCCGGCCAAAACGCCGCGCTTTTTGAGTTGGACGGCTACTACCCCAGCGATATTACAGCCTACGAATTGCAAGCGGGTTTGCCGACGAATGCCAATTTGATCAATGTGCCGATTGATGGCGGTATTACTGGGGCGCCCGGAGGGGGTGTGGGTGAGGTGTCGCTGGATATCGAGATGGTGATTGCCATGGCGCCAGGCATTTCCACTATTTACGTTTACGAGGCTCCAAATGGCTTTCCCACCGCTGCCGTCGATATTCTCAACCGCATGGCATCGGATAATTCGGCCAAACAAATCAGTTCCTCTTGGGTTTTTGGCACCGTTCCAGATCAGATCTTTAAAGAGTTCGCCGCGCAAGGACAGTCCTTTTACCAGGCTTCGGGAGACAGCGATGCCTACGTTGGTCCGATAGCTGCGCCGGAAGATGATCCGTATATCACCTTGGTCGGTGGAACGGAATTGGTGATGAACGGTTCAGGAACCTCCTATGCTTCGGAATCGGTCTGGAATACGGGTTACATGCCTCCCGGCGGTGCGCCGCAGATGAGTAACTATTGGGGAAGCGGCGGCGGCATCAGCACTACTGTCCCCATTCCCTCCTGGCAACAGGGCGTTGCTACGCTGACGAATGGCGGTTCGACGACGTTTCGTAACTTGCCGGATGTTGCCCTGACGGCGGACAATATTTGGGTCAATGCCGGCAACACCACCAACGATGACGTCTATATGGGGACCAGTTGTGCCGCTCCACTGTGGTGCGGATTCACCGCCCTCATCAACCAGCAGGCTGTCGCCAACGGCGAGCCCACCCAGGGTTTCATTAATCCTGCCATTTATGCTCTCGGCAAGGGGTCCTCTTACACGTCTTGCTTCAATGATATTGTCACGGGTAGCAATACTTGGCCCGGCAGTTCCAATTCGTTTTTCGCCACGCCCGGTTACGACCTCTGCACGGGCTGGGGCTCGCCGATGGGTGGTGCCTTGATCAATGCCTTGGCCCCTCTGGTTAATACCCCCTTCCTGGCTGTGACCACCAATATCATCTCCGGCGGCAACGGCAATGGAGTCGTTGATTTTGATGAATGCAATGATCTGACCATTGTTCTGACCAACGAAGGCAGTGTCGCCGCCACCGGCATCCAGGCCACCCTTTATTCGACCACTTTCGGAGCGATCGTGGGTCAGGGCATTTCCGCTTACCCGGCAATTCCAACCAATGGCAGCGCCACCAATTTGACCCTCTTTCAGCTAAGCACGGAACCAACCTTCTTTTGCGGCACCCCCGTTAATTTGGTCCTTGTCTTGAAATTTGACCAGGGGAGTCAAACCAATTATATTCAGCTCCCTTCGGGCCGTATTGGGCCGGCGGTGAATTTTACAAGTTTGACGCCAATACCTATTCCTACAAATCAGGCTCCCATCAATTCGCCCATCGTGGTTTCGGGGATGCAGTCCGTTGGCAAAATAACCGTGTCCGTCTATCTCTTGTCGTCAGATGATGGCGGGATCACGATGCGACTAATAAGCCCAAACGGAACCAATGTGTTATTGTCCCAAAACAATGGCAGCGGCGGCACCAATTACGGCTCGGGGTGCGGTTCGGGGTTGGAAACTGTCTTTGACGACGCGGCCGCTCTCCCCATTTCTTTTGGCTCCGCGCCTTTTATGGCCAGCTTCCAGCCGCAACAGGCTCTCTCAAACTTCGATTCCTTGACCGGCACCAATCTAAATGGAACATGGCATCTCCAGGTCCAGGATGAGTTTTCCACTGACATCGATTCGCTCGAGTGCTGGACTCTCAGTATTTCGCCGAGCGTTTGCGAGGACGGCGGGGGGCAGTGTCCCGGGGCGAATCTTTCGCTGACGATGTCCGCCGCTTCAAGCCTTGTCTATGTCGGCAGCAACGAGGTCTATAGCCTCACTGTGTCCAATGCCGGGCCCAGCCCGGCGCAAAACGTCGTCATTACACAAACTTTGCCTCCCGGCGTCATCGATGTCTCTGTCTTAAGTGGCTCGGTCGGCGTTGTTCAAACCACCACCAACATCAGCCTGACGCTGGCATCCCTTCCCGTTTATGGTGTGGCCACTATTCCTGTGTCGATGGAGTTTACCACCAACACGCTGGGCACCAACATCACCGCTCTTGTCACCAGCTCCGCCACCGTGTCATCAGAAGTTCCCGGCCCCAATCCCGGCATCACCACGGCTTCCGCCACCGTGCTTTTGACGGAACCGGCGGCGGATTTGGCGGTGACCATGACAGGCTCGCCCAGTTCCGTTTTGCAGGGAGCCTTGCTGACCTATACCATTAACGTGACCAACAACGGACCTTTTACAGCCCTTGGCGTGACACTGGCCACTGTTCTGCCGCCCAGCGCCAGTTTCATCTCCGCCACCACCTCGCAGGGAACGATCTCCTTCAATGGCTCGTTCGCGGAGTTGGGCAACATCCCGGTGGGTGTGAACGTGGTTGTGACAATCGTGGTCAGCCCGACCGTCACGGGCAACCTGACCGCCAGCGCCACCGGTTCCCTCGGCGTTAATTCTAATGAAATCGATCCGGATCTCTATAATAACTACGCCGCTGTCTCGACGATAGTTGGGCCTGCCGCTGATTTGAGTATCACGGCGGTCGCCTCGCCCAACCCGGTGGTCGAGGGCAACAACCTGGGCTACATCGGCACCGTATCCAACGCAGGTCCTAACACGGCAACATCCGTGCTGGTGAGCCAATCGTTGCCGGCTGGGAGCACTTTTATTTCGAGCAGCCTGCCCGGCCACACCGTGGCCAACAATTTGGTTACTGCAACCATCCCCAATCTGGCCAGTGGGGCCAGCGTGGTCTTTGTCAATGTCGTTCAATCGCCCACCCTGGCCTCCGGCGTTCGGTCGAATTTCCTGGTTTCCACCTTTTCCGTCTTCGGCCAGCCGGGCGATCCGAATCCCAGCAATAATGTGTTCACACTGACAAACTTGGAGGAGGTGCCGACGGTGACCATCGCGGCGGCTGGCGCAACCATAACTTCAGGAAGCAGTAATGGCGCAGTGGGGCCAAGTGGAACGTACGTCGTTCAGCTTTCTCTCCAGAATGTCGGCAATGTGGCCACCACCAATTTGGTCGCCACTTTGCAGAACGGTAACGGCGTCACCTCTTCCAGCGGCTCGCAAACTTATGGCGCGCTTCAGCCGGAGGCTGCTCCCACAGCGCGCCAGTATTCATTTGCCGCCAGCAGCACCAACGGAGGCACCATCCTTGCCGTCCTGAAGTTGCAGGATGGATCGAACAATCTTGGCACGGCCACCTTTACATTCGTCATGCCGGTTGTCTCCAGTTTTTGGAATTCCAATTTCATCAGCATCCCCGACCAGAAATACATTCCCTACCCTGATGAAGGTCCGGCCAATCCCTTTCCGTCCGGCATTGCCGTGTCGGATGTCAACGGGGATGTTTCAGCGGTCACAGTCACCGTATCGAATCTGATCCACAGCTATCCGCATGACATTGGCATGTTGCTCGTCGGGCCTACCGGGGCCAGTTGCGTCCTGATGTCCGCCGCGGCCGATGAATCCACCATCACCACCCCAATTACCGTCACGTTCGATCAAACCGCTTCCCTCCTGCCCGCCGAGGGGGACATTGTTTCGGCCAGTTATCAGCCGGCCGATTATTATTCGAGCCAGAACGCCACGACCGAAACGTTCAGCAACTCTCTTGTTCCCGTGGGGCCTTACAACACCAATTTGACCGTCTTCAGCAGCCTTCCGGCCAATGGCACGTGGTTCTTGTACATCGAGGACGACGCGGAGGGGGATGCAGGCGCGATTTCCAACGGTTGGGGGCTGGCGTTTACCGTTATCACGCCGGTTAATCAGGTCGCGGATTTGGCGGTCAGCCTGACCGCATTGACCAATCAGGTCGTCTTGGGCAACAACATTACTAATATATGGACCGTCACCAACAACGGCCCCGATGCGGCGGATGTGTTTGTGACGAATATTTTGCCCGCGGGATTGTCCCTCTTTACCAATACACTCCCTTCCGGAACCGCAAACAATCAGAGCGGCCCGACCAATATCTACAACCTGGGCACGCTGACTGGAGGAAACGGCGTGATCATCACCAATGTGGTCACGGCCGAGTCCGGCGGTCTCCAAACCAACTCAATCACCGCCGGGTCGGCCGCGCTGGATGGAAGCTCCTCGACGAGCACGGCCACCGTGGTGACGATGGTTACCCTGCCTCCGGCCGATCTGGCAGCCGGGCCAATATCAGTCGTTCCGAATCCAGGTGTGCTTGGTCAGAGCTTGGTTTATACGCTTTATGTCACCAATAACGGTCCCAGCACCGCCTACAACGTGGTCGGGGTGTTTTCCAATTTGTCCGGCCTTGATGCGGTTTCCGCCAATCGCAGCTATGTCACCTCCGGAAATTCTGTGCAGTTCAACTTGGGCGCGATTTCCAACGGGGAATTCGACCTCGTTGAAATCACGGCCACCCCCGCCAGCATCGGCGTCCTTACCAACGTGTGGAGTGTCACCAACACTCTGGGCGTGGATGATAATTTGGCCAACAATTCCTCCACCGTTCAGGTCAGCGTGACGCTTCCAAGGCCAATCATCACCAATGGACCGGCCACGCTGCTGTCGCAGGGTGCGCCTCCCTTTAACGGCGCCATCAATCCCAATCAGACCAATACGGTGGCCTTCACCCTCGTTAACACCGGCACGGCTGCGACAGCCAGCTTGGTGGCGACCTTGCAGGCCAATCCTGGCATCCGGCCAATTACCACCACCGCTTCCTATGGCGCCATCGCTCCCGGGGGCGGGACCGCCTCTCAACCTTATGCGTTTGTCGGGACTGGCGGTTCCGGGGCGGCCATCACGGCGGAGTTGTCCTTGCAAGACGGCAATACCAATCTGGGGTCTGTTGATTTCACCTTCGTGATGCCGGTCACGCAATCATTCACCAACGCAAGCGGTATTAACATCCCGTATATTGGCCCTGGTTCTCCCTATCCTTCCAGTATCCTGGTCGCCGGGCTGACCAATGCGGTTTCCAACATGTTGGTGGCCAAGGTCACGGCCACCCTCCTCGGTTTCGCCCATACCTGGCCCCATGATGTTGAGGCGGAGTTGGTCAGCCCTGCTGGACAGGGAGTGATGTTGATGGAACATACCGGCGCCTTTTATAGCGTCACCAATGTGGTGTTGACTTTCGACAGCACTGACACCTCGGCGCAAAACCTGTCCTCGAACAGTTCCTTGGCTTCCGGAACATTTCTGCCCACGGCCTACAGCCCGTTTGACACCCTCCCCGGCCTCGCGCTTGTGCCCGCCGGCGACACCAATCTCGACCTCTTCAACGGTACGAACCCGAATGGCCTCTGGTCGCTTTATGTTTATGACGACACGCAGGGGAACGAGGGCGTTATCACCGGCGGATGGTCCTTGGCTCTGACTTCCGTCAGCCCGGTCAATATCACCCAGGTAACCACTGCGCCCGCGTCCTGGACGAATGCCGTGGTGTCGGGCGGCGTATTCCAGGCGACGCTCGTTGGATCGCTGGGCCAACGCTACGCCATCCAGAGCTCGAGCAATCTGGTGAATTGGACGGCGGTCAGCACCAACGCCGGCACCTTCGTTTTCACCAACACCACGACGAGTGCGCCGCAAATGTTCTATCGCGCCATTCAACTGTCCCCGTAAGCGGGCCATTCCGCCGCCAGGACCTTGCAAAACCCGGGCACATGAAACTAATCGGCGTCACGGGCGGTGTCGGGATGGGCAAATCCACCTCCGGCGCATGGTTGCAGAAGAGGGGGATGCCGGTGGCGGATGCCGATGCCATCGCGCGGCAGTTGGTCGAACCGGGCCAGCCCGCCCTGGCTGAAATTACCCGCGCCTTTGGCCCTTCAGTCATCTCGCCGGAAGGCGGCTTGGACCGCAGGGAGTTGGCCCGGCGGATCTTTGCGGACCCGGCGGAGCGCGCCAAACTCGAGGCCATTCTCCATCCGAAGATTCGTCAGGTCTGGCAAGCGGAGGCGGAAAAGTGGCGCGCTTCCGGGTGCGCCGCGGGCGCGGTGGTGATACCGCTCCTGTTTGAAACCAAGGCCGAATGCTCGTTTGACACCATTATCTGTGTGGCGTGTTGCGCCGCCTCTCAATTCGAACGCCTGCGGGAACGGGGCTGGAGCGGCGCAGAAATCCGGCAGCGCCTGGCGGCCCAATGGCACGTGGAGGAGAAAATCGCCCGCGCCGATTTCGTGATCTGGACCGACACCACCCTGGAAGCCCACGCCGCGCAACTGGAAAAGGGGCTGGCCAAGATCCTTACTTCATCAACAACATCTGGCGCGCCCGTTTAATGGAGCGATTCAACTGCCTCTGGTAATGGGCGGGCAGACCGGTGTATTTGCGGGGAAGAATGCGGCCCTGGTCCGTCACGAATTGTTTGAGCAGGGTGACATTCTTGAAGTCCAGCGCGTCAAAGGTGAAGTCAATCTTGGGTTTGGGCCGGGGCGTGCGGACTTCCATGGTGGAGGACTTGCCCCTGGCGCCGCGGCTGCCGGGTTTTTCGGGATGTGTTTTTCGTGGCATAAAATTACTTGATTTCGCGATGGACGGTGCGACGGCGCAGGGAGGGATTATACTTCTTGATCTCCAGCTTCTCGGTCTTCAATTTCTTGTTGCGGGTCGTTGTATAGCGCGAGGGCGATTTGCCCTCCTTGCGCGCTTCGGTGCATTCAATGGTGACGATTTCTCTAGGCATGATTATTCTTTCTCCTTGGCCGGCTTCTCTTCCGCTTCTTCCTCTTCTTCCAATTCAGTCCCGCCCGAGTTGTCCACCGTGCCTAACTGGCCCAGGCGGCGCTGACGCAACGCTCCGTCGCGTTCGAGCTGGGTTTGCGCCTCGACGGTGAATCGGGTCCAGGGTATGGCCTCCAGGCGCGTGGCCGGGATGGTCTTGCCCGTCAGTTCGCAAATCCCATACGTGTTCTTCTCGATCCGCTTCAGGGCTTCTTCGATCTCGTAAACCGCATCCTGGTCAGACGAAAGGAGGCTCAGCGCGAAATCGCGGTCAAAATTATCCGTGCCCGAATCGGCCATATGCAGGCTGTAGCTGGACATCTCCTCGGCCGACTCCTTGGCCAGGCCGCTCATTTGATTCGTCAGCCGCTCGCGCAGCTCCAGCAGATGGCGGTGATACTTGGCCCATTGCGGCTTGACCTTGATCTGCCCGTTGATTTTGGCTTTTGCGACTCCCCCGCCGAGAATCGACGCGGCCGTGGCCGACCCGGCGTTTTTGCCGGGCGCCCGCGTTGCAGTTGCTTTTTTCATGGTTGTTTTCTTCTTCGTCACAATTGTCCTCCCGCTTAATCCCCCCAAACGGCCCGCCCCGCGCGTCTGCGGGGAGGGGGAATGTAGCAGAGAGGGTGGATAATGCCACAATTTTTTTGCTTTATTTCGCCTTTTTTCAGACACCGCCGCCCTCCCCCCGTTCACCCTTTCTCAATCGACGCATAAGCATTATGGCTGTGGATGCTCTCAAAGTTCTCCGCCTCGACCTTGTACCACGTCACATCCGGGTGGGCGTTGAGCTTGACGGCGACATTGCGCACCAAATCCTCGACAAAAACCGGGTTTTCGTAAGCCCGTTCCGTGACCGCCTTTTCATCCCGGCGCTTCAAGAGGGAATACAGCTCCGAACTGCCCGAACTTTCCACCAGGGCGATCAGGTCTTCGATCCAAATCGCGTGGCGCGAGCGGATCTGGAGAGTGACCAGGCTGCGCTGGTTGTGCGCTCCAAAACGGCTGATGGCCTTGGAGCAGGGGCAAAGCGTCGTCACCCCCACCTTGACCGTCAGCACAAAATCAATCTCCTTGCCGATGGCGTTGGCGTCGAACCGGGCGGTATAATCCATGACGCTTTCCATGCCCGAGACGGGCGCCTTTTTGACCAGGAAAAACGGAAACTCCATCTCCAGATGGGCCACGGCCGATTTCAACTTGGCCTGCATGGCGAAAAGAATGTCACTGATGTTATCGACGTGGACAACATGACCGTGGGAGTTCAGCACCTCGATGAATCGGCTCATGTGGGTGCCCTTGAACTCATGGGGCAAATCGACGAACATGCTGACAGTGGCGATGGTGTTTTGCAAGGTGCGCGCCTTGTCGCGGATTTGGATGGGAAAGCGCAACCCCCGCACGCCGACCTTGTCGATGCGCAACTGGCGATGGTCCGGCTCGCTCTGCTTATCATGCAGAACATCGGGCGGTGACAGCTTTTTGATGGAAAGCGCGCTCATGGCAACGAATCGTTTAGAGGAGAACGATAGCAGCAAAAAGGCCCTTTGACAAACGGATTGTGTCCGGGGCGCAAGGGGGGAGGGGAGTCGGAGAGCAGGCCTCCTCTCCCCGGATAGCCTGCAAAACTTGGGATGCGCACCGGGGAATGCTGGTGATCAAACCGTTTCAGAATATTTTTCACTGCGACTCGCTGTGACTTGCTGCGACGGAGCTTGATTTGAGCAGTCGGAATCAAAGTGGTTTGTTTCGGCGAACTCAGCCCGGCTGGCCCAGTGCGCTTCCCGCTGCAATTCGGTGATTCCGCGACAGAGTCCGTTGAGCACACGCGCCCTGGCTTCGAAATCCGGGGTGCATTCCCCGTTCCATCTCCCAATCAAGTCCGAATAACGGGCTGCCAGGACGACAGCCGCCCAGGCGCCACCGGCTGAGATTTTGTTTGCTGATGGGTTCGCCGTCGAAGACGCTCCGCACCATTTCTTGCACCTCCGGCAGCGCATTCAGCCAGCGAGCAATGAGGGGCCGGGCTGGGAGCGTTCCAGTCGGTCATTCAGTTCTTCGCGGACGTGGGAGGTCAGGCGGGCGATTTTACCGTTGCGGGCTTTCATGGCTCGAGGGGTGGTTGTGGTTGGGCGGTCATTTCAATTTTTCAAGATGGCTTCAATTAACAATTCATCTGGCGACATGATAGCATAGTTATTTACTCAATCAATAGTTATTTTCAGTTTATGCCGGATTATTTTGTAATCGGCCTGATTCCGGCGCAACATTTTGAGGCGCAAAGATTTACCGAAAGCGGCGCAGGATGAGCCCTTCCTTAACGCGAAGGGCATATCGTGTGAAATCGGTTGACAGGGTTTTTCAATTGGTGGGAGTGGCGTATATCGCCGCTTGGTTAATACCGATCCAAGCGTGCGTCATTGCGAATTTGCGCGACTGGTCCAGGGGCGCGATTGATCCGTCGGGCTGTTTTCTTTGGATCTCGATCCATCACGTTGCGCAGCTTGCCTTGACGCTCTTGTTCATGAAGGTTTTCGCCGGGAAAACGCTTTCAGAATGGGGATTTAATCTCCGCGAATGGCGGTTGAGCTTGAGAATCTTCGGGTGGTTTTGCCTGGTATATCTGGTGCCAATATTTTTCTACAGCGCTTTTCCAAACCTCAGGTCCGGGCAACCACCGCAATTTGGTTATCCATTGATCCCCAGGAATGTAAGCGGGGTTCTTGGGTTCGAGTTTCTTGGAGCGGGCACTTGCGAAGAACCTTTGTTTCGCGGGCTGGTCATGGGTCTGTTGGCACGATCCTGGCCAGGGAAGCTCTCGATGGGCAGATTTTCATTTCCAGTGGGGGGCTTATGGGCGACGCTCATTTTTATGATTGCCCACCTCAGTATCAGCCTCGCGCCGTTTTCTATCACCACTGATTTTTGGCAACAGGTTGGGGCTTTGGGTCTAGGGCTGTATTACGCGGCTGTCTTTTATCGTACCGGAAGCCTGCTGGGTCCGGTTTTGTCTCATGGATATTCGGATGGAATAATTGAGGTGCTGCGCTATGTAACGGCGGCCCTGATGCGGTGATGCATCAGAAGTTGACCAAGGCTTCGTAAGCGCAAGAATCAGGACGTGGAATGCTCTGTATGTGAGCAAAGGGATTGTTCCCGTGCCAAACCTCAGTGACCCACAACGCGTAAGCATCAGTGGACTATTCTGCGCCGGGCTGGGGCGGGGGCTTGCGCCAGCTTTCAGGGACGTAGGTCATGCCTGTTTTTTGCGGGGATGATGCCGGTTTGCCGGCCTCCGGCTTTGGCCAGCTCTCGGGCAGGTGGGTCATGCCTGATTTTCCCGGGGATGCCTCCATGTTGCCTGCAAGCGGCGGAACCACGGTGTGGCCCTGGCACACGGGGCAGGGGATTTGGGTCCCGGCGAATTCATCGCCACATTCCAGCCGTTGACCGCAATGCGAACATTTAAATTTAATCTGGCTCATAGGCTTTTCATGGCTAATGCAGGGCATTATCAGCCGAGAATGGGGAAATGTCCAGCTTGTTTTTAGGACGAGTCGGACAGGTGGGACTTAGGGATATTGACAATGGATAATGGATAATTGATAACGCAAAGACCAAAATGCCGCTTGACTCTCCCCTTGCTGGAGGGCGTAAACCAATGCGAAATATGAATACTGAGGAGTGAAACGTTCTCCGATACGTTACGCGGTCCTTTGGCGTTTTTCTTTGGCCAGACGGAGGGATAAGCCCACCCATTTTTCGGTCAGCTCTCGGAGCCGCTTGTAGTTGGCC
>JBEKDI010000007.1:0-82783 GCA_050014435.1 Verrucomicrobiota bacterium | reverse complement strand
TTTAATCTCCTCAAAAGGGAGAAAACCAAAAAGCGCGGCATCCGTGGCAAACAACTCAATGCCAGTTGGGATCACGCCTATTTACTGCGATTGCTCGGAATTTAAATGCGTTTGCCCTGGTCCTGCAGTCCTGTGGGTCCAGGGGCGTTCATCTGTCAAATAGCCTGAATCGGCGTCCGTCTGCGTTCATCTGCGCCCAAACAAATTCTTCTCTTCGCGCCCAGCGTTGAAAAACTCCTGAACTCCTTGTCGCGCAAAAGCTTGCAGACCATTCTTGTCAAAACTCCTTCTTTTTTATAAATTCTTTAAGAAAGTAATTGACGCAGCGATATACTCGCTATAATGTTGGTTTAGTGAATATGGAATGGGATGATTGCAAATGAAAAGGCAGAAATCTGAAGCGGAGGCTGAAAAGGGCCATTGCCGCAAAGCATCGCGGAAAGTCGTAAAATGGAAATCTCATGCTTGCCTGTCCGCAAAAGCCGCTACGGCGACGGTGGAAGCCGCAAGGCCGGAGGCGGATGCTCTCGGCGCTATGTGGCGGCTTGTTCCTCCGACCGGTCGCTTGCCTGGCGGTCAGAACCCGGTCGAAACAAGTGGAAACCAATGCTTCCGCTTAAGAGTGATGCAAAACGTATGCAGCTGCTTTGCTTTGAACGACTTGCAACACAAATGCTTGCCCTCATCGTTGCGGCCTGTTTCGAGCCGTTTCGACCTGTTTCGACCAAAAAAATAAATCCCAGAACCTAAAACGTCACTCCCGATTCTTATGAGCTGTGTTCGAAAAATCGCCCGGTTGCCCGAACGCCTTCACGAACAAATCAACCGTCGTCTTCATGACGGCGAGGAAGGGATCATCCGTGAGGAAAAAAATCCAACCCAATCGCACCATTTCGCACCTAATCCGACCTTATCGCACCATTTCGAAACATTTTTTTATCCGAAATAACCGTAAAGACCGCAAAATCGATTTTCGCCCTGTTTTCGATTGGAACCTGTTGCCGGTCAATCTTTTCCCGCCAAGACAGGAGAGCGGCGTCTTACGGATTATACGTAAGAATTACGCAGGGGGTGTGTGGGAGAGGGGTCTTTGAAGTTGGAATTTGCGCGGGTTTTTGAGAGCTTTGCCCCGTGGTTTACCACCCGAACCCATGGATGATCCTGCCTTTCGCGCTGTGGCTCCTTCTCATCGCGCTGGCGCCGCATTATCTTCCGCTCTGGTGGGCCAGGCACTATGGCAAGCTGGCCCTGCTCCTGGCCGCCGCAACCGTCGGCTATTATCTCTTCGTTCTGCCCCCGGAGGCTTCCCAAACCGTTCTCCACGCTGCTCACGATTATTTCAGTTTCATTGTCCTGATCGGCTCGCTCTACGTCGTCTCCAGCGGCATCCGCATTTCCATTCGAGGGGAAGGCGGGCCGGGTCGCAATGTATGCTTTCTGGCCTTGGGCGGCTTGGCGGCCAACGTTCTCGGCACGACGGGCGCGTCAGTGCTCTTGATTCGTCCCTGGCTTCAACTCAATCAATCCCGCCTCGCGCCCCATCATGTGGTTTTCTTCATATTCATCGTGGCCAATATTGGCGGCGGCCTGACGCCGATCGGCGATCCTCCCCTGCTTTTGGGCTTTCTCAAAGGCGTGCCGTTTTGGTGGGTGGCGCAGCACTGCTGGCCGGCCTGGCTGGTGAGCATGGGGTTGCTGCTTGGCGCGTTTTATGTCATCGACCGCCGCCATTATGTGCCCTCGATCCGGGAGCCCTTGGATGAAGCGGTCTTTGTCGGCTGGTGGAATGTCTTCTTTCTGGCGGTCATTGTGGCGGCGGTTTTCGTCGAGCGCCCGGAGTTTTTGCGGGAAGGCCTGATGCTGGCGGCGGCGGCGGCTTCTTTTTTGACGACCGGGGAGAAAATTCATCAGGAAAATCAATTCAGTTTCGGCCCCATGCTCGAAGTCGCGGTTTTATTCTTTGGGATTTTTGCCACGATGATGCCGGCCCTGGATTGGTTGCAAATCAACGCGCGCAGCATCCTGGGGGCAAATCCGTCTCCCGGCCTTGTCTATTGGAGTTCAGGAGGGCTTTCCAGCGTGTTGGACAGCGCCCCGGCTTATCTGGCCTTTGCCAGCGCCCTTTCGGGGGTGTTCGCCGGCATGGCGTCGCTGCCGCAGACCGGCGCCGCCCATCTGGCCGCGCTCAGCATCGCCACCGTTTTTTTCGGGGCGGCCACTTACTTGGGCAATGGCCCGAACCTGATGATCAAGGCCATCGCGGAACGGCAGGGCGCGCCTCTGCCGACTTTCCCCGGTTATGTCTTTAAATGGGCTGTGCCAATCCTGTTGCCTCTGCTATTGATTGTGTGGTTGGTTTTTGTCCGTTGGTGATGCGATTTTGCTACAACATATTATTCGTTCTCTTCTTCTGGCTGAGCGCGCCGCACTATTTTTTGAAGATGTGGCGGCGCGGAAACTGGCGTGACGGGTTCGGCCAGCGCTTTGCCCGCTACAGTCCGGAACTCAATGCCGCCCTGGCCAAACGCCCGGTCATCTGGCTGCACGCGGTCAGCGTGGGCGAAGTGGGTGTGTGCTGCCAGTTGATCCGCGCCCTTGAACCGCACCTGGCCGGCTTTCAGATTCTGGTCTCCACCACCACCTCCACCGGCATGGCGGAATTGCGGCGCGTGCTGCCGCCGTCCATGCTGCGCATTTATTATCCGGCGGATTTCGCCGGTGGGGTCCGGCGCGCCTTCAAGACCATCCAGCCGCGCGCCATCATCCTGGTCGAGGCCGAACTGTGGCCAAACTTCCTCTGCCAGGCCATTGCCGCCCGTTGCCCGTTGTTTCTGGTGAACGCCCGCATCTCGCCCCGTTCGTTGCGCAATTACAGATCTTTCGGTTTTTTCTTCCGGCCCATCTTCGCCGGGTTTTCCGGCGTGGGCTGCCAGCAAAGCGAGGACGCCCGGCGCATGACGGAACTCGGTTTCCGCGCGGAAGCCGTGCGCGTGACGGGGAACCTGAAATTCGACGCCGCACAACCCGGCGCACGCGCGACATTGAATGTCCCTGCTTTGCTGCGCCAGATCGGTGTCGGCGAAAAAGCGATGCTCCTTGTGGCCGGCAGCACCCATGCGGGCGAGGAGGCCATTTTGGCCGAACAGTTGATTCGGCTGCGCCGCCGTTTTTCCGATCTGTTCCTGATTCTGGCCCCGCGCCATTTCGAGCGCACCCGGGAGGTGTCCCGCGAATTGGAAACGCGCGGGGTCAAATTCATCTGCCGCACCGACATCCCCGCCGGCGGCCTCATCGCGTCCGGCCGGTTCGAATGCCTCCTGCTCAACACCACGGGCGAACTGAAATTCTTTTATGAACAGGCGACGGTGGTCTTTGTCGGCAAAAGTTTGACCGCGCATGGTGGCCAAAACCCCATTGAACCGGCGGCTTTGGGCAAACCGGTCGTCTTCGGCCCCCACATGGAAAATTTCGCCAGCGCCGCGCAGGCTTTCGTGGGCGGCCGGGCCGCCGTGCAGGTTCCGGACGCGACCAGCTTGGAAGCGGCCCTGGCGGAATTGCTGGCCGATGAGCGGCGGCGGGCCGAATTGGGGGCGCGGGCGCGGGAAGTGGTTCGGCAGAATCTTGGCGCCACCGAACGCACGGTGCGATTGATCGTGGAAGGCATCACATCCGCATAAACATGATGCAAGAATTCTCGAAGATAGTGATTTTGCCGCCGTGAACAACGAAAAGATTGACCACGAAGAATTTCCATTTTTCGGGAAATGGGGTATGATTCCTCCATGAAACCTGTATTGCAGGCAATGCCAGTTGAGCCGGAAAAGTTGAAGCCCGCTTTGCATGACAAGATCGAGCGCATGGATGGTTTGCATCTATCCTTGCTCAACAGTGTCCTGCTGCAACTGGAGGCGGAAGAACTCGCGGGACGTTTGAGCGAAGGCTTCGACAAAGACCATGAGCAAGGTCTGGTGCGTCGTATTCCTGAATTGGTGAAAGAATTCCGCGATGAGCACCGCTACGCATGACGGTTTGCCTGGATACCAGCGTCTTTCTACAGATGTTTGGACACAAACAGCCGTTTCATCGCATCCTGCGCGGTTTACTTGACGGAAGGCTCATCCTTGCAGTTTCCACAGAAATCCTGCTGGAATACGAGGAGATCACAGTCAAACTATCTGGCGACGAACGTTGGCGCGACGTGGCGGCATTTTTGGAACTGCTGACGCAGCTTCACGGCAACATCCGCCAAATCGAACCGCATTACCGCTTCGGCGTTGTCGTGGCTGATCCGGACGACAACAAGTTCAGCGACTGCGCGATTGCGGCTGGAGCTGATTTCGTAGTAACAGAAGATAGTTATTTTGGCGCGCTGAAATCGGCTGGCTACAAGCCTCGGCCCATTGCGCCCGACGAGTTCATCCGCCTGCATTTGTCTGCAAGGTCATAACATGGATTATCAGCGACGTATCACAAGTGATCCGCTAATCCGCAACGGCAAGCCGTGCGTTCGCGGCACTCGCGTCGCTGTCACCGACGTGATTGAGTATCTCGCTGGCGGCATGACCTTTGATGAAGCCCTGACAGATTTTCCAGATTTGACCGATGAGGATATCAAAGCCTGCCTGCACTTTGCCGCCAAACCCTGGCCCTTGAATGAGTCAACCGATTGATGGTTGGCGGAATTCGCTGTGAGATAAAGCTCACCCCACATTCAAAATCGCCGGGTCGCCGTAGAGGGTGAATAAACCGGCCCGCTCTATTCTTACCTCCATGAGCTGGCCGCGGTGGCGCTCCTGGCCTTCGAAGACCACGATCTTGTTGCAGCGCGTCCGGCCCATTAATCGGGCGGGATTGTTCCTGCTCGGCCCTTCCACCAGGATTTGCATCGATGTCCCCACCATCTCTGTGTAGCGCCGCTGGCCGATGGCGTTGATCTCCTCCAGCAACCGCGCGTGGCGTTCTTCTTTGACGGCGGGAGGGACTTGATCCGGCATCGCGGCGGCCGGGGTATCTTTGCGCGGGGAATATTTGAAAAGGTAAGCGTTGTCAAATTGCGCCTCGCGCGCCAGGGATAATGTCAAATTGAAGTCTTCCTCCGTCTCCCCCGGAAAGCCCACAATGATGTCCGTGGTGAGGCCAATGCGCGGCCGGACCCGGCGTAATTTCCCGACGATGCCGAGGAAGCGCTCGCGCGTGTAACCGCGGTGCATGGCCTTCAAGATGCGGTCGCTGCCGCTTTGCGCAGGCAGGTGCGCGCTTTCGCACAGCTTGGGCATTTCGCCGTAGGCCACCACCAGATCGTCGCCATAACCCTTGGGATGCGGCGAGGTGAAACGAATGCGCTCCAATCCGTCAATCTCATGGACTGCGGCCAAAAGCTGGACAAAGCCGGACTTGCCGTCCCTTACCGGAAGTTCGCGTTTGCCGTAACTGGTGACGATCTGGCCCAGCAGCGTGATTTCCCTGACGCCATTCTGCACCAACTGGTAACATTCCGAAACGATGTCAGGGATCGTCCGGCTTCGTTCCTCGCCCCGCGTCTGCGGCACGATGCAGAAGGTGCAGTGTTGATTGCAGCCTTGCATGATGCTGACAAACGCCGTCACCGCTTTGGCCACGCCGTTGCCGTTGAGGAAGTGCTCCTTGATTGCCGCCTCGCTGCCGGCTTCGATTTCAACGTCAACAATTTTTTCTTGCCGGCCGGCGAGGATGTCGTCCAGATAATCGGCGGTGCGGTGGAATTTTTGGGTGCCGACGACCAGATCCACGTCGGGCAATTGATCAATCAACTGGCGTCCGCGGCTTTGCGCCATGCAACCGAGGAAGCCGAGGACAACGTCCGGCCGGTTGCGGCGGACATTTGCGGCGACATTTTGCATTTTGCGGACGGCTTTTTGTTCCGCCATGTCGCGCACGCTGCAAGTGTTGAGCAGAATGACATCCGCCGCCGCCTCGGATGGGGCAAGGGTGTAGCCTTTGGCCACAAGCTGCGCGGCCACCGCCTCCGAGTCGCGCTCGTTCATCTGGCACCCATACGTCTTGATATAGACACTGGGCATATCATCCTTTGGCGTATGAAGGTTTGAAGGGATAAAACTCGACAGCACACTGTTTGGCATCACGAATGGCGGAATCGGTGGTGATCAGGGTCAAATTCAAGGTCGCGGCCGTGGCCACAATAGTCCGGTCAAACGGGTCTCCATGAAAACCCCTGGAAAGGTCGTTCGTCTTTGCCGCAATCGCCGGAGTCAATTCCAACAGTTGCAAATCGGCGGACAATCCCGCCGCGAAAAACTGCGGCAGAGCGCCCTGCAATTCCAACCGGCCCAAGCGATGCAATATTGCCGCCTCAAGCAGGCTGACGCTGCAAAGCCCTTTCAATTCGTCGGTCTCCAGCAGCCGCCGGACGCGTTCCGGCAATGTCCGGGGAAGCGTCACGCCGTTGATCCAGGGCGCGGTGTCGAGCAGATATTTCAAGACAATCCCTTCCATTCTGACCGCGGAATGGGGTCTGGCGATACGGGCTTTTTCACGCCAAAATGCTTCCCGGCCCCCATAAAACTGGGCGATTGGCTCGCGGGAACAATGCGGACATAGGGCTTGCCGAAGCGGGTCACCAGCAACTCCTCCCCCCCGGCCGCCGAGTCAAGGAGATCCGCGTCCCGGCGCAACGATCGCAACGTGACAGTCTTCATGTCAGACAATATGTCAGACAATTCTTGTTTTAGCAACTGGAAACTTGTTGTCTGCGTGTTCCGCAGGGCCGGACGGATTTGTCCGGAATCAAGCCGCGACAGTCTTGGTGGCCCTGGATTGCGCGGCGCGTTTGCGGCGGGTTTCGTCCAGGATTTTTTTGCGCAGGCGCAGGTGCTTCGGGGTGGCTTCGACGTATTCGTCAGGACCGATGTATTCCAGGGCGCGCTCCAGGGAAAGGCGCAGGGGCGGATCGAGTTGAATGCCCTTGCCGTCCCCGGTCGAGCGCATGTTGGTCAGGCGCTTGGCTTTGCAGGGGTTGACCGGGATGTCGTTTTCGCGGGCGTTTTCCCCGACGATCATGCCCTTGTAGATTTTGTCGCCCGGATCAACCATGAGGCGGCCGCGTTCCTGCACCATGTTCAGGGCGTAGGCCATGGCCTCGCCATCCTCCATGCTGACCAGCGAGCCGTTCTTGCGCGCCACAATCTCGCCGCGGTCCGGCCCGTATTCATGGAAAAGATGGCTGACGACGCCCAGGCCGCGAGTAGTATTGACAAGATCCGTCTCGAAACCGATCAGCCCGCGCATCGGGATCAGCGCCTCGATTGTGACGTCGCTGCCATGATGTTCCATTTTCACAATCTCCGCTTTGCGCCCGGAGAGGTTCTCCAGGATCACGCCCATGGAATCCTTGGGGATTTCCAGGAAAAGCTTTTCAATCGGCTCCAACAGCGCGCCGGCGGCGTCCTTGCGATAAATGACTTCCGGGCGCGACACCAGCACCTCATGGCCTTCGCGGCGCATCTGCTCGACGAGAATGGCGATTTGCATTTCGCCGCGGCCGGACACGTTGAAAATATTCGGCGCGTCGGTCTGGGCGATGCGCAGGGCGACGTTGGTGCGGATTTCCTTGGTGAGGCGTTCCCAGATGTGGCGGGCGGTGACCAGTTTGCCATCCAATCCGGCCAGGGGGCCGTCGTTGACGGCGAACTGCATCTGGATGGTCGGCGGATCAATCGGCACAAAGGGCAGGGGCTGGCGCATGACGTTGTCGGTGATCGTCTCGCCGATAAAAACATCCTCGAACCCGGCCACGCCCACCACGTCGCCCGCATGGGCTTCGGTGACTTCAATGCGCTTCAATCCTTCGAAATGAAAAATGGCGGTGATCTTGCCGGTGGATTTCCGTCCGTCGCCGTGCAGACAGGCGGCGTCGTCGCCCACGGTGACTTTGCCGCTGTAGATTTTGCCAAAGGCGATGCGGCCGACGTAGTCGGAATAATCGAGATTGGCGGCGAGCATCTTGAATTCAGAGCCGGCATGGGCGCGCGGGGGCGGAATGAATTTGATGATGGCTTGAAAGAGCGGCTCCATGTCGGAGCTTGCATCCTTGATGTTCGTTTTGGCGTAGCCTTCCTTGGCGCTGGTATAGACGACCGGGAAATCCAGTTGCTCGTCGGTGGCGTGCAGGGAAACGAAAAGGTCAAAGACCAAATCCAGCACCTTGTGGGGTGTGGCGTTGTCGCGGTCTATTTTGTTGATGACGACAATCGGCTTGGCGCCGGCCTCGAGCGCCTTGCGCAGGACAAAGCGGGTTTGCGCCTGGGGGCCGTCGGCGGCATCGACCACCAACAGAACGCCGTCGATCATGTTCATGATGCGCTCGACCTCGCCGCCAAAGTCGGCGTGGCCAGGGGTATCGACGATGTTGATATGGTATTCCTTGTGATTGAAGGAGGCGTTTTTGGCGCGGATGGTGATGCCTTTCTCCCGTTCCAGGTCCATGGAATCCATGATGCGTTCCTCGGAGGAAATGGCCTGGTTGGCGCGAAAGGTGCCCGACTGTTTGAGCAGGCAATCCACCAAAGTGGTCTTGCCGTGGTCAACATGGGCGATAATGGCGATGTTGCGGATGTGGTCCATCTGTCGAGCCGCGTAAGATGCCTCAACCTGGGGAAAGGTCAAGTTTTGTTTTGGCAGATGTGTTCCTGGCGCGCCGATGGCGGCGCCCAAATCGGGAGTCTGCTCTAAAGTAGGCTGCAAGTCGTTCATGGTCGGAAAGTTAAATTGGCTGCGGGAACGGAAAAGTAACTAGGTCAATGCTGGCCGGGCTGGACAAATCCGCATAATCTGCAAATGGCTTAGATGCAATAGATTGCATAGGTTTGACCCGTTGGCCAAACCAAGAGAATCAGAAAAATCACTTTGATTCGGTGTGATTTGCTTTGATTCACCATGAGATGCCTTGAGGGACACGGGCGAGCCTAAGGAAGCCGGAGCAGTCCGGCCCTCGCTGACTTTGTTTAATTTGCCATAGCAATTATTCACTAAGCCAAGTTTACATTTAAAATATCATGCCGTCAATAGATTCCTCAAGAATTCAGAGGATGGCGAGGTCGCTGACAAAAGTTGTTTCCACGCCTATCCGGTATGTTGTCGGAACCCCTCTCTCCGCCTCTCTCCGCGTTGCGTGGGGCGAGAGGGAGAACTCGTTGTTAACCTTCATTGCGCTGGCGCTGCCAGGAAAAACCGATCCTGCCATGCGGCAGTGGATTCGGTATATGTCCACGTGCCACCCGGGCCGACCATGTTTGTGGCCACGGCGGACCACAATGCGGGCGCAGCCAGGTTGGTGGTGACGAAGACTATATAACTGGCTCCAACCGTGCCTTGGAAGGTGGCGGTCATGCTCGCATTCCCATTATTGGCAATTCCGACCACGATGGGCCGTTGCCCAACGGTGTGGGTGCTGACGACCTGGGTGAGCATATTGATGCTGGCCAGGAGGTTCGCGTCGCCCGCATACACTGCCTGGACATCGTTGGATCCGTTCGGCAGCGAGGCGCTGCTGATATTGGCCACACCCAGGGTGAGCGGGATTGGGTCGCCCATTGCCATATCGTTTGCGAAGAATTGCACACTGCCCGCTGGCATCGCTGTCGCCGGCGCCATAGAAGTCACCGTGGCGGTGAAGGTGACGTTGGACCCCGGGACCGACGGATTGGGCGAGGCAACCAACAGGAGGGCGGTTTCAGCCTGGTTGATCGTCTGGGTGAGCGCGGCGGATGTGCTGCCAGTGAAATTTGCGTTGCTCGCGTATGTTGCAATGATGCTGTGGCTGCCCGCGGTCAGGGCGCCGGTGGCATATAAGGCGCTGCCGCCGCCAAGGGTACCGCTGCCAATGTTCGTCCCGCCGTCCGTGAAGGTTACAGTGCCGCTGGCCGCGCTGGGCGAAACGGTGGCCGTAAACGTCACGCTGGCCCCGTAAGTGGCCGGAGCAAGCGAGGAACCCACCGACACCGTTGTGACGCCCGGGGCAATGGTAATCGCGAGATTGCTGCTGGTAGTTCCGAAAGCGTTGCTGGCGACAATGGTGACATCGAAGATGCCCGCGTTGGCGGGCGTGCCGCTCAGGTTGCCCGTGTTGGTGTTAAACGCCAGCCAACCCGGCAATCCGGTGGCGGAGTAACCCGCAACGTTGTTGCCTGTGACGGTGAAGCTGAACGCCTGGCCATAGGCGCCGGTTGCATTGGTGGCGCTGGTCAGGGCCGGGGCCGACAGGCCAACCGTCAGGGCGATGGTATGGTAGGCCTGGGAGCTGGAAGAAATCGCCAGCACGGTCTGTCCCGCCAGCGGTCCAGAAGTGATGACCGGAACCGGCACATAGCTGTTAGTGGGATAGGCAGGATTGCCCAACTCTCCGTTTCCATTGGCGCCCCAGGTGAACACCTCTCCGTCAATAGTCAAAGCGGTGCTGCTGTCATAATTCCCGCACACCGCCACAACGTACTTTCCAAAGAGCGCTCCGTTGGTGGACACCGCCACTGGCAGGGAACTGGTGAGATTGGTGCCATTGCCCAATTCTCCAGCCGGGTTGGGGCCCCATGAGTAAACCCGGCCATCCGAACCGACCGCCAGGCAGTGGAACTCGCCCGAGCCAATCGCGACGACCGTCTTGCCGGAAAGGGCGCCGTTGGTTGAAACGGCCACGGGAAGGCTGCTGTTTGTAAAAGCACCGTTGCCAAATTGACCCAAGTCGCCGTAGCCCCATGCATAAACCAAACCGTCGGCGGTGAGTGCCACGGAATGCTCCCACCCTCCGGATGCCGCAATGACTGACTTGCCGGAAAGCGCTCCGCTCATATTTACCGCCACGGGCGTTCCGCTGTTGGTCATGGCTCCGTTGCCCAACTGGCCATTCTCCCCATAGCCCCACGCGAACAAGCTGCCATCGGATGTGGCGACCAGGTTGTGCATATTCCCCGCGCCCAGCGCCACCACGGTCTTGCCGGCCAGGACTCCGCTCATGTCCACCGCCACCGGCACGTTGGTGGAGGCGACCGAGGTGCCATTGCCCAACTGCAGAGACATGTTCCATCCCCACGCGAACAACTTGCCATCGGCGGACAATGCCAGCGCGTGACTTTGGCCGCTGACGATGGCTGTGATTCTTTTGCCGGACAATACGCCGTTGGTATAGACCATGACGGGGACGTCGCTGTGGCCGGTTCCATTGTCGCCGAGTTGCCCCAGGCTGTCATCGCCCCAGGCATAGACCAGGCCGTCGGAGGTGAGCGCATAACTGTGGTCAACCCCGCCTGCCACTGCCGTAATCGTTTTCCCAGCCAGGACTCCGCTGGTGATAATCGCCACGGGGACCGTGCTGTTGGTCAAAGCTCCATTGCCAAGTTGCCCGGAGGTCCCCAAGCCCCACGCCACCGCAGGCCCTGCCATCGCGATCCGTAATTGAGTGCTTATTCCTCCGTAGTAATTCGAATCGGTGATGGTGGCCAACAGGTTGTAAATGCCCGCGTTGGTGGGCGCCGCGCTTTGTCCGTTGTAAGTGATGGTCACAGTCAACCCGCTGGGCGTCGTGGTGGCCGTGACGGACTTGGCCGTGCCGTCAAAGGTCGCCAGCAAAGGAGGCGCCGGATGCAGCGACACCATCGCCAAGGCTTGGTTCACTGTCACGCTGGCAGTGCCGCTGACGCTCGTGAAATTAGTCGTGTCGGTTGGGGTGAAGGTAACGCCTTGCGAAGCGGTGCCTGCTCCAGGCGCAATGGCTGGTGCCGTGAAAGCGAAGACGCCGCCCACCGAGGCGATTCCGCCGCTCAAGGTCGAGGACGCCAGCGTTTGTCCGTAAGAGATCGCCGAGGCTGTCGGCCAGGTTGTCACGGCCGGACTGGGGATGAGCGCCCAGGTGGCGTAAAGATTCAGGTTGCCGGGACCGCTATAAGCGGCATTGGGCGAGTAAATTGTTCCGTTGCCATCCGAGCGGGTGTTCCAAGAGGAGAACAAGTAACCGCTTCTGACCATGGTGCCTGCGGCGGAGATATTCGTGCTTCCGCCCGAGCCGACTACTTGTGCAGACGGAACGGAGCCTCCGGTGGAGCCATTTCCCGAGTAGGAAATGGTGAAGCCGGTGTATGCGGCAAACACCGGGACCAACGTCACATTCGTCGTGAGTGTGATGGCAAAGGGGTTGGCAGTCGAGGCGATGCCGCTGCCGCCAAGCACATAAATCCACTGGCTGAACTGGTAGCCCGCATTGGGGATGGCCGTCAAAGTGACTACTGTTCCCGAGGGATAAATGTCTCCGTAAATTGTTCCCCCCGACACACTGCCGTTGGTCGGCGCGTTGACCTGCAACATGAATACGTTGGAGGCTGTCGAGTTCACGGCGCCAACCGTCAACGCGCTTCCCCGGCTTGTTCCGTTCTGGTCGGTGGTGATTTCATAACTGGCGGGACTGGTGCCACTCAGCGATACCCAGGCGGATCCATTGTAGTAACCCACCACCGGAGTGGACGGCGCCGAAGAAAACGCGGCCCGCGCCCCATTTCCAATGGCGAAACTTCCGGGCTGTAGCACAGCGGAGGGAGTTTGCGATGAACCGACATTCGCCAGAAACGGTTGGTAGATGGTGCTTGAACCGACTTGCGAACCGCCGGGACCCAGCACCATGGCGTTGGCGCCGCCGCAAAACAGGGTGTTGTTCGTGCCGCTAATATTACCTGTATAAAATGTTGTGCCTGCACTGCCGGTTCCCAACAGGTTCGTGGTGGATTGGAAAATGCAATAATAGGCGACCGGGTCCGAGCCCGAATAGACGGTGATATCATTCAGGGAAAAGGCGCTGCCAGAGTAGTGGTAATTATAGGCAAACAGAGAGTTGACCAACGTGGCCGCGCCGGAATTGTTGGCAATCGCGCCCCCCATAAACCCGGTCCCGTACGCGACATTCCCGACGAACGTGCAATCGACACAATAAAGGGTTCCGCCGTGATTATTAATGCCGCCACCCAGTTCCGTGCTGATGTTATTCGCAAAGGTGGAGTTATTGGCGTAAAGTGTGCCGTCATTTTCGCCGCCTCCGCCGCCACCACCACCGCTCATGCTTCGGTTTTCGCTGAACGTGCAGTCTTGGATGAACATCGTGCCATAGTTGAGGAATCCCCCTCCATACTGCGCGCCATTGCGGCTGATATTACAACCATTCATAAAAAGTGCGCCGGCATTAACCGCAATACCGCCGCCAGTTGTGGACGCTCCTCCCGATTGGGAAACTGTCACGCCTTGCAGCAGCAAGGTGCCGCCGCCAAGCAGAATTCCTCCGCCGGAGCCTGACGGGGCTCCGCCCTCGATGGTCAGGCTCTGGATCGTATTGGTCATTCCGGTGGCGCTAATACTGAACACGCCGAAACCGGATGGCGCGGAATTGACAACCCCCGACGCGTTCAGCCCAGGCACTGGCACAGAGATGGAGCGATTATTGCCCTGGATGGTCAATCCGACACCCATCGACACTTGATTGCTAACCGTGATGTTGTTGGTGATGATGATCGTGTCGCCGTTCGCGCTGTTGGCGATGGCGTTGGTGAGCGATGGGTAGTCACCGGCGTAATTTGTCGCGGCTGCCACAAGCATGGGCTGAAATCCAATCATCACCCCGATGACTCCAAGCATCTTGGCCAAGGGGTTTTGCCAGTTCAACTTATTTAAATGTGATAGTATCATTTTATTCTAATTGTTTGTTTTTTTTTGAAGGATGGAAGTGGACATATCCCCTTACAGAAAGGGGATGGGCAATGGCATGCCTGACTTAGATGGAACGACTCCGCGGAAAATCCAGGTTTCGCGAAAATGCTGACACAATGTCTCCTTGCACGTCCCTATATCGTCAGAACGCCGCCATTAGTGGAGGATTAAAAAATACCACCTGGTTTCGCAGGCATAGGAGACACTTCAGGAGCCGGCTTTTTGCGCCCGGCCATCGGCCAGGTCGCGGCAAACCTCCGCCACCCGTTCAAATTCGCTCGATTTGCTGAAAAAATAATTGGCCCCAAGTTCGGCGCATCTTTTCCGCAACCTCGCTTGATCGTGATGGGTCAGGACGATGATGACCATGGAGGCGTCTGTCTTGCGCACAGCTTTGAGGAGTTGCAATCCGGTCAGGCCGGGCAGTTGGATTTCCAGAATGAGCACATCCGGCTTGAGCGTCTCCAACAATTGCAGTCCGGAAGGCACGTCGCCCGCCTGCCGGATCGCCCCGATGCCTTTGATGGCGCTCAAGCAGGCCACGATATGCGCGCGCATCAAGATCGAGTCTTCCACCACTGTGACGGTCAGATTGCTGGAGGGAGTTTTGTCGTTCGACTCAGGGCTGGTTGCACTTTTGCCGTTCATGCGGGCGAATTATGTCGTTCTCCCCTGGTTTTGCCTAATGGGCGCGTGGCTGGAACTGGTGTAAGCCTGAAAGGTCGTTTCATGTAAGTCCAGGGCTTACAGATATGCAAAACGCAAGGTTTTTGCTGTCACGCAAGGAATAGAAATGGTATTAAACGGTGGCATGTCCCAAGCACCAAACGGCCATAACGTTGAAAAAGCTGAGCCGCTGTCCGGGGCGGGGTTGGGGCGGTCGCTTTTTCCTCTTTGGCAAAAGGCGGTGTTGTTCGGCGCTGCGTATTTCGGCTGCGCTGAAGCGAGCACGCTTGTCTCTGCAAGAGGCAGCGCTGATCTGAGCTTCTGGGTGCCGAGTGGTTTGTATCTGGCGGTCCTGCTTCTCAATGATTTCAAATCGTGGCCCTGGCTGGTGCTGGCCGCGACCGGCGGCCATATGGCCTTCGACGCGGTGCGACAGGTCCCTGGCATGGCGGGCTTGGTATTCATTTCCGCCGACACGGTGGAGGCGGTTCTTGGTGCGTGGCTGGTGCGGAGGTTCGTGGCGAGGCGTCCGACCATGGCAACGCTCCGTGAGTTCGCGGGATTGCTGGGTTTTGCGGGAGGCTTGAGCACACTGGCGGGCGCGACGGTCAGCGCAACAGGGCAGGTGCTGGCGGGAATAAGCCCGTCGTTCGCGAAGTCGTTCAGCTTTTGGCTGGGTTGCAATACGATGGCGACGCTGATCGTATCGCCGTTTGTGCTCGTCTGGTTTTCAACATGGCCGGACTGGCGGACGCACTTGGCGCAACCGAAAAAAGCGCTGGAGGCAGCGGTGTTGTTTGCGGGGCTGATCGCATCAGTCTGGTGGATTATGGTATTGGGGAGGGGGATTAACTCTCCCAACAAATTTCCCTTCATCGTGTTTCTGTTTTGGGCTGGACTGAGATTCGGAGTTCGCGGCGCCACGACCGCCAACCTTGTCTTTGCGTTATTGGGCGGGTATTGCGTGCAGCATTACATGAAGGGGCTAACCCCGGCGGATATAGCTTCGCGTTTTTATTTGCTGACTATGCACGCGGCGTTGGCGGCGGGGGCGATCGTGGGGTTGATCCCGGCGATCGTTCTGGCCGAGCGCGATACGACACTGAAGGAGTTGCGTGAAAGCGGGGAAAAGTTCTCCAAGGCCTTCCGCTCCAGCCCCAACGGAATAGCGATCAGCGAACTGGCTTCCGGGCGCTTCATTGACGTCAATGACAGTTTTTGCCGGATCTACGGGTATGCCAAGGAGGAGATGCTGGGGCGCACCTCGGTGGCGCTGGGGCTTTTTCCAACCGCCGATGAGCGCGAGCGGTTCATCGCGCCCATTCGCGCTCTGGGATGGGTGAAGAATTGTGAAATGCGAATGCGCGCCCACAGCGGCGAACCCAGAACACTTCTGGTCAGCGCGGAGAGAATCGAGTTGGAAGGCAAACAGTGCATTGTGCTGATGATCTTCGACATCACGGCGCGGTTGCAAACGGAAGAGGAGCTTGAAAAGACGAGCCGGCAACTGCGGGCGCTGACCTACCGGCTGCAATTCCTGCGGGAAGAAGAACGGTCGCATGTGGCGCGGGAAATCCACGATCACCTTGGGCAGTTGTTGACAGCACTGAGCCTGGACCTGCGCCTGATTGAGCGCCGGGCCGCCAACGTGGCTGATGCCGATGTGCGCGCCGGCTTGCAGGGCAAGATCGCTTCCGCGCGCCGGCTGGCCGATGACACCATCACCTCGGTCCAGAAAATCGCCACCGAACTGCGTCCGGCCATTCTGGATCGTCTGGGGCTGGAGGCCGCCATCGAGACCGAGACCCAGGCCTTCCAGTGCCGCACCGGCGTGCATTGCGAGTGGGAGTTGCCCTCCACCCCGCTCGCGCTTGAGCCGGACAAGGCCACTGCCATTTTCAGGATATTTCAGGAAATCCTCACCAACGTGGCCCGTCACGCCCAAGCCGGCAATCTGGCCATTAGCCTGGCGCAGGAAGAGGATGAGCTGGTTTTGGAAGTGGATGACGACGGCATTGGCATCAAGCCCGACGACAGTGCCAAGCCAACTTCGCTCGGGCTTCTGGGCATGAGAGAACGCGTCGCCATTCTGGGCGGCAGGATCACCTTTGGCCGGGGCGGGCAACGCGGCACAAAGGTCGTGATGCAGATTCCACTCCAGGGAAAGGTTGGCCTGCTGGCATGAAGCGGATTCTGGTGGCGGATGACCATGCCATTGTGCGCAAGGGCCTCAAGGAAACGCTGGAGGAGGAACTGGGTGATTTGCAGTTTGGCGAGGCCGGGAACAGCCAGCAAGCGCTGGACCAGGTCTGGAAAGAAGATTGGGACCTGGTCATGCTGGACATCAACATGGACCAACGCAGCGGACTGGAAGTGCTGGAAGAAATTCGCAAGGCCCGGCCCAAACTGCCGGTCCTGATCCTGAGCATGTATCCGGTGGAGGAATTCGGGGTGCGCGCGCTCAAGTTGGGAGCGTCCGGCTACATCAACAAACAGAGCGCGCCGGAGGAATTGGTTGAGGCAGTGCGGAGCGTTTTGGCGGGCCGGCGTTACATCAGCGCGGCGCTGGCCGACCGGCTGGCGGCGGACGCGCAACGCGGCGCGGAAACTCCGTCGCACCACACCCTCTCCACCCGTGAGTATCAAGTCATGCTCATGATCGCCCGGGGCATGACATTGAAAGAAATCGCCGCCGACCTTTCCATCAGCGCCAAGACGGTCGGAACCTATCACCTTCGGATTCTGGCCAAGATGGGGCTGGGCAACGATATTCAGATCACCCGCTACGCCCTGCTCAACAAGCTGGTGGACTAACGCTGAATTCGTCACGCGCGCGGGGCGCGGAAAGGAGACTTTCCAAAACGGCGGAAGTGGGTTATTTTGCGCTGGTTGCAAATACAGATGAGCGCAGTTGATGCGACAATTACGGCCACGGCCAGAATCCTGCGCCGGGAGAGGGAGAGGAAGCGGCATTCGCTGTCGGAATTTGACGGCGACATCACGCAGCGGCTGATCACGCTCAACCGCGAGGAGACGGTGATGGGCCGCGGCCCGGAGGCGCATGTCCGGCTGACTTCCAAGCGGGCGTCGAGGCAACACGCCTTTTTGCGGGTGCGCGGGACGGACTGTGTGCTGGTGGATAACGACAGCGACAACGGCGTCATTCTCAATGGTGTCAAGGTCCACTCCGCGGTGCTGCGCGATGGCGATGTGATCCAAGTGGCGGACAACGTGTTCGTGTACCACGAGGATTGAATGGCGGCCTACGTCAAGTTCTGGGGAACGCGGGGTTCGATACCGACGCCGGCGAGCTGGACGCGGGTTTATGGCGGGAACACGCCGTGCGTGGAAGTGCGGTTCGATGAAAACGTTTTTATATGCGACGCGGGTTCGGGAATTCGGGAGTTGGGCAAGGACTTGCTGGAGCGCCATCCGACGCCCAAGCCGCTGCATCTGTTCATCAGCCACTCCCATTGGGACCATATTCAGGGCTTTCCCTATTTTGCGCCGGTATATCTGCCGGCCACTCAGATTCGTGTCTATGGGCGGCACAGCAACGGGGTCAGCCCGTATCAGTTGCTCTCCGGCCAGATGAGTTCGGATTATTTTCCGGTGTCGTTCAAGGACTTGGGGGCCAGCATTATTGACGACGATCTCGGCGGGAAAAAAATGATCGATGGCGTTGTGGTGCGCAGTTTTGCCCTCAACCATCCGGGGGGGTGCCAGGCCTACTGTTTTGAAAAGGACGGGCGGAAGATTGTCTATGCCACGGACAACGAGCTGGAGATTGGCGCCTGGGACGTGTTTCCTGATCCCGGGAACACGGGGCCGTTGCGGCGCTGCCCGGAAGCGCAGGTGGAGGCGATGGAGGGGGCCGACCTGCTTATACTTGATGCGCAGTACAACGACCAGGAGTACGCAACGAAGAGAAAATGGGGGCATTCCAGTTGCTTCTCCGCGACGGATCTGGCCATTCAGGCCGGGGCGAAAAGCCTGGCCCTGTTTCATCATGATCCGGAAAGCACGGACCGGGCCATTGACGAGAAAGTCCAGTCCTGCCGGCAGCGGGCCGCGGCCCACGGCGCGGCCCTGACGATCCTGGCGGCGCGGGAAGGGGTGGAGCTGAAACTCTGAAGTTGAGCCCCGAGGTCAATACTACACAGGATTGAGGCATTACCCGCAGTCCGCGTCAGCCCGGCTTCAGTCTTTTCCCAACCCAATTCCCATCGATCATTGAACCGGCCACGTCTCCGCGGTGCTGGACCACGGCGACCTCGGCTTGACCGATATTTCCGCTGAAAGGTATCGTGATCAGGTCGGCAAAGCAGTTTTGCGCGATTTCTCCAACCCTCCCTTCCTCGCCAAGGGCGCGCGCGCCGTTGCAAGTGGCCAGGCGCAGGATGGCGGATGGCGCCACGCTGGGATTGGCCGCGGCGAAAGCTTGCATTTCGGCGAAAAGACTCAGTTCCGCCGGAGGACGCGCCGGGGCCACGCTGGCCAGACTGTCGGTGCCCAGGCAGACGTTGACGCGCGCCGCCGCCAGTTCGTTGTAGGGAAAGCGCTGGTGCTGAAAATAGGCGTGGCTGCGGGGACAGTGGACAACACTGGAGCGGGATTGGGCCAACGCTTCAATGTCGGCCGGTTGCAGGTAATTGGCGTGAATGGCAAGAAATCGTTCGCTCAGCAAGCCGCAACGGCGGACCTGTTCAAGCGGGGTGCCGTGACCGCAATCGGACATGCTGCGCTGGCTTTGCAGCCAGTCGAAGAGCGCGCCGCGGCCGCAGGCGTACATCTCAAATTCATCACCTGATTCGGCGACGTGCATGGTGACGCGCCAATGGCGGCGGGCGGCCAGTTCAGCGCTGGCGCGCAGGAGATCGGGCGTTGTCGAATAGAGGGCGTGCGGCGAAAGGCCGGCGAAGCCGCGTTCAGATCGGAGGGCGGCGATTTTGGCGGCGGCCTCCTGCAGGACGGCGGCGGGATCGCTCTGGCTGCGCACACAGGTCATTTCCAAAAACGAACCCACTCTCAATGGGGTCGATGACCAGACATCCGGCAGCAGTTCCGGGACAGCTTCGATGTCGCCGACGATGGTGACGCCGGAGCGGATAAGCATGGCGGCGCCGCGCAGCCAGGCCTGGGCATAATCGGCGTAGCTGGCGGCGGCTTTGCGGGCGATGAGGCCCTTGATCCAATCAGGGAATTGCTTCGGGGCAGACTGGCCGGCCATGTCGGTGTAATCCAAATGACAATGCGCATTGACCAGGCCGGGCATGAGAATGACCCCGCCCAAGTCGGTGACGGGGGCGGCGGCATGGGCGAGATCGCGCCACGGGCCAAGGGCCGCAACGCGGTTGCCAGAGATTAATACGGCGCCATCGGCAATGGGCGGGCTGGAAATGGGCAGAACAATGCGGGCACGTAAGAGCATCCGCGGATCACTCTTCGTCAACCTGGCGGGTTAGCTTGCGGCGCGCGCCCAATGTGTGTTTACGCGCCTTGTACTTATTGTGGCGCTTGCGCAATTGCTGCTCAACTTTCTTTGTGACAAGATCGATCGCGGCGTAAAGATCGCTCTGCCAATCCTGGGCGAAGACGTCGGGTCCCGGCACGGCCAGCCGGATGGAACAACAAAACTCCCCCGAGGCCATTTTCAAGTGATCGTGTTCCAGGGTGATGCGGGCGCTGGTCACGAACCGGTCCATGTGCTCCAGCTTCTCGAGGCGGGAGAGAATATGGTCCTCGATGGCCTTGGTTAACGTGACGTTGTGAGCCGACAAAATGAACTTCATGGAGTAAAAATGACGCAGACCCGGCGAAAAATCCAGATGAAAGAGATGGGGGGCCGCGCCGCGGGTTAAGAATTAACTTTAGCCTTCAGCCTTGAGCCTTTAGCCTTTGGCCCATGACGCCAACCAAAGTCATTGTCGTGGCCAATCAAAAAGGCGGTGTGGGGAAGACGACCACCGCGGTCAACGTGGCGGCCTGCCTGGCCGCGCTGGGGCGGCGTGTTTTGTTGCTGGATCTGGATCCGCAGGCCAATGCCACCAGCGGCTTGGGCGTGGAAAAGATCGCCGGGGCCAGCGCCTACCGTCCCTTGCTGGGCGAAGGGACCCTGACGGAAAAAATCGTCGCAACAGCTTTCCAGGGACTGGAAATCATCCCGAGCGAGGTGGATATGTGCGGGGCGGAAATTGAGATCGCGCGGGCCGAGAACCATTTGCAGCGGCTGTCCGGTCTCATCCAACCCTTGCGGGCGAGCGGCCGCTTTGATTTCATTTTGATCGATTGTCCGCCCTCCTTGGGGATTCTGACCCTGAACGCCTTTGCCGCCGCCGATTATCTGCTCATCCCTTTGCAATGCGAATACTACGCGCTGGAAGGCATTTCGATGACCCATCGCGTGCTGGACCAGGTGCGTGAAAACGGCATCAATCCCCGGCTGGAATTGCTGGGGGTGGTGATGACGATGTTCGACGGACGAACCAATCTCTCGGCGCAAGTGACAAGGGACGTGCGGGAACATTACGGGGACCGAGTATTTGAGACGGTCATCCCGCGGGCGACGCGCCTGGCCGAGGCGCCCAGTTTCGGCAAGCCGATTATTCACTATGACAAATACAGCCCGGGCGCGGCGGCCTTCGAGGTGCTGACGGGCGAAATCCTGAAAAAGCTCGAATAAAGGCGAAACAAAGTTGTGGAAATGCTCGAATAATGGCGAAACAAATTGTGGAGATGCTCGTGGAAACGGCCACGATGGAGTTGCCGGACACCAAGTCGCTTAAACTGCGGTGGCCGGAAGGCTACGACGTCGATTTCAAGACCGGGCAGTTTATCACCCTTTATTTTGCCGACGCACCGGTTTACAAACGCGCCTACTCCCTCTCCTCCTGCGCGCTGGACCGCGGGTTTTACGAGGTGACGATCAAGCGCGATGGCAAAATGGGGACGCGGATTGTCGATTGGGTCCAGCCGGGGGACAAATTATTTGTCATCCCGCCGACCGGGAGGTTCCTGCCTGTCTTCGAGCCGGACAGGCATCTGATCTGCATCGCGGGGGGTTCGGGCGTGACGCCGTTCCGGGCTTTTGTGCGGGAGGCGACGCGGCGGAAGTTGTCCACAAAAATCACCATCCTTTACAGTGTGCGCACCACGAACGAGATCATTTTCAACGGGGAATTCACCGAACTGCAGGCGGAGAACGGAAACTTTATATTTGACGTCACCTGCACGCGGCTCACGCCGGAACATGAATGGACGGGGCGGCGCGGCCGCCTCAATGTCGAATGGGTGCGCGAGCACCTCGGGGACCTGGGCAAGACGATCTTTTACGCTTGCGGGCCGACCGCGATGGTGGAGGCGGCGGAAAAGCTTGTCCTGGAGGAATTGAAGGTTCCCAAGGAACAAATGAAAGTCGAGAAATGGGGCTGACTCAATGAAAAGAACTCCTCTTTACGCGGCACACCAAAAGTTGGGGGCCAAACTCATCGATTTCGGCGGCTGGGAAATGCCGGTTTCTTACAGCAGCATCATGGAGGAACACCAGGCCGTGCGCACGGCGGCGGGCGTGTTCGACGTCTCGCACATGGGGGAAATCCGCGCGGGCGGCGCGGCGGCCTGCGAGTTTCTCAACGGGGTTCTGACCAACGATTTGCGCAAATTGCCGCCGGGCAAGGGCCAATACTCATTGCTGTGCAACGAACGAGGGGGCGTGGTGGATGATCTCTACGCTTATCGCCTCGAGGCCGAAGAATTCCTGTTGGTGGTCAACGCTTCGCGCATCGAGGCGGACGCGCTCTGGCTGGAAGGGCGGCTGGCGGATTATGCCGGGCGCGGCGGTCTGGAGTTGAAAAATGTGTCCGATGAATGCGGGGGCCTGGCCGTGCAAGGCCCCAAAGTGGCCGGGTTTATTGATGCTTGTTTTCAGCCCGGCCCGGCCGCGCCAACGAGCTTGCGCAAAAACGAAATCGGACGATTCCAGTTCGCGGGACAGGCCGTTTTGGTTTCGAGGACCGGCTACACCGGGGAGGATGGATTTGAATTGATGGCGCCGGCGCAACTGACGCAGGCGCTGTGGGACAAGGTGCTGGAGGCAGGCCGGCCCTTCGGCCTCAAACCCGCCGGGCTTGGGGCGCGTGACACGTTGCGGACCGAGGCGGGGTTTCCGTTGTACGGACATGAGCTGACTGAGGACACGACGCCGCTGGAGGCCGGGCTTGGGTTTTTCGTGGCGTTGGAAAAGGGCGATTTCATGGGCCGCGCCGTTCTGGCCGGACAAAAAATGAAGGGGACCGCCAAAAAGCTGGCCGCGTTCAAAATGATTGGACGTTCCGCGCCGCCGCGTCCGAATTATCCGCTGTGGAGCGCGGGCGAAAGCCCGGAGCGCATCGGCGCGGCGACCAGCGGCACACAGAGTCCCAGCCTCGGCGCGGGGATCGGAATGGGTTATGTGCCGGCGGAATTCGCCGGGAGCAACACAGCCATCGGCGTTGAGATCCGCAGCCAGAAGATGCCCGCCCTGATCGTGCCCCGGCCCTTTTACCGCAAAAATTGATTTGCAAGCGGCGCAATCTGAGTAATGCTGCCTAAAACTTATGAGCGCAAATATTCCCGGCGATTTACGATATGCCAAGAGCCACGAGTGGGTCCGCGTCAGCGGCGACACGGCGGTCGTTGGCATCAGCGACCACGCCCAGCACGAGTTGACGGACGTGGTTTTCGTGGAATTGCCGGGCGTGGGGCGCAAGCTGAAGGCGGGCGAAAGCTGCGCCGTGGTGGAATCGGTGAAGACGGCCAGCGATGTCTATGCGCCGGTGAGCGGAGAAGTAGTGGCGGCCAACGCGGAGTTGGCGCAACATCCGGACATGGTGAACAGCGCGCCCTATGGCGAGGGCTGGTTTTTCAAGATCAAGCTGGCCGATCCCGGCGAAGTGGACCGGCTGCTTTCGCCGGAAGATTATTTGAAACAAATCGCGCCGTAAACCCGGACCTCACACCTTGACCCCTGCGACGCGGAAGCCCTCCTGTTCGAGCAGGGAGCGAACCCGGTCGACCTGATTTCCTTGAAGTTCGATGGTGCGTTGGTGTGTCGTTCCGCCGCAACCGCAGGCCGAGCGCAGTTTGCGCCCCAGGTCCTCGATGGATTGGTTGCTGATGAACGGCGCAAAATCGTGGATGACGATGACGATTTTTCCGCCGCGATGGGCGGTTTCGCGCCGCAGCACGACTCTGCCCAGGGCCGGGGCGGCTTTGGGGGCGGGATCGCCCAAGGGCAGGTTGTCGATTTGCAAATCCGCGAAGGGATTGTTCAACTCGAACGAATGCTCAATCGTTGCTTCAATTTTATCTCTTCTAGCCATAAGACTCTTACAGTCTTATCGCCACTATATAGGCCGGACTTGAGGCCGTGCAAAGCGCAAAATCCCGCCGCCGCCAGCAGAGAGTTGAGGCAGAATTCTTCGTTCACTTTGCCGCCTGACACGGCAATATTTATTTGTTTTACAGATTCATGGAAAATGCGCAACCATTCACGGATATATGAAAATGACGATAACACCCAAAATATTTTTCTGTGCGGTAATAACGGTCCTGCTGTCAGGTTGCCAGGTGACGGTGGGACCCGGGTCGGCGTCGGTTGCGGTGGAGGCGCCGGTGGTGGAGGTCGCTCCCCCGGCGTACGTCTGGGACGGGGTCGAGTATGTTGGCGTGTATAATGGCGAGTACATGTACTTTGGTCCCGCAGGGGTTTGGGTGGTGTGCGACCCCTTCATATTGGACAGATTTCACGGCTGGGAAAGATACCATCCGGATTGGCGCCGGGAAGCGATCCGCAACGATGGGGAACATCGCCTCGACCGGGTTCATCGCCCTGCCGGCATGAACAGGGGCGCTGCGCCCGAGAGAAGGACGGCTGCTCCTGAAGGAGGGGCGGCGACGCCAGAGAGAAAGATGGCGGCGCCAAAGAGAAAGATGGTTGCACCGGCGCAAAAGACGGCTGCTCCCGCGAAAAAGGCTGCCGCTCCCGAGAAGAAGAAGGATCAAAAGTAGGACGACAAGCCGCCGTCCGGGTTAATCGAATCAGATCCGTGGTTTAAGATGCAGCACTATCGGTGGCTCTTGTTCGATGCGGACGGAACGCTTTTTGATTACGAGAGGGCGGAAAACGCGGCGCTGAGGCAGGTTTTTAGGTTGATCGGCGCAGGATTCGACGCCAGTTATCTGGTTGCCTACCGGCAGATTAACTCGGCGTTGTGGCAAGCAGTAGAAAGGGGGGAGGTTACACCAGGTTTTGTCAAAGTGCGCCGTTTTGAACTACTGCTTGAAGCGATCGGGGTTGCGTATCCGCCCGCCCTGTTGAGCGCCCGCTATCTGGAGTGCCTGGCTGAATGCTCGGAGCTGATGGAGGGGGCCGCAGAAGTTCTGGACGCGTTGCACGGGAAGTACCGCATGGCCATTCTCACCAACGGCTTGCAAGCGGTCCAGCGCGGAAGGCTCGTCGGTTCTGTCATACGCCAACACATTGCTGAAATCATTATTTCGGAAGAAATCGGTTTTTCCAAACCGGCCAAGGAGTTTTTTGATGCCGCGTTGGCGCGATTGGGAAATCCATCCCGACAAGAATTACTCATGATTGGTGATGGGTGGGCCTCTGATATAGTGGGTGCAATCGGGTCCGGCCTCGATGCCTGTTGGTACAATCCCGGCCACAAACTCCGTCCCAGCGCTTGTGGGATAACCCGCGAGATTGCGTCGTTGAGGGAGCTCGTTGAATGGCTGGGATAAAACCGTTTAAGGATACTTTGACTGCACGGACCAGCCCAAAGGAGAAGTTGCCTGCTCAGACGGTTACTTGGGGGGGAAATGTTTTGCAAAATCGGCAACCAGGTCGTCCATAGCCCTCGTTGTTGATTCATCTTCGTTGATGAGTATGCCTCCCGATCCGTATCGGGCGGTTCCGGACCAAACTGTTGTGCCGGAAGGAATTACCTTAATTCGCATGGAAAAACTATAACGACCATTCCACCATGCAGACTTGGTTCCAATCGGATCAACAATCGCAACAAAAGGAATAGCCCTTGCACTTGCATGTTGGAGAGCGATAAGGCTGTCAATTCCCAAATCTCGAACGTTGTAGCCCAGTCCGACAAACGCAGGTGCAGCTGCGCTTGCTCCTTCTCCTGTCAGCCCAAGGGATGCGACTGGCGTAACTTTATCTGAGTATAATGGCGCAATCGTGGTTGCGAATTGGTTGGCGCAGCCATTAACAAAACAAGCGAAGGCCGCCCATAACGCGACTTGGACCAGTCGTTTCATGTTCATAAGTTTCATTTGAGACTTATGTTCTGTCAACGGGTGGCCGAAAACCGGCTGTTCTCAGGCATCTTTGTTCATATCAGAGAACATAACTCATTGCGCTCAAGGGCCGACTTTGGTCCGGGCGGGCTTGTCGCGGGGGGACCGCAGGCGGCGGCCCATGTCTTCGACGCGGCCGGCGGCGCGGCTGATGAGGTCGATGCTGATGGAATCAAGGTCGGAGCCGTCTTCCATGTAGCTGGAAAGGAATTCCGCGGCGTGAGTGCGCAATCCGGCCCGCCGGCAGACGATGAAGGCGACGGATTCGGCCTCGATCTCGGCCACGTTGAGCGGCAGGTTCAGGCGATAGGGCCAGCCTCCCTCCTTGTCGGCTCCGAGGTGCCCGAGATAAATGTGGGCCAGTTCATGGCAGAGCACGGCATAGGCGTCGCCTTCATCCATGTCCTGGCGAAGCCCGATGCGCATTTTCCATTGCGGATCCTGCAGCCGCGCCGTGCTGAATCCGCCGCGGAGTTGTCCCATGGGCTTGCGTTCAACACGGATCCTGTCCAGCACGCAATTCCGGATTGTGCGTTCCAGGATCATGGGATTGAAGCGGCCGGAAGTCCGGGTGAAGACTTCGAGTTTCTCCGGCAGCGGTGGACCAGTGGTGTCGGCCACATCGTAAACCAACAGCACGGGGGTGCGAGGGGCCAGGATAATCATGCCGCGCGCCTCGTCTTTGATGGTGCGCTGAAAGACCTTGTGCCAATGGCTGGCGGTGGCGAAGTAAGTCGCCATCGGATTCTGCAAATAAACCAGCGTGTTGTTGAACGGGGAATATTCACGGAACCGGGAGATGAAATCGACCGCTTCGGAATATTTTTTGGTGCGGCGGTAGCGGCGGCTGCGGGCAAAGAGCTCGTCGAGACACGAATGATTTTCTGCATGCGGCGGCATGCCGCCGGCCAGGGCTTCGGCGACGGCTCCCGCGCTCAATGTGTAAAGAAGATATTTTCGATCCAACTCCGGTCCGCCCCGGCTGGCGCGCAATTCGTCCAGGATGGGCGCCAGGCAATGGCGGGCGGGCCAGCCCAATTCCTCGTCCAGGGCGCGGATGAGTTCGGCGGGGGAGCCTTGGCGGCGGGCAATCCATCGCAGAGCGAAGGCCCGGGTATTCTCGCGGATGACTTCCGGCGAAGGGACGCCCGCCTCTGGCAGTTGGCCCGACATGCGGTCAATTGTGGGCCACGGACACGTCCTTGATTCTCTGATCGAGAATCTGGCGGGTCTTGGTCAAAAAGGCGTCGGGATGGAAGGGCTTTTGCAGGAATTGCGCCGGTTGATTGATTTTGCCCATTTGCGCCGCTTCCACGTCCGTGTAACCGGAGATGAACAGCACGCGCATGTTGGGACGGGGCACGGCCAGGCGTCTGGCCAGCTCGGAGCCACTGAAGCCGGGCATGGTCATGTCCGTGACCAGCAAATCAATCGGCCCTTGGTGGCGTTGGGCCAGTTCCAGCGCGTCCGCGCCGTGGCGGGCGTCCAGCACGCGGTAATGGGCGGCTTTGAGCACCTCGACCAGCATCAAGCGCACCAGTTCCTCGTCCTCGACCAGCAAAACGGTTTCGGTGCCGAGCGTCTGCACAGGGACGACATGGGAGGACTCGACCTCGGCGACACTGCCATCGAAGCGGGGCAGGTAAATTTCGATAGTGGTGCCGCGGCCCGGCTGGCTGTCCACCGTGATCTCGCCGCCGCTTTGCTTGACGACTCCATAAACATTGCACAGGCCCAGGCCCGTGCCTTTGCCGTTTTCCTTGGTCGTAAAAAAAGGTTCGAACAAATGGGCCTGCACCTCCGGCGTCATGCCGCAACCGGTGTCGGAGATTCTCAAAACGGCGTAAGGCCCGGCGGCCAGGCGGCCGGAGGCCAGCGTGGTGGGTTCGTGAAACTCGACGTTGCTGGTTTCGATGTCCAGCGCGCCGCCTTGCGGCATGGCGTCGCGCGCGTTGATGGCCAGGTTCAGGATCAGTTGCTCCATCTGCCCGGGGTCGGCGCGGATCCACGGCACGGGGGTGGCGAGTTTCATCTTCAACTGGACGGTCTCGCCCAGAGCGCGTTGCAGCAAATGGTTCATGTCGGACACGGCGGCGTTGAGAGGGAGCAACTTCGGCTTGAGCACCTGTTTGCGGCTGAAGGCCAGAAGCTGCCGGGTCAGGGAGGTGGCGTGCGCGAGGGATTTCTGAATTTGATCCACGGCGCGGTGATTGGGATCGCCCGGGGGCAGACGGCGGTCCAGCAGATTGATGTAACCCAAAATGGCCTGCATTAAATTGTTGAAATCATGCGCGATGCCGCCGGCCAGCCGCCCCACCGCTTCCATCTTCTGCGCCTGCCGGTATTGGTCCTCCAATTTCTTGCGCTCCGAGATGTCGCGCACGACCACGATGCTCAGGCGCGCCTGGCCATTCGGGATTTCACTCACCGCCACGTCGATGGGCAGCAGGGCGCCGCCGGGACGGAGGGCGCTGAGTTCAATCACGCCGGCCCGGCCGCACCCTGGTTGGGACGCCAGATGTTCCGCATACCGTTGCCGGTCGGCAGGCGCAAATAATTCGTTGACAGGCTGGTCGAGCGCCTGGATCGCCTGGCGTTGGAAAATCTTTTCCGCGGCTGGATTGAACAAGGTGACCAACCCGCGCTCGTTCAGGACCATGACGCCGTCGGGCATACTGTGCAGAATGGCCTGGAGGTGTTCCTCGCCCAGGCGGAGGGCCTCCTCTGATTGCTTGCGGAGGGTGATGTCCTGCACCACGGCCTGGTATTCCGTGATGCGGTCCGTCTCGTCGAACAGGGCGCGCACGGAGCATTGCTGCCAGATGAACCGACCCGGCGCCAGGAACACCTTGTTGTCATACATGCGAATGGGATTGGCGGGGGTCAGCCGGGCAAACTCTTCCAGCGGGATTTCGCGGTCCTGCTCAGCCAGGGACTCAAAAAAATTGGATCCGATCAGTTCCTTTCGCCGACGGCCATGGAAACGGCAGTAGGCTTGGTTGACAAAGATCAGGGTGCCGTCCGGTTTGAAACGGCAGATCAAATCCGTCTGGTCCTCGACCACGCCGCGATAGCGGCTTTCGCTTTCAGCCGTGGTGCGAAGGGCGGCCTCGCGCTCGACGACGGCGGCGGACAGGAGCAGGTTGCCGACCGCGACCACGCCGAGGTAACAACCGATGAGCATCAGGCTGGTGTGATCATGGCCCGCGCCCGCCCAAAACGGCCCGCGCTGATGCAGCAGTTCATAAATGGAGAGCGTGGCCACCACAAAGGTCCCGGTGGTCGCGCCGCGCATCCCAAAACGCATAGCCGCCCAAACCAGGAATGGGTAAGGCAGGTAAGCCAGGGGATAATTCTCCATTCCATAAACGAACCAGGAATTGAACGAAAGTTGCGTGCCAAAGAGGAGGCCCACCGCGCAGAGGGCCGCTTCCACGATGCGGCGGCGCGTCCAGCGCACACCGCCGGGGGCGGCCCAGGCCAGGATGAGCGGCGTCACCACCAGCGCCCCCATCGCGTTGGGCACCCACCAGACAACCATGGTGCCGAACACTTGTTTCCACAAGAGATGGTCCCACGGCAGCTCGCCCCCATAGCAGAGACCGACGACATTGAAGGCCGCGTTAACCGTGGTGCCCAGCAAACAGGCGAAAAGAATGAAGCCAACCGCGTATCTCACCCGGTCGATGGCAGCTTTAAACCGCACGAAGTGTTCCAACAGATAGGCGCAGAGGACGGCTCCGATGGTATTGCCGATGGCGGTGGCCAGGGTGAAGAATCCGCCGGGCATCCCCTGGGCCAAAGTGAGCAGCCAGGCCCCGAGCGCCACACCCCACCACATGCGATAGCCAAAGAGCAGAATGGCAGCCAGTGCGATGCCGGATGGCGCCCAGACAAGGGGGATGTTGCCGCCCATGAGCGCGCTGGATTCACTGCCCAACATGCCGCCGATCACGTAACACGCCGCCAGCAGGACGGCGCGCGTGGGCAGGCTGAAGCTGGAACGGATCGTTCCAGTCGCCGCCAGCGGCATTTTAGACTTCATATCGCGGTGTCTCGAATCGCCAAAACGCATCTGCCGCAAAGGGTCGGATGTGACCCGTTGGCCCCGACATCTTTTTCCCAGTGCCAGCAGCGCTCGCATTTCCTTCCATCTGCTTTGGCCACCTGCACACCATCCGCGCCCGCATCCTGGCCCATGACCAGTTGTGAAACATTCAAAAGTTCACGCAGACCTTCCTTGTTCATATCGGTCTGGTCCGGCAAAACTTTAGCCATTTCGCCCAGTATCACCTTGGCGTCCAGAGCTTTGCCGATGTTCCCGGCCTGCCGTTCCTTCTCCAAATACGGCAGGATGCGTTCGCGAAGTTCCAACAGTTTCTTCCAGCGATCCTCCTCCTCTTCAGGCAGCGCCAAGCCCGCCGCCTGCCATGTCGCCAGATGGACCGACTCGCTCTCCCGGCCCGGAATGAATTCCCACGCTTCATCGGCCGTGAAAACGAGGATGGGCGAGAGCAGGCTGCAAAGGCTACGCACCATGCGATGGAGAGCCGTTTGCGTGGCGCGGCGGCGCGGCGAATGCGCCGCATCCGTGTAAAGGCGGTCCTTGATGGCGTCGTGGTAAATCGCCGAGAGTTCCACCGCGATGAACTGGCTGATTCTCTGATAGACCACGTGAAACTCGTGGTTCTCATAAGCCTGCATGACGTCCTTCTCCAATGTGCCGAATTGGCCGAGAATCCAGCGGTCCAATCCGGTCAATCCGCCGTCCGGCACAGCGTTTTTGGCCGGATCGAAATCGTAGAGGTTTGAAAGTTGATAGCGCAGCGCGTTGCGGATGCCGCGGTAGGTTTCGCTCACTTTGTTGATACGCTCCTCGCTGACGACGATGTCATTGCGATAATCCTGCGAGGCAACCCAGAGCCGCACTACGTCCGCCCCATATTTCTTGACGTAAGCCTCTGCGGTCTGCGGTTTTTCGTAAGAGCCCTGTTTGCTTTTGGAAATCTTGTCGCGGTCGGCGTCCACCAGGAATCCATGAGTCAATACTGTTTTAAACGGGGCCGCGCCGTTGCCCGCCAGCGAAAGCAGGAGCGAGGACTGAAACCAGCCGCGATGCTGGTCGCTGCCTTCGAGGTAAACGTCCGCCTGCCATTCTTTGGCCGGGCCGCGCAGTTCCGGGCGTTTCATCAACACGGCGCGCGAGGAGGAGCCGGAGTCGATCCACACGTCCAGCGTGTCGGTCGATTTGGCGGCAGGCTCCGCGCCTTTCCAATCCTTCGGCTCAACAAGCGGCCAAAGTTCGTCGGCAGATTTCTCAAACCAGATGTTCGAGCCGTGTTTCTCAAACAGATCCGAGGTGTTGCGGATGATCCGCGCGTCAAAAATCACTTCGCCCCTGGCGTCGTAAAACGCGGGGATCGGCACGCCCCAGGAGCGCTGGCGCGAGATGCACCAGTCGGGACGGGTTTGCACCGCACTCTTGATGCGGTTGACACCCCACTCCGGGATCCAGCGCGCGCGGTCAATCTCCGCCAGGGCGCGCTCGCGGAATTGTTCATGGTCGATCTGGATGAACCACTGGTCCATGGCGCGGAAGATGACCGGGGTCTTGCTGCGCCAGCAATGCGGGTAGCTGTGGGGAAAATTCTCCTGATGCAGCAGCGCGCCGCGCGAACGCAGTTCGTGGAGAACGGCTTCGTTGGCCTCGCTCTTGCCGTGTTTCTCCAAAATGGACTTGCCGATCATTTCGGCAGGCATCTGTTGCTCCACGGGCAACTCGTTCGTATGCGCGAAACGGCCGTCGTCATCCACCGGGGAGTAAATCGGCAGGCCCTTTTGGCGTCCGAGATTGTAGTCGTCGAGGCCGTGGCCGGGCGCGATGTGAACAAAGCCGGTGCCGGTGTCGCTGGTGACGAACGTGGCGGCAAAAAGCTTGCCGGTGCGATTGCAAAACGGATGCCGGTATTCCATGGCAGCGAGCTGCCCGGCCGGAACCGGTGTCTCCGTGTAATTGGCCCAACCGCATTTTTCCGCGACGGCTGGAAGCAATCCGCGAAATAAAAAGAATTTTTCTTGGCCGACGCAGATTTGGACGTATTGAAGTTTTTCGTTGTAAGCAACAGCGAGATTGGCGGGCAGCGTCCAGGGGGTTGTGGTCCAAATGACGATAAACGCGCCCTGTTGGCCGACGACTGGAAACTTCACGAACACGCTCTGGCTGACGTGGTCTTGATACTCGACCTCGGCCTCGGCCAGCGCGGTGCGGCACGGGATGCTCCAGTACACCGGTTTTTTGCCGCGATAGACGAAACCTTTTTCCACGATGTCGGCAAAGAGGCGCAGCTCGTCGGCTTCGTATTCCTTGTTCAATGTGAGATAGGGATTATCCCAATCGCCGAGGACGCCGAGGCGTTTGAATTGCGCGCGCTGGAGATCAATGAATTTGCGCGCGGTGGCTTCGCAGGCGTGGCGAATCGCGGAGGGATCGACGCTGGTGTTGCCGACTTTGCGCATTTCCTGCGTCACTTTGAATTCGATGGGCAACCCGTGGCAGTCCCATCCGGGCACATAGGGCGCGTCCCGGCCCAGCAGGCCCTGGTGCTTGACGATGAAGTCCTTGAGAATCTTGTTCAGGGCGGTGCCGATGTGGACATCGCCATTGGCAAAGGGCGGCCCGTCGTGCAGGACAAATTTTTGCGCGCCGGCGCGGGCGGCCTGGATTTTGCCGTAGAGTCCGGCATCGTGCCATCGTTGCAGGCGTTGCGGCTCGCGCGCCACCAGATCGGCCTTCATCGGAAAACCGGTTTGCGGCAAATTAAGCGTCTTCTTGTAGTCCATTGTCATTTTTTACCTCGGATGCGGCCTTCAGGCGGCGCGACAGTTTAAGGTGATTGCATTTGCCGCGCAACGCGATAGTGTGGAGTCGTGGATAAGGCTGAAAAAAGCCCGGTTGACCCGTTGATCAAAGGCCGCATACAGGAACTGATCGCGGCCAAGGGCGGGGGCTATAATGCGGATTTAGTCGAGGAAATCATCGTCAATGCCCTCAAATTGTTGACAGATGTGAAGGACCGCGGCGACGTGCGGGTCATCCGCACCGCCTTGGGGGAATTGCGCTATGCCTTCCGAACCTTCGCCCCCTATGATGGCATCCGTAAAGTCACCATCTTCGGTTCCGCCCGCACCCTGCCCACGCGGCAGGAATATCTCGAAGCGGTCGAGTTCGCGCGCAAGATCTCCGAAGCCGGCTTCATGGTCATCACCGGCGCCGGCCCGGGCATCATGCAAGCCGGGCACGAAGGAGCGGGGCTGGAAAAGAGTTTCGGCGCCAACATCCGCCTGCCTTGGGAACAAGCCGCCAATCCCATCATCGACAAGGACAAGAAGCTCATCTCTTTCAAATACTTTTTCACCCGCAAGCTCACTTTTGTCCGGCATTCCGACGCCATTGTGTTGTTCCCCGGCGGATTCGGGACATTGGACGAAGGCTACGAGGCGCTGACTCTGATGCAAACTGGCAAAAGCCGCATCGTGCCGCTGGTGCTGCTCGACCGCCCCGGCGGCGCTTACTGGAGAGTTTGGGACAAAAACATCCGCGAACATCTCTTGCGCGGCCAGATGATTTCACCCGACGACCTTGCCCTCTATCAAATCGCCGACAACGCCAGCCATGCCGTGCGCATCATCACCCGGTTTTACCGCAACTACCATTCCAGCCGCTTCGTCAAGGACCTGTTCGTTCTGCGCATCAAGAATCCGCCGTCGCCGTCGGCGGTTGAAAGTCTCAACGACGATTTTGGCGACATCATCCTGGGCGAAAAATTCAAGGTCATCGAACCCACGCCCGAGGAAAAAGAAGACAACGATCATTTGGAATTGCCGCGCATCGCCTTCGGCTTTGACCGCCGGCAATACGGCCGCCTGCGACAACTGCTCGACGTGATTAATGGGTTTTAGGCTGGGCATTCCATTGGGTTTTCATGTCTTGCCAGCCGGGCGATCCCCTTTAATCTCTCTGCCGTGAACCTTCTTTTTGTCGGCGATATCGTGGGGGAGCCGGGCCGCTATGCGGCGCGGCAGCTCCTGTCAAAAATGCGCCAGGCGCACCACATCGACATGGTCGTGGCCAATGGGGAGAATTCGGCGGGCGGGGCGGGTATCACGGTCAATACTGCGAATGAGATTTTTGACGCGGGCGTCGATATCATGACCACCGGGGACCATTTGTGGGACCAAAAAGAGGTCAACATGCTGTTGCTGTCCGAGGCCCGGTTTTTGCGCCCGTTCAATTATCCGCCAGGCGTCGTCGGCCAGGGCAGCACGGTTTGGCATTCGGAAAATCTGCCGCCGGTCGCCGTCCTCAATCTGCAGGGGCGCACCTTTATGCCGCCGTTGGAGAATCCTTTTCTGTGCGCCCGCGCCGAAGTCCCGCGCCTGCGCCAGATCGCCAAAATCATTTTTGTCGATATGCACGCGGAGGCGACTTCGGAAAAAATCGCGCTGGCCCGGATGTTGGACGGGCAGGTCAGCGCGGTGGTTGGCACTCATACCCATGTGCAGACGGCGGATGAGCAGATTTTTCCGGGCGGCACGGCTTACTTGACGGACGCGGGTTTCACCGGGCCGCATGAGAGCGTTTTGGGGCGCGAAATCGCGCCGGTCATCGAGCGCTTTGCCACCAACACGCCGCAGAAATTCGGCGTGGCTTCGGGGCGAATCCTGTTGCAAGGGGCGTTGATCGAAATCGACAACGAATCCGGGCGCGCGCTCCGCATCCGCCGGATTTCCGAACCACTCCAGGCCTGATGCCGAAACAGACCACATCGCAATGGGATTTCGGCGAGCTGTTCCCAGTGGAAGCGACGCGGCGAGTCTTTTCCGTCAGCGAATTGACGGCGGACATCCGCCGGCTGTTGGAAAAGCAAATCGGCCAGGTCTGGGTGACGGGCGAGATCACCAATTGCCGCGCGCAGGCTTCCGGCCATGTTTATTTCACCCTGAAGGACGCGGCGGCCCAGTTGAACTGCATCGTTTTTCGGGGCGATGCGCCGGCGGATCGCGCGGCGTTGCAAGACGGGCGCAAGGTCATCCTCAAAGGGGAGATGACCGTGTATGAGCCGCGCGGCCAATATCAATTGCGCGTGCTGGCAGTCGAATTGCAGGGGGTCGGGGCGTTACAGGCCGCCTTCGAAAAACTGAAAGCGAAACTGGCCGCCGAGGGCCTTTTCGCCCAGGAGCGAAAGCGGCCCCTGCCGCGGTTCCCGCAACGCATCGGATTGGTCACGTCGCCGAGCGGGGCCGCTTTGCGTGACGTTTTACACGTCGCGGGGCGGCGCAATCCGGCCCTGGAAATCATTCTCGCGCCGTGCGCGATGCAGGGCGCCGGCGCGGCATCGGAAATCGCCGCAGCCATCGCGCTGCTCAATCAATGGTCCAATCTCCCCGGCCGGAAACTGGATTTGATCCTGCTCACGCGCGGCGGCGGTAGTTTGGAGGATTTGTGGGCATTCAACGAGGAAGTTGTCGCCCGCGCCATCGTCAGTTCCGCCGTGCCCATCGTTTCCGCCATCGGGCATGAAATTGACTTCACGATCAGCGACTTCGCCGCGGACTTGCGCGCGGCCACGCCCAGCGCGGCGGCCGAGATTATCACCGAGGCGGTTTTTTCCAGTGGCAAATGGCTGGCCCAGGCGCGCGTCCAATTGCGCGATCTTGTCCTCCGGCGTGTGGGGGGCGAAAGCCGTCATTTTCAGCAACTCGGGCAGCGTCTGCGGGCCTCGCATCCGCGCCGGATGCTCCAGCAGCGCCTGCAACGCCTGGATGACCTGCAACTGACGCTCACCCGCAGCGCGGGGCATCATTTGCAAAAACGGCGCGTCGCCGCGCAGAATCTTGGCGTCCGGCTGGACCGGCTCCGGCCCGGCCGGTTGCTGGCGCAACGGCGCTCGGACATGGCCCGCGAGCGACGCCGATTGCGGGAGCAGGCCCGCCATTATTTGCGCGGTCTGCGCCAGCGCGCCGACGCCTTGCAGGGCCGCCTGCGTTTGCTCGGCCCGGAGCAGGTGCTGGCGCGCGGCTATTCCATCACGCTGGATGCGGCCAGCGGACAAATCCTCCGTGCGAAGGCGCAAACGCGGCCCAGTCAAACATTAAAAACCCGGCTCCAATCCGGGGAGGTGCGCAGTGTGGTGCAGGAGGGCGATTGATCGGCGGGAGGTCGCCGCGCTTGACGTTGGCGCCGCGGAAAACTACTCTTGAGGCGGTCTGGTGGCTATAGCTCAATGGTAGAGTCCAAGCTTGTGGAGCTTGTTGTTGCGGGTTCGAGTCCCGTTGGCCACCCCACCTTTCTCCGGCCGGTTCATCTTGTGAGACTTCCACCATAAATTGGCCGAAATGGCCAGTTTATGCCTGAAAAACCATTCGCCATTTTATGGTTTAAAACGAAATCCGATTTCTTGGAAATCTGTTAAGCTTGATTGCTCCCAAATGTCTCATTTCAAGACACTTACAAGTCAAAACCACGCGTAATTCGGCTGCTTTAATAATTTACATTGCCCCACGCCAAACGGTGTGATTGGTTCAATTGGCGCTCGACAGTCCATTCTGTCGACATTTGCAGCGAGTAATCCACGGCTCTCGGTGGCCTCGGTTTTGAGCGATCTTGAGGCTTGTGCCCCGAATACCGGGCCATTTAGCCGAGCTTCGCCACTTACCGGTATTCTGATCAGGTTTAATCAGGTGTGGCCGCAGCGAGCATAGACGCCGTCCATTTTCAGGCAGCCCGACAGGGTTTGCGGGGCGGCCGGCCGGGAGTCTGTTGATCCTTTCGGTCATGGCTTTCTTGTCAATTCCCATCCAAGATTTAGATTTTGTGTGACAAAATCGCGACGGCTGGCCGTCAACCCCCAGGTAAGCCGGATCAACCCCTTCGATTTTCTGACTCCACCACCGATCCGTTATGGAGCCAGTTCTCGAATTGTCTTCCGGTAGATCAAGTCAACGGACGCCTTTCGAAAATCGCAGTACGAAGGAAGAAGTTCCTTGACGCGCCGGTGCGTAGGCTTCCTGCCGCTTGCGAGAACGGCAGTTATATCATGCCTTCGGGGGGTTCTTGGTTGCGGTGTGAATATAAACATCAGATGCATATGGCCCTGCTGGACAAGATGCTCGACGACCGCGTTTGGGAGAGAATTGCGGCGGCGCCATCAATGGGGAAAGGATTTGAAATCCTTAGAAGCTACCCGACCCTCGGTGACTTCCTCGCCTACCAATACATCACCGATATCAACTACAGCACCGTGACGAATTTCAGCGAAATGGAGTTCGTGGTCCCTGGCCCTGGAGCCAAGAATGGTATCCGCAAGTGTTTCGAAAGTCTCGGTGGGTTGACTGAGTCCGAGATCATCCGGTATGTGGCAGACCAGCAAGAATTCTTCTTCCAGCGCTTTGGCGAGTCATTTCAGAACTTGTGGGGCCGCCGCCTTCAACTCATTGACTGCCAGAATCTTTTCTGTGAGGTTGACAAGTATGCTCGCGTCAGGCACCCGGAATTTTCTGCGCTCACTGGACGCGTTCGTATCAAGCAGATTTACAGGAATCCGCGTCCCGTCTTGACACCGTTTTACCCGCCAAAGTGGAATCTCCATCCGAACGAACGACAGGAGGCTGGGAATGCCTAGCCTCATACGCGCCTCAACCGCCAATGAAATTTGGCTAAAAGCTCGGGATTTGTTGTGGACCTCAAAAGAAAGGACTGTCGTTAAGTCCCGCTCTGGGGACACGACAGAAATTCTTCATGCGACGCTGAGTATTGAAGATCCGCGTCAGCGATGGGTGTTGGCGAGACAACCGGTGATCAACCCAGCATTTGCTCTTGCGGAGGCGATTTGGATTATCGCAGGCAGGAACGACTCGGCGGTGCTCAATTTTTTTAACCGCGATCTATCCGACTATTCCGGAAAAGGGCCTGAATTTTATGGCGCGTATGGCCACCGACTTCGGCAACAACACGGGATGGATCAACTTGAATTGGCCTTTCATGCACTCAAAGCCAATGGTGCCAGCAGGCAAGTTGTTCTGCAGATTTGGGATGCAGAAACGGATTTGCCGAGTCAAAATGGCCTGCCTCGAAACCCTGATATTCCCTGCAACACCCAATCCATGCTGCGGATCCAGGGAGGAAAACTCCATTGGCTTCAAACTATGAGAAGCAATGACCTTTTCCGCGGCCTTCCGTATAATTTGGTTCAATTCACAACGCTGCAAGAGGTGGTCGCCGGTTGGCTTGGGCTGGAGCTTGGCACATATACGCATGTGGTTAATTCCCTCCACTTTTACCATTCGGACAAGGAAAAGTTGGAAGCATTCAGCGAACAAGTGCCAATCAAGAATAATCAGTCGCTGACGCTCTCCTGGGATGAGAGCAAGAAAGCTTGGCAGTTTCTAAGTGAATTGATAACACAAGCAAGCCTTGGCAGCGGCGAGACTATGACCATGGCCCGGGAGCTGGATTCCAAAGGAATTCCGAACGCCCACGAAAATGTGGCCAATGTGATTTTGGCTGAAGCCGCCCGGCGACATGGTGATGTTGATTTCGCTTTTTCCTGTTTAAACAAGGTTACCAATTCTGCCCTTCGTCAGATTGCTAATGCGTCGTTTGACCGCTCGCGGCCGCCAAGAAGGGTTGCCAAGTCAGCGGATCGTTCATCGCCGCACAGAGACGAGGCATGAGTAGACATATGCAGCAAGGCTCATCCCGGGCACGCACAGTCCGGTCAAGTTGAGGCAGTCCATGCCGTATTGCTGCATGCCACCGGATTTGGTGGCCAAAATTAGCGGCACTTGGGGCGGTTCGGAAGTTGTTGTTACTTCTGCGGAAATCGATGCCTGCTGCATATACCGCCATTCGTCTCCCAGGTTTGACATGGAGGAATTGCGGCGCTCCTTCTGCACTATTACGAATTGGGAAACCCTGCGTGATACGGCTCCCCCTGCGCCACTTTGGCGTTTAGTCCGGGGCAACGTTCGCGATTTCGCGCGGAACATTTCTTGCCAGCAGGACTTTGCGGCCGACGGCGCATTCAGTTTGGGCATGCTGGCCCGATTCGAACCGATTATACGGGAACGCGCCTCAGCTTGGCGGGAGCTGTTCTGGGAGGCTGGGATGATCGGCCAGTCACTTTACCTGGCCGCCGAGGCCGATGGAATGCGAGGAACCGGGATTGGCTGCTATTGCGGCAACGGTGACCAATGGCCACGTTATTCTTTAAGAAGACCAATGGCCACGTTATGGGTTAAGATTTAATTGGCGATGCGCTTAATTCACCCGAAAAGGGGCACAATTGAGAAGAAACGGATTAAAAATCCGCCAAATTATGGTTTAAAACCAGCCATTTTATGGTGGAAGTCTCATCTTGTACAACACAATGTTTTCTAAAGCCGGGCTTGATCCCGTCCGATGTTAGGGGTGAAAGATCCTGAAATGATTGGTGAACAGATGAGCATGAAGACCCGGGAGAAATTGAGGGTGATGTCCTTTGAAGGGCAGTTGCTGCCGCAGTGGGCGCAGTTGCTCTTTCTGGCGGCGCGGCTTTGCCCGGTCGCGCAGGACGCAAGCTTTTGGTTCTCGCGGCTGACGAGTTCCTCGGGGGTGGACAACGCGCGCACGGTCCTGAAGCAGTGCAGGCTTCTCCGGGCCAGCATTCAAGAACATCACAAGTCGATCGCGACCGAGCTTCAGCGCATTCGCAGTGATGGCCAGTCAAAGCACATTCTTGCCGCATGGCTGTATTCCCTCGATACGATGATTCTGGAGGCGCGGGATAAAAGAACATGTTCGTGGATCGTCGAGGGAACGGAAGACGCCTCCGTGAACGGTTTGGACGATGGAGAAGTTACATTGAGACGCGTGTAGCGGGCCTGTCGATTAATTCGATGTGCGCAGGCTTCTACAAAAGCTTGATTTGCATCGCGTCTTTCTCCAGGCCGTCCATTAGTCCCTCGATGCGCGCCCGGCGGCGTTTCATGATGTTTTTGTCCACATCCGCGTTGTAAGGCACGGGATATTTGCCGTTGTAACACGCCATGCAAAAGGATTCCTTGGGCAGGCCCGTGGCCCGCACCATGCCTTCCTCGGACAAGTAGGCCAGCGAATCGGCGTTGAGATAACGCCGGATCTCGTCAATGGAATGGTTCGCCGCCATCAATTTGCTGCGGTCGGGAAAATCGATGCCATAGACACACGGGTTCATGTGCGGCGGGCAACTGACCAGCACATGCACTTCCGTCGCGCCGGCTTCCTTCAAGTTATTGACACGCGCCTTGCACGTTGTGCCGCGCACGATGGAGTCGTCCACCACGATGACCCGCTTGCCCCTGACCAGCTCGTCGATCAAATTCAGTTTAACCCGCACGTCAAAGTCGCGGATCAATTGCGAGGGTTGCAAAAAGCTGCGGCCCACGTAATGGTTGCGCACGAAGGCCATTTCATAAGGAATGCCCGAGGCCAGGGAATAGCCCAGGGCGGCGCAGTTGCCGCTGTCGGGCACGGGCAGCACCAGGTCCGCCTGCAACGGATGTTCCCGCGCCAATTCGCGCCCCATCTGCACGCGCACTTTATAGACGTTGCGGCCGGCGATGGTGCTGTCGGGCCGCGCGAAATAAACATACTCAAAAATGCAAAAGGCCCGCTGTTTTTGCTCGGGAAAAGCCTGCAGGCAGCGTACGCCGTTTTGATCGATGATGACAATTTCCCCCGGCTCGATGTCGCGCACGAATTTGGCGGAGATCAAATCCAAGGCGCAGCTTTCGCTGGCCAGCACCCAGCCGTCCCCCAATTTGCCCAGGCAAAGCGGACGGAATCCAAACGGATCGCGCACACCGATCAATTCCTGTTCCGTCATGATGACCAGCGAATAGGCCCCTTCGATGCGCCGCACGGTTTGCAACAGGTTGTTTTCGTTGCCGCCGGCATTGGGCTGGCAGAGCAAGTGCAGGATAATCTCGCTGTCCACCGTCGTTTGAAAAATGGCGCCCTGGTCCTCCAATATTTCGCGCAAGGCGGCGGCGTTGGTCAGGTTGCCATTATGGGCGATGGCCAACTGGCCCCGTTTGCTGTCGCCGGTCAGGGGCTGGGCATTGCGCAAATGGGACGAGCCGGTCGTGGAATAACGGGTGTGGCCGACAGCCATGCGCCCGACGAGATTATGCAGGATCTCGCCGTTGAAAATCTGCGACACCAGCCCCATGCGCTTGAACTCGCGAAATTGGCGGCCGTCGCAAGTGACGATGCCAGCGCTTTCCTGGCCGCGATGTTGCAGGGCATACAGGCCGTAATAGGTCAATTCCGCCGCATTGGGGTGGCCGTAAATGCCGAAAACGCCGCAATAATGTTTTGGATAATGCTGCATGAAATCTAATTCCGCCGCGCTCTCCATCGCGTGCGCTCCAATCAACCGTGACCATAATGCGTCGGGTTTTCGCTCAACGCAAGAACGGGCCGCTTTTTTCAAAGCGCCAATGAAATAAAGGCGGATTGGTGTTCCCTCATTCCTTTTCCATTTTCTTGTCCAGTTTTCGCCGCGCTTCGGCGGGCAGTTCGAGGCCGTTTTCCGCCGCGAGCCATCGCCAGGCGTGCGGCAGGTCATCGAAAGCACCCTCCAATTGCGCTTCGTAGGCTTTGTGCAATATCGCCCCGAATAATTTGCCCGGTTCCAGGCCCAACTCGATCAAGTGCCGGCCCATCAAGATCGGTTCCGGGGGTTTTTGGCGGACTTGCAGTTCATGCGCGCAGGCCAGCAGTTGCCGGACAAATTCCGGTTCGACGGCCGGACGCGGCGGACGCCCCATGCTGTCGGCGGTCATGACCAGGCAAAGGCCCTCGATGGTCTCCGGCTCCAGCCGCCGGGCCAGGCGGCGCACGGCCCGGTCGGTCATGGTTTGGAAATGGAACAAATGATTGCGCACCAACGGCAGCACCCGCGCTTGGATGGTTTGCGGCGCGCGCAGCCGCTCCAGAAAAGTTGCCGCCAGGTCCGCGCCCGCTTCTTCATGGCCGGGCGAAATGATGCGCATCACGCCGTCCTTGATGGCCTGGTGCGTGGTGGCCGGTTTGCCGAAATCGTGGGCCAGCACGGCCAGCATATGGACGATGCGCGATTGGGTGTCCTCGGCCCGCCACTGCTCCAGCCGCGCCAGCGCGTCGCAGCAATGGCACGTATGAATGAAAACATCCCCTTCCGGATGCCAATCCGGCTCCTGCGGGACGCCAATCATGGACTTGATTTCAGGAAAATGATCGATCCATTCCGTTTCCGCGAGGAAACGCAGCCCGGCGGACGGCACTGTGCTTGACTGCGCCCATTTGAACCATTCCTCGCGCACGCGCTCCACGGCCAGTTCGGAATAAGCGCCTTTCATCCGCCGGCACACTTCGATAGTTTCCGGCGCGGCTTTGAAATCGAATCTTCCAACAAATTGCATGCCGCGCAAGACGCGCAACGGGTCCTCGGCAAACGCGGCGCTGGTCTGTCGCAGCACGCGATTCCGCAAATCCGCCTCGCCGCCGAAAAAATCCAGTGTCCGCCGCGCGCGCGGATCGTACATGATGGCGTTGATGGTGAAATCGCGGCGGGCCGCCGCTTCCTTCGGTGTGATGGCCGGATCGAACTCCACCTCGAACCCCTTGTGCCCGGGCGCCACTTTGGAATCCTGCCGCGGCACGGTAAAGTCATAATGGAGATCGCTGCCGGTGCTCAGTTTCACCACGCCAAACGAGCGTCCGACAAAATCCGTCCGGCCCCAGCAGGACAGCGCCTGGGCCAGTTGATCATAGGTCAGGCCGAACACTTCGATGTCGAAATCCCGCCCGGCGGGCAAGCCGAGCAAAGCATCGCGCACCGCGCCGCCCACCAGATAAGAGCGGCTCAATTGGGCGGTCTGCAGCAGGATGTTTTCCAACTCGGTTGGAATGAAATTCACCGGCACAGGTTACTGGAAAATTAAGAATTAAGAAGGATGAATTATGAAAAGCCGCCGGGTCTGACTAAACGCTTGACTCGCTGACTAGAAGCGTTCAGGCTGCGGGCAGAATCAAAAATTACTCCAGGAAGATTATGCATCAAAACCAACGAATCAAATATGCCAGGACTTCCCATGCCCGCCGGCTGCAAGTCGTAACGTGGTTGGTTTTACTCCTGTCCGCTGCTTTGGCTGGCGAAGCCCGCGCCCAAACTCTCAACGCCACTGTCAATATTAACGCGGCGGAGACCCTGGCCGCCATGCCGCCGCAGGGATTGGGGGTTTGCACCGCGGTTTATGACTCCTTTCTGGTTCGCCAGCCGCTGATTGCCCCCATGCTGAAGGCCGCCGGCATCAGCGCTGTTCGTTATCCAAGCGGATCTTACGCGGACATCTTCAATTGGGAGAACACCACCTGTAACGACGGAGGATATGCCAATTCTGCTGACTCGTTCACAAATTTCATGACCTGGGTGGTTACCCCGGCGGGTGCCCAGGCTGTCATCACTGTCAATTATGGTTCCAATCCGCAGAATAACGGCGGCGGCGATCCCACTTACGCCGCGTCCTGGGTGGCCAATGCCAATGTCACATATAATTACGGCATCAAGTACTGGGAAATTGGAAACGAGGTTTACAGTAACGGGTACTTTTCCGGCCAAAACTTGGAATACGATCTGCATTACACGAACCAGACAGCCTCCGCCCGAGTCGGCCAGGCGGCCCTCTCGCCGGGCGCTTACGGGTCAAATTCGCTCCAGTTCATCAGCGACATGAAAGCGGAGGATCCTACCATTCAGTGCGGCGTCGTTATCAACGCCAGCGAGTCAAATACCTGGAACAACCCGTTGCTGGAGGCAGTGGGCGCCAACGCGGATTTTGTAATACTTCATTGGTATCCCGGCAGCGATGTTGCTTCCACCCTGGCCGCATCCACCACCATAGTCCCAACCATTCAGAATACGCTGTCGCAATTGACCAACGTCGTGGGCGCTGCCCGCGCTTCGCAGATGAAAATAGCCATCACCGAAACCGACGCCGGCGCCTGGTCCACCGGCGCGGCGGTGTCGCTCTTCGCGGCGGATAATTATCTGACCTGGCTCGAAAACGGCATCGTCAACGTCGATTACCAAATTCTGCATACGGACATGTTGCTGAGCACCCAGGTGCCGGGCCACGCCTACTATGGAACGATGATGTGCCATCTGCTGGCCAGCGTCGGCGACACCTTTCTCGGAGGCGCATCCACTCAATCTTATTTGCGCGTCCACGCCGCGCAACGGCAGGATGGAAAGGTGGGGGTCATGTTGGTCAACCTGAGTCCGGGCAATGCCATCTCAGCCGCGGTGACCATCAGCGGGCCGACCCTCTGCGGTTCAGGTACCCAGTATCAATTTGGCCTCACCAATTACATCGGTGCCAACGATAACCCCAGCTATCCCATTTCCACCAACACCGTCTCCGGGCTGGGAAATTCCTTCACCATTTTGGTTCCGCCGTACACGATCGTTGATTTGCTGATCCCCACCGACTCACCGCCAGCGCTGGCCGCGATCGGCAACCAGACGGTGAACGTCGGCCAGACCGTCTCCCTGGCCGCCAGCGCCACGGATGCCAATCAGCCGACACCGAATCTCACGTTCAGCCTGCTCAGCGCGCCTACCAATGCCAGCCTTGTGCAGATCAACAATACCAATGCCGCCTTCTCTCTGCGGCCTTCTGTTGCGCAAGCCAGCTCCACCATGCCTGTCTCCTTAGTCGTGACCGACAACGGAAACCCGCCGTTGAGCGCCACGGACACTTTCACCGTGGTCGTAAATCCGATCACGTTGCCGACACTTTCCGGGTCCGCCGCGAATCTGGCCACAGGGCAATTCGGCCTGACCGTCAGCGGGATGGCTGGACCAGACTACGCGGTCCTCTTTTCCACCAATCTCCTGACTTGGAGCAATGTCTTTGAAATCAATTCGCCGCCGATGCCCTTCACCTGGGTGAATACCAACGCCAGCCTGACGAACCCGGCTTCCTACTACCAGGTAATACTGGGCGCGCCGCTGCAATGAGCTCAAAAACTACGGATTAAGAAGGCTGAATTGAGAAGTCGCGTGTCTGACAGGTAGTCCCTTAATTTGAATTTTCATCAGACCAGCGTGTGTTGTGCGGCGGCATCTGTGCTCGGGATAGTGGTATTATTTTCGACGTGGGACGAACTTGCGGTTGTGCGTGAAACGTGGAGGTGGGACTGGGACTATTTGCTTTTGGTTCGTGAATACTTTCGCGTCTTGCTTTGCCTGAAGTTTATTCGCTATCGAAAGCAATGTCTTGCTAAACTCCTTTTCTTCATCGCCAACCTTCTCCAGCTCTGGTGCGATTTCTCTGAGCGTGTTTATGATGTTTTTGGCGTCCATAAGCCGCCATCAGACCACCTCGGGCCTCCATAGTCAATTTGGTTGTTTTTCCAGTGTGGCTATGGATTGTCTCTATGCCACTGCACGGCGCGGTCAAGACTTACGGTAAAACGTTTGACCGTTTGTGTGCCGCCAGAAACATTTGCGTAATGATACGATCCAATCGGATAAAGTTCCGGGGCATTCATGGGTGAACCATCGGAAAGCCCGGTTAACGCGCAATCTTCGATAAAGATGTTTTGGTAAATGGGACTCCCTGCTGAAAAAAGCATTCCGCCATTCACGATTTGAAATACAGTGCCGCTGGTGGAGATCATGGTGCTCTTAACGGCGTCTCGTTCGCGCCGATGGGACCAATAGATCGCCGAAGCTTGGCGCTGTCGTTCAATTTCAGCCATACGCGCTTCCTTTTTTTGACGCTTAATGTCTTCTTCAGTTGGGGATATAGTATTTGTCAGCTTGGCTAATTCTTGGCGTATTATATTCAACCCAGCATTAACTATATCTTCGTTACGCGCTTTCAAAAGTTGGTCGCTCAAACCGATTATACGGCCCATTACATCGTTGCTTGGGGCAGATTCTACTACTGGCGTTTGGTTTGTGTAAAACCACTGCAATTTTGCTAAAAGCATCTCGTTAGTGTCCATAGACCGTTTAAAATCGCTCAATTCTTGAACGAATTTTATCATCAGCTCCGTTCTCAATCCTTCATTTCCAATTTCGGTTTGCAATTCATTTGTCGCCATGTCGAGATTTGTAAGCGTCAAATGCATTGACATTATCGCATTTGAAAACTGGTGCAGTTGTTCATCGATCATCACAGGCTCATTGCTATTTGCTGCCATTATGGCTGCAACGAAGTTTGAATCTATAGTGGCAAACCGCTTTTGCATTGCCACCTGTCGCTCTTTTTCTTTTGAACATCCGGCCAACAAACCGACCGCAATCGCCACTAGAAGCCACATGGCTGTCTTCATAAATTCTCCAGATTCCAATCTGCACTCATTGTTATACGTGACAATTAAAGCGGATTGTGGGCAGCGGGTCAATAACCATTTTTGAGCAAGAAGAATGCCATCTCCTGAAAAAACTTATATGTATATCAAGTCTCGCAAGGCCAATTCTATATATCAGATTCATATACGAAACCTGTAGCAGCGCCGCGCCGCCCATGATTTGTTGGGAACATGGTAAATCGCGGGGGTTCGTGACGCCGAAATGAATCGCCAAGAAAAGAAAACGGGCGGCCCGGTGCATCCAGTGTAAGGGTCGCCAGGCCGCCCGACAGGCAAAAAGACCACGGCCCACGTGTCCCTCTGGGGAGGATTTAAACACGCGGAACTCGGGCCAGTCAATGGGGTTAGTTCCCTCAGTCGGATGCTGAAAAAGCGGGTTTACACCGCCAGGGACGCTGTGTCAGCAGCGGGGTTCGACTCCCACTAGCTCCACCATTTACTTTACGCTTGACAGTATAATAAATCGCCCCGCCAAAGTCAACCCCTTTCTTTGAAAATCGCTTCTCCATTATAAATGAACTTGCTTTTTATAGTTGACTGTCAATGGTTTAGACATTATATTGACGTAGTAAAATAAATTAGAAATATGGCAAACAACTTGAAATTCGACAAAAAAGTGGCCGTGGTTTCGATGCTGGCGGAAGGCTCCAGCATGGAAGCGATAAGCCGCATAACAGGCGTCAATCCAAACACGATAATGTGGCTCGGCAAGCGGGTCGGCGATGCCTGCGCCAAAATTCACGACGAAAAGATGCGCGGTCTGAACTGCAAGCAGATTGAAGTGGACGAGATTTGGGGCTTTGTCGGCAAGAAGCGGAACAACGCCACAGCCAAAGACGAGGCAAAAGGACTTGGCGACGTTTGGACTTGGATTGCGCTGGACGCGGACACGAAGCTGATTCCGTCGTATATCGTCGGCAAACGGGACGCCTATCACGCCAAGGTGTTTATGGCAGATTTGGCGGCCCGGCTGGCCCGGCGCGTCCAAATCACCAGCGACGGATTGAGTGCCTATCCCGACGCCATTGAGCGCGGGTTTGGCGCTGAGGTCGATTATGGACAATTGGTAAAAACCTACAGCGTCGAACATCTCGGTAGTTTCAAGGAAGCGGCCAAGCGGTATAGTCCAGCGGAAGTGGTGAAGGCGGAGCGGACGGTGATCTCCGGGATGCCGGACATCAGCCGCATATCAACCTCGCACGTCGAGAAGCAGAACCACACGCTGCGGATGCATTGCCGCCGGTTGACGCGGCTGACCAATGCATTCAGCAAGAAGTATGAGAACTTCGAGGCTGCGGTGGCGCTCAACTTTGCGTATTACAACTTCTGCAAAACCCACAGCACAATTCGATGCACACCAGCAATGGAAGCGGGCATTGAGAAAAGCCAGTGGACGGTGGCCGGCCTGCTTAAAAACTGCGGCGAGCAATAAGATTTTGCTTGACAATCGAACCGGTTTTAAGCTATAATGCACGCAGAATGAAAAAAGAGACCGTATGGGAATGGATTAACCGCACGTCGGCCAATGCAGAACGCATTATGGCAATGGATTATCAAGCCCTTCAAGCTCATCTGGGCCGCGATTGTCGAGCAACGCGGCAAAGCCGGGAGACTTCGCTTCAACCTTCTCAAGTAAGTCTTGGAAAATCCGGTTCGCTTGTTCGTCGTACGTCTTCTCCCAAGCGGCACGTTCGGAAGGTTGCATCCTCTCAAAAATAATCGACTCCAATGCCTTTAATCTGGCCAGCGCTCTTAAGTGATTACGGTGCATTGCGACAATCGTATCCATTGGTGCTTTTGGTGCCATAATGCTTTATACTGATTGCGCACCATGAAAACGGCAAGCTCCAAGCAATACATCGAACGTCTGCAACAGGTCATCCAGCATCTGCACAAGTGCGGTGCGGTTTGGCTGGAATCTGTGCCGGTCAAAGAGGTTTTCCAAGGCCAGACCGTCTGGCAAGGCGACGTGGAGGTTTACGCGCTGACCGGGCACCCAAAGGCCAAGCGATGCTACGGCTGGTCATACGGCGATCCGGAGCAGTTTATCACGATACTGGAACTGCCACCTGTGGACTCGGCGGATGCTGCGGTCAAGGTTGGCGTGGCGTATCAGGTCAAAAAGGCGAAGAAATGACAAGAAAAACTGCTACGGGCACGGGACTTCTGGCGCGGATTCAAAAGGTGGGGGATATTCTATCCAATCTGGCTCTTCATGCAAAAAAACTATCTGCATTGGAATCGCCTTATCTTTCGCCCGGCAGAGCAGCTCTCCTAGAAGAGGCAGCCCGGTATGCAGGTTTATCAGCCAGACATTTTCGTGAATCTTTTTCGTGGGCGCATACTTCATTTCGGTGGTTTGGATACTGGATAAAAAGTTTCTCCATTCAGTACCGAGGTCAACGGCAGGGTGGAGTTTCGGAGGCTGAGACGCAACGATCATCACAAACTTAACACTACTCGGAATGTTCAAACTTTCCATGCTGCGAATCAAACGCCCCGGCCATCGTGCCGTCAATCCCTCAAAATTCATGCCAACCACCCCAAACCAACAAAATAAATTCAAATTAAGGGACTACCGTCTGACACCCTGGCTTGATTCGCTGACTGAAAGCGTTTAAGGTGTGGGCTGAATAGAATTGCGCCAAGGAGCTTATGCGCCACTCCCAACTGATGATTTGTTCGATGTCAGGGCTGCGAGGCGGAGTGTGTCTTGTTTTGCTCCTGTGGCCTGCCCTGGCTGGCGAAGCCCGCGCCCAATCTCTCGACGCCACTGTCACCATCAATATGGCGGACACCATGGCCGCCATGCCGTCGGAGGGACTGGGCGTTTGCACCGCGGTTTATGACAATGACTTGGTCGGCCCGACGCAAATTGCTCCCTTGCTGAAGGCCGCCGGCATCACCGCTGTCCGTTATCCGGGTGGATCTTACGGGGACATCTACAATTGGCAGAACTCCACTTGCAACGATGGAGGCTACGTCGCTTCAGGCGTAACTTTTTCGGCCTTCATGGCCGCTGTGGTCACCCCGGCGAGCGCCCAGGCGGTCATCACCGTCAATTATGGTTCCAATCCGCAGAATACCGGCGGCGGCAGTCCCTCTTACGCCGCGTCGTGGGTGGCGAACGCCAATGTGACCAATCATTACGGCATCAAATACTGGGAAATCGGCAACGAGATCTACGGCAACGGCTACTTCCCCGGCCAGGATTGGGAATATGATTTGCATTATACGAACCTGACGGCCTCCAACCGCGTCGGCCAGGCCGCCCTTTCCCCGGGCGCCTACGGGTCGAATTCCCTCCAGTTCATCAATGACATGAAGGCCGAGGACTCCACCATCCAGTGCGGGGTCTTTGTCAATGCCAGCGAGTCAAATACATGGAACACCCCGTTGTTGCGCGCGGTTGGCACCAACGCTGATTTCGTCATTCTTCATTGGTATCCCGGAACGAATGTTGCCTCCACCCTGGCCGCTTCCACCACCATTGTCCCAACCATCCAAGACACGTTGTCGCAATTGACCAATATTCTGGGCGCCGCCACAGCCTCGCGCATGAAAATCGCCATCACCGAAACCGGCGCGGGAACCGCCACCGGCGCCCCGGTGTCGCTGTTCGCGGCGGATAATTATCTGACCTGGCTCGAAAACGGCATCGTCAACGTCGATTACCAGATCCTCCACACGGACATCTTGGAGAATAACGAGACGCCGGGCCACGCCTATTACGGGACGCTGCTGTGCCATTTGCTGGCCAGCATCGGCGACACATTTCTCGAAGCCACATCCAGTCAGGCGGATTTGCGCGTTCACGCCACCAAACGTCAGGACGGAAAGGTGGGTGTCATGCTGGTTAATCTGAGTCCGAGCGACTCCATGTCCGCCGCGGTAACCATTAGCGGGCCGGCCATTTCCGGCACCGGCACCCTGTATCAATTTGGCCTCACCAACTTCACCAGCACCAATGATTACCCAAGCTATCCCGCCTCCACCAATACCGTCTCCGGGCTGGGAAACTCTTTCACCATCTCGGTGCCGGCTTACACTATCATGAATTTGTTGATCCCCACCAACACCCCGCCGGTGTTGGCCGCGATTGCTAACCAGTCGGTGAACTCGGGGCATACACTCTCCTTGAACGCCACCGCCACCGATACGAATCTGCCGACCCCGATTCTGACCTTCAGCCTCTTAAGTGGGCCCAGCGGCGCCACCCTGACGCGGAACAGCAATACGAACGCCACCTTCAACTGGGAGCCTTTGTACTCCCAAGCCAACTCCACCAACTCCATCTCGATCAAGGCCATCGACAACAGCAGTCCCCCGTTGAGCGCCACGGATACTTTCTCCGTGATCGTCCATCCAAACACGGCGCCGGTGCTGGCCGCGATCGGCAATCAACAAGTGAACGTCGGCCAGACCGTCTCACTGACCGCCGCCGCCACGGACAGCAATCTGCCGACCCCGACTCTCACTTTCAGCCTGCTCAGTGCCCCCGCCAATGCCAGCCTCGTTCAGGCCAACAATACCAACGCAGCGTTCAGCCTGCGGCCTTCTGTTGCGCAAGCCAGCTCCACCATTCCCGTTTCGCTTTTTGTGACGGACGGCGGAAACCCGCCGTTAAGCGCCACGGACACTTTCTCCGTGGCCGTAAATCCGATCACGTTGCCGACACTTTCCGGGTCCGCCGCGAATCTGGCCACAGGGCAATTCGGCCTGACCGTCAGCGGCATGGCTGGCCCCGACTATGCGGTCCTCTATTCCACCAATCTCCTGACTTGGAGCACGATCTTTGAGACCAATTCGCCGCCGATGCCCTTCACCTGGGTGGATACCCATGCCAGCCTGACGAACCCTTCTTCCTACTACCAGGTATTGCTGGGTTCCCCGTTGCAATGAATGAGCATGGGTCCCCAACCATCTTGCGCAGACTGGTCCGCCGGATCATCAAAGGCTTCGCGGAATTGGTGATGCTGGTTGTTCCCGGGGTTGCAGCGTTGTTGGGAACGCTCTGGCTGGAGCATAGGATCCCGCTCACACTCCCTGTACCCACGGGACCGTTCGCGGTTGGCCGCGCGATTTATGACTGGCGCGATGACGGAACCATGGACACGCTGGCGCCGTTTTCGGGAACCAGGCGCGAATTGTTGGTCTGGATCTGGTATCCGTCGCCGGCGGGGCCATCCGTCGCGGTGGGCGACTATGTCCCCGCTGAACTGCGGGCCGGACTGGCTCCCGGAGGAATATCGATCTTCAAACTCTTGACGCGCGATTTGTCAAAGGTCCGCTCGCACAGCATTCCGAACGCCTCTGTGTCCCCGAAGGAGCGTGCCTACCCCGTGGTCATCATGAGAACGGGGGCATCTCTTGAAGTGCTGGCCTACTCCACGCTCGCCGAGGATCTGGCCAGCCATGGTTACATCGTCGTGGGCTTCGACGCCCCATATCGCACCAGGCGCGTCGTGTTTCCTGACGGACGCGTGATCGAAAGGGCGCCGCAGAACAATCCCGAGCTTTATGAGGGTCAGCCGCAGGCCGGCCGTCTCAATGAACTGCTGATGGCGTGGACGGCTGACATCGGGTTCGTTTTGGATCGGCTGCAACAACTAAACGCTTCCGACCCATCCGGTAAGTTCGCGGGGCGGCTCGACATGGCGCGGGTGGGAGTTTTTGGCCATTCCTTTGGCGGGGCGCAGGCGGCGCAATTCTGCTCGCAGGATTCCCGATGCAAGGCGGGCATCGATGTGGACGGTCGTCCATTTGGCAGCGTGCTTCAAACAGGCCTGCGCCAGCCCTTCATGTTTCTCCTCAGCGATCACAAAACGTCCGGAGCGGATAGCGCTCGGGTTATGGCCGACATCCGGGCGATTTATGATCGCTTGCCACCGGACACTGGACTCCTGGTCAAAATCCGCGGCGCAAATCATTTTTTCTTCAGCAATGACGGGGCGCTGTTGAAGAGCCATATCCTGATTGGGACGCTCCGTATGCTGGGCCTTGTCGGTATTGATGGCCGCCGCCAGCTTGCGGTGACGACCTACTGCGTGCGCAGCTTTTTCGACGCTTGCCTGAAAGGGCCGGGCGTTTCGCGGCTGGACCTACCATCGCCACTTTACCCTGAGATCCAGATGCTCAAGTGAACCCCCTCTCGCCACGTCCCGGACCCGGATTTGCGTTTGACACTCGAGTCTGCTAACTTTCGCCTCCTTATGGAAAAAGTCGTCATCATCGGAACCGGCTGCGCCGGGCTGACCGCCGCCATTTACGCGGCGCGCTCCAATCTTGCCCCGCTGGTCTTGACCGGCAAGATGCCCGGCGGCTTGCTCACCACCACCAGCATCGTGGAGAATTTCCCCGGGTTCCCCGAGGGCATTGATGGTTACGAATTGATGACGCGCATGCAAAAACAGGCCGAACGCTTCGGCGCGCGCGTCAGGACCCTGCAGTGCCTGGAAGAGGCCGATTTAACCAAACGCCCCTTCGTCCTGACCGTGGACGGTGAAAAAATCGAAACCCAGACCGTCATCATCGCCACCGGCGCGGGCCATCGCCACCTCGGTTTGGAAAGCGAACATCTGCTTGAGAAAAAGGGCGTCACCTATTGCGCCACGTGCGACGGCGCCTGGCCTGTCTTTCGCAACCAGCCGCTGGTCGTGGTCGGCGGCGGCGACTCCGCCTGCGAGGAGGCGTTATACTTGACGCGTTTCGCGTCGGAAGTTTTCCTGGTGCATCGGCGCGACTGCTTGCGCGCGTCCAAAATCATGGCCGAACGGGGGCGTAGCCATGCCAAAATCAAGCCCATCTGGGATTCCGTCGTCACGGAAATCCTGGACGTCAAGCTGGATAAAGTGACCGGGGTCCGCCTGAAGAACCTGAAAACCGGCGCGGAATCGCTCCTGCCGTGCGCCGGCGTTTTTGTGGCCATTGGACACATCCCCAATACGAAGCTCTTCCAAGGCGTGATCGACATGGACCACAACGGCTATATCAAACCCAAACACGGCACGGCGACGAACATTCCGGGGGTTTTCGTGGCCGGGGATTGCGCTGATCATATTTACCGGCAGGCCATAACGGCGGCCGGTTCGGGCTGCGCCGCGGCCCTGGACGCAGAACGTTTCCTGGCCGGCCTCGGCGCCTGACCCCGTGTTCATTGCAGGCTGAATTGGCGCCACCGGTCCTCACCGCGTTTTTGCATCAAGCTTTTTTTATGAAGTGAAGATTGAGGCCGCCTCTGCTGGTGCGGAGCGTCTTGAGAAAGTTCGCCTCACGTGCTTTCAGAAACGTCCATCCAGATTTTTCCTCTTCAATGATTTTGGCTTCCATTTCTTTTTTTTTGCCGAAGCACCAGATCGAGGTAAAAGCCAGGTACACCGTCTTCCGCTTTTGCGATGGCATCTGGGCGAGCAGTGATTTCGCGCGCCGCTCCATCCGTATCCGCGGAATGACCACGTAAAAGATCAACACAACGAGTATTACCGGAATCGGCAGCAACCGGATCCAGAAAATGTGTTCTGTCATGACAGGATCTCCGTTGAGGTTGACGTGCAAAGACTGCCGCGCCGGATCGGGGGTGTCAAGCGTGAAGAGGGATTGATGTCGATCTTTGCGGAAGTTTTGCGCTTTGTTTCTCCGCCAGGGCGAAGTTTAATAGGCGGATGAAATCGCGTCGGGCAAGAATAGAACGCTTTACCAACGAAACGCGGATTACGCTAACTCTCAACCTGGATGGCGCCGGCCAGTCCAGTATCAAGACCGGCATCCCGTTCTTCGATCACATGCTGGCCCTGTTCGCCAAGCACGCCGCCATGGACCTGACTTTGCGCTGCCTGGGCGATCTGGATGTGGATGCGCATCACACGGTCGAGGATTGTGGTCTCGTCGTGGGCCAGGCCTTCCTTAAGGCGTTGGGAGACAAGAAGGGACTGCGCCGCTACGGGACAGGTTTCGATCCCCGCAATCCCCTGACCGGCGAAGCCTATGTGCCTATGGATGAATGCCTGGCGCGATGCGTCATCGATTTCGGCGGGCGGCCTTTCCTCGTATGGCGGGGCTTGGACAAGCCGGCTCACAAGCTGATCACGGCGGCGGAAAAGACCCAGGACATGTCCTCGGCCTTCCGCTTCGGCCTGGCGCGCGAGTTCTTTCAGGCTTTTGCCAACGAAGGCCGTTGCAATCTGCACTTGGAATTGCTCTATGGCGACGAACCCCACCACATCGCCGAGAGCCTGTTCAAGTCCTTCGCCCGCGCGGTCGATGCCGCCTGCCGACGCGACCCCCGGCTGGCCGGGCGTCTTCCCAGCACCAAGGGAAAGCTGTAATTTCACTGAATAATTCGCCGGGGGCCTCGTCAAATATTATGCCATTGCCGCCAGACAAGTCCGCCTTGAGTGACGCGGACCTGGCGCAAGCGGCCCAAAAGGGGGACATGGGCGCTTTTGAGGAATTGGTTGCGCGGCATCGGGACAAGATTTATGCGCGGGCCCACAGCATAGTCCGCAACGAGGACGAAGCGCTTGATCTTTCGCAGGAAGCCTGGGTGAAAGGGTGGCAGCGGCTGGCCCAATTCCATGGCGAGGCCGGTTTTGCGACGTGGATGACGCGCATCGTCATCAACGTATGCGTGGACTGGTTGCGCAAACAGAAACGGGAACGGGCCGAGTCGATTGAGGCGCTGAATGAGGAGTCCGGTGGCTTCGAGCGCCTCCTGCCGGTCACGATGCCGAACCCCGTGGTGGGCTTGGAGCGGGCGGAATTGAGGCGGCGGCTGGACCGGGCGCTGGATCAATTGTCGCCGGAGCATCGGACTGTTCTGGTGTTGCACGAGTTTGAAGGGCTGGAGTATAAGGAAATTGCGGACCGCATGGGCTGTTCCATCGGCACGGTGATGTCCCGGCTGTTTTATGCGCGGCGGCGCATGGCCTCGCTGCTGGCGGGTTGGAAGCGGGAGAATGAGGAATGATGTGGAATGAACGATAATATTGAACTGGATTTGCAGGCCCGGCTGGACGGGGAACTCCCCGCTGCCGAGGGGCGGCGCATCGAAAGGGAGATTGCCGGCGGCGAGGAGGCCGGCCGCCTCATTGCCGAATTACGGTTCGTAAAAGATTCTCTCGCGGGCAACGAAATGGCCAGGACCGTTCCTGAAACGCGCGAGTTTTATTGGAGCAAGATCGAGCGCGAGATCCAGGCACAGGCACAGGCACAGGCTCCGCGCCGGGCTATTTGGTCCCGCTGGCTGGCGCCCGCGGCGGGTTTTGGCGCCCTGGCCTGCCTGCTGTTGCTTGCCGTGATTCCCATTAATCAGCCCGCCTTCGACGAAACTTCGTCCACCGGCGAAGGGCTGGAGGCTGTTACCTTTCACGATCAGGCTGCGGGGATGACGGTGGTCTGGCTGACGGACACCGCGCCGGCCCAGCCAGCCGGATCTCCGGACCTGAAAACGCCGCACACGGGAAATCGCGAGGTTGAAGTGGAATGAGATTTTTTGAACTTGTGCGGGTTGCGGTTGTTTGCGGCGGCCTGGCGCTGCCTGCGGGGGCGGCCGACCTCAGGCTGGAGGCCCGGCTGATTCGAGGCGCGAACGACGGCAGTGAAATTGTCAAATATAAACCGGCCGATCCGGAATTGTCCGCGAAGCTGCACCGCATGTTCAAGTGGAGCAACTACTACGAAATCACCAATGCAACAGCCGGCATTGCGGTCAACAAGAATTGTGAACTCAAACTGAGCGACGCCTGCACCATTCGCGTCAGGAACCTCGGCGCCTCGCGGGTGGAAGTCAACTGCATCGGCCACGGCAAGCAACTTTGCCAGGGCGCCTATGCCCTGACGCCGCCGCAATGGCTCGTCCTGGGGGGCAACGACACCGCCGACACCGCCTGGTTCGTCGGCCTGCGCGCCATCGACACCAAACCCGCTGACCCAAAGAAAGCGATCAGCAAAGATTGACGGCCTTCACGAACCGACGTTGGCCAGTTCCTCGTTCGTCGCCACGTTGACGATCTTGAATTGCTCGGCATGGAACGACGGCTCCGGGCGGAAGGATAGCTTGCCGAAGTAACGCTTCTCCATTTCGATGATCAATTTCTCGTCCTCGGTGCGCAACCGCTCCAGCACCGTCGGATGCACGGCGATGCGCAGTTGGAAATCCGATTCGTCGCGCGGGCGTTGCTTGAGAATTTCGTTGAGCTTGCGCTGGATTTCCACGCTCATGGTGATGGCGCTCTTGACCATGCCGCGACCTTTGCAGTAAGGGCAATCGTCATAGACCGCGGCCCGCACGCTTTCCGAATGCCGTTGCCGGGTCATTTCCATCAAGCCCAACTGCGAAATGGGCAGGACGTGCGTCTTGGCCTTGTCCCGGCGCAGTCCCTCCTTGATGCGTTGATAGACCTGCTGCTGGTCGCGCCGCGATTTCATGTCGATGAAATCCAGCACGATCAGCCCGCCCATGTTGCGCAGGCGAAGCTGGCGGCAAATCTCCTCCGCCGCCTCGGTATTGACTTTCAGGATGGTGGATTCCTGGTCGCGCCCGCTCTTGTGCCGGCCGGTGTTGACGTCAATGGCCACCAGGGCCTCGGTTTCATCGATCACGATGTAGCCGCCGCTCTTCAAATGGACCTGGCGCGAAAAGGCGTTCTCCAACTGGCGGGTGATGTTCAAGCGGTCGAACACCGGCTGGTGTTCCGTGTAAAGAATAATCTTCTTTGCGGCCGGCGGGAAAATGCGGGTGATCATGGCGCGCATGCGGTCCGCCGCCAGCGCGTTATCCACCACCACCCGGTCCACGTCCTCCGTCAGAAAATCCCGCACGGTGCGTTCGATCAAGTCCGGCTCCTGGAAAACGCAGGAAGCGGGCGGCTGGTCGCGGATCTTATCCTGAATTTCCTTCCATTGTTCGAGCAACAGGGCCAGGTCCGAGATGAAATAGCGTTTTTGCTGTCCTTCGCCGGCGGTGCGCATGATCACACCCATGCCTTCGGGGATGCTCATATCGCGCAGGATATGCTTGAGACGCTGGCGTTCCTCCTGATTCTCGATCTTGCGCGAAACGCCGCTTTGATCGGAGTTGGGCAAAAGGACCAGAAAGCGTCCCGGCAGGACGATGTTGGTGGTGACGCGCGGCCCTTTGGTGCCGATCGGCCCTTTGGTCACCTGAACGATGATGTCGCTTCCCGGCGGATAAAGGCGCGGGATGTCTTTTTGCGTGATGCGCGGGCGGTCCCGTCTCCGGCCTTCGCGTTCCACCACTTCCACGCCGCTGTCGAAGGTGGTCGGAACAATGTCCCAATAATGCAAAAAGGCGTTCTTCTCGAAGCCGATGTCGACAAAGGCCGCCTTCAGGCCGTCCTCGAGGTTCCGCACCTTGCCTTTGAAGATGCTGCCCACCAAGCGTTCCTCGGTGGTGCGCTCGATGGTCAATTCCTCCAGCCGGCCCTGCTCGACCAGCGCGACGCGCACTTCAAGCGACTCCGCGTTGATGATGAGTTCCTTGTGCGTTTTGGGTTCAGACTTGATCAGCCGCTGCACTTTGCGCATGACCTTGTTCGCGGCGGACTTGATCATGCCGCCCAGGCCGGAGAGGGGCGGCTCCAGAGGCACCGGTTCGAATTTCTCCTCCTCCACCTCGGCGGGCGTTTCCGGGTGCGGATTGCGATAGGCGCCTCTTCGGCCGCGCCCACCCTGCTCTTGCTGCTCTTCCGGCGCCTCGGCGACGGGGGCGGGCAGGTTTTCGGGCGGCAGGCCGGCGGCCACGTTTTCGGCCCGCTGAATTTCCTGCTCGTGGCGGGCGCGCTCAAAAACGCTGTCCGGCTTCGGTTCGGCTGTGGCCTCGGCACGGGCCTGCAAGGCCGAGCGGTCGGGTTTTTGGTTCTGGTTCAACCCGCCACTGGGGCGGAAGCGCATGCCGCCGCGGCGGCGGCGGGGAAAATTTCCATTGCTCATAAATCAATAAGATCTCCTATATATATGAATACTGTGCAAAATGCCGATGGCGATCAGGGAACATACCACGGATGAGCCGCCATAGCTAAGCAGCGGCAGTGGAATGCCCGTCACAGGCATCAAACGAATGTTCATTCCGACGTTGATGAAGACGTGGCAAAACAACAGGGTCACCACGCCGACCGCCAGTAATTGTCCCAGGTGATCGCGCGCCTGGCTGGCAATTTTGATCCCGCTAAACAGAAGCACACCGTACAGCGCCAGGACCACGACGCTGCCGACAAATCCTTCCTCCTCGGCGATGTCCGAGAAAATGAAATCATTGGGTGCTCCGGCCCGCGGCAGGAAACCCAGCGCATTCTGGGTGCCGTGCCGCCAGCCCTTTCCCGTCAATCCCCCCGAACCGACCGAAATCAGCGCCTGCTCGACATTGTAACTTTTATTGCGTCCAAAGTAGGTCAAGAGGCGCGCTTTTTGGTAGGGTTCAATAGCCAGCCGGGCTGGCGCGAACAGGATGATCGCGACCAGCAAAACCCCCAGCAGGCTGACCCCTCCCACCAGCCCGGCCAACATGCGGGCGGGCACTCCGGCCACATACATCATGGCCAGACTGATGGCGGGAAAAACCAGGGCCGAACCCAAGTCCGGCTCCTTTAAAATCAATATAAACGGCACCAGCGTTAATCCCAAGGTCGCCCAGAATAGGCGCGGCCGCCGCAATTCATCCGCCGGGCGGCTGAGGAAGTTGGCCAGCAGCAGGATAAAGGCAATCTTGGCAAACTCAGACGGTTGCAGTCCAAAAATGCCCAGGGTGATCCACCGTTTCCCTCCATGCACCCTCGAGCCGAATACGAACACCGCGACCAGCAGCACGATCGTCAACCCGTAGGCTACTCCGGACCAACGCGCCAGGCGGCTGTAGTCCACCGCCAGCAGGGCAGCCGCCGCGCACAAGCCGAGCAGGTACCAGAGGATCTGATGCACATACATTTGCCGGAACCACGCCAGCGCCGACTGGTGAGCGGCCGTCGCGCTGTAAATGAAGGCCCCGCCCATGCACATCAGGCCGCAGGCGCACAGGAGCAGCGCCCAATCAAAATCCATTTTTTGTTCGTTGAGGCCAGGATCGTACATTTAGTTGCGGGCCAGCGTCGAAGCTGGCGCATTATTGTTTTGCTCCCGTTTGATAATGGCTTCGTAAATCTTTTCCGCCACCGGCGCGCAGGTCGGGCCGCCGAAGGAGCCGTCCTCCACCATGACCACGACGGCATAGCGCGGGTTTTCGTACGGGCCGTATGAATCGAACCAGGTAATGCTTCTGGGGGAGTTGGGGGACGAGGACTTGACCTCGGCGGTGCCCGTTTTGCCGGCGACGCGGAAATTGGCCAGGCGCGGCTTGCTTCCGTCATGAAACCAACTGTAAGCCGTGCCACCCCCCCTGCCGTTCTCAGCCGGGTGCTCGGTATCGTCGAGCATGGCGTGGCGGATGAGTTCCAAGTGGCGGGGGTTGATCTCGGCGGTGTCACGCAAACGGCCCGGCGCAAAGAGTTGTTCCTCATCGCCTGTCTCCGGCGAACGAAAATGGCTGACCAATCGCGGCCAAAAAATCTTTCCGCCATTGGCGATGGCCCCGATCACGGCGGCCATTTGCAGCGGCGTCGTTGTAATTTCCTGGCCTATGCAAACGTCCGGCGTGCTGGATTGCAGCAGCGAGACGCCGGCCTGATCCGGACCCGGCATGTAGCCCGTTACCTCCGACCCGATGGGAAACTTCGTTTTTTCGCCGAGATGAAACCGTTTGGCCACCTCCAGGATTTTCGCCAGTCCCGCCTTGACGCCGTAGTGGCAAAAATAAGTGTTGCTCGAACGGAAAAACGCCCGGTTGAAATCGAACATGCCCGCCTCCGCGTGATCCTTGATGGGCCGCGCCTTGGGCGAGGCCTGATAAAAGCCGGGGCTGTCAAACTCTTCATTCGGATCCAATCCGCTCTCCAGGCAGGCGATGGAAGTAATGATTTTAAACGTCGATCCCGGCGGATACGCGCCGCCGACGGCGCGATTGATTTGCGGGGTAAGCTTCGGGTCGTTCAAAAAAGCCAACTCGCTTTGCGTTAATCCGGCGACATAACTGTTCGGGTCGAAAGCCGGGGCGGAAGCCATGACCAGGATATCGCCGTTGCGAACGTCCATCACCACCACGGCCCCGCGCGCCCTGGATTGGGCGGCGGCGAGGGCTTGCTCCGCCACGCGTTGCAGGGCCAGGTCGATGGTCAGGTACACATCCCCGCCCGGTTCATTGGGGGTTTCGACGTCTTCGCGCTGCCGGTAGTTCAGGCTGTTGACAAGGACCAGTTTCACCCCGGGGCGCCCGCGCAACTCGGGGTCATAAACCCGTTCCACGCCCGTCTTGCCGACGTAATCGGGAGTCTGTTCCACGTCAATACTCTCGCGCCGCACATAGCCGAGAACATGGGCGGCCAGGGCGCCGAAGGGATAGGAACGCACCGGCTGCGTCTCCATTTCCAGATCGGGCTGCCCGGAGAGTTGCTCGGCGAACCGCGCCACCTGCCGGGGGGCCAGATTGGGCGCAATTTCATAAGGGACATAGGGATAATTGGTGTAATGCCGGAGGAACGCGTTCGTGTTGAGGATGCGCGGCTCCTGCAACGATTGGCCCACGCCATAGGCAATGTTGCTGACCACCTGGCAATCCGCCTCCCATTGCAGGTCCCGGCTCGTCGCCGCTGTCAAGCGAACGCGTCCGTTGGCCTGGATGGCCAGCGGGTGCTCCCGCCCGTAGGCTTTGCTCAGGCGCGAATAAGCCTCGCCAAACTGGCCCTGCAAACCTTCCAGGTAAAGAATCGCGTTGTATTGGGCGCGGTTGTCCGCCAGAACCCGTCCGTTGCGGTCCAGGATTTTTCCGCGAATGGCAGGCATGCCGACTTGTTTCAGCGATTGTCTCCTTGAATTGTTCGCGAATTGGCTGGCGCAGACAATTTGCACAACCCACAACCCTGCCAGCAGGACGAACAGGCCCGTCCCCACAACGATGGCGATGACGCGCAACTGCCGGTCTTCCCGTTTTAGCAAGTTGAAGATAAACATCTTAAACGCGTCCTCGTTTGATTTCCCGGTCCGGCCGGAAAGACGATTGTGAGACAGGCTGATAATCCAGGGCTTGGTGGAAGCGCTTAAAGAGCGCGAAACATACCGGCGTAAAAAGGCCGCCGCCCACCGTCATGACCCCCCATTGCCAGAGCGATTTCCAGCCAACAAGCGGAGGCTGGCCCATGTTCAGCAAAATGAACAGCACGGCCAGGGGTTGCAGCGCGCTGGCGGCAGCGCCCATGCAAAACTGCGCTGTGAAATGGTCGGAGGCGACCCACTCGCGGCCCCGTTGAACCGCCAGGCCGATCAACAACAATGGCACTATGCTCACTCCCAGAGGGTTGGCCGAAAGCGAATCGAACCACAAGCCGCCGCAGACCGCGGCCAAGGCGATGGTGAAGAGGCCGTGGGTCAAGCCCGCATAGACCATCAGCGCCGGCAGGAAATCAATCTGCGTCCCCAGCACGTGGCGGAAGCCGCCGAACCAGGCCTCAAAGAAGACCGCGGCATAGGCGACGGCCAGGATCAAAATGGAATGCACCCAATTCATGGCGTCATCACCCACACTTCCTGCAACGCGTCCATGTCCGCCGCCAGCCTGACCCGCGCTTCCGTGGACAATCCATATTCCATGCTGCGCGAATCGACCACCTTGCCGATGAGAATGTTCGCGGGGAAAACGCCGCCTTCTCCCGAGGTCACAACCGCCTGTCCGGGCCGCACCGCGCTGTTTCCCGAAAGATAATCCAGGTCGATCATGTTGTTTTCCTGCGGGCTGGATGAACTGGAATTGATGACGCCGGTCTCCCCGCTGCCTTGGACGGCGGCCGCCACGCGAAGATCGGGGTTACCCAGAAGAATGACTTGGGAACGGGTTTGGCCCACGTTCTGTATGCGGCCCACCAGCCCTTCGGAGGTCAGCACGGGTTCATTCGGCTTGATGCCGTCGCGCGCCCCCAGATCGATTTGCAGGCTGCGCCACCAATTGGCCGGATCGCGGGCGATGACCCGCCCCAGCTTGACATTCCAGGACGTTTGCCGCGGCCATCCGACCTGGCCTCTTAAGCGAGTGTTCTCGCTCCAAATGGCCTCGTCCTGCTGCAGACGGAGTTTCAGTTGCTGGTTTTCGCGGCGGAGTTCCTCGTTTTGCCGTGCCAACTGCCCCTTGGTCATCAAACTTTCCTGGCCCTGCCCCGAAAGCTCATGCAGGGATCCTGTCAGGCCGAAGAGGGGCAGAAAAAGCCCGCTGATGGCCAGCTTGACCCGGCCCATGGTTTCGCCGGGCAATCTCAGAAAGACAATTACCAGCAAAAAGACCAGGACCAAAATTATATAATGCGGCTTTTTCAGCATCTCGCCCCGGCCGCCGCCCGTGAGGGCCCGGCCGCGTTTAAATGTTCAGGGCGAACTGGAATTAACTTTTTGAGGAAGCCACTCGTTTGAGAAGTTCCAATTGTTGCAGGACCCGTCCCGTTCCCTCCGCCACCGCGCTCAATGGATCGTCGGCAATATGCACCGGCAGGCCCGTTTCCTTGGCCACCAACCGGTCGATGCCGCGCAACAAGGCGCCGCCGCCGGCGATGACAATGCCGCGCTCGATGAGGTCGGCTGACAACTCCGGCGGGCAACGCTCCAATGTGATGCGGATGCTCTCCAAAATGCTTGAGAGGGGTTCCTTCAAGGCCTCGCGAACTTCTTCCGAACGAATGGTTACGGTCCTCGGCAGACCGGCGCTCAATTCGCGCCCTTTGACTTCCATCGTTAATTCCTGCTCCAGCGTAAAGGCCGATCCGATCCGGATCTTGATCTCTTCCGCCGTGCGTTCGCCAATCATAAGATTATAGGCACGCTTCATGTGCGCGACAATCGTCTCGTCAAACTCATCGCCTCCCACGCGCAGGCTGCGGCACAGCACAATTCCCGCCAGGGAAATGATCGCGATTTCACAGGTGCCACCGCCAATGTCCACTATCATGTTGCCCGCCGGTTCATGGACGGGAAGACCGACCCCTATGGCCGAGGCCATGGGCTGCTCGATCAAATACACTTCGCGCGCGCCGGCATGAGTTGCGGAATCTTTCACCGCCCGTTTTTCCACTTCGGTAATACCGGAAGGGACCGCCACCACCACCCGGGGCATGACAAACTTGCGGTGATGAACCCGCTTGATGAAATGCCGCAGCATGGCTTCGGTGATCTCGAAATCGGCAATAACGCCGTCTTTCATCGGCCGAATGGCCACGATGTTGCCCGGGGTGCGTCCCAACATGCGTTTGGCCTCCTCGCCCACCGCCAGCACATTGGTTGTGCCGGCCTCGATGGCCACGACAGAAGGTTCGCGGAGCACGATGCCCTGGTCCCGCACATAAACGAGACAATTGGCGGTGCCCAAGTCTATTCCGATATCGTTGGAAAACAGGCTCTTAAATTGCGCAAACATGAACGATGCCTAATATTTCCCCGCAAGGTTATGGAGTGGCTGCCACATGGTCAAGTTAATTAACGGCCTTTGTCAAAAATTGCGGCGAGCCATTTTGCCCCCTTTTTTGCGCCTGGCAGACCGTCGATGCTGATGCCGGGGCCCATCTCGTTTTTATGCGACGAATTGAGCTATGCCCAAACCGGCGCATCTTATTAACCCCTCGTTTTAACGAGAGGTATGAGGGGAGTCGGCAGCTTTTCCAACCGTTTTAACGGTTTCCGGCATGGCCGGATCACGGCCGAAACTGTTAAAACAGTTGAAGGGTCTTCTTGCATCCAGGTCCCCTCGTTAAAACGAGGGGTTAATGAAATTGGCTGATTTTCAACCACCGGACCGCCGGCTGCCTCAGTTTGAGCCAGTGGCCATGTCGGCAGCCAGGATCCCCCGGGGGGCGTTTCTCCCTTTCCACCACTGACTTGTGGAGGAGAGGCCGGGGAGAAGAAGCCCATTTTTCGATCCCCTTTCCCTCTGCCCGGGCGCGATTTGGGCGAAATTGACATGGCCCGTGAACTGCTATAGCATATCCCGCAATTAGACCAGATCGTCGTCCTGAACGACCAAGGTTCGTTGATGTGCCGGCCCATGAAGATTGACAAACAAGCAAGTACCAGAAACAGGTGTGCGGGCCAACAGGCCTTCACTCTGTTGGAGGTCGTGATCGCCACGGCCATTGCCGCCCTGGTCATGGCCGGCATGTTTCAGGGGTATAATATGGCGGGCCGGCGCGCCCAATACTCCGCTTGCAGCATCGCGGCGAATTCTGAGGCGGTCCGAATAATGGAGCTGGTTGTCTCCATTCCATGGGTGGAAACCACCCCCGGTTCACCATTGTTTTCAGCAACCAATACCATATACACCAATCTCTGCCTGCCGAGCGCCCTGAGCAACGTGATCACTTGCACCGATTACACCACCGTGAGGCTCGCTTCGAGCAATCCGCCCTATGCCATGATCCAGGTGCAGTGTGTCTGGGGCTTCCCGAGTTACGGGGGGACATTCACCAACACAGTCGCCACGATCCGCGCGCCCAACCAATGAAACTGCCAGGCTCCCAATCCAATGCCTTGCGCGGGTCGCGCGCTTTCACCCTGGTCGAGGCCATGGTCGTGTCCGTCACCCTCATCGTCCTGATCGGCTCCGTTATCATGTGCAATCTCTTCGGCTTGGCCATGTCCGTCCGGCAGCAGATTTGGCTCGGCGCCAGCGACGACGCCGCCAAGGCTGGCGGCATGCTGATGGTCGATATCCGTCAAGCCAACACTCTGTATGTGGGCACCTACGCGAACAACGTGTGGACGCAAACGTCCACCAGCAATCAACAGAGCGGCAGCGCCCTGCTGATTTTTACAGCCACCAACTCGACGGTCGCGGCCGGGCCGTGGACCATCTACTATTACGACCCCACCAGCAATAACCTGGTGCGCACCAACTTCTACGGGGCGGGGAGCAATGGCGACTATAAGCTGGTTTCGGCCAACCCGATCACGAACGACAACACACATCAAATCTTTACAGAAGTGGATCAGTCAGGCACGGGCACGCCCATCAGCAATTACACCACTCTCGCGCCCGTCAGCGTCTATTTGTCATTTTCCAAATTGCAAAACCCGCAGATCAACATCGAGAGCGGCAGCCTGGTGGATCTATATCAAATCATGACCACCATTACCCCGCGGCTGCTGCTGCAACAATAGGTTTATGAAACTAACTTCTACCCCTTCCCGGTCCGGCAACCGCCGGCGCGGCTGGGCCTTGCTCGCGGTCATGTCCCTGGCCGCGGTCGGCCTGATCGCATTGGCCGGCGTAATGAATTGGGCCAGTGAAAACGCGGCGGTTGCCGCCAGAAACAACGAGTATTTTGCCACTTCTTACGCGGCTGAGGCTGCCACGGAAAAAGTCCTGTCCCTCATGTCCATGCAGTATCAGGATTATGGTTTCCCCCTCGTGGTTTCCAACATGTCCACTTACGCCTCGACCATCCCCACATCTTCCGACAGCTCTTATTGGAGCAGCTATAATTTCAGCGGCGGCCACACCGCCAACCAAGTCATTGTGACCAATACCGCGACGAGCCAGAACATCGTGATGAGCGGGACTTACGCGGGGTTGAATTTGATCGCGAACACCTATGAGGTCATTGCCAACGCCCAGAACACCACCACCGAATTCAAAATCGTCAGCACCGTCGGCCAGCAGATTTATTTCGGCGTCATCCCCATGTTTCAATTCGCCATTTTCTATCAGAATGACATGGAAATCTGTCCCGCGCCGCTCATGACCGTGGCCGGTCCTGTTCATGGCAATGCGAACATCTACATGTGCCCGGGGAGTGGATTGCTCCTGAGCAACACTGTTTCCGTGGTGAGCAATATCTTTCTGAACCAAAGCCCGCTGGACCCCGAGGGCCGGTCGTTCTCCTACGTTGACTTCTATGGCACCCCCGGTGAAGCGACCAACCCCAGCCCGATGAACCTGCCGGTCGGGACCAACACCACCGGGACGGTGAGCAACACCAGCCAAAACGCTTACGCCATTTTGATGCTGCCCACCAACGGGCAAAGTTACACTTCAGCCACGGGCACAAATCTTCTCTATAATCAAGCCGACGTGATCATCGTTGTCTCCAACAACAACAACATCTATGTGACTTCCGGCGCCTATGTCAACAATCAGGCGACGGTTATCAGCAATGGCCAGTATTCAAGCTGGCTCAGCACTAATGGCTCTTTCTATGATCAGCGGGACAGCTTGACGGTCAATCCGGTGATGATCAACGTTGCCAACCTCGTCACTTGGAGCCGCACCAACACGGGGCTGCGCTCTGCCCTGGCCAGCGCGAGAGGCAGCAGCCAGGCGGATGTACAGTCCATATATGTGGCCGATTTGCGCACCAATTCCGGCACCCAGCCCGGCGTCGTCCTGACCAATGGGGCCGTTTTGCCGCCGCAGGGTCTCGCCATCGCCTCGCCGGACCCGGCCTATATCATCGGCAATTGGAATGTCCAGTTGACCAACGGCGGCCCTTCCAATGCCGGCACGGGCAATGTCAACGACACCCTTCCCAGCGCCATTTATGCCGATGCCATTACCGTTTTATCTCAGAACTGGAACCCGGCCAACGGTAATGCCAGTTATAGCTCCCGGAATGTCCCCAACACCGGAGATACAGTCAACGCCGCCTTTTTCATGGGCATCGTCCCGTCCAACGGGTCCAGCTTCAGCGGCGGGGTGGAAAATTTTCCGCGCTTCCTGGAAAACTGGAACGGCGCCGATTTCTATTACAACGGATCCATGGTGCAGATGTTCTACAGCCGGATCGCCAACAAGCCCTTCGTGGAGGATGCGCCCACACCAGGAGCCTATTACACGCCGCCGACGCGGCATTGGGCCTTCGATACTAATTTTAGCAATCCGGCCAACCAGCCTCCCATGACGCCGAAGATCATCAAGGTCCAGCCTGGCAAATGGGCTTTGCTGCCGCCTTACACCACCAGCTTTTAGAATCCCGGCGCGCCCATGAAGTTGTTGCCCCTGCTCTTGCTCATCCATTTGCCGGCCGCCGCCCGCGCCCAAAGCGACTTCCACGCTTACCCCGGCTCGATGAAATCCCACGAGAGCGGCCGGATGGAAATACTGACGGTGGTCAGCGGCAATCTGCAATTCAAAGTCCTCCCTCCCAAAGGCTGGTCCCGCGAGGTCGATGCCGCCAGCCGGAAGATCATCTTTACATCCCCATCCGGCAGGAGCGCAGTGACGATTCAACTCACGACCGACTCCCCGGGGGAATTGCCCGGCGAGGACATTTTGCGGGCCAAAGCGCTGCAAGCCTATCCCGGGGCCAAGATCCTGCAATATTCGGTTTTTGCGACCAGCGGCGGCACGCAGACCGGCGTTTATTTTGATCTGGAGCGCGTCCCGGCCCCGAAAGTCGTGCAGAAGATCCGGCATGCTTTTATGGCCCAGCCCACCGGTTTGGTGGAATTTGTCCTGTCCGCCAGCGGCGAGGAATTCGACAACAACCTGCCTTTAATCATGGGCATGTCGCGGGGCTTTCGCTTGGACCCGCTCAAGCCCAAACAGCCGTGATGCATAACTTTCTTTGCCGCCTTGCTTTTGCCCGGCACGTAGTGCAAGGATGAAGCATGACGTTTCCGTTTCTTAACCAGGGCAGGCGCGACCAGGTTCTGGCCATAGATCTGGGCACGCGCACCACCAAAGCCGTGCTCCTGAACCGTACGGACAAGGGCTTGAGCCTGGCCCGCTTTGCCGTGCAGGATGCTCCCATCTACGACAAAGCCTTGCCGCAGGGCTTGCTGGCCGAGCACCTGCGCAACATGGTCGAGGCCCTCCAGCCCCGCACCAAGCACGCCACCATTGCCATCGGCGCCAACGACTCGGTCCTGCGCAGCGCCGAACTGCCCCTGCTCCCGCTGCCCGAAATGCGCCAGATGCTCAAATTCAATTCCAAAAATTATCTCCAGCAGGACCTGCGCGATTATGTGTTTGACTGTTTCATCGTCCCGCCGCGCAACCAGTCCCAGCCGGAAGCCGGCAAGACCGGCATAGTCAAATATAAAGTATGGGTGGGCGGGACGCGCCGCGAGGTCCTCGTGACCCTCGAAGCCGCCGCCAAGGAGGCCGGCCTGCTTCCCAACCAGATCACCCTCACCGTCCTCGGCCCCATGAACGCCCTCGAGCTGGTCCAGCCCGAGGTATTCCAAAAGGAAATCGTCGCCCTGGTGGATCTGGGCTTCAAAACCAGCAGCATCAGCGTCGTGGACCACGGCGAATTGTGCCTGAGCCGCTCGGTCGAAATCGGCGGGGACCGTTTGACCACCGGCCTGGCCGAAGCCATGAATGTCAGCTACGCCGAGGCCGAGGGAATAAAAATCGGCATGCCGCAGGAGGTGGAGGCGCATTTGCAACCGTTGGTCGCGCCGCTCGGGCGCGAACTGCGCGCCTCCATCGATTTCTTCGAGCATCAGCGCGAGGTGACCGTCGGCAAAATCCTTGTTTGCGGCGGCGCGGCCCGGTCTGAATTCATTCTGCAGCTTTTGCAAACGGAACTGGCCGTGCCTTGCAAACCCTGGTTCCCCACCCAGGGCCTCCCCCTTTCCTTGTCCGCCCAGCAAATGGCGGAAGTCGAGCAAATCTCCGCCACCCTGACCGTGGCCATCGGCTCGGCGGCCATGTCGGCGTCCTAGTTCAAGGGCCAAGGTGCAAGCCTGCGTCATCTTCAATCCCTCCGCGCGCGGAGAGAAGGCGGAAGTCCTTTACGCCCGCATGCAAGGCCTTTTCCCAAACTGCCTCTGGCGCCGCACCGCCGAGGCCGGCCACGCCCGTGAACTGGCCGCCCAGGCCGTTCGCAGCGGGATCCAGACCATCATTGCCGCCGGCGGCGATGGCACCGCCAATGAGGTCGTCAACGGCATCGGCGACGTCCCCGGCGGATTTGAGGCCGTCCATTTCGGCGTTTTGCCTTTGGGCACCGTCAACGTCTTTGCCCGCGAATTGGGCCTGCCGCGCCATCCGGATCGCGCGGCCCGGGTGCTGAAGGAAGGCAGGACGATGGCCATCGATCTGGGTCGCGTGGAATACACGGACGCCGGCAATCCCCGGCAACGTTTCTTCATTCAACTGGCCGGCGCGGGACTCGATTCCCGCTCCATCGAAATGGTCACCTGGGAGTTGAAGAAAAAACTGGGTCCGCTGGCTTATGTCGTCGCCGGTTGCCGGGCCATCCGCGAGCCTCAGCCGGTCATCGTCGCGCACGGCCCGGCTCCCGTTTCCGGCGGGTTGGTCTTGATCGGCAACGGGCGTTTTTATGGGGGAAGTTTTGCCGTTTTTCCTCAGGCCAGCATGCAGGATGGTTTGTTGGACGTGTGTGTTTTCCCCAAGGTCACATGGCTGCGCGTCGGGGCTGCCGCTGCGGGGCTGCTGACGGGTCGCCTGGATCGGTTTTGCCGGGCGCTGCATTTCAGCTTGTCCTCTGTGAAGTTGACCAGCACCAGCCGTGTGATTCTGCAATTGGACGGAGAAAATGTCTGTGAACTGCCGGCCACGCTCTCCATCCGGCCCAAGGCGCTCAAAGTCATCGTGCCTTAAAGTTTGTTTGAGTTTTGGAGGTATTGACCGTTAAGCTGGTCTTATGAAACATGCAGGGCAAGCCCGGCGCGCCGCGCTCAAGCTAATATTTTGGACATGGCTCGGGGTTGCCGTGATTGGGGGCCTCTTGTGCGGAACCACCATACTTATCAACTTTCTACAGGCGCAGATCTTTGGCGCTTTGGTCATTCTCTGGGTTCTTTTCGTTCTTTTCACCCTTTATTTTTTCCGCGATCCCACGGCCCGGCCCCCCCCCACCCCGGGGGTCATCGTCTCTCCCGGCCATGGCAAAGTGGATGTCGTCGATAAATTGGACGACGCTCCATTCATGGGCGGCCCCTGCTATCGCATTTCCACTTTTCTGTCGGTCATTGATGTGCATGTGCAAAATGCCCCCGTCGGCGGCAAGGTCAGTTGCGTGGTGCATACTCCCGGCAAATTTGTCAGCGCCCTGCGGACCGACTCCGCCCAATTCAACGAGAATGTCCTGATCGGCTTCGACTCCACCGAGGTCGCCGGGGAAAAGATCGGCCTGCGCCTCATTGCCGGCGTGCTGGCGCGGCGCATTGTGCCGTTTGTCAAAGTGGGCGATCAACTCGAGCGCGGCGAGCGCGTCAGCCTGATTCAATTCGGCTCGCGCTGCGATCTCTACCTCCCGTTGCAGTACAAAATCCAGATCAAGCCGGGGGACAAAGTGGTGGGTGGCGAAACGGTCATGGCAATCAGATGAATCATGGACAAGAACTTACATGCAGTGGAAGAGGAGAAGCCGGCGCCTACGCTCAAGATTTATTTCCTGCCGAACTTGATGACGGCGGGCAATCTCTTTTGCGGTTTTGTCGCCCTGACCAAAATCGTCGAGGCCAGGATCGGCGACTACCGCGAGATACGCATTGCGCTGGGCTTCATTCTGGCGGCGTGCATTTTCGATCTGCTGGATGGCCGCCTGGCGCGGATGGGCGGCGTCGAGAGCGAGTTCGGACGGGAATTCGATTCCCTGGCCGATTTGATTTCATTCGGGGCCGCGCCGGCCTTCCTGGTGCAACGAGTGGTGCTGCACCAGGTGTTCGCCACCCGCCCGGAAATCGGCTGGTTCATCGCCTCGATTTATTTGATCTGCGGAGCGCTGCGCCTGGCGCGGTTTAATTGCCTGGCCGCCATGTCCAGCGGCGGGGGCGGCAAGGAATTCATGGGCTTTCCCATCCCGGCGGCGGCGGGTTTGGTGGCGTCGCTGACTTTGTTCCTGATGTGGGAAGACCAATCCGAGCGCGATCTGTCTCATGCGCCCTGGAGTTTCATTCTGCCCGGCCTGCTGCTCTTTCTCTCCGTCATGATGGTTAGTGAAGTGAAGTATCCGTCCTTCAAAACGCTGGGGCTGCGCACCAAGCGCACCTTCCCAAAAATGATCTTCGCCATCCTCTTCATGGGCAGCCTGGTCGTTTTGCGGCAATATCTCCTGCCCATTGTTCTGCCGATTATTTTCACCATTTATTTGCTCTACGGATTCATTCGGCCCCAGATCTCCCGCAAGGTCAGGCACGAAATCGAAGAAGAAGAGGAAGACGACGACGCCACTCCCCACACTCCCTGACATGCCAGATATCGATCCCAGCCTGAAGGCGGCTTTGACCGGCTTCGTATTCGGTTTCATTCTTTCCGTGCCGGTCGGACCGGTCAATCTAACCATTCTCAACGAAGGCGCGCGACGCGGATTGCGCTGGGCCACACTCATCGGATTCGGCGCCGTGGCCATGGAGATGATTTATTGCGCGCTGGCCTTCACCGGGTTCGCATCGTTTTTCAACGGCAAAGTCATCAAGGCCGTGATGGAAGTGACCAGCTTCGTTTTTTTTCTTTACCTCGGAATCCGTTTCATGACCGTGCGCACCATCATCGCGGTGGCACCGGTGGAGGCCCGGCTCCAGCAAAGATTGCATCCCCACTCCGCCTTTGCCACGGGCTTCGTGCGGGTCATGGGCAATCCGGGCGTGTTCCTGTTCTGGATTTTTCTGGCAGCCCTGTTCCGGGCGCACGATTGGGTCGAGGCCTCGGTGGCGGGCACGTTCTGGTGCGTGACCGGCGTGGCCGGCGGAACCAGCCTATGGTTCTGCGGCCTGAGTTATTTCGTTTCGCGCGGCACAGGCAAATTGACCGAGCACACCTTGCTGCGCATGGAACAATTCTCGGGGATTTGCCTGCTGCTCATGGCCGTCGGCCAGGGCGCTCACATCGTCTGGCAAATGGTGCGGCACGAACTGTAACGCCTTGTTTTGCGTCAGTAGGGTTACAGTCGCGTAACATTTTACTGACAATCGTTGATTTAGGTTGAACCCTTCCCCCGGAAGGCCGACAGTTACCATGTCAAGACCAGTTTATGATATGATAGCTAATTCTGAGTCGTTTACGGGAGGCGGCATGCGCGTTCGGTCGGTTTGGATTTCCGACATCCATCTCGGCACCAAGCATGCCCGCGTCGATGCCTTGCTGGATTTCTTGCGCCAAGTTGACTGCCGCTATCTCTATATCGTCGGCGATTTCATTGACGGCTGGCAGTTGCGCTCGAAATGGCACTGGGAGGACAGTTACAATGTCCTCATCCAGAAACTCCTTCGTAAAAGCCGCAAGGAAACGCAGATCATTTACATCACCGGCAATCACGACGAGTTTCTCGAGCAGTTTATCAATGTGAACTTCGGCAGCGTGCTCCTGGCCCGCGAAGTCATTCATACCGCCGCCGATGGCAAACGCTATCTCGTGCTGCACGGCCATCAATTCGACGGCCTGGCCCATTTCAACCGGCTTCTGGACCGCGTCGGCACGCGCCTCTACGACTGGATTCTGGACTTCAATCTCTATTTCAACCGCGTCCGCCGCAGTCTCGGCTTTGGTTACTGGTCGGTCTCGGCCTATCTCAAATACAAAGCCAAAGCCGCCATGAAGTACGTCAGCGATTATGAGGAGGCCATCATCCAGATGGCGCGCAAGCAAAACGTCCATGGCGTCATTTGCGGCCATGTCCACCGCGCCGAGATCAGGGACACCGGCGACGTGATTTATCTCAATTGCGGCGATTGGGTCGAGAGCTGCACCGCGCTGGTCGAGGATTATGACGGCACGATCCGCTTGGTACACTTCCATGAAAATAATGTTCAGCATACTCGGCGAGGGCAGGGGGCACATGACCCAGGCGATGGCGGTGAAGGAGATGGTGGAGAAGGCGGGGCATCAGGTGACGACGGTGGTGCTCGGCGTGGGGCCGCGCCGGCCGGACGCCCCATTCTTTGCATCGGCAATGAAGATGCCGATCACAAAGATCTCGACGCCCAACTTTTCCTTTAAGAACAACCGCAAAGTCAGTCTGCTGGCCTCGCTCGCGGGGGTGGCGCGCAGCATTCCCGCCTTCTGGCGCGGCCTGCGTACCGTCAAGGCGCTCGTGCGCAAAGACCGGCCAGATGTTATCCTAAATTTCTTTGAACCGCTCACCGGACTCTACGCGCTGATCTGCCGCAATCGTCCGCCAGTGGTTGCCCTCGCCCACCAGTTCATGTTCGAGCATCCCTCCTACGTCCGCGCGCCCGGCCGGCGCTTGCAGCAATTTGGCATGAAATGGTACATCCGCTCGGTGGGGGCCGCTTCCACCCGCATCGCCCTCTCCCTCTACGAAGCGCCCGATCTGCCGGAACGGAATCTGGTCGTCGCCCCGCCGCTGCTGCGCCGCCAATTGTTCGAGCTGCAACCCAATCCCGACGGGCGTTTCGTCTTGGTCTATCTCCTCAACCACGGTTACGCCGAACAAATTATTGACTGGCACAAAAAGAATCCGGCGACGGCGCTGCATTGTTTCTACGACAAACCGGACGCGCCCCCGGAATTCCGTTATGACGACACGCTGACGTTTCACCGTCTGGACGGCGAAGAATTTCTGCGCATGATGGCCGAATGCAAATACGTCGCCTGCACCTCCGGTTTTGAGTCCCTCGCCGAAGCGGCCTGGCTCGGCAAACCTCTTTTTCTGGTGCCGGTAGAGAATCACATCGAGCAACAGATCAACGCCATCGATGCCACGCGTCTCGGCTTGGGCGTGGCCGACACCAGTTTCAACCTAGACCGCCTGGCCGAATTGCCGGACCGGCTGGACAACGCCAGATTTCGCGCCTGGCTGGCCCGGTCCGGTTCGATTCTTCTCCAAACCCTGGAACGCGCCGCGGCCCCCACCCCGGTCGCGCCGGCCCATTTGTTTCATTTGAAAGCGGAAGGGTCCAAGCCTGCCTGAACCTCACGATTCACGCGCATATTAAAATGGCCGTTTCCGTTTCCTAATCCTAATCTTACTCTTAATCCTAATCTTCTTCATGAATATGGATTAAGCATATGATTCACCGCTGACAAAATGAACCGCACCTCGCCACCGGCAAAGAACGGTCAGTTGCTGAAATTCCCCGACCAATTCCTGTGGGGAACCGCCACCGCCGCCACCCAAATCGAAGGCCACATCAATAACGAGTGGACCGATTTCATCGCGCGCGACGGCAGCACCTGCCACCCTGCCTGCGACAGTTACCACCGCTACGCCGAGGACATCGAATGGATGTCCAGGCTCGGCGTGAATTCCTATCGCATGGGCATCGAATGGTCGCGGCTGCAATCCGAAGCCCGCGGCCCGTTGCACCCGGCGGAACTGGCGCGCTACATCGATCAGTTGGACCGGCTGAACGCGGCGGGCATTGTTCCGATGGTCGTGCTCCACCATTTCTCCAATCCACCATGGATCAACGCCCTGGGCGGCTGGACCAATCCCGCCACAATTCCCGCTTTTGTCGATTTCGCCACCCGTCTGGTGGCCGCGTTGCGGGGCCATGTCCGCATCTGGAATACGTTCAACGAACCCGACACCTATGCCTCCTGCGGTTATTTGATTGGCGAGTTTCCGCCACTGCGAAAGGGTCGGCTGCTCTCATTTCGGGCCGTCGTCCGCTACATGGCCGAAGCCCACGAACAAGTCTGCCGCGTCATCCGCGAAGCCGGCAGTTCCCTGGGCAAAGTCGAAGTCGGCTTCTCGAAGAACTGGACCTTTTTTCAGCCTTACAACAAGTTTTCCCCGTGGGACACGCTCTTCACGGCCTTCGTCCACGGGCAGATGAATCATCTTGTGCTGGAAAGCTTTCTCGGCGGCGAACGGAAAACAGCCTCGACTTTTCTCGGCGTGAATTATTACGGCCGAATGCGCTTCAGGAATCTGAAACCCCTGGTGCCCACGGTGGGATTTTCTCATCAGGAACTGGCCCAGTTGGGTGTGGAATGCGATGACATGCTCGAGCGCCATCCCATCGGACTAGAAAGCGCCCTGCGGGAAATGTACCAGAACTGCCGCCTGCCGATTTACCTCACCGAACACGGCTGCTCCTCGGAAGATGAAGCTTTCCGCGAACGCGATTTGAAGGAAAACCTAACTGCCCTGCACCGCGCCATTGCCGGCGGCGTGGACGTGCGCGGTTTTTACTACTGGTCGTTGCTGGACAACTTCGAGTGGCAGTTCGGATACTCCAAAAAATTCGGCTTGCTCGGTGTGGACTTCAGCGACGCCCGATTGCCCCGCAAAATGAAACCCCTCGCCCAAATCTACCGCCAAGTCTGCCTGGAAAACTCAATCGGGCGTTAGATTATGCCCAATCCAGTGCTTCTCATTAACCCCTCGTTTCAACGAGGGGGATGGCTGGAGCCGTTGGATTTTCCAACCGTTTTAACGGTTTTCCGGCAGGGCGGACCAAGGCCAAAACTGTTGGTCGGCTAAATCGTTGCCCTCCGAAACCGCGTTCACTACTCTTGTCCGATGCTCGCTCTTGCCGCCGCCCTCGCCCTGATCTTGCAGACCAACCCCGTCTCCCCCCCGATCCCGACACCGCCACATCAGGATTTGCCGATTCCCTCGCCCCACGAAGTGGGGAGAGGGCCACGGAGAGGGGTTCGTCCCATCCAAGACGCGCCCCCGGTCCAGACAGTGGACGCCACGACATTGCACAAGAAAGTGTTGTGCGGATATCAAGGCTGGTTTCGCGCAGGCGGCGACGGCGGCACGGAATGGGACCATTGGAATCGCGATTGGAGCACACCGCCCAAAACGAACGCGCTGAGCATGATCACGTTCGAGATGTGGCCGGACGTGAGCGAGTACACCCGCAAATATGCGGTGTCCGGCTTCACCCATCCCGACGGGGCGCAGGCGTATTTGTACAGCGCCCAGGACCAGCAGACGGTGGACAAACATTTCGACTGGATGCAGCAATACGGCATCGACGGCGCAGTGGTGCAGCGCTTCGTAAACCAGACCCCGCCGGACAACATTCAGGCGTGGAAGTCCAATGTGCTTGCCCATGTGCGCGCCGCGGCGAACCGGACGGGCAGGGTTTTCTGCCTCGAGTACGACATGAGCGGCGCGAATACGAAAGCGCTCTTCAGCCAGTTGACCAACGATTGGGTATATCTCGCGGACGGCCTCGAGCTCACGCAAGACCCGCGTTACCTCCGCCACGACGGCAGGCCGGTGTTGATGATTTTTGGCTTTTACCCTGAGCGTTTCCCCGACCCCGCGCTCCCGAAGCTGATCATCGCGTGGTTCAAGACCAACGCGATCTGCCCCGTGACGCTCATCGGGAGCGGTTGGTGGGACTGGCGGGCTGGAGCCACGGGCGAATGGACCAACATTTACCGGAGCTTTAACGGCTATTGCCCGTGGAACACGGGGAATTACTCGCTCGTCGTCAGCAACGGAGTCACCAACAAATACGCGGCCACAGCTTATTGGCCCGGTGACATGGCCGCCGCGACGAAAGCCGGGATGTTCTATCTGCCGCAGGTCTATCCGGGTTTCAGTTGGGACAACCTGAAACGCCTCCCGCCGGGCACGTCCGGAATTCCGCGCCTCAAAGGCGATTCCTTGTGGAAACAGTTTTACGACGCCGCCCAAGCCGGCCTGGACATGGCGTTTGTGGGGATGTTCGACGAAGTGGACGAAGGCACCGCCATATTCAAAGTCACAAATTCACCTCCCACCCAGGGCCACTTCGCCACCTACGAAGGAATGCCGGCAGACTGGTATCTGCGCCTCACCGCCGAGGGCGCAAAGGTCCTCCGCCGTGAACGACCAAACCAGCGGGCAGTGCCCATCACGCCGTGAACGCCCGCCGTTTAAGTGGTCGCAACCCAGACAACCTAGTCCTCGTTCAAATTCCTACAGCGTGTTTTGAAATGCGACTCATCGAACTCATTCCTGTAAATGACCCGGCTGAAGCCTCGCCCTGCACAAACGGTTCGGCAGGGCGAGGCTCCTGCCGAGCCGTGACCCTAATGATTGAGATTTTTGAAACACATTCTTAGAACACGGACTAGAGCACATGGCGTGCCTCTCCCGTCAACAAAAACGTTTACAAGAAAGCAAGCATAGCGCATCTTCGGGGAAGGAGCGGTCTTCGGTCGAATGAACGAAGAAAATAAAGTCCTTGGGCGTAGATGGTGGATGGGTTGGCCAAACTTCTGCCGGGTTTTATACGGTGCGGCGGTTGGTTCGCTCATCTGGTTGAATGTGGCCCTCAACAGGGGGATGGACTTGGGTAATTTTACGGCCTCCGGTTCGGCTCCGCCTGGATTTATCACCAAAAGTGCGGTTGTGTTTGGGGGCTTGGTCGTTCTCGCGTTCCCGGTGTTTTGGACCCGGTCGTTGTTTGCATGGCTGTTCATTGGGATCTGGAGATTACTCCGCTGGCTGTTTAGTTGGCGGATGATTCGCCGTTACCTGTATGGCCTTGCCGGCCTCGCATTGGTCGTCGCCCTGTTTTACAGCGAGGAAGATTGGCGCGGAAAACGGGATTGGGAGCAATTCAAACGCGCCGCCGAAACCAAGGGGGAGCGATTTGACTATGCCAGTTTTGTGCCGCCAATCGTGCCGGATAACCAAAATTTCGCATTTTCGCCGCTCGTTTCCAATAGCTGCCTAAACCATATGGTTCGGAACGAGCAAGGGATTGAAGAAGAAACCACCAACGGCGGGCCTCGTTTGGGCATCAGGATCAACGCCCCCTACGACTGGAAGCCCTGGCCCACCAATGATTTTCAGGGCAACTGGCAATGTGGGAGAAGAATTGATCTGAGAGTTTTTCAAACCTACTACCGCGCCCCCGGCGACTCAAACTGGCAGACAAAACAGAATGCAAACAGGTATCGGGGCAGGTTTCAGCGCGGAGGTGGATACCAAGCGTCGCTGCCCGACGACATGCCCAAGCAGGTTGCGACGAACGAATTTCCCGTGGCGCCGCAACCGCAGTCGCCCCCGGCTGACGTTTTGCTCGCATTGAGCAAGTACGATTCAGCCATCGAACAATTGCGGCAATCCAGTAGGCGCCCGTTTTTCCAGTTTCCACTCAGATCCCTCCCGGAAGACACTTTTGGATTCCCAGCGCCATACCTGGCTCCGATCGAGGATTGCGTACCGGTTTTGCGGTTGCGTGCCGTTGCAGAATTGGAAGATGGTCAGGCCGAAAAGGCCTCGGAGGAAATCAAGCTCATTTTGTATCTGGCGCATATTGATCGTCACGAACCGTGGCGCGAATTTTGGCGCCAAGGGTGGCGCATTACGAAGGTGAACGACGCGCTGCAACCGGTCTGGCAGGGTTTGGTGGACCAAAAATGGTCGGACATCCAACTCACTGTGCTCGAAAAAGAACTGGCTAACTTCGACTTCTTGTCCGATTACGACTATTTCGTCCGGAGTTGCCGTGCTGAGAAAATCGAGGAAATTGATTATTTCGGGAGAAGGAGCTTTCATGACTTTTGGGCGCAACTTAACAAATCACCGCGCGAGCGGGTTTTTAACAGAGATACATTATTGGATTTCATGCCAAGAGGCTGGTTCTTTCAGAACGATGTTGCGGTGTCCCAAGTCAGCCAGCAATCGCTCCGAACCGGGGCCGAGGTTGAAAAGAGAATCCTCTCCGCTGAGGTCGAAAAGCGTTGCCACGAAGCAATGGCACACATCCGTCAGCATCTGTCCCTGTGGAACATGGTGGCCGGATACATGTATTACGAGAGAGAAGTACAAAATCTCGCTTTCATGCAATTCTCACTGGATCGGGCGCGCGTGGTCTGCGCATTGGAACGCCACCGTTTGGCCGCAGGGGAATATCCAGCCACGCTGGACGCGCTGGCGCCCCGTTTCATCGAGAAGCTCCCGCGCGACATTATCAACGGCCAGCCCTTGCATTATCGGCGCACTGACAATGGACGGTTCCTGCTCTACTCCGTGGGCTGGAATGGAACAGATGACGGCGGAATCATCGTCCGCCAGAAGAATTGGGTGAATGCAGATCTTGATAAAGATCACGGTGATTGGGTCTGGCCGAATCCAGAGAAGTAACTGAAAAGTCCCTGGTCAAAGCGGTAGATCACGGTTCACACCGGACGGCACGGATGGCAACCGCTCCGTGCGCCGCTGAAGAAACCCCGCTTTTTGGACGCCTGCCAAGAATACATATTTGACAGCAACGCCATCGACACCCATTTTAACCAATGTTTGCAAGGGTTTCGTGGTTACAAAAATTGACCCCGCCGCGGGGTATACACTTTTCCCTGTTTGTGCCATGATTCGCAAAAAGTCAGAATTATGAAGGCAGAATGCAGAATGCAGAAGTGAAGAATGGCGAATGGCCGGTGGCGAATCTTTTTTCCCCGGCAACCGTCAGAGTTCGCGTATTCCGCGTTCTCCGTGGTTGACTCGGCCTTTTTTGATCTTGACCTCAGTGAAATCCGCACCGCGGCCTTCCTTTGCGCTTTTTCTGTCCGCCTCAGCCTTGGCGGCGGCGGACGCTTTTTGCGGCTTTGCGTTTCTCTGGATTCAGGCCCAAAAAATCCGACTTAATCGCACTTGCTAGCACTTAATCCGGTTTAATCGCACCATTTTCAAACATTTTTTTATCCGCCCCTTCAGGCAGCGTCCCTTCCGTTCAAGCGCGCGCGTCAGAAATCTCAAATCACGCCTCATCCCGGCTTTTCCATTCCAGGAAAAGTTTCACACCCAGCGTTGCCAGGGCCAGGAACGCCAGCAGCGTCGCCACGGCAAAGGGGGCCACTGGGTCGAATTCGTTGTAGAGTTTGTCCACGCGCAAGGGCAGGGTGTCGGTCTGGCCGGCGATGTGGCCAGAAACCACTTCCACCGCGCCAAATTCGCCCATGGCGCGGGCATTGCAAAGGATGATGCCGTAGAGCAGGCCCCATTTGACCGAGGGGACCGTCACATACCAGAACGTTTGCCAACCATTGGCACCCAAGGTCAAAGCCGCCTCTTCCTGCTCCGAACCCTGGTCCTGCATGATGGGGATCAATTCCCGCGCCACATAGGGAAAGGTGACGAAAATCGTGGCCAGGACAATTCCGGGCAGGGCAAAGATGATTTTGAGATGATGCGCAGTCAGCCAGTCCCCAAACAACCCGTTGGCCCCGAAGAGAAGCACAAACATCAATCCGGCCACCACCGGCGAAACGGAAAACGGCAGGTCGATAAAAGTTAAAAGCATGGCTTTTCCGCGGAAGTTAAATTTGGCAATGGCCCAGGACGCGGCCAGCCCGAAGACGACGTTCAATGGCACGCTGATGGCCGCGACAAGAAAGGTCAGCCGAATGGCGGAGCCCGTGTCCCTGTCCGTCACGGCTTTCCAGTAAGGCGCCCAGCCGCCGGAGAAGGCCTGGACAAAGACATTGATCAAGGGCAGCAACAAAAAGAGCGCGGCGAACCCGCCCGCCACCGCGATCAAAATCCATTTCGCCACCGGGTTTTCCTGCGTGGAAGGCGGCGTGATGAGGCGTTGGGGTGGGGCGGGAGGCGGGGTCATGGCTGTTGGAATTTGGCGGCCCAGCCCTGGATCCAGTTCAGGGTGAACAACAGCGCGAAGGAAAACACCATCAGCACCAGCGCGACGGCGATGGCGCCGGTATAATCGTATTGGTCGAGTCGCGTCACCATGAGCACGGGCGCGATTTCCGTGCTGGGCAGGTTGCCGGAAATGAATTTAATCGACCCGTATTCCCCCAAGGCGCGCGCGAAAGAAAGGCCGAAGCCGGTCAGGACCGTGGGGAAAAGGGTGGGCGCGATGACGCTGGCGAAGGTGCGGAAGCGGCTGGCTCCCAGACAAGCGGCGGCTTCTTCGACGCCTCGGTCCAGGTTCTCAAGGACCGGCTGCAAGGTTCGCACCGCGAAGGGCAGGCCGACGAAAGTCAGGGCGATGACCACTCCGAGCGGTGTAAAGGCACCCCGGATTCCGATGGGCACCAGGTATCGTCCCAGCCAGCCGTGTTCGGCAAACAAGTTGGCCAGCGTCAACCCCGCCACCGCCGTGGGCAGCGCGAACGGGAAATCCACCAACCCATCCAGCAAGCGGCGTCCCGGGAACTCGTAGCGAATCAACACCCAGGCCAGCAGGCTTCCAAAAACGGCGTTGATCAGCGCGGCGGCCAGGGAGGCGATCAAGCTCAATTCATACGCCGCGCGCGCGCGTTCATTGGTGGCCAGCGCCCACAGCTCGGCCCAGGAAAAATGAAACGACTTCAGCACCAGCGCCGCGATGGGCAGCAGCACGATGATGCTAAGGTAAAAAACCGTGAACCCCAGCGTGAATTTCAGACCAGGCAACGAATTGGACTTCCCATGGCCCCACGACGGCGCTTCGTCGAAGGGCAGCGGCGCGTCCTCATCAACGACGGCTGCTGGAGATCTGGTCAAATATGCCTCCTTCTTGGAAGTGGATTTTTTCGGCCAGCTTCCAGCTTCCAAAAACATCCTGGAGTTTGAAAAGATTCATGCGCGGGAACGCTTTTTCGTGCCGGCGCGCCACTTCCTCCAGGCGCGGGCGGAAATAATGCCGGGCCGCGATCTCTTGCGCTTCAGGTGTGTAGAGGAATTGCAGGTAGGCTTCCGCTTCCTTCCGCGTGCCGTGGGCGTCGGCATACTTATCAACCAGGCAAACGGGCGGCTCGGTCAAAATGCTCAATGAAGGATAAACAATCTCGTACTTGTCCCGGCCAAAATTGTCCAACACCAGCAGGGCCTCGTTTTCCCAACTGATCAATACATCCCCGATGCCGCGCTCGGCAAAGGTCATCGTCGCGCTGCGCGCGCCTTCATCCAGCACGGGGGCATTGTGGTAAAGCTGCGCAACAAACCGCGTGGCGGCGGTGGCGGAGTTGTGGTTCTTGCGCAAGGCATAGCCGTAGGCCGCGAGGTATGTCCAGCGCGCGCCGCCGGACGTTTTTGGATTTGGCATGGCAATGGTCACGCCCGACCGCACCAAATCGTTCCAATCCTTGATCTTCCCGGGATTGCCCTTTTTGACCAGAAAGACAATGGCGGATGAATAAGGGCAACTGTCATCAGGTAGACGTGTCTGCCAATCGGCTGGAATCAGGCTGCCCTGGTCATGCAGTTGGTCGATGTCCCAAGCCAGCCCGAGAGAAACCACGTCGGCCTGCAAACCATCGATCACCGCACGGGCCTGTTTGCCGGAACCGCCGTGCGATTGCTCGATTGTCACCACCTCGCCGGTCTTCTTCTGCCAGGAGTCGCCGAAGACGGCGTTGATGTCCTTGTAATATTCCCGCGTCGGATCGTAGGAAACATTAAGCAAGGAAACCGTCTTCTGGCCCAGGACCGGCTGGACGGCCAATGCCAACAGCAAGTAGGGGATGTAGCGACTCATGCATCGAATCCGGCTCAGAAGCCAAATTGCAAGCGGCCCAGCAGGGCCTGTTCGGTCTGGCCCGTGACGGTGCCCGGCGTCTTGCTGCCCCCGTCGAATGTTGTGTTGGAATATTCGAAAATGCACTTCACATTTCTGTTCAAATACCAGTTCAAGGAGACGCTCCAGCAAGTGGCGCCGTCCGCCGAACCCTTGACAGCGTAGAGC
>JBEKDI010000006.1:0-85741 GCA_050014435.1 Verrucomicrobiota bacterium | reverse complement strand
ATGCCGAGCGGCACGAGCGCGGCGAGGAAGGCCGTCAGCAAGGAGGTGTTCATCATCACGAGCAGGACGAAGAACACCGTGATGGCCACGCCGACACCGCCCACGAGCCACCAGAACAAGCCGCCTTCGAGACCCCAAGTGCGGCCTTTGGAATCGGACGCGGCGTTGGTATCGGTGAAGCGGAGTTCGGATTTCATGCTCGTGGGCGGTTGGGGGTTGGTGCGGTGCAGATTCAGAAGGTGCCGACGCCGACGGCGCTGTTGGAATCGAGGCCGAAGATTTTGAAAAAGGCGAAAATGACCGCCGGAGCAGCCGCGATGATCGCGCCGCCGATGATGGACATCTTGCCCTGGTCAACGTCGCCACGCCGGATGGCGAAGCCGCCGTAGATGACGCACGAAATGCCGAGCACGAAACCGAACATCATGATTACGGCGAGACTGTTGCTGATGCCGGTCTTGAGGTCGGTGGAACTGAACGTGGTGGACTGTGCCCAAGCCGGGATGGTGTTGAGGGCGAGGACGGCGGCGGCGACGAGGAGCGACGGCAGCCGCGAACGGTTTTTCGGTTGGATGTGTTTGATGATCTTCATACGCGTTGTTTTATTTTTTTGTTGCTGGCAGCGATTCATTCGCTGCATTACGCGCCCACTCTGCCAGAAGGAGAAATTCATCGGTGTATGTGCGACACAAGGTGCGGGGGCAGTCCGTGTAAAAGTTCAGGGATGAATAAAACAATAGACACGAACAAACTTAACAAGCTCCAGAAACTGAACACGCTGCTGCCACACGAAATCCGCGGCCAGTCCCAAGTGCTGCCGCGTATCGTCTCGGCGGTGCAACGCGGCGAATTCGGCCTGACGAAACCGGGTCGTCCGCGCGGCAGTTTTTTGCTGCTCGGCCCGACGGGCGTCGGCAAAACGGAAACGGTGATCGTGACCACAAATCAAATCTTCGGGCCGGGACAATTATTCCGCTTCGATATGTCGGAGTTTCAGAATCAAGAATCGCTCGGCCTACTGCTCGGCGCGCGGCTTGGCGAAGTTGGTTATTTGGGCGGAGTGCGCGAGCGCGCAGCGGAAGGCTCGCTGCTGTTTGACGAGGCGGAAAAAGCGCATCCGCGCGTGCTGGACATCCTGTTGCAACTGCTCGACGCGGCGCGGATCACGGTGGCGACCGGCCAGACGCTGGACTTCAGCAACTATTATATCTGGCTCACGTCAAACATCGGCTCGGCGGAATTGATGAGCCTGCAACATTCCAATGACGCGACATTGGAACGCCACGTCCTCACGCGGGCGCAACAATCCCTGCGACCGGAAATATTCGCGCGCGTGAATGAAAAACTCGTGTTCCGTCGTTTGGGTTACGAACACCAGTTGGAGATTGCGGAGAAATTTCTGGCGCGTGAAATTGAATTCCTGCGGGAACGCGGACACAAGCTGGAATTGGACAAAACGGTTTTGCCGTTTCTAGTGCGCAAAGGTTTTCACCCGAAGCTGGGCGCGCGACCGATGCGCGACGCGGTGGAAAAGTTGGTCGGGGATGCTGTATCGGAATGCCTGCTGCAAGAGCGTGAGACCAGTGGCGAACTGACCCTGGACGAAATGCGTGACTGCCTGATTGTGCTGTGAATCAGGCCAGCAAGAGATACAGGTGCGACTCGCCGATGTCCTTGTCCGGTTGGTATGCGCCGAGTTTGCGCTTCGACAATTGCGCACAAACTTTGCGGACGGCTTTCCGTTTGGCGGCAATGCCCGGCAGTTTCACCAAAATACAATCGGCAAATTGATCTCCGGTTTTGCTGGCGTAGATGTCGGGCGCGATCACCTCGGTCGCGCCTGCATTGCATAGCGCCTCAACAAATTTCAGGGAATCGCTCACGCGCTTGAATCGTCCAAGTGAACGCACGGCGTTGTCGCCGCTTTTCAGCCACTCCGCTGCCTCGGCGCGATTCTTCTGCGCCAAAAGTGAACGGACAAAAACTTGATGGATGTGCTTTTCCGTGGCGACCGTGTTCGGCAGCGGTTTTCCGGCTTTGCCGGTCAGCTTGGGCAATGATTTGTCTTTGGCGCGGGCGGCGCGGTATTCCTCGGCGGTGACGGGACGCCCGTGCAGATAAATTTCCTCGGACATCAACGCTCCGTCGTTCAACCACAAACGATAGCGTCCTGAAAAATCGCCGCGCACGGTGGAAAATTCCAATTGCAACCGGCCATTCTCGTGCCAGGTGCGCTGAACACCCGTGCCGTGAATCATCTGGTATTTGCCCAGCAAACGTCCGGTTTCACTCCACTGACGGCAGACACCGTGCAGTAATCCATTTTGATAGCGTTCCTCGTTGGCCAGAACCCCGTTTTTGTGCCAGACGCGGACAACACCATGCCTGCGACCGTTTCGCAAAGGCACTACCTCACGCATTTGGCCATTCCGATGCAACGTTTTTTCTACAGTGTTTTTCACTAACCGTGCAATGTTTCTTTCAGCAATAATCCCATTTAACACAAAATTGCGAAGAAATAACAGCCCTGAATTGTAGCAAATCAGTTAAATCTTCTATCGGGCAGACAGACTTCCCGCGATGAAAACCTAGAGGCAAAACTCCCCGGCGGCGGCGGGCGGGTCAAAGGAGGAACGGAAGCGCGAGCGTTTAAGCGAGCGAGCCGTAGTATCCTTGACGCGACCGACGCCGCCTTACAATCAAAGGGGGTTTCATCGCGCTGTCCCGGCGACAAGCCGAATGGTTCGCAATTTTACAATCAGTGATTGGAAAATCTGACATTGGCCAATCGCTGATTGGCGAATCCAGCACCTTGCCCGCGTATGCGGATTATCTGGCTTCGGTCTGCGGTCGGCGAGCGGAAACAGTGGAGCGCAGACGGAGAGACGGCTGGAACGGAGTCGGAGCGCAACGCCGCCGCCGAGCCGCAGACGGAAGCTCGCCGCGTCTTGCGGCCCATTGCAAATGCCGCTCGTGACGAGCGCGCGGTTTGCGAAGCGGAACGGGCGTGGTCGAGAGGGAGACAGGGCCGACCGCCAGCCCGTGGAGCGTAGCAAAGCGCGCGTTGGTCACGGCGGAATCAATGTTGAGCGGATGAACAATGCCGCTCAAGTTCAACTTGAGACCCGGCAGAATGCTGACGTGGAGACTGAATTGAAAGCCCATGTTGCAATCAAGAAAAATTGGCCGAAACCAATCCATTTTGCCTCTTTTTCACCTGCGTATTTACTTTGGCAATGACAGCGGTTGTCATACCCTATGCTTCATGTTGTCCAAATAAAAAATGAAAACACGGTTTTTACAACGCAACGTGCCTGATTGGCCGCTCTTCTTTTGGAGAGGCCGCCACGACTGTTCTGTTCTCCGCATTGTTTTCAAATCTTGTATCTTTTTGCCAATGAAACAATAATTCCAAGCAATATGCTTCCAACGACCAAAAAAACTAAACCCCAGGGAGAAGCCTGGTGACTTTGACCGCGAATGACCTTCCTTTCGTGCCAACCTCTTCAACGGAGATTCGCATGATGCTGGGTTTACGCGAAGGCCGGGTGGGCGGACATGCCGCGCGATCGATGATGCTCCATGAATTGACTGCGCTTTTGGCTCACACTCCGCGCGCGGCGTCTGCCGATCAGATCGAGCAAGCGGTGATCGAAGACAACATTCTCGACAAGCCCACCTTGTCGAGCCGGAAAAATAGTTTGCATCATTTGCGAGAACTTTATGGGCTGGATGCGACTCAGGCGCTGTTTCGCGTGCTCAGAGCCTTTGCTAAACAGGACAATGTTTCCATTCCACTTTTGGCCCTGGTCTGCGTTTATTGTCGTGATCCCCAATTAAAGCAAAGTTTTGAACTGATTAAGCGTCTCCGGCTGGGGGAGGTGCTTCCTCGTGCGACCATGGAGGAATATCTGGAGGATTCTTTTTCGGGTCGCTTTAGCGCCGCCATGAAAAAATCAATGGCCCAAAACGTGAACACCACCTGGACTTACGCCGGCCACCTGTCGGGTCGGGCCAAAAAAATCCGCCAGCTTCCTGCGTGTCGCCCCACCGCCGCCGCCTATGCAATGTTCGCCGGTTTTCTCGCCGGTCTGCGCGGCCAGCAGCTTTTGGCATCCGCCTACGGTCAATTGGTGGCTAAAGACCCTTCGATTTTGTTGGCGCAACTTCCCCTCGCTGCTGCTCGCGGACTGATCGGCTTCAAATTTGCCGGGGGAATATTTGAGTTTGATTTTAGCGATCTACTGACCCCACACGAACAAAGGATTTGCGATGTCCCAGCTTGATAATCTCATAGCCAATTACCGCAAGCATATCTCGTCGAGCCACTCGGCCAGCCTGCCGCCGGCTCAACGCGTATGGTTTGCCGTGTATTCACCAGAGGATGAACGCCGGCTTCAAGCCAAGCTGGGCGAATTTGACCTTGCCACCAACAATGCCGGCTATTTGTGGCATACGATTGATCTCCGCGGCCAGTTGGCGGCATGGTTTAAATCAGTGGATCCCGATGAACTCGCTAGCTGGTTTCGGCAGCCCAAGTTGATCAAAACCTATGCTAAAAATGAGTTTCAGGAACAACTGGTGAGCTTTGTTCGCACTGAATTGGCGAAGGCCACGGAACCCAGCCGCACGGTTTTCGCCCTCACAGGTTTGATGGAACTTTTCGATTACCGGCATGTTTCCGATATTCTCGCTGAACTTGAACAATCCTTCAAGGGCTTCCTCCTGGTGTTTTTTCCAGGTGAACGCGAGGAAAATATCTACCGCTTTTTAGGTGCACGCGATGGCTGGGATTACCTAGCCGTCCCGATTCTATCTGAACGATAACATTTATGAAAAACCGCGAAGTATTCCTGAATGATCCATTGGGATGGCTACAATGGCGATCCGCAAACTCATCCGGTCGCTGCCGACCTCATCAAAGCCATCGGCGCGGGTAAGAAAGGCACTGATTTACGAAAACAATTTTGCGCCCCGCCTTACGGCTGGCCCCAAGATGCGGTGGATGCCGTCCTCGCCACGCTTTTGGCAAGTAATCACCTCACTGCCCGCATAAATGGCCAACCGCTCGCATTGGCTGAGATTGATCAAAAGAAATTAGGGACGGCCGATTACCGCGTGGAACATCCCGTTTTGACTGCGGCGCAAAAATTGAAAGTGCGACAGCTTTACCAGGCCGCTGGTTACAAATTCACTCCCGGTGATGAACAAGGCGCTGCATCTGGCTTCCTGGCCAGTGCCAAAACATTCGCCGCCAAGGCTGGTGGAGATGCCCCCGCTCCAGAACGCCCGGGTCAAACCCAGTGGCTCGATCTGGACAACAAGTCCGGCAATGAATTGCTCATGGCGCTACATGATCGTAAAGACGCGCTTCAGGCTGATTTGAAAAAGTGGGTCGAATTGGCGGCGGCCATCGAAAAGCGAAGCCCCGCGTTTCAAACCTGCGAACGTCTTCTCGCATTCACGGGCGGATTGGCTAAACACAATGATTGGCAACAACAGCTAAGCGATATTCGCACGCATCGCTCCTTGCTGGCTGAACCTGATCCAGTAGCTCCCCTACAACAAGATATTGGTGCCGAGTTGCGTAAGGCATCTACGCAAGTCTATGCGCAATTCCGGAGCGCTTATCCGGCATCTCGTTGAAGCCGCCGCCTACGAACACTGGCATCGTCTGCTATTCACTCGTTTCCTGGCCGATAACCATCTGCTTCGCAGTGACGCCGAAAACGGCGACGTTCCGGTTACACTGCAAGAGTGTGATGAACTTGCGCCAGAGCTGTTAGCCCGCGATGGCTTTGAACTCGCGTGTCGATTTGCGGCCAAGACGCTGCCCGGCGTGTTCCGTTCGGATGATCCAGTCCTGCAATTGCGCTTGGCCCTCAACGATGAGGTTGAACTCAAAAGACTACTTGATTCACTGCCGCAGGAAGTCTTCACCGCCGCCGATTCTCTCGGTTGGACCTACCAGTTCTGGCAGGAAAAGCGGAAGGAAGAAATCAACAAGACCAATAAGAAACGAGGTGCGGACGAAATCCCGGCGGTGACCCAGCTTTTCACGGAGGATTACATGGTGGAGTTTCTCCTTCACAATACCCTCGGCGCGTGGTGGGCGGGCAAGCTCGGTCCAATTCGTGCCGCGACCGAAGCGGAAGCTCGCGCCAAAGCATCGCTCCCCGTCAAAGACGGCCTCGGTATCAACTGGACCTACCTGCGTTTCATACAGGATGATGCGACAAAGACCTGGTCGCCTGCCGCCGGAATCTTCTCCGGCTGGCCAAAGGTGGCGAAGCTAATTCGCTTTCTCGATCCCTGCATGGGCAGTGGGCACTTCGTGGTATTTGCGCTGCCGCTACTGGCGCGGATGCGAATGGAGGAAGAAAGCCTGACCTCCGCGCAGGCCATTTATGCCACGTTGTGCGACAACCTGTTCAATCTCGAACTCGATGAACGCTGCGCGCAAATTGCCGCGTTTAACCTGGCGTTAACTGCTTGGAAACTCGGCGGCTATCAACTGTTGCCCGCTCTACACCTGGCCTGCTCCGGACTCGCTCCGCACACGGCAGAGAAGGATTGGATCGCTCTGGCGGGCGATAATGACCGGCTCAAGCGCGGCATGGCGCGGCTCTACGCGTTGTTCAAGGATGCACCCATACTGGGTAGCCTTATCAACCCGCGCGTCACGGGAGGCGATTTGGTGGAAGCTGATTTTCAAGAACTCCAGCCGCTGCTCGAAAAGGCGTTGGCGCAGGAAACCAAGGACGATACCGCGCATGAAATGGCTGTGACCGCGCGCGGGCTGGCCAAGGCGGCGGAAATTCTCTCCGGCCAGTTCACGCTCGTCGCGACCAATGTGCCTTACTTAGGGCGCGGAAATCAGAATGATGATCTCAAAGATTACTGTAAGCGCGTTCACCCCGAAGCCAAGACGGATCTTGCCACATGTTTTGTCGAGCGGTGCCTAGACTTTTGCAGTCACGCTGGCAGTTCTGCTCTCGTCACACCGCAAGCATGGTTGTTCCTAGGAAAATACAAATCATACCGTTGTCGAACCCTTAAAGAGGTTAGATGGAATTTTGCTGGCAAATTAGGCCCACACGCATTTGAGACAATCGGAGGTGAGGTTGTAAGTGTGGCGTTGGTGGCGCTAACAAATAGAGAACCTGAAAAACCTCACGAGTTCTTTGGCCTAGAAACTTCCGAAGGCTCGGCACCACCTGCTAAAGCTGCGGAGTTACTTTCGCTTCGTCCTCATGGAATTTCGCAATTGGCTCAATTGGCAAATCCTGATTCGAGAATCATCATATCGAGTGGAAGCTCAACTTTGCCGCTGCTTGATGAGAAAGCTTATACAGCTCAAGGAATCAGCACTACGGATGGCCCTCAATTTGTTTTATGTTGGTGGGAACTGCCGAAGGTGGCAGAAGGGTGGGAGTTTTTTCAGACAGCAACTGAATCAAATTCTTTAGTGGGGGGCTGCACTTTCATTATTTGCTGGGAAGCCTGTGACCGAAAGTATCACCGGCTGATTACAGAATTAAAAGCCTTGAATAGAATTGGCGGCGCATGGCAGGCAGGCCGACTCGCATGGGGGAAAAAAGGGCTTACGATTAACGTGACCAGCAACAAACTGGTCGCACTCTATGCAGGATTCAAGTTCGACATTACGATAGGCGTGCTTGTAGCCAAGGACGACAGTCACTTGCCGGCGATTTACTGTTATTTGACTTCACAAACTTACCTGGATGATTTGAAGAGGCTTGATTCGAGTTTGAGCGTTACCGAAAGCGCGCTCGTCAAAGTTCCCTTCGATCTGGAGCACTGGCAGAAGGTGGCGATGAAGAAATATCCGGATGGATTGCCGAAGCCATTTTCCAACGACCCGACGCAGTGGCTGTTCAACGGAAATCCGAAAGATTCAGACCAGCCGTTGCATGTGGCCGTTGCACGACTGATCGGCTACCAGTGGCCGCGCCAGACCGGTTCCAGTTTTCCCGAATGCCCAGCCCTCAAGTCAGATGGATTGGAAAAGCTGGCGGATGACGACGGTATCGTCTGTTTGCCGCCCCTCAATCGTGAGCAACCCGCCGCCAATCGTGTGCGTGATTTATTGGCGAAAGCCTTGGGCAAGTTCGACGAACGTGCACTTTTGGCCGGTGCCGGACGGAAAGGGAGCAAGTCCACCACGCTGGAGGAGTGGCTACGTGACGAATTCTTCGAGCAACACTGCGAATTGTTTCTTCAGCGGCCCTTCATCTGGCACATCTGGGACGGTCGTAAAGACGGCTTCCACGCCCTGGTCAATTATCACAAGCTCGACCATGCCATTCTGCAAAAACTGACCTACAGCTATCTTGGCGATTGGATTCGTCATCAAGAAGAAGATTCCAAAGCCCAGAAGCCCGGGTCCGATGCCCGCCTCGGTGCAGCGCGAGTGTTGCAAACCGAGCTGGCCAAGATTCTGGAAGGCGAAGCCCCCTACGATATCTTTGTCCGTTGGAAGCCGCTCGCGAAGCAGGCTAAAGGCTGGCATCCCGACTTCAACGACGGCGTGCGCCTAAACATCCGTCCGTTCATGATGGCAACGGATATTGGTAAGAGAGGCGCTGGTATTCTGCGCTGCGTTCCCCTCTCCATTAAGGACAAAGACCGTGGCAAAGAACCAAAGCGGGACAGGGCGGAGTATCCATGGTTCTGGTGCGAGGAAGAACCGGGCACTGATCCGGTTGGTGGTAAGAATTATCCTGATAACGACAATCGCTGGAATAACGTGCATTTGCGATTGCAAACCAAACGGGACGCACGCAAATAGATTTAACATCATGACTATTCTTGATTTCATCACCCAGGCTCTAAAACAAGCCGCCGATTACAACTCTCATGATAGCGCCTCGCCGCGAGCCGTGCTGTGGACGGATGCGGATCGAATTTGGGAGCCCGTCATCGAACAGGTGCGCAATGCGTATCCGCATCTTTGGGCATTGGGTGATTACCACCCGGAGAAGAAACAGGGCCCTGCGGCATATCTTCGTTTTGCGATGGAAACTGAATGTCCCAAGGGCGTCACGCCGGTGCTGTATCTTCCAGGAATTTCGCGCGCCGAATTCCGCAGTGCGGCTTCCATGAAGGAAATCGCCCTGCACCTATTCGCCCTCCAATTCGAGAGTCAGTTCTGGACGCAAAAAAGCGGCAAGGACTGGACGCCACTGGCGTTGCTTTCCAGCACTGACGGTGGCCTGGGTTTAGACGTGGCCCAGGACAATGAAACCCGCACCGCTTTAACTGAGTGCCTGGCTCATTTGCTCAAGGTGGATGTGGCCGAACTGCAAAACGGGAAGATCGAAGCGGCTGATGTTCGCAGCCTCGTCGCGGGCGATCCGATTCGTATGTTGCTTCAGTGGATCGGCGATCCTGAAGTTCGCAAGAAAGCGTGGGCGGGTGCCGAGTGGAAAAGTTTCCGCGCCGTGTGCAAAGAGAAGTTCAATTTTGATCCAGAAAAGGATGGGGTGATTACCGCCGCCGAGCGGCTGGCTCGCGGCGAAGGTTCTTGGACGGCGGTTTGGCAACGGTTCAAAGAAGCGCCCACCCGGTTTGCCGGCGTAAAGGCGCGCTTGGAAAATGTTCAGCCAGATGATTTCTTTGGTGCGTTGCAGGAAGGCTACCCAACCATCAATCGGCGGGATGAAGATGCTTTGCGTAAAGAATTGTTGGCCCTGGCCAATGCCACTGCTGAAACGGCGCGGAAGCGGTTGTCGGAATTACTCACCAAGCACGGAACTCGTGCGGAATCGGTTTGGGCCGATCTCGGCGATGCGCCGCTGGCCAGAAGCTTGAAACATTTTGCTTCGCTACTAGCAAACCTCGAACTCGCCGGGTTGCCGCACACTTGGGAGGAACTCGCCAAGATGTATCATGATTGTGGGTGGCTGCTGGATAGCTCCGTGCTGCGCGCCTTGGCGGAAGTTCGCAATGCCAATGACTTTAAGGCCGTCAGCGTGGCCGTTCGGGCAATTTATCTGCCCTGGTTGGAGCAGTGCGCCCAGCATGTCCAAAAGCGTGCTGCCGAATACCCGAACCCGGACAGTGCTGCCACTCGCTCACTCGCCCCTGAACCTGGAACTGTTTATCTCTTTGTGGATGGTTTGCGCTACGACATCGCCCGCCGACTGGCCGTGGCCATTGAGGATTTGGGTTTTGCCATCACCGAATCTCACGAATGGGCCGCATTGCCCAGTGTTACCGCCACCAGCAAACCCGCCTGGCTACCACTGGCCGAACTCCTTGATGCTGCCACAAAGCGCGATGGTTTTGAAACCGCAGAAAAAGATTCAGGCAAAGAGATGACCGCTCCACGCTTTCGCGCCCAATTGCAGGAAAAACTCGGGTTCGTTCTGCCCGGCTGGGGTGAAATGGCGGACACCACCAAATGCGCCTGGGTCGAAGTGGGCCAGCTCGACCGTCTGGGCCACGACGAAGGCGCCAAACTAGCTTGGCGTGTGTCTGAGGAAATCCAAACTGTGGCCCTTAAAGTTAAAGAGCTGTTTACAGCGGGTTGGCTAAAGGTGCGATTGGTAACCGATCACGGCTGGTTGCTGCTGCCGGGCGGCTTGCCCAAGGTTGATTTGCCAAAGCATCTCACCCAATCACGTTGGGGCCGTTGTGCTTTGCCCGAGTCCGGCACGAAACATGGATTCCCCGTGGTTTCCTGGTTTTGGGATCCCACTCAGCCGATCGCTCTCGCGCCCGGAGTTTGTTGTTTTTTAGGCTCACAAGAATACAGCCACGGCGGTTTATCGCTTCAGGAGACATTGTTGCCCGTAGTCACTGTGACGCGCGCTGGTCAAGCAGGTGCCGCCGCCGGTTTGAGAATAACTTCGCTTCGTTGGAAAAATCTTCGACTCGTCGTCCATGTGGAGGGCGGTGTAGGATTGTGCGCCGACCTCCGCAAGCAAGCGGCCGACCCGACCACGTCCTGGCTCACAAGCGAATCACGGCTGCGTCCGGTCGCGGAAGACGGCAGCGTCTCCCTCTTGGTGGAAGACGATTCCCTGATGGGTCAAGGCGGTCAGTTGGTCTTGGTCAATCCGCAAGGCGAAATCATGTTGAAGCGCACGGTGGTGGTAGGAGAAAATTGATTATGGAACTCGATGCAATAGATAATTTGGCGGCCAAAGCCTTTGAAGGCGTGATTGTCCGAAAGGATTTGGTCCGAAAATTCAAGGGGCAGTATCCCGTCCCCACCTATGTCGGCGAGTTTTTGCTCGGACGCTATTGCTCCAGCACCAACCCGGATGAGATCCAGGAGGGCCTGGGCATTGTCCAAAAACAACTCGCCAGCCGCACTGTCAGGGCTGGCGAGGAAGAACTGTTCAAGGCTCGCGCTAAAGAACAGGGTCGCGTGAAACTCATTGATATCATTCGCGCGCGGTTGGATGCCAAGAATGATTGCTTCATTGCCGAACTCCCCAGCCTGCGCCTGACTGAAGTCCGAATCACCGAGGAACTCGTGCATGAACATGATCGTATGCTCACGGGAGGATTTTACGCTGAAATCGAGTTAATCTATGATCCCGTCATTGCTGAGGAAAAAAATGGCCGGCCGTTCGGAATCGTGAGCCTTCGGGAGATCCAACTCTCGCGTCGTGACGTTCTGGAAACCATGGAAACAGGCCGCGCGTTGTTTAGTTTTGATGAATGGCGTGACTTTCTGCTGCGCAGTATCGGTTTGGAGCCGTCGTCGCTGACACCGCGCACGCGTGACGCCATGCTGCTGCGCATGGTTCCGTTCGTGGAAAACAACTATAACATGATTGAGCTCGGGCCGCGCGGCACAGGCAAAAGCCATTTATTTCAACAAGTGTCCCCATACGCGCACTTGGTTTCCGGCGGCAAGGCCACTGTCGCCCGCATGTTTGTTAATAATAGCAACGGTCAGCGCGGCCTGGTTTGTCAATATGACGTGGTTTGCTTTGATGAGGTCTCCGGCATTTCCTTCGACCAAAAGGACGGTGTGAACATCATGAAGGGCTATATGGAATCCGGCGAATTCAGTCGTGGCAAAGAAAGCATCCGTGGGTTTGGCAGCGTGGTCATGGTTGGCAATTTTGATGTGGACGTTTCCCATCAACAACGCATTGGTCATTTGCTCGGTCCGCTACCGCCGGAAATGCGTGATGACACTGCCTTCATGGATCGTATTCATGCCTATTTACCGGGGTGGGATATTCCAAAAGTCAATCGTGAGCAGTTGACCGATCATTTCGGCCTGGTCAGCGATTTTCTTTCTTCCTGTTGGAACCATCTTCGTGCACAAAGCCGCTTAAACCGGTTACAGGGACGCATTCAGTTTGGCGGAGCGCTTAGTGGCCGCGATACGAACGCGGTGCAAAAGACCATGAGCGCACTTCTCAAGCTCATGTTTCCCGGGGCCGAATCCACTATTCCTGACGATGCCATTGAGTGGGCTGCACGTTTGGCGCTTGAGTGCCGCAGACGGGTAAAAGAGCAGCAGAAACGAATCGGTGCTGCCGAGTATCGCAATACGCACTTTAGCTATCAGCTCCTGCCGGAAGGTGTCGAAAAGTTTGTCGCCACGCCGGAACTTCAAAGCGAAGACAGCATTGGCGACGATCCGCTGCCTCCCGGCCAGGTTTGGACACTTTCTCCCGGTGGACAAGATGAACATCCCGGCCTTTTCCGCATTGATGTTACTGAAATGCCTGGATCTGGCTTGAAGATTCTGAACCAACCCGCCCCCCCAGCGTTCAAGGAAAGCGTCCGCTGCGCGGAACAGAATCTATATGCACGATGCAAAGAATTGGTTGGCGACCGTGATCCCCGTGCACATGAATTCTCCGTTCAATTGCGTGCATTTGATGCCGCCAAGAGTGGCGTTGCAACCGGGGTGGGCACGATTCTCGCCCTCTGTTCTGCCCTTCTACAAAAGAATCTGGCCGGTGGGCTTGCGGTTGTGGGTGGCCTCAATTTGGGTGGCTCCATTGAACCCGTTCACAACGCTGTCACCGTTGTTGAACTAGCTGCCGACAAAGGAGCCAAGGCTGTGCTCATGCCCATCTCAGCTCGCAAACAACTGGTCGAGTTACCAGATGAAGTCGCCACCCGGGTCACCATCCATTACTACTCTGATGTTCGCGACGCACTTCTTAAGGCGCTTGTCGAGTAAAAGGTCTGTTGTCGAATCACGTCAAATCATGAGGTTCAAACAAATAATAGCCGGACTCCAGATATGTTGTTTAGTCGCAGTCTGCCAGTCTGCTGAGGGGGACGGTTTATGCCTGTTCTTTACCAATATGTAAATCAGAACGGGTATTATATCAAAACCTGCATTGCCGGTGAGGTGAAGGTCTTTCAGGTCAGTCAATCGGGAGCCCACAAGATTCGAGCGCTCGGTTTCCGGCCAGGAGATACATTTTCGAGGGATATTCTAGTTCGTCTTTGGGTAGATGGCGACGCCTATACTGGACAAGCTGGACCCCATGCCTCGACAGAAGACACGAATCTCCAGGTGGAATTCGATTTCGCAGAAGACATGATAAGCGAGAGTCCGTTTCCAGTTTGCGATTGTGATTCATCGTTAGAGAAGCTCAGTTTGGTGATAGTTACTCCGCCAAACAAAATTTGCAAGGGCGAGATTGCCTGCGAAGTTTGCTTGGCTGCCTACGGTATTGCCACTGATTTAGTTACTACCCTTTATATTCGCAGGGAAAACAATCTTAACATTGCCCTGCGACTAAGCCAGCTCGACCACAGAAACAAGACAAAGAATGCTCTCAAGTTGGAGTTCTTGCTCCAAGGCATAATCCTGCCGCGTTGAGTCATGGACATCACCCAACCAGTTAAAGTAGTGGGTTGCCATTACCATGCCGGTGTAGGCGCTGTTCATCCGGGAATGGATTTGGTTTTGGTTCGCGAACCATCGAATCCTCACGATCGAAACGCTGTCAGGGTTCAGACCCTGTCCGGCACCAGTTTGGGACACCTGAGTCGAGATGACGCCATGCTCTTGGCTCCCATCATTGATGGTGGGGCAGTCGTTAAAGCATTTGTGATTTCAGTATCCCATAAGCCTGCTCGTTTTGACGCGCATGTCCTTTTTGACGAGCGTTGGCTTCACTCCCCACGAATATCGTCCTTAAAATCACCATCCGCCGCGAAGCCGTCGGGCGGTTGCCTGCCGGTTTGCATTTGTATGGCGATCATCATTGGCATCGTCTGTTTTATTCTGCATTCAAAATAACCATTCGAGAACCTCGAATGGTTTTGAAAATAAAATATTCCCGGCGCGGTCGTTTTTTATTTTGTAGTTCTTTTTACTTGGTCTGCCCACAACGCCTCCCGCAAACCGGATCGGCGACTGATTTTGCGGCGAACAGCGGTCTTGAAGATTTCCGGGTCGGACCAAAGTTCGACCCCGGTGCTGGCCCGGGTCAGCCCGGTGTAAACCAGTTCACGTGTCAGCACGGCACTGTCCTCCCTTGGCAGGATCAACAACACCCTATCAAATTCCGACCCCTGGCTTTTGTGAACGGTCATGGCGTAAGCCGTTTCGTGTTCAGGCAGGCGCAGCGGCATGACTTCGCGGAGGGTTTGCTCTGGTCCCGCAAAACACGCGCGAAGTTCCTTCGTTTCGTTAGTCCGAACGAACCCGATATCGCCGTTGAAAAGTTTGAGGTTGTAATCATTGCGAACGACCATCACCGGGCGGCCCGCATAAAAGTGCCCATCGGCATGGATCAGTCCGGCCTCTGACAGGATTTCTTCGACCAACCGGTTTAAGTTTTCCACGCCATAGGGACCATTCCGCAGGGCGCAGAGAATGCGGAACCGTCCAAAGGCATTGAGAGCTTCAGCCGGGTTCGCAGCCTGAAGGTAATCCTTGTAACGTGAAAGCACATGCGGTTTCAAAGCCCCCTTGAGTGCCGACGGCAACGGCAGCGTTTTCCAAGAAATTTGGCCGTTAGCCTCCCCGCCGGAGTCCCGGAGCGCCGCGAAGGCATTTTCAGAATTCCCCTCATTAACAGCTTGGCTCAGCCGATAAATGCCACTTTGGTCGCCGAAGCGATAATTCTTGCGCAGCTCAATAATACAATCGGCCAGCTCTGAAGCGTTGCCAGCGCATAGTTCGGACGGCAGTGTCTGGCCGGTGAGCGCTTTGAATTCTTTGTTGAACTGCTCAGAAAACCGGCGCTGTTCTCCGCCGTTGCAAAGGTCGGCGAGAACCGCTCCGGCTTCGACGGAAGCCAGTTGGTCTTTGTCTCCCAACAAAATGAGTCGCCCCGACAGCGGAATGGCCGCCACCAATTTGGCCATCAAAGCCAAGTCCACCATGCTGGCTTCGTCAACGATGACCGCATCGAACGGTAGCGGGTTATCTCCATTGTGACGGAAATAGGCGGAATCCGGGATGGAACCCAACAGCCGGTGAATCGTGCTGGCCTCCGCTGGTAGCCGGTCTTTGGTTGCCTGCTCGCAGGGCAGCGTGGCCTTGGCGTTTTTCACCGCTTCCTGAAGGCGAGCGGCGGCTTTTCCAGTCGGCGCGGCCATGGCAATCCTCATTGTCGGGTGATGTTCGAGCAATAGTGCCAACAGAACCACCACCGTGCGGGTTTTACCCGTGCCTGGCCCGCCGGAGATGATGCACAGCCTCCGGCGCATGGCGGCAAAAGCGGCGACCAACTGCCAATCAATTTCCTCCCCATTTGTTTTTGGAAACAACCTGATCAGGTCTTTCTTGAGTTCCTGCTGCCCCACGGCTGGGGCGTTTCCATTCGCCAGTCGGCCAATGGATTCCGCAAGTTCTGATTCATACTTCCAGTAGCGGTGGAGATAAAGTCGGCCTTGGTCATCCAGAATCATCGGCTTAAAATCGCCGGGGCGGCCCACGACCGGAGAGCCTTTGAGTCCCTTGAGCAAAATTGATTTGTCAGGCCAGACATCAAATCCCAGTTCAACGGCAATCTCCACTGGCGGTGGCTTGATTTTGTATTCGTCCAAGTCCACGCAGATGTTTCCCAGCCGGCGATAGTGGCTCACCAGAGCAGCGGCCAGCTTCACCTCGGGCACATTGCCTGATAATCTAGCCATCAAGCCGGAAAAGTGCCGGTCGATGGGGGTAAGGGTTTCGGCTGGTGGTGAGTGTTGAAATTTATTGATGTTCATTTGCCCTCCAGCAAGGCTGAGAGTTGTTCGACAGCGCTGCGCGATGGACGATCTCGATACGCCCCGCGCTCCGGGTGGGCAGGATCGAGCCCGCGCAGAAAAAGATAAATCACCCCGCCGAAGTGTCGCTCGTAGTCGTAGCCGGGAACACGCAAAGCCAGATATTTATGCAGGGCCACAGTGTAGAGGTGATACTGGACGAAATAATATTGCCGCCGCATTTCGTCCTTGATGGCCTCGGGCGAGTAATCCTCCATCCGATTGCCGAGCCAGTTGGATTTCCAATCCACGAGGTAATAGCGATCCTCAAATCTAAAAACGAGGTCGATGAATCCCTTGAGGAAGCCCTGGATCGGGTCAAATGCCAGTCGGTCAAGTTGCGCGGGCACAGCCGATGACCATCCCAGTTTCCCAAGTAATTCCTGCAAACGAGCCGGCGACACGTTCTGAATCGGGAAGTAGAACTCAAGCTCACTAAGCCGATCGGAGGCGTTGAGCTTCGACAGGGTGAAATCCTTTTGTCCAGGGTCGAGTGGAAACTGGACGAGTGCCTCCAACATCTGCTGAACCGCTTCGCAATGGCCCGGGCCGGCCAGACCATGTGCCGGCAACCGTTGATTGACGAGCTTGAGCATGTCTTCGCCGGTGGCATTGAAAGCAAGTTTCTCCAAAATTTCGTGGAGGCAAGTGCCGGCCTTCATTCCTCTTGGAAAAGCGAACATCCCTTTTCCGGGAGCCTCTTCCTTTGCCGGAGCGGCGACCGCATCGCGGTCAGGAAGTTCCTCGTGCAAACCCGCCTTGAAATAGGTGAAACTGGAGATGACCCAATCCCGCCGGATGAGCCCCTTAAACTGGCGGCATTCCAAGATTGCGCTGCCATCATTTTCAGGTTTGTAAACGGCTTTCGCTGGCTCGGGCAGGTCGGAGACGGCAAGAGCACCGTTCGACTTCTCCCCCAGCGGGATCAAGTCCTTCAGCATGGATTCATCGCTCAAGGATTTGAAGTGCGCTTCAAGTGTTTCCAGCAGCGGACCGGTTGTGGTCGGTGGGCGGTGGAGCAACCAAGAGGGTGCGGAAGTTGCAGCCCCTTTGACATCGCCCCAAGTGAAATAGCAGCGGTGACTGGCCCGCGTCAGTGCAACATATAGCAGGCGCACGTTTTCGGCCAGACGCTCCTGCTTGGCCTGTTGCCGATGCTCGTCGGCAATGTCAGGGCCCAAGTCGCGCACCAGCTTGTTTCCCTGCGCGGCGTCATGAAAATAAACCAGTTCCTCGGAGCCTCGCTTTATTTCCGAATCCTTCCATGAAAAGAGGCAGAAGGTCACGGGATACTCAAGTCCTTTGCTTTTATGCACGGTGACGATACGCACGGCGTTGTCGTCCCGTTCCAAACGCAACTGGTGGTCCTCCGGGGCTTCCTCAGACTGGCCCATTTGTTCGGCCAGCCATTTTTGCAGGCCGGTTACGCCCAGCCGTCGCTCGGTTTCAGCATTATGCAGAACCTCTCCGAGGTGAAGAATGTTGGTGAGCCGGCGTTCACCATCGGGAAAGGCCAGCAGGCGCTGCCGCACCTGTTGCCGTTGCAGGCAAAGTCGGAACATCCGGAAAAAGCCATGACGGTTCCAGACTTCGAGGTATTCGTGAAAGAGCAACAACCACTCGTGCCATTGGGCCTCGGAACATTCCGCCAACTGGCAGCCATCCATGCCGAAGATATCGGTGGCAAGGGCGGACTTGACGAGGCGCTCGTCGCCCGGCAGAGCAATGCCGGCCAGAACTCGGTGAAGTTCTGCCGCTTCATGGGATTCAAACAAGCTGGCGGTGGTGTGAAGCACGCTCGGAATTTTGAATTCGCTCAAAGCCTCCTGAACGTTGGCAGCCTGCCGGTTCGTCAGCACCAACACGGCGATGTCTTCAGGTTTGAGCCGGCACTCGCCGATCTTCGTGTTGCCGTTGAGCAACCGGACAATCTCGGTGGCCACAACTTGCGGCAATATTTTTGTCACTGAAGTTTTTGAAATTTCCTTCGAGCCATTGCGCCGCATGAACCAGAGTTGGAATGGCGGCTCCTTCTTGTTCTCCAATGTGAGCGGTTCGTCATTGGCGTTGCCTTTGGGCACGGCTTCCTGAAATCCGATGCGATCAAATACAAAGCTGCTGGGCGATGCGCTGAAGAGTTTATTCACCGCCGTGACCAGACCAGACTCGGAGCGCCAATTTTCCCCAAGCGTATAACGGCTGGTGGCCTGACCAGAAGCTTCGAGGTAGGTGAAGATGTCCGCCCCACGGAATCCATAGATCGCCTGCTTGGGGTCGCCAATCAGGAAGAGGAAGGTGTTTCCACCCGAGAAAGCCTGACGAAAAATTGAATACTGAACCGGGTCGGTGTCCTGAAATTCATCAATCAAGGCGGCCCGGTAGCGGGCTTGCATGTTTGAGGCTAGAGATTCACCGCCCGGCCCTGAAAGGGTGGCATCCAGCCGCGTCAGCAGGTCATCAAAATATTGAATTTTGCGTTCGGTCTTCCGGCGCGGAAGCTCTGTTTTTGCATATTCCACGAAGGCGAGTTGGATGCCGGCCAGCCAAAGTTGTTCCGCCCGGCATACAGCCTCACACAGGTCGAAAAAGGGATGCGATGGAATCGGTGGCGGGGACTTGGATCGTTTGTTTCTTTTTTCCTGCAACTGGCTGACGCAAAAATCGGTCAGAGCCGACAAGGCTTCGAAGGCCGTATCGCTCTCGGAAAAGCAGGTGTCGAGCTGGTCGAATAGATAAGCCATTGCTTCGTCATCGTTGTAAGGTTTGTTCCCCCATTTGATGGTCGAACCGAAGCAGGCCTTAATCTTGTCTGCGTCCGAGAGCCACGCTTTACGAGCGGACAGAAAGCGGCTCTCCAGTTCCGCCGAAAGCGAATCAAACGTGTGGCCTTTGGCTTGCGACAAGAATTCGATGTGCGGGTAATTGTTGCAGGTTCGCAGCAGGTTAAGAAAATGTTCCGGGCCGAATTTGTTCTTGAGCGCAAAATTTACCAGGGTCGGCCCGGCCTCGTAAAACCGTTTGCGCCAGAAGTCGTCGGCGATCTCCTGTAAAAACTCCGATGGGTCCGTGACCAACTCGGTGTCGAAGAGCAAGCCGCTCTCGAAGGCCCGATCCCGGAGCGTCCGCTGACAGAAACCATGAATCGTGTAGATCGGCGCCTCGTCGAAATCGCAAAGGGCATTTTGCAGACGCGCCACCATCTCTGCGGATTGTTCCCGGAATCTGGCAACGAGTGCCTTGAGAAATGGGACTCCGCTTTCGTCGGAAGTAAAGGCTTGCAAGGCGTTGACCAACGCCTGACGCACGCGGTGGCGCAGTTCTTCGGTCGCCGCCTCCGTGTAGGTGACTGCAAGAATCTCTCGCACCGAAAGGTTTTCCTCCACGATCAGCCGCACAAACAGGGCCGTGATGGCGTAGGTTTTGCCGGTGCCGGCACTGGCCTCGATGAGGCTGACGCCACGGGTCAAAGGTGTCTCCGTCAGAATGAATGGAGATGGCGCATTCATTCTTTGACCTCCTCAGAATTTTCCAAGAGCGGTTGAAACACGTCCCTGGCGCGGGGTTCAAAATCTCCGGCCAGCGCGTCTTCGGTTTTGAAGAACAAGGAAACATATTCGTCCAGACATTCCCCGGGCGACCCAAAGAAGTCGTTCCCGTTCCACTTTTCCAAAGCAAAGTCGATCGGGTTTTTGGATGTTTTGCCTTGTGTGCCGGTTTGTGCCTTGTAATCCGCCTCCGCAAAAGCAAACGAACTTTCCGGAAAGAATTTCAACGGCTCGGACAGACCGGCCCAATAATTTGTGAGCAATTTTTCGAGCACGGGCAGTGGTTCTGAAATGGGCGCGATTTTCCAGATGGATTCGGTGCCTACGATAACGGTTTCTGCCGTCTCGCCCTCAGCGCGAGTAGCGTGATAAACAATATGCTCAACCCAAGCCCGCAAAAGGTCTTTTGGCTTAACGTTAGCAAGGCGGTAGAAGAGCAATCCCCCATCGGGTGTTGCGTGGCTGATATTGCCACTCAACACGAAATTGTTGATGGTCAGCTCGAATGGCACCGGAGTTTGAAAACTGCCGGGATTGAATGGCAGCAACCGTTTGCTGAAAACTTCAACATCCCGGCGAACTTGCGCAAAATGGACACTGCCGGAAATACCAGCAGGCAGCCGCCCGGAAGCTCTGACCAGTTCGCATGAGTCCTTCAAGCTCATGCCTCCCAACTTCAATTCCAGCAGTTCCTGCTGGAGTTGATAGCGGTCCAATCCCGCGATATCGAACGCCTCGCGTTCATCCAATGCCGCTGCACCATCTGGCAATTTCAGACCCAAACGTTTCTCCGCCAGAAATTTTGACGGGTTGCAAAAGAACCCCGCCAGCGTCTGGATGCTCAGTCGCTGCCATTCCGATTCGGGACTGGCCAGCGGCTTGGGAATAAAATCACCGGGTGTCTTACGTTCCGGCGCGATGACCTGACTGGCCTTGAGATTCTCCCGCGAGTAGCTGAATAAACTTCCGCCTTTGAAATAGGCGGTGCTGAAAGCCTGCAAACGGTGCCGGGTCAAGATGTGATCCTCAACGATGTCTTTGCCGGGAAGCTCAAATCGTTGGGCCACATAATCGAACAGTTCGCTAACCAGCACGGATGGTGGCGCTTCGCTATTGTCTTTAATCGACTGGCCGACATAGCTGATATAAATCCGGTCGCGGGCCGAGATGAGCGTTTCGAGAAACAGGTAGCGGTCGTCCGCCCGGCTGGAGCGGTCGCCCAGTTGGGGCTTTAGGGCCATGAGATCAAAGCTCAACTGCGGGGAGGTGCGCGGGAAGGAACGATCATTCATTCCCAGCAGGCAAATCACCTTGTCCGGTATGCTCCGCATCGGCTTCAAAGCGCAGAAAGTGACGCCCCCGGTCAGATAACCCGAACCGAAGTAATCCTCCGACAAATCACGATTCAACTGTTCAAGCACGACTGCCAGTCCAACCGGTTGATTAAAGCCCGCGCGTTCCACCGCTGCTGCGAGTTTTTCAAAACAGGCGTTGAGAACCTGCAACTCCTGGGCCTCCTCTTCGCTGGTTTCAAAAAGATTTTCCAAGATGGAATGGAAAGTTGCCGCCCATTCATTCAGCGGCCGTGCCGTCTTGAGGGACCCAAGGGCGGTAAAGAGGCGTTCAATAAATTCCGCCATGCGGCCTAAAACTTCACTCGGGTTGCCCTCGATATCATCGTAGGGGAGGATTTTTTCAAAAAGTTGCTCTCCATTTCCGGACATGGCGTAGCCCAAAAGCAACCGCTCCATGCCATGTCGCCAGGTGTTTTCGGACCATGAGGGCAGGCCCAGACCGGCCCGCTGTTCTCCGTCCTGCCCCCATCGGATGCGAACCTCTTCAACCCAGTGCCGCGCCAGTTCCAAGTCGTCTTCGTCCAGCTCGAACTTCCGGCGGACGGGCTCGGATTCCAGCAACGTGAGCACTTGGCTGGCACCGAGACGCGAGTCCGAGAGGTTTAGCAAGAACAGGAAGGTGTCAATCAGGTGGCTCTGCGTCCGTGCCGTCCGGTCGGCAACACTGAAGGGGATGCGAAACGAATCCTGTTCGGGGGAACCGAATACCGCCTGGATATAGGGCGCATACAACTCGATGTCCGGGATCATCACCAAAATGTCACGCGGCGCAAGATTGGGGTCGCGCTCGAACCAGTCCAACAGATGGTCGTAAAGCACTTCCAATTCCCGCAGTGGGCTGTGGCACGAGTGGACTTGGACGGAATCGTCTTTGGCCGTAATAACTTTCTTGGCGCTTTCACCGGTCAGGCTGTCTTCCAAATTCAAAATGTCGGTTTGGATGCAGGAAAGGAGGTGTTCCTGGCCGGTGGCTTCAAACCGCGACGGCTCCGATTCGTGCCAGTCGCCGGCTTCTTGCAGAACCAAAAGGAAATCCCTGCCCAGTTGCCCCATTGAGGCAAGCAAACGATTGCCTCGCTCCAAGTGCAGTTGGTCTGCCTCGGCGGCACCTTTGCCGGCGCGTTTCAGGGTTTTCTCCTGCTCGCGCACGGAACTGATATAGCCCCAGAATTGTTCGCAGGGTTGCAGGAGGTAGAGGCTGACCTCAACGTGGCGGGACAACGCCGCAAAAATGCGAAGGTAAAACGGCGGAAGCGCCGAGACGCCGAAAATGGCGACCCGTTCCGGCAAGCCCGCAATTGGATCGCCGGTCTGTTCCAATTGCTGGATGAGTCTGGATTGCAACGCGGCCGGATGTTGATTACGAAACGGGACACTGACCTCGCGCCACAATTTCGCCTGCCAATCCTGGTCGGCTCCGGCTTCCCATTGCCGGATCATTTCGGGCCGGAAAACCAGATACTGGTCGAACGCGTTGGCGATACGGTCTGCCAGTTGATAAAGCTTCCGGTCGTCATGTTCTGTTCCCAGATAGTTTTTCACGGCTTCAAACCCGGGCTGTTCCAGAAACCCCGGCATCTGCTTCATGACCTGCCAGATCAACACCTCGGGGTTGTAGGTCTCCTCCGCCGGCAGGTCGCCCAGCACTGTCTTGAAGGCCTCGTAGCTGAAGGCGCGCGGGAACGGAAACTGGCAGTTGCTGCAAATGCCGTGGTGCCGGGCCAGTTGAAGCTTGAGCCAGCGGGCCATGCCCTGGCTTTGCACCAGAATGGTTTCCGGTTCGAGCGGAGAACGGAGCGGACGACGGACGCCCTCGGCCAGGCCTTCCGCCAAGTTCTCCAGCCGGTTGCTAGTGTATAATCTCAAGTTTGACATTGGCAATTCAATCATCTGTTGCGTCACGAGGATGCCCGGAACAAAGGCCGAACCACGGGCTTGATGATCGTTTGTTCCTTGAACTTCCAGCCGACGGACACAATTTCAGCCGCAACACATTTCCCGACTTCTTCGCCGATGGAACGATCCAGTTCCAAGCTGTCAGGAATTTTTCCGTCACGAACCGGAATTCGCTCCCCAATCTGGTGCAACGGCACGATGGAAAATGCCTCGCTAACCGCATCGACAATTGCTCGCGTGCGGTCATTCTCGACCGGCACGGTTGAATCAAACCGCAACAAATCACCGTTGGCGCTGTTTCGGAGCGCGAGCAATAAATCTTTCACTGCTTTGATCCTCTCCTGCTCACGCAATTCATCAAGGGCATTTTCCAATTCCGCCGCCCGCGCCTGAATATGATTGGTGGTGTCGAGCAGTTTGCGTATGGCCAGATGCACCCGGCGCGGACGTCTGGGACGGCTCGCCTTTGGTTGGCTCACTTTTTTCCGCCGGTTACGAATTGATTGATTTTTTTTCTTCATTTTGACGGAGACGGTCAGGCGGAGAGTTCTCCGGACCGAATGATGCCACTGTCCATGCCAGCGACAAGCTCATCCGATGAAGCGCCAAGATAGGCGGTGCGTTCAGATTCATTTCTGCGACGGCTGAAGGCCGCCGCGTCTTCATATTCACTGAGGCGACGGCAAGCGCCTTCAGCCCAACTGAGCATGTGCGTGCTATTGGGAAATGTCCGCAATTTAATTTCAAACCGTCGTTTTCCCTCTTGAAACTCTTTCAACGCTTCCTCCTCGCGCCCCAACTGGCGAAGCGCATCGCCCAAGACGACGTATGCGTATCCATCTGCCGGTTCGGCAGAGATGGCTCGTCTCAAAAACGGAATGGCATCTTCCGCTTTTCCCATTTGCGTCAGTTCATAACCACAATTGGCGGTGTAGGTGCTATTATTTGGCTCCATTTCCGACGCTTGGCGATGATGTTCAAAACTTAAATTCCGCCGCCCCAGCATCCCGTAACTCAATCCCAAAATGTTGTGACCCGACGCTGGCAGCGTTTCATTTTGTTTCTTTAGTCGCCCCTGGAGCCGTTGGAGAATTTCCAGTGCCCGTTCCGGTTCGTCGGCCAGCCGTTCCAGATTGGCAAGTCGAACCAACTCTGCAACCGATGGCCGATAGAGAGGATTTTCAAGCCGCTTGCCTGAAATCCGTTTTCGTTCCTCAAGCGCCTCCCGTTGTTCTACCGATAGGCTGCGCATTGCGAGCGGATTTTCCAGTGTCACATCCAACGCCACTTTCGGGTGTTCTGCCAGAAAGGCGCGAAAACGCATGATCTTGTTCAAGTCGATTTTCAGTTCAACTACCACCCGGTCGCCGCGCATGGCTTCCTTGGGCACTTCCAGGGACATCGTTTGAACCAGTTGCCTGTTTCCGTCCTTGCCGGAATATATTGGCAGGTGAATCTTCGCCATTTTCTCCTTGGGAACCCAAAATCGGTCGGTGAATGTCTTGAACTCATCATTGGGAGGAAACGGCAACCGGGTTCCGGCTGACACCAGCATTTCATGATTCTCGCCGTGTGTGATGACCCCAAGTTCAGCACTCACGATGGGTGTGATTGGATCGTAGTTCTGATAGTGTTTGAAGAAACAGCGCACGGCGGCACCACGAGCCACTGCGAGGTCAAGATCGCCTTTTTCGAGAATCTCCGCATTCCGAAAGATGTCCAATTCACGAAAGGCGCGGACCACGAGTGGATTTCGGCAACTCCCGCCATTGAGAAGCACCGCGTCAATCTGGTCAGGGTTTAATCTCGCTTTGTCGAGCGACTCCAGCACCGGAGCGAAAATTGAACCCATGTAGTAACCGTCCGCTAGCGTGATCTGGCTGCCGGTCAACAAGCCCAAGAACGGCGTCATCAGATTTTCAAATTCAAAATAGGCAAGCTCTCCTTTGATTTTCTTCGTGCTGACGCCAGCGTCAGACAGCCCGAACGCCTCCGCCGTCCACGTTTGCTTGGGGTTCGCGAACTTGATTTTTTCCCGCTCGCTGATGGCCTTTTCGCAAAGCCGCTCTTTCAGGCGACAGGCGGTCTCCTTTAAGTTCCATCGCAAATCGCGTTTGTCACGCTCCGAAAGACTTTCAAACACCACACCACTCTCTCGGCACACTCTCGGCAGCAGAATTTTGTGAACCAACAGCAGATCCAGATTATCACCGCCGAGCCTCGCGTAGTTGCTGATCGCCAAATTTTCGATGAGCAATGCCAACGGTGCATTTTTGTCATCGCGTTGAACCCGGAGGATCGAGATGTCGCAGGTCCCGCCGCCGAAATCGAAGACCAGAATGTTTTTGGGAGCCGATAAATCCAACCGGTCGATGGCTTGACTGTTGACCAGATCCAGAAATGCAGCATTCGGCTCGTCGAGGAGGTCGCCGTCGCCCAAATTCAACCCCGCCAATTTCGCCGCCTCCAAAGTGTCCTTGCGTTGGCCCATTTCAAAAGATGCGGGCACAGTGATGACAACCTTTGATTTGCGGGGATCTTCACCGGTGCGTTCTTTGGCGGAGGCAATCAGCCGCCGTAAAATCTCCGCCTGCACTTTGACCGGTGTGTCCAATTTCTCGTTGACCGCCTCGTCATAAAACCGATGCGCGCCCAGTTCCGATTTAGCCGACGGAAACAGGGTTTCCCACAGGCGACCCTTCTTCCACTTCGATTGGGCTTCAAAGCCTGCGGACACGATTTTACCGGTGGCGAAAAGAACGGACGGGAGGCGATGCGAATATTCACCCGCTTCGTCTCGCGGGATTTTTGCCGCTTCGACATGGACGTAGGGAAGACGGTGCCGTCCTTTGGGGTTGACGTAACAGATAGACGAATTGGACGTGCCGAGGTCAATTCCGAAACAGTAATCTGCACCATTCATAATCATTCCTTTTAATTGTTGGCATATTCCAAATCACGGATGTGCTGGATCAATTTTTTCCACCGCGCATCCCGCCGCAATAACCGGAAATCGGTATCCTTCAGCAGATACCCGACGTCCTTGAATCCGCACACCACTGCCCGCATCAGATGCTCAAAAGCCGCCTCTCGTTTCCCCTCCAGCGCGTCCAGGCAGGCTAGATCGTAATAGGACCATGCTCGCCTCGGCTCAATTTCCAGCGATTGCAGAAAACAGCAGCGCGCCTTTTCTCGGTGTTTCTGCCGGGCGTGCGCCAGTCCGAGGTCATACCATGCTGCGGCACATTCAGGGTTCAACTCGGTCGCCAGCTTCAGGATTTTCACCGCTTCTCGCAGCCGCTTTACTTCCATCAATATCGTTCCGTATTGATGAACGATGTCCTCGTTGTTGGGTTTCAGGACGTAGGCCGCGTGCGCATAAGGCAGCGCGGCATCAAACCGCTTGGCGCGAAAATGCAGAAACCCAAGGTTGAACAAAATCCCCACGGCGGTATCTAGTGCCGGCAACAATGTTTGAATGGCCTCATCGCGTAGGCCCAACTTTTCCTGGCTCAACGCCAGATTGGTCATGGCGGCCAGCATCAGACTCGACCAGGCGCATTTGAGTTTGGGATCGGTGGCCACAATCCCGGCAAATTCTTCACTGGCGGCCTCGGATTGATTCAAGTCATACAACGCCAACCCAAGATCATAATGAAACAGTGTGGTCTCCGGGGAAAGTTCAACCGCCCTCCGCAAGGCGGGGACGGCTTCCTCCGGCCGTTTCAACCCCAGCAACGCATCGCCGTATTGATACCAAGCCCATGCAGAATCGGGCTGCTCTGCCACCCTCTTTTTGTAATTCGCCAAGGCTGATTGCATGGCCATGTGGTCCGCCTCGGCCGGACTTGGTTCCAGAAGGAGATTGGGCTGTTGATTAACCGGTTTAGAGATGTCGGCTTGCTTTTGCAGACAGTCTTGGTTCGCCACGCAGCAACTATTGACACCTTGGAATAGTCCTATCTTCATGGGATTGGGGTAGATTTGCCTGAAAGTTGCGCACGAAAAACTAAATCGGATAATGAAATGGATTTTTACCCTCATCAGGACCCACCCTAGCAAACCAAGTGACGCACCCGTTTGACGAAAGCAATCAAATTACCTGCCGTCCAAGCAGGGTCATTGAGGTGTTCGTTCTCCCAAATCTTGAGGATTTCTTCTTCTTTTTGGTTGGGACGCCGCCCGCCGCCGTGCCCGCGAGTGCAGTGCGGGGTAGAAAGCGCCATATCCACGGAATGAGTTTTTAAGATGACTTGTGCGCACACTGGTTGACCTTCAGCATGCCGCTCATGGACATGATGGTGTATCCAAGATTCGCTCACATCGCAGAATTTATGTTCGTTGGTTCCAATCAGTATTTTATTCATAAATAATTTTAAGGACGTGAAGGTAACGACAAATCGCAACTTTGGGCGAAATGCGACACCATCGGATTATCGAGGGACAATTTAATATTCATTCGGGCAGATTATCGGCGGGGGTATGACAAATACGGTCACAGGTGGAAATTCTTTTTTAGAGCACCAGGCAGGAAGGGTTTGACATGTGGTGTCAGAGGGTGCAAAAAGAAATATGGCCAAAATTCAAAACAAGGCATTCAGCCGTCCGCCATGGGAGCGGATGATGCGCTTTCACAACCTTATCAAAGAGGAGTCGTTTCCCAATTGTTCCAAATTGGCCAACGAATTTGAGGTTTCCCTGCGCACCATTATGCGGGACATGGATTTTATGAGGGACCGCCTGAACCTGCCCATTGAATTCGACAGCCAGCGCAACGGCTATTATTACACGGAAATGGTGGAACAATTCCCACAACTGCCGTTCACCGAAGCGGAGATTTTCGCCCTGCTGGTGGCGCACAAAGCTGTTGCCCAATACCGGGGCACACCGTTTGAACACCCATTAGCACTGGCTTTCCGCAGATTGACCGGCCAGTTGGATTCCTCTGCAAGATATTTGATTGGTAATTTGGATGAGGCGTTATCTTTCCGACCCTTTGCGCCGGAGGATAACGATTTAGAAACTTTTGAGATACTGACCCGGGCTTTGAAGGAACGGCGGGTGTTGAAATTCCAATACAGGAACTTGGACACAGATAAGGCGCAAGGGCGGTTGGTGCATCCGTATCACCTGGGTTGCGTGGACAATCACTGGTATCTGTTCGCTTTTGACGTGAAGCGCCAGGCGATGCGCACATTTGCCCTTGTGCGATTGAAATCCCCTGAAATCACGACCGAACGTTTCACAATCCCCAAAAAATTCAACCTGAACGAATACTTGAAGGGTAGTTTTAGCGTTTTCAAGGGTGAGGACGATTATGAAATCGTGGTGGAATTTGATTCCTGGGCGGCGGACCTTGTCCGTGGGCGGAAATGGCACGCCAGCCAGGAAATTATCGAGTTGCCCAGACGCCAACTCCGCTTGCGTTTGCGATTAAATAGCATTGAGGAAGCCGAACGCTGGGTCTTAAGCTGGGGCAAACACGCCACCGTAATCCGCCCGGAGGCGCTTGCCGAACGGTTGCGCGAAACGGCTAAAAATTTGCTGAACCGCTACAAGACCTAGCCGACCTTTCCTTAGCTTCCAAAACATATTTTCGTGTTTATTCGGGAGTATGTAGATAACGCAAATTGGACGATGTCTGCAAAAAAGTTTGTTTTTTGAAAACGGGCAATCGTGTTGATGGATGCCCCCCGCAAAAGGGATAGCCAGTTAAAGCCAGTCGCCGCTTTTGACCTGATTTGCGTTAAATACATACTCCCGTGTTTATTTAGTGTGTGACAGTCTTTGTCATACCCATTGGTTTAAGTTGGGCGCAGAAGCTTTATCAACCAACAAAACCAAAGGAAAACATGAATGCTGCAACGGAGAAAATGACCGAGGTTTTCAAGGCCAGGGACTGGAATTTCGAACTGGAGGAGGAAACCCAGATGATCATCACGGGATGCCGCGGTGACAACGGCCAATGGCGCGTTCGCGCCGGTGCCGTGACGGATTTCGCGTTTGCGATTTTATCCCGGTTTCCCGTCGACTGCCCGGAGCCGAAACGGGTGGCCTGCGCCGAGCTCCTGACGCGGATCAATTTTGCGATGGCGCTTGGCTGTTTTGAGATGGATTTCGTGGACGGTCAGCTTTTTTTCAAAACCACCATCCCGTATGACGAGGAGCCGCCCAAGCAGGAGCATCTGGACAATCTCCTCTCCTTGAACATGTCGACAATGGACCGGTTTCTGCCGGCCATCATGCAGGTTATTTACGCCGGAGTCGCCCCCGCTAAGGTGCTGGCGGAATTGAAAACATCCGAAGAGAAGACAAAGAGCAAAACCAAGACCAGCAAACCCAAACTGAACGGACCGTCCCGGTTCCAGATGAACTAAGGCAGTGTCAGAACATAAACACATTGATTCGGCGCCAAACAAATGATCGCCACCTACTATTTCTGGAAATGGGCGGACAATGATCTGACGGGTAAACCTGCTGAAGTTCACGCCGCCTTGTTGCGCAACGAGGATTATTCAGAATAATTTTCTCCACCACGGAAACCATTTTGAAACCGTGCCGTCAGCTTCCAAAGGCGGCAGCGTTACCTGACGAAATCCCCGCTCGCAGTGAACCAGAACACATTCGTGATCGCGGAGATTGCGAAGTTTGTGCGGCTTGATTTTGTGCTCTTCAATCTCGTTGTAATTCACATTGCGCTTTCCGGCGCTGTAACCCCAAGAGCGTTTCACGACCCGCTTTTTGCCGATGAAATCGGCGGCTTGAACGGCATCGGCTTCATCGGCAGAGCGGAAAACCATCCGGTTGCGCAGATTCAAAGTCAGGACTTTTGATTTGTCATTGCCGAGCGGTGGAATTAACGAAGTGGTGCTTTGCGCGGCGGCGACAACGGTGGCTCCGGCCTCCCGGATTACATCCACACAATTGTAATCGCTCGTGCCGTCTTCGCTGGCCGTCATGAACCGCTGCGCCTCGTCGGCCCAAAGGATGAGCAAATTGGCTTTTGACCGGTCGGCCTTGGATTTGTCAAAGCGGCGCAAGGCATGATTGTAAAAAAGCAATTTCAAGAATGTGTTCACATAACGCCGCTCGGTCTGAAACTTTTGCGGCATCGTCGTGAGAATGATTTTGCCTGAATCAATTGCCGAAAAATGAAACGTGCTTTCGCCTGTGCAGAATACTTCGGCAACCCCCGGCGTCAGGAAATATTGCAGGTAGTTGCCAATGGTTTCACGGACGCCGCCAAATTGTTCAGCCGGTTGGGTGATAAAACGGTCGAAAAAGTGGGCATGAACGGCGACCCGGCGGGGTGTTTCATTAAGGTTTTCAAGATTTGCCATTTCTGTTTCGAGTTTTTCGGGATCGGACAACAATTCATAAGCACCCAGCAACGTCACAGGCAGGTTCAATTCATAGAGCATTTCGAGGGCGTAAGCGATATGAGTCTGGGCCTGGCTTTTGAAAAAGCCTTTGTCGCCGCCCTGTCCCAGACTGGTGGCGGTATCCACGATGAACTTGGCGTAGGTGGAAAATGGGATGCTGCGGTCGCCGGTCAAGTTGTAACGGTGCGGCGGCGGCGATTGCCCATCGGTGTCGTCGTCGCGGATTTGCAGATGTATCAAATCGTGTTCACGGTCATATTGACGTGCCATCGCAGCCAGCGTTTCCCAATAAACGCCCTTTTCATCAACGCACAGCCCGCCCCATTTCGGTTCGTTTTGGAATACTTGATGGGCGAGTTGATTGATGCCGGAACTGGTCTTGCCAGAGCCGGTGTCACCGGTGATGAGCCAGCCACGACAAAATTGGTTGCGTTTCCACGACAAGCCGCCGAGCTTTGCGACCGGGCTTTTCCCTCGTGATTTTAGCAACACCCAAATTGTCAGGATCAGCAGAAGAATTCCTGCCGCGAACTTCACGGTTTTCATCTCATTTTGAAAGTATTGGAGATGAATGTGCGCTTTTAATTGGGTAAAATTGAATATCATGGGTGATACTTTCCGATGAGATAACCGGCCAGCAGGCAGGCGAGTGCGGCGAAAATCGCGGCGGTGCGGGTTATCCTAACCAGCTTTTCACCCGCCGGCTGGTTACGCATCGCTTCCAACAGGGCCGCCGATTCAGCCTGAAAAGTTCGGGCGGTTTCGGCGAGCTTGCCGATGCCGGTCCGAAATTCGCCAAATGCGGGCATCTCCCGGCGGCGCAGTTCATCCCAATGCCGCTGGTGGATGCGGAACAACTCGACGAGGAATATCACCACGTCGTCTTCTCGCAGCCGATGTCTATCGCGCCACTCGGCAACGGCCTTGGTGAATTCCTCGTCGTAGTCGGATTGCTCTTTTTTAGGTGCTGACATTATTTTGAAGGCAAAAGGATTTCAGCGGCGGATTCGATTTCAGCGAAAAGTTTCCGCTGCCAGGTTTGGATTCGTTGCCGATCCAGCAGGCTGAACGAAGGATGTTTCATGGCTGCCGCGATGGTCAGATTTTCCGCATTGAGCGCCTCGACCAGCCAGTCCTGCATCCGGGTCATGGCGATTTCACGTCCGTCGAGTTTGTCAGCGAGGAGCGAACGGACTTCGCTGGATTCAAAAATGGCGAAGCTCTCGCTGTGCGCAGCGTTACGGACGACAACGTAATTGCACCGGGTTTTGAATTCATCGGTCATTCGTTGAATTTGATCCACGCTGTCCGATTCGTGATTCACCGGCATGACCAGGGTGAGCTTGGCGTCAAACGCTGCAAGCATGGCTGGCAAATCAATTTCGTTGAAGAAATCAATAAACAGGTCGGTGGAGGCGGCGCGGCAATCCACGACGACCAGATTTGTCTTTGCCAATGCAGTAAAAATGGCGTCAAGGTCACGCCGTTTGCTCAAATCGAGAAACCGTGTGTCGGGATGAAACCGTTTCAACGTCGAGTTTTCATTATCGCTGTCAATCGCGACATGGGCGACGCCCTTGTCTTTGAGGAATTGGATGAAATTGACGGCGAAGAAACTTTTGCCGACGCCGCCTTTGCCATTAAGGATGAGAATCAGTCTTTTCATGGGATTGTGGGGTTAGTTTGCGGATCTGTGCGATGCGCGGGCCGCGCGAACGTGTTTCACCGTTATCAGAATTGGGGGCCGGTTCTGTCGGGGTGCTGGATTCACCCGCTGGCACTAACTCCGCAGCATTTGTTCCCCCATTCGGGGACAACGAAGTTGGCGGTCGTTTCCGCGCTGGCCGCTTGCGTGGCCGGATGTTTTCGCCGAGAACTTGGTGACAGAACATGGCGATGGCCGTCTTGCTGGTCGGCAAACAATGTTGCGTCAGCAAGTCGGCGATGGAGCGATACGAAGCGCTTTTCTGCCGCAACTCAACGATGACTTCGTGAGCCGGGATTAAATCCTGAAACTTCTGTGGCCGGCGCGGAGTGAATTCGGCGACCGCCTTGCGGACTTCGGCTGGATCAAACGTGTTCATAAAATGGAGTTATTTGAATTTGAACCGGGAAATTAATTGACGCCCAAGCGGACAAAGCGATGCGGCGACGCGCATAATACATTGCCGGTCTGCGACTGCGGACAAATCGCGTCCATGGCCAATTCGCGGGCGTGGATGGTTCACGACTTTGGCCTGGTTGCGGACAATCCGTGACCGCTGCCGATGCGCATTCATGGACAATTGACGCCATTGCCTGTCCGTGAATACGGACTGTTTGTGAACGTGCTTGTTGGCGTGGACAGAACGCGGATGCGGACTGGTTGCGGACACGGACAGATTGCGTCCGTGGCAGGCATTGAACCAGATCATGACCGTGGCCATGCCGCGTTTGCGGCCATGAGCGATACATACTGCGAAGCCGTTCCGCGCCTCCACCGCGACCGATTCGCGGCCATGAGAACCTGCCTCCCGGCAGGGGTAGGGCGTGCCTTGTCTTAAACATGATGAAAAACACACTGCCTCCTCTGCTGCAACAACTCGTCGCGCCAATGCTCCAGTTGTGCGGCGACGGTCTCAATGCGGGTGGTTTGTTCAATCGTCCGGGCTTCAATTCGGCCAGGTTGTTGGTCGTGAAGTTGTGAGTCGGACAATTCGATCACTGTGTTGACGGCGTTGTGATTGATGTGTTCGCCATATTTTTTGAGCACCTCAATGGCAGTGCGAATTTGGGATGTGGATGGAGTTTGCATAATTAGATGTGGATGCCGCGAGATGGTTTGTGCGCGAGTTCCTGCCGGTGACCTGGGCGGCTTTTGTGATGCCACTGTGCCTGTCTCGCCGTTACAGAATTGACTGGATGCGCCCACGGATCACCAAATCCAAGTTGTGCGGCGGATTCCTCGGCGATGAGTTTGTTCGGCGCTTCAACGACGGTGCGAAGTGGATCACCCAACTCGCGGGCGAATTCCCGGTCGGTGTGGTAAATTCCCCAGAGTCGCTTGCCAGACTTCAGTGTCGCACTCGTTTTCATGGCGACAGTTCACCAGAAATCAAGTGCGCGAAGATGTATCAGCTACACATGATGCGCAGACAGTCCTGTTAATGTCCGTTGCATGGTCACGGCCAAGACACAACACAACCTGAAGAACGCGCAGGAATACTTCGAGGAACATCTCTGCGTCGGTGATTACTATGATCAAGGTCAACGTGTGGCCGGCGAATGGATTGGGTTGGGAGCGGAACGACTTGGATTGTCCGGGAAAGTCCGCGCCGAAGATTTTCTGCGGCTGTGTGAGAATCAACATCCGGCCACAGGTGAGAAGTTGACGCCGGAATTGAAAACCACGCGGATTCAAAATGGCGAGAAGGTGGCGGACCGGCGAATCTTTTACGACTTTACATTTTCCCCGCCGAAGTCGGTTTCCATCGCGGGTTTGATAAGTGAAGACGGACGAATTCTGGAAGTCCATGCTCACGCCGTCAAATCCGCCCTTCGTGAATTTGAGGCGTTTGCAGCCACGCGGATTCGGAAAAATGGCGCACAGAACGACCGGCTGACGGGCAACTTTGCGGCGGCACTTTTCACACACGATACATCCCGCGCGCTTGATCCTCATTTGCACACGCACTGCATCGTATTCAATGCGACCTTTGATCCGGTTGAAAATCGCTGGAAAGCTCTCCAGAACTATGAACTTCTGCGCGCCAGAAAATTTGCCGAGAATGTTTATTACCACGAACTGGCCCGCGAACTTCGCCGTTTCGGTTATCAACTTCACAATCGGGCGCGCGGAGATTTCCAGGTGGAAGGTGTTTCTGAAGAATTATGCGACCGTTTCTCCAAACGCCACACACAGGTTGATGAGGCGCTGACAAAATTACTGAAGGAAAAACCGAAACTAGCCGCCGGAAATTTCCAGGACTTGCGCGAACAACTGGCGACCACGGAACGGACCCGAAAACAAAAAAACTTGGGCCGGCATGAATTGCAAACACTCTGGAATTCACAATTGACCAAAAGCGAGCGTGAATCGCTCCGTCAACTTCAGAAAATCCCGGAGAAAGCGGTGAAGAATAATAAACCCATTGGCGTGGCTGAAGCGGTTACATGGGCGGAGGAACATTTATTCGACCGGAATTCAATCGTGCTGGAATGCCAGCTTTGGCAGGAGGCATTAGGTCGGGCGCGGGGTGAGAATTTCACCATATCAGAACTGACAGACTTCACCCGGCAGCGTGGTTACGTCCGGGACAAAGCGCATCCCAATCTGGTGACGTTGCGCGAAGTTTTGATGCGCGAATGGGAAATTGTTGAAACCGCCAGAGAGGGGGTGGCGGCACTTCATCCGCTGGTGAGAAATCCCCACCCAATCAATCCAAAACTGGATGACGAGCAACGAACCGCGATAAAAGCCCTGCTTGCCTCAACGAACACGGTATCTGTGTTTCGCGGAGGGGCTGGGACTGGTAAAAGTTTTGTCCTGAACGAACTGGTTGAGCAAGTTCAGCAATCCGGTCGGCACGTGGTTGTGCTCGCGCCGCAACGTCAGCAAGTCGTGGAAATGGAGAAGGCCGGATTTCCAACGCCCATGACGCTCGCAAGCTTCCTGATCAAACCCGAACTGGTCACTGGCGCGGTCGTGGTGGTGGACGAGGCGGGGCAGATTGGCGGGCGGCAGATGCTTGACCTGGTTCGGCTGATTCGCGAACGCAACGCCCGACTGATCCTCGCCGGAGATACGCGACAGCATGGAGCCGTGGAAGCCTCGGACGCGCTGCTCGCCATCGAGCGACATTCCGGTGTCAAACCAGTCGAGTTGCACAAAATTCGCCGCCAAGACCCGACGCGGGGCCGGGATGACGATGAACGCACCCGCATCAAAAAATATCGCAAGGCGGTTGAACTGGCGGCGGCGGGCAAGATGGGCGAGTCCTTTGAACGCCTCGAAAAAATGGGCGCAGTGGTCCAGTGCGGTTTGGGTGAACAGGCGGACAAGCTCGCCGCTGAATATGTCCGGCTTGCGGAACAAAACGCTGCGGCCGTGGTGGTCTCACAAACCTGGGGGGAAGTGCATCGCGTCAATTCACGCGTGCGCGATGGGTTGAAAGGAAAAGGATTGCTGGGTGCAGCGGACACGGTGGTTAAGGTGCTCGATAAGCTAGACCTGACGAATGCCCAGAAACGCGATGCACGATTTTACCCGCCGGATGCCGTCGTCGTCTTCAATCAAAAAGTCAGCGCGGCTCAACCCGGTGCCAAAGGAAAACTGGCTGGCATCGTGAAGGTGGGTGTGCTGATCGAAGTCGGTGGTAAATTTGTCACCGTCCCGAACAAATTGCTCGACCGCATCACGCTCTGCCAAACCCGTGAGGTAAATCTTGCGTCCGGCGACCGTTTGCATCTTAAAGCCAATCGCAAGCTAATATCCGGTGGCCGCGTTACAAACGGTGAACTGGTCACGGTCAAGGCCGTTCAGCCTGACGGCGGCATCAAACTGACGGACGGGCGCGTTTTGGACAAAAGTTTCCGCGAGTTCCTGCCCGGCTACGCGGTCACGTCCTATGGTTCACAGGGCAAGACGGTGGATTACGTTCTCTTTTCTGATTCCACCATCAGGGCGGCGACGAATGGGCAGCAGTGGTATGTGACCATCTCTCGTGGTCGGCGCGGCGTCCGCATATTCACGCCGGACAAGGAGCAGTTGCGCGAAAACGTGTCCCGCTCCGGTCACCGGCCATTGGCACTGGAATTAGCGGGTGATTTCGTGCCGCGTCGTAGCAACGTGCTTTGGGATCACCTGCATGGCTACCTGCTTCGGTTTGGGCAGCGGGCAGCGGATATGTTCTGCCATCTAAAAACGACTCAACGCAAAAATCATCAACAAAAACAAAATTATGAGCACAAAAACACCAGAATGCTGGGAGAGCGACCCCAACGCGGCCGGGGTCAAAATCATATTAGCACCTGACGAGCATTTATTGATGCCGTTTGACCAGTTCGTTTATGCCGATCTGAAGCCTTATGGCGAGCACCAGCAACTACGTCTGGTTTTCGTCACGCACGAAGTGTCGGTTCGTGGCGATTCCTTGGAGCGAATCGAGACGATCATGCAGCGGAAGCAGTTATCGCTGCTGAAGACATTGCCCAGTCACCAATGGTCTTTGATTGAGCAAGGCCAGCCGTTCGTTACAGAAATTGTGATTGCGGAAAAGAAAGACCTGTCGAAACGCGCTGAAAAAGGCCAGGAATGAGAAAATCTGCCCGGTGCCGGTGCACGACGAAGATAAAAATGGCCTCCGATTTCTCGGAAGCCGTTATCGGCTAGGAGAAAAAATAGCCAAGACTGCGAAGGCTGGAATGATTTGGATTTCCAATTACGATGTGGTCGAGAACTTCTATTTTTAGAAGTTGACCGGCTCGAATGAGGTCACGGGTGATTTTTATGTCGGCTTCCGATGGAGTTGGGTCTCCGCTCGGGTGAGAATGCGCGAGAATGATAGCGGCAGCACTGGCCATTATTGCCAACCTGAAAATTTCCCTCGGGTGACAAAGGATTGTATCCATCGTGCCAATGGACACCAAGTAGTGACCTTTAATGCGTCGGCGGGTGTTGAGGATGAACACCACCAAACATTCACATTCAGGATTGAAGTATGGATGAGTTGCGATATGCGTTTTCCAATAGGCGGCTGCCTGATCCGGCGTTTCACAATGTTGCAGTGTGTCGGGTGTGGGACATTCCCTCAATGAAACGATTTTCCATTCCTGCGGTTGAGCCGGGAATTTTACCGGCTTGACGAGTTGGTTGACGGGTTTCGGAGCGGGGCTTCCAGTGGCGATGAGGTTTTCGGTTGTATTCATGTTTTGCGTTTTGTTCTGAAGGAGCGGGACTGCTCTCTTCACCCGCCCGGAGAGAGCAGGACCGCTCCTGACAAAACGCACCCGGCTGTGCCCGCGCCGCCGGGCAGCGGAGCATCAGCAACTGAGTGACGGCGGGCGCAAAAATGTTGCGGCCGCCGGCGCGATGTTGCGCGGAGCAACCAGAGGCGCGGGTGCAGACGGGATGAATTCAACGGAATACTTCATCGGTGGATGACCAGCGTCGTGTTAGACGCCATGCACACCGCCCGCCTTCGCGCGCCGGGTGAACTCGCGATGCGGTTGAGGAGTCGAAACCGATGCGTAAAGTTTACGTCAAAGGCCGGGTCTGATACAGTTCGCTGGCACACGAATGGCAGAAAGCAACATGAAGACAATAAAGAAAGTCATCCTGTCAAACTTTAAGCGCTTCAAGAATCTCGAACTTGAGTTCGATGACGAACTGAACATTCTCATCGGCGATAACGAATCTGGCAAAAGCTCTGTATTGCTCGCTCTCGATCTCGCCCTTGGCGGAAGCAGGAGCAAGATTGAAACGATTGGGTTGGAAGCGCTTTTCAACAACGAAGTCGTAGCCATTTTTTTGGCAGGTGAGAAAAAAATCGACCAGCTTCCCACACTGTTCGTGGAGATTTATTTGTCTGAACAAGGCAAGGTTGAGCTGAATGGAAAAAACAACTCCAAAGGCATTGTCTGTGACGGATTGCGGCTTGAATGTAGCCCCAACGATGATTACAGCGAACAAGTTTCTGAGGTTCTAAACGACCCGGCTTCCAATTTCCCGTTCGAATATTACACGGTTACGTTCGACACTTTTGCAGGATTGCCGTATTCGGGGTTCAAGAAACACCTCAAGCATCTGGTCATCGACAGTTCACAGATTAACAACGATTACGCGATGCGGGAATACACAAAATCAATCTACAGCTCCAACGCGACAGTCATGGAGCAAAACAAGAATGAGTATCTCTATCGGAAAAGCAAAACGGAATTTAAGGACAAGGCCCTAGCCGAGCTCAACCAAAAACTGGATTCATACAAATTCGGGGTCAGGACTAACTCGAAATCGAATCTGGAGACGGATCTCATAATTTCCGAGAACAATCTGCCGATTGAAAGCAAAGGCAAAGGCCGCCAGTGCTTCATCAAAACAGAGTTCGCCCTCCGGAAGGAGCAGGACTTGGATGTTATGCTTCTTGAAGAACCGGAGAATCATCTCAGCCATACCAACATGAAGAAGCTGATTGACCGGATCTCGGCGTCGGAGAAGAAGCAGCTCTTCATTGCTACCCACAACAGCCTCATCTGCACGCGCCTTGACTTGCGAAAGGCGATTCTTATGAACAGCCTCGTGGCAAAGCCAGCCTTCTTGAAAGACTTGCCGGAAGACACAGCCAAGTTTTTCATCAAAGCACCGGACAACAATGTTCTCGAATTCGTGCTGTCGAGCAAAGTAATCCTAGTCGAAGGGGACGCTGAATTCATCTTGTTCGATGCGCTCTATAAGAAGCAGCCAGGAAACTCCACTTTGGAGACGGATGGAGTGCATGTAATATCTGTCGGAGGAACGAGCTTTAAACGCTATTTGGGTTTGGCGAAGCTGCTGGGCATCAAGACGGCGGTCGTGCGCGATAACGATTCTGATTTTGAGAAGAATTGTGTAAAAGCCTATGCCGACTACGTAAGTGAACGCATACAAGTTTTTTCTGACAAAGACCCAGTGAAGCGGACATTTGAGATTTGCTTCTACGATGCAAACAAAGCTGCGTGTGACGAACTCTTCCAGCCCGGCCGTGTGAAGCTGTCTGTTCAAGACTACATGCTTAACAATAAAGCCGACGCCGCATTTGAACTTCTGGACAAGAAAGAAGCGGTGCTCGTCGCGCCAGCATACATCCAAGAAGCCATCGCGTGGATAAAAAAGTAACGTTTGCCGTTGCGGGGTCGGGCAAGACAACGCATATCGTCAACAGCCTCGATCTTAAGAGGCGGTTTCTGCTTGTTACGTTTACTGACAACAATCTCTCGACGCTTCGTCGCAGAATTATTGAACGGTTTGGGTTTTCCCCATCAAACATCTCCCTATATTCCTATTTCACTTTTCTGCACACGTTTTGCTATCGACCATTCCTTCTCATGCAAATGCGAACTAGAGGGATTAACTATGAGAATCCGCCTGTGTGGACGCAAAAATTGCCAAGGACAGCCGATGCTTTTTATGTCGACAACCACCGCCGGCTTTATCACAACCGAATTGCCAAACTGTTAGACGCCAAGGGAGCGATAACCGATTTGTTGCAACGATTGGAAAAATACGTCGATGTAATTTGTGTCGACGAAGTGCAGGATTTCGGCGGCCACGATTTTGATTTGCTGATGGCGATATGCCGCTGCAACGTTGACCTAATGCTTGTTGGTGACTTTCATCAACACACGTTTGATACAAGTCGAGACGGAGCTACTAACAGAACACTTCACGATGACTACGAACGATACAAGGCGCGCTTTGTGAAAGCTGGACTCGTGGTGGACACGACGTCCTTAGCAAAGAGCCACAGGTGCAGTCAGGCCGTGTGCAGTTTTATACGCGAACAACTTGGAATTGAGATTTATTCAAACTCCACCAAGTTGACCGATGTTATTTTTCTGGAGCGGCAAGGTGATGTAGATCGTTTTCACGCTTGCGAAAAAACCGTTAAACTTTTCTACCAAGAACATCACAAGTATGGGTGCTATTCTGAAAACTGGGGCAGTTCCAAAGGCGCTGACCATTACCAAGATGTTTGTGTGGTCCTGAATGGCACCGCATACAAGGCGTTTAAAAATAATGTTCTGAATACCGTGGCCCCTCAGACGAGAAATAAGCTTTACGTCGCGTGTTCAAGGACTCGCGGGAATTTGTATCTGGTATCTGACCAGATGTTCAAGAAATTCAAATCCGCGTGAAGATGAGTTCCATGAAGCTGTTAGGGCTGGGCTGCATAAGCATGAGTTCTCCTGCGATCCACCGAAGGCTTCGGCCTGCGGTTCGGCGAACGGGAAAGTGAAGTGGAGGCGGAGAGACGGCGGGAACGGAGCCGGAGCGAAACGACCGTCGCGGAACCGCAGGCGGAAAGCCGCCGATCATTCGGCATTTGAAATGCGCTCGTGACGAGCGCGCTTTTTTGCGGAACGGAACCGGCGCGGTTGTGAGGGGATTTGGCCGAACAGCGGCCGGTGAAGTGGAGCAAGAAAGCGCGTTGGTCACGGCGGAACCATATTTATTTTCCGATTACGTTTCTGGCTTCATCCATGAGCGGATGCTCAAAGGCACTGGCGTAGGCGTCGAGCGTAGCCGCCTTGATGCGTAATTGTCGTCCGGTCTTGTGCCAGCCAGAAACGACATTGAACACTTCCCGAAGAATTTTCTTCGACTCGGCTGCCTTGAGACCAAAACGGGTGGCAGCCATTAGCGCACTGGCGATGGTCGGTTCTTCCTGGCTCTCGGTAATCGCGGTCTTACTCACGCGGGCACGATCCATTTCCGGCACCGGGTTGAGGTCATAGGCTGGTGAAAGCGACCAGCGTCCCGGTTCGTGCATCAGGAAACCATGATTACGGAGATGGTCGTCGTAGTTGCTGGCGAGCAGCGAGAAGACGAGGCGACGCCACAATTCGCGGAGGTCGCCGCCAACGTCGCTGCCGAATTGACGGATGCCATCCGCCAGCATCGTGTAGGCACCAAGCTCACCTTGGGGCAAACCCAGCAAGCTGGCCGCAGAGATGAATGGGATGCGGGTTTTTCCCGCGCGATCAAATCGGGTGATGATGGCGACGCTTTGGCTGCCCACCGATACGAGCCGATGTTCCGCGACTTGGACGCCAGCTTGTGCCGCAAGTGTAAGCGCGAGAGTTTCGCCTGCCGCAATGTCGCGGGTGTCATCAGGTTTTGGAAACTTTGCGATGGCGAGCCGGTCATCGGCCAGGGCGACGGCTGATTTTGGCCGGGCACCACCGAGCGGTGAACCTGCGCCGAGCAGGAAGCGTAAATCCTGGGCGGTCTCCGTCTCGCTGTGAATTGCGTCGGTGGCGCGCAGAAGGGCGTTGAGTCGAACCAATGGCGGGAGCTTTCCGGTGGTGGCCGCGAGAAATGGACTGGCGGCATCGAGCCGGAAGCGCAGCGCACCGATGCGCGACGCATCGTCCAGCGCCAGCACATAATCAATTTCGTGATACGGCTTTTGAGCGAGAACCTTTTTACGGACAGCCCGTTCAATCAGGACGCGCCCCCAACGGTCAGGTCCGCAATCGTGAATCGCGCCGAAAAGCGTTGTCCCATGATGCGCGCCGCGTTGCAAGGGGAGCGAGGTGGGATCAATCGCGAAGGCGGCGTCACGCTGAAGCCATCCGGCGTCATACTCAAACGAAACGGATGAACCGCGTTCAGCGGCGTGAAGCCGTCCCACCAAAAGGGTTTCGCCCTGCCAATCAATATGGACTTCCATGCTCATGATTTGTGGCGACGAATTCGTTGCGGCAGGCGGCGCTCATCCAGACTCAAGCCAAGGTCGTCGCTGGCAGGTGCCAGTAGATTTGCGAGTCGTTCGTGCAAATTAAGAATGAAGGTGGCCGTTACCAAAGTGCCGAGTGCAACGGTCGGGTCGCCGCGTTCAAGCCGCCATAGCGTATCACGGCTGACAAAGAGCCGCGCGGCCATGTCGCCGGTGGCGATGCCGCGCTTGCGCCGCGCAAGCGCGAGGTCGCGGCCCAACTTGCGAAGCGCACGGTCGGCGGGCAATGGCATGGAGGCAATCTTTTGCGACATGGGTTTAGTGTCCTCTATATCGGACTGGAAGTCAATTGGTGTCTGATATGCAAGACTACATAAATATAAATTCGCCCGTGCCGCAAACCGAGTTATCCAGGGCTATTTTTCAAATAGCTGGAAAAGCGGTATTTATTTACTAAAATATATTCGTTTCCGCCAAGCGAAACGGACAGGGCACGGTTGATTCAAGAAGGATTTGTTGTTACAGTGGTCGAAATGAGTGCCGTGGGTTTTCCACCCACATCGTATCGCGTTCGTTTTGTTGTTACAATGTTGTTACACTCAATGCACGTTTTGGTGCGTTTTGGTGCGCGAAACGCCTTCTTGACGGTCACTGAAAAAAAGTGCATGATCTCCTTTATTCATGCGGTCAAGACGCACATTTACGCAGGAGGACGAAAACCCTTAATTTGGCTTCGACCCCCTCCGTCGGTACCATAGCTTGGGTTCTCCGAGGTTTGGCGGTTCGCCGGACCGGCGTGCTAGTGATGCGAGCCAAGCTTGATTAAAGTTTTTACTGGCCATCCGGCTGTCTCGCTTCCAATAATCGGGGCATGAAGACACAGCCAATTCTTGCCCTGGCCGGCATTGCCGGGATGCTGGGAATGTTCTTGCTGGCGGGTTGCGCCCATACTCAGGGTCGCCATTCCAACGGCGTGCGGATCTCGCGGGATGGCAGTAAGATTCGTGTCGAAATCAACGGAAAGCTTTTTACCGAATACTGCTATCATGACGTGCCGCGGCCTTATTTCTACCCGCTGCTGGGCCCGGACGAGGTTCCCATGACCCGGCGCTGGCCGATGGAAAACACCACCAATGAACAACACGACCATCATCATCACCGCTCGCTTTGGTACGCCCACTCCAGTGTGGATGGCGTCGATTTTTGGACCGATGGCATCACCAATGGCGGCACGATTGTCCATGGGAAATTCCTCGCCATCCAATCCGGCAGGAAATCGGGCCTGATTCGGTCCACCGACAATTGGCTGGCGCCCGACGGGAGGATTATCTGCACAGACGTGCGCACCCTGCGCGTTTACAATCGGCCCGAGGACCAACGGTTGTTTGATTTCGAAGTCACCCTCCAGGCGCCGCCGGACAGGCCGGTCGTTTTCGGCGACGACAAGGACGGCGCGATGGCGGCAAGGTTGGCCGAGACGATGCGGTTGAAGCATCTGGACGGGCCGGGCGAGGGACACATTGTTTTGTCGTCCGGCGTCCGTGACGCAGAGACTTGGGGCAAACGGGCGGAGTGGTGCGATTATTACGGGCCAGTCAATGGAGAAATCGTCGGCATGGCCATTTTCGATCATCCAGATAATCCACGGCATCCGACTTGGTGGCATGTGCGGGATTACGGACTTTTCGCGGCCAATCCATTCGGCGTTCATCATTTCGAGAACAAGCCGAAGGGAACGGGTGATTTTACGATCCCGGCGGGTCAAAGCGTCACTTTCCGTTATCGCTTTTACCTGCACAAGGGGGACGAACAGCAGGCTGGCGTCGCCGAACAATATCAAGAATACAGCCGAACGAAGACGCCCTAAACCTGTCGAAGAACAAACACGCATGCCGCGCTATTCTATGAGAACTACAATCACCCGTCGCCGTTTCCTCAAACAAGCCGCCTTCGCCGCCGGCGCCATCAGCCTGTCGGCGCGTTCCTGGTCGCAAGTGCCGGGGGCCAATCAGGACGTGCGGGTGGCGGTGATCGGATTCAACGGGCGCGGGAAGGAACACATCAAGGAATGGCGCAAGCTCGCCGGCGTGCGCCTGACGGCCTTGTGCGACGTGGACCGCGCCGTGCTCGACGCCAGTGTCAAACATTGCGCGGAGAACGGCCTGACGGTGGCCGCTTACACCGACATTCGCAAACTGCTGGAGGCCAAAAATGTCGATGCGATATCCATTGCCACACCCAATCATTGGCACGCCCTGGCCGCCGTCTGGGGAATGCAAAGCGGCAGAGACGTTTATGTAGAGAAACCTGTTTCTTACGATTTTTGGGAAGGGGAGCAATTAATTGCGGCGGCTCTCCGCAACGGGAAAATCGTGCAGGCAGGAACACAGTCGCGCTCCAGCCAGGGAATTCAAGAAGCGGTGGAATGGGTCAATAATGGGGCGTTGGGGAATATTGTGGCGGCCCGGGGCATTTGTTACAAGCGGAGGCCCAGCATTGGGACAACAGAAGGACCGCAACCCGTTCCGGCCACCGTTGATTGCGATTTGTGGTGCGGCCCCGCGCCGCTGACGCCGCCGCGACGCGCGAAGTTTCATTATGACTGGCACTGGTTTTGGGACTACGGGGCGGGCGACTTGGGAAATCAGGGTGTTCATGAAGTCGATGTGGCGCGCTGGTTCCTGGGGGAGAAAACGGTGTCCTACAGGGCGTTTTCCGTGGGCGGCCGGCTCGGTTACACCGACGACGGCCAGACTCCCAATACTTTGATAACCATTCACGATTTCAAGCGCGCGCCGCTGATCATGGAAGTGCGCGGGTTGCCCGAGAAAACGGGTTCCACGAAAATGGATAATTACAAAGGTGCGGAAATCGGCGTCGTTATCGAATGCGAGGGCGGGCATGTGTTGGTGCCCAATTACACCAGCGCAAAGGCCTTTGACAAAAGCGGCAAGGAAATCAAGAGCTTCGAGGGCGCGACCAATCATTTCGAGAATTTCATCCAGGCAGTGCGCAACCGGCGCGACAGTGACCTGCATGCACCCATTGAGGAAGGGCACCTTTCCGCCGCCCTTTGCCACATCTCCAATATCTCCTACCGCCTGGGGCGCGCGCAACCGCCCGGCGAGATGCGTGAACAGATCCAAGGCGACAAGGACGCGCTGCCCGCCTTCGAGCGCATGGCGGAACACTTGGCGGCCAACGGCGTTGACTTGCAGAAGACCCAAGTGACACTCGGAGCAGTTCTAAGAATCAACCCAGCCACGGCGAAGTTTATCCAGAACAAAAACGCCAATCGTCTGTTGCGGCGCGCTCCCCGGACGGGCTATGTCATCAAGGTCGCGTAAGGGCCGGCGATTCAAAGCCTTTTCTCGTCGGCGTCGATGAAATCGACAAAGGTCTGGATATCGTCGCGTTGGGCAAAACCTGCTTCCTCCTTGCGCATTTTCAAACGGGCCTTGCCGGCTTCATCGTCACGCCCGCGATTGAAAACAAAATCACGAAAGGTGGCTTTGTCCGCATCCGACTTGTGGACATTCTTGGCGACCCAATCAGCCACCTCGCCGTCAGTCAGGGAATTTTCGACCACTGGGAGGAATTTTTCGGCGGTAAGGCCGGCGGCCTTGAGCCAGGCGCCGTCGAAGCCCTTGGTAAAATTCTCCTGGTAATCGGCATGGAGTTTGCCGGCCTTGTGCAGCCGGATTTTATCGACGAACCGGGGAAGATAGACCCAGCCGGACATCATTTCGCGCGGACTGCGCGGATAAATAATTTTTTCCATAAGCGCATCATCCCGCAAGACCAATCCCCTGTCAACCGCGTGACCATTTCTGAGACGACTTCTGAGGGGCAAGGATTATAATGCAGGGCGTGGCATTGGAAAAATATCTGTCCAGGACGTGGGCCTGTTGCGGCCTGATCTGGCTCTTCACGATCCTGGTCTGGGGAAACACGGTTCGGTTTGGGTTTGTCTGGGATGATTCTGTGCTGGTGGTGCAAAACACGAGCATCCGCTCGCTGAAGAACCTGCCCGCGATTTTTACGTCGGTGAAGGCGCAATCGGCTGAAGTAGTGCCGAGTTTTCGCCCGGTGCGCACGGCCTTTTACGCGCTGCTTCAGGCCATCGGCGGCCGGGCGGAGCCGCAAGCGTGGATTTTTCATCTGTCGAATGTTCTGTGGCACGGGCTGGCTGCGATGCTGCTGTTTTCGGTGGTGGCATTGCTCTGCCAGCGCGTTGCGGGCGCGACGCCGCCTGCGGCGAGGTTGACGGCATTGTTGGTCGCACTCGGTTTCGCGGCGCATCCGGTGGTGTCTGAAGCAGTTTGCTGGGTCAAGTGTCTCGATGATTTGATGGCGGCGGTGTTTGTGCTCGCCGCAATGCGGTCGCTGCTCCTATACGAACCCCTCTCCCTGCCCTCTCCCCGCCTTGCGGGGAGAGGGGATCATTGGAAATCCATGTCTGCAACGGCACATTATGCATCCGCGCTGGTGTTTTTTTTGCTCGCGGCTTTTTCCAAGGAATCCGCCGTGCCGCTGGCCCTGATCGTGTTTGTCGTGTTTGCCAGGGTGTTGAAACTGCCTTGGCGGCGGAGCGCGGCGCTGACGACCGCGTTTTTGGCGGTGGCTGGGTTCTACGTGGTTTATCGCCATCTGGTCCTCGGCCAATCCGCGCAGTGCGCGCCGCTCTCCGGGAGTTATGGACAAACCTTGGTCGATATGCTTCCGGTGGCGTTGGAATACTGGCGGCTGCTTTGGGGCATCCCACCGTTTTGCGCCGATTATGATTTCATGGTGGGCGCGCCGCCGCATCCTTTTCTTTCAGGAGCGGTGCTGGGTGGAGTGCTTTTGGTATTGTTCTTCGTCGCGCTGGCGGCGTGGCTGTGGCGGCGTCCGGAGTGGCGAATGTCAGCGTTCGGTTTGATCTGGCTTGGCCTGTTCCTGCTGCCTGTTTCCAATCTCCTGCCGATGATGCAATACATGGCGGAGCGATTTCTATATCTGCCGTTAATGGGATTTCTGCTGGCGCTGGGCGGCGCGTTTTTGAACGGTTCACGGCTGCGCCCGCGCCTGGCCGCCACGGCGGCGGCGGCGTTGATCGCCATCTGGACGGGCACGAGCCTCGGCCAGATGGGCGCCTGGCGGGACGACCTGACTTTATATATGCGGACGGAGTTCCAACATCCAGGGATCAAACGCATCGAGCATAATGCAGTGGCGTCGGTTTTCGCTCTGCCCCAGATGACGAAATGGCGGACGGCCAAGACGCTGACCCCGGAGCAGGCGGACCAGATCATCACGACCTTGCAACGGGCGCGGCAAATTTATCCGGAAAACGACAGGCTGACGACGCAACTTGGCCTGACGGACGCGAAAATCGGCCGGTGGCGGGAAGCGGTGGCGTGGCTGGAATTGGCGGCGCGTCAGAATCCGGGCTTTTCGGAGCGATGGTTCAATCTGGCCAGCGTGTATGAGCGGACGGGGCAGCCCGCCAAGGCCCGGGAAGCGTGCGCCGAGGCGTTGCGGTTGGATCCCCGCTTCGAGATGGCACGCCGGTTGCAAAGGGAAATCGAGAAGGAATTGAAAACTGCCAATGCCCCGGCGGCACCCACGCCAAAGTGAGCAATTTGCGGTTGACAATGTGGTACGAAATGCAATGTTTCCGCGCCGGCTGATATGAACCAACCGATCTTGATGGCGCATGTTGTTTTCGGAGTGGGTTGCCTCCTCGTCGCCGTATGGATTTTTGTGGATGTGTTGCATGCCTCTGCCACGAATCAAGCACGGATCCGAAGGATGAGTTGGGCCCTCGCGGCTGCCATGTGGAGCGCCTTTTTGATCGGCGGCTATTGGTATGTTGTTTTCTACAAGGCGGATAAAAGCATCATTCTCAAGGGGCCCTGGCCGTTTGCCCATGACTACTTCATGGAGACAAAGGAGCATTTTGTCATCACGCTGTTGCTGCTGGCCACGTATCTCCCCATCGCGGCTTCCAACAACCTGGCGGCGAACCGGGAGGCGCGGCGGCTGGCGCTGTGCGTGGCGGCGCTGGTCGCGGTGCTGGCCTTGCTGGCCGAGGGGCACGGCGCGATCATTGCGATGGGAGTGAAGGTGGCGCTTCTGGTGAAGCCAAATTGATATCATGGAAAATCCCGCCGTCTCCAAACATACGATCTCGTTCGGGTTGGCGCTGGCCCTCTGCGCCGTGCTCAACGCCTTGCTGGTGATCGCCAAGGAGAAGAGCAAAGGTGTCGCGGAATGGATGCAAAAAATGACCGGCAATCATTGGGTCACCCATGTGGCCATTGTTCTCGTTGTTTATCTTGTGCTGGGGTTTGGCTTGGCTGGGATGAATCGCGGCCAGGGGTCGAAAACGACCGTCCATCGCTTGACCGGCATTGTTTATTTGGGAGTGATTGCGGGCGTTCTCATCGTCCTGGGCTTTTATTTGGTCGCCGATTAGGGAGTCTGTCATGCTTACCAAACAACGCTTGTCCGTCATTGCTCTGTCGGCCGCCCTCAGCCTGCGGATGGTTGGAGCCTCCCTGGGCGGTCCGCCGTTCGTCACGGACGATCCGGAGCCGGTGGAGTACCAAAATTGGGAGTTTTACGTCGCTTCGATGCATTCGGAACTCGGGGGTGACTGGTCCGGCACTGCGCCGCACATTGAAGTCAACTATGGGGCGGTGCCGGACTTGCAGCTTCACATGATCATGCCCCTGGCCTACGATTCGCCACCGGAGGGAGCCGCGCATTACGGGTCGGGCGATCTTGAACTGGGCGCAAAGTACCGGTTTATCCAGGAGACGAACGGGTGGCCCCAAGTGGGAATTTTTCCCTTGGTGGAACTGCCGACCGGCAGCGAGCGCGATAATCTCGGCAATGGCCACACCCAGGCCTTTCTCCCCTTGTGGATTCAGAAGAGTTGGGGTTCATGGACGGCTTACGGCGGGGCTGGCTATGGAATCAATTCCTTTACCGGCCACGACAACTGGGGGTTTGCCGGGGGCGTGTTGCAGAAACAGGTTTGGACCAATGTCCTCATTGGTATGGAGGTTTATCATCAGACGTTGTATGAAACCGACTTTCCCAATTTTGGCACCGCATTCAACGTCGGCACGGTCATTGATTTCAGCGAGCATCAGCATTTGCTTTTTTCCGCCGGCCGGTGCCTCGACGGCCCGATCAAGTTCCAATGCTACATCGCCTGGCAATTCACGTTCGACAACGGCTTCTTCAAGCCGCAAGCCCAACCCGGCCCTGGCAGGTGACGCCGCCAGTCGCACCATGGTTGTTTAACGCATAGTCAAGTCCCGGCTTGATTCCTCCTGCAAGTGGATTAGATTGTCTGCTGCATGAATATTTTTGTGGTTATTTTGGTTTGGCTGATAATGGCTGCGCTCCTGGTCACGGGTGTGGTACTGGCGGTCAAGGGAATCTTCTGGCTTTTGGCCGTGAGCCTGATCGGTTTTGTCCTGGCCCTGGTCAGATACGGCATTTTCAGCCACTGAGTTTTTTTGCCGTTTTGACGTTACTGGATTGACAGGGCGGCTTCGCGCGTGCCATGCTGTGCTTGAGCACAGAACTATTCCCATGGAACGCCTCGCCTATGCTAATTTTCTGGTGATTGCCATCACCTGCTGGGTTACCTACCAGGGATTCAGGAGTTCCTGCTTCGAGCAAAAATATATTTTTTGGCCGGAAGCGATTCTTGCCCAGCATCAATATTATCGTCTCGTTACGTCGGGATTTCTTCATGCCAGCGGAGTGCATTTGGCGATGAACATGGTCACCTTGTATTTGTTCGGGTCTCTCATCGAGTTCCGGTGTGGGGCGGGCCAGTTTCTGGTGATCTATTTTGCCGGGCTAATCGGCGGTGATTTACTATCATTGGTGGTGCATCGTTATCACGATTATCGCGCTTACGGGGCTTCGGGAGGCGTTTGCGGGATCATCTATGCGTTTATTTTTTTGTTTCCCGGCTCTGCCATAAACATCGTCTTTATTCCCGTGCACATTCCCTCCTGGCTTTACGCCATCGGCTTCCTGGCCGGCTCGTTTTACGGAATGAAAACCCATATGGGCAACGTCGGCCATGATGCGCATCTGGGTGGGGCGTTGGTTGGAATGTTTACCGCCGCGCTGCTCTATCCGGAAATGGTTCGATACAGCCCAAAGCTTTTTGCGGCCTATCGCTCGGCACGGTGCTGTTGTTTATCTACGTGGTGAAGAACCCGTTGTTTCTTCCGCTGGAGGCATTTGATTTCGGCAAACGCGGCCAACCCGCCCGCTCCTCTCCGCCAAGGCGGCCCGAGAAGGAGGTCGACGCCATCCTGCAAAAAATATCCGAAAAGGGCGCGGACAGTCTTACGCCGGCGGAAAAGGCCCTGCTGCTGGAAGTTTCTGACAAATACCGCAGGCGAAGCGTTTTGCAAAAACCCGAGTCCGGTTTTGACCTTTGATGGGCCGCAGGGGCGGTGTTAGTATTTGAGCACCTTGGCGAGGAAATCCCGGGTCTGCGGCGCTGTGGAGGAATCGAAAAGCGGCGCGACGGGGCCGGCCTCGATAATGCGGCCCCCGGCGAGAAAGGCCGCCTGATCGGCGACTTGGCGGGCAAAGCCCATTTCATGGGTGACAAGAACGAAATCACGGCCTTCTTCCCGCAGTTCCTTGATCATGTCCAGGACCTCGGAAGTCATGTCGGGGTCCAGGGCGGAGGTGGGTTCGTCGAAGAGCAACAGGCGCGGCTTGATGGAAATGGCGCGGGCGATGGCGACCCGCTGGCGCTGGCCGCCGGACAATTCGGCCGGACGTTTGCCGGCGTGATCTTGCAGGCGAAATCGGGCGAGGAGCCGACGGGCGATTTCCTCCGCTTCCGGCGCGGGGTGGCCGTGAACTTTCTCGAGCGGCAGGGTGATGTTTTGCAGCGCGGTCAAATGCGGGAATAGATTGAAGGCCTGGAAGACCGTGCCGATGGTGCGGCGATGTTGCCGCAGGCGCTCCTCCTCGAAAACAATGCGCTCGCCGTTGATCTCCACCGTCCCGGAATCTGGATGTTCCAGGCCGGCGATGATTCTGAGCAGGGTGGATTTGCCGCCGCCCGACGGACCGATCAGCGCCAGCGTATGCACCTTCTCAAGCTGCAGGGACACCCCGTCCAGCGCCGGATGGATGCCGAATCGCTTGCTGATCTGTTGGAGGGCGAGTTTCACCGTCAGGTTTCGTAGCGGTGCCGTTTTTCCAGATGTCGCGTCCAAAGGGAAATGGGCAGGGTTAAAACCAGATAGCCGGCCGCCAGCGGCAGATAGCTTTCCAACGTGCTGTAGGTCATTGCGCTGACGCTTTCGGCGTTCCAGGTGAATTCGCTGATGGAAATGATGGAGAGCAGCGACGAGTCCTTGACCAGGGAGACGAACTGCCCGGCCAGCGGCGGCAGTGTCTGGCGCAAGGCTTGCGGGAAAATGACGTGCCGCTAAGTCTGCGCCGGGGTCAGGCCGATCGCCCTGGCCGATTCGAGCTGCGACTGGCCGACGCTCTCGATACCCGCGCGAATAATTTCCGAAATGTAAGCCCCGCTGAAGAAAGCGAGCGTGAGCACGCCAACCAGGTAGCGATTGCCCACGCCAATCGCATCCGCCACGACGTAGAAAAAGATCAGGATTTGCACCAGCAACGGCGTGCCGCGAACCAGTTCCACGTAAATCCTGGCCAGATAGCGCAACGGCAGAAGACGGCTGCGCAGAGCCAGGGCCGAGAGCAGCCCGATGACGGTGCTTAAAACCAAGGCGGCGACGGAAATACCAATCGTGGTGAGCCATCCCTGCCAGAAGAGCGCCCGGTACTGATAAACAGAACCCCAGCGCAGATGATAAGCCAGATGCCGGAATGACAGGCAGAAAACGAGCGAGATGGCCAGGACAGCAAGGCCGAAATTGAGCGCCCGCACCGGCCACCCGGGCGGAAGCGTTCCCGGCTCATCGGCCACGGCAAAATAGCGCGTCCACGGCATGGCTCAAAAGTAGAACGGATACCCCATTTTTCTGAAAGCCTCTTTTTGGTCCTTCAGGTAACGGTCGCCCAATTGCTCGAAACCGCCGCGCGCCTTGTAGTCCTTAAAAAAATGATTGACTTTCGTCAGCAGTTCAGCGTCGCCCGGACGCAGGCCGGCCGCCCAGGACTCTCGTTGAAACGGTTTCAACAGCGGACGCGTCGTCTCCGGGTTGCGCCGCCAGTTTTCGTAAGTTGAAATCTGGTCGTAAATAAACGCGTCCGCCTTCCCTTGCACGACTTCCAAAACGCAGGCGTCCTCCTTGTCCACCACCAGCAGGCGCGCCTTTTTGATGTGGTCCGCGGCATAAATGTGACCGGTTGTTCCGCGCTTGACCACGATCGTCCGCCCCGGTTGGTCGGCCTCGGCGATGGACTGGATGGGCGAACTTTTGCCGACCAGGAGACAAAGGCCGGTTGTCAAGTAAGGATCGGAAAAGGCGATGGACTTCGCGCGTTCGGGTGTGGCGGTCATGGAGGAAATAATCAGGTCGATCTTGTGCGTTTGCAGCGAGGGAATCAATCCGTCAAAGGGAATGTTGGCGATTTCCAACTCTCGGTCCAGATACTGGCCGAGCGCACGGGCCAGATCGACGCTGACGCCGGCGGGGCGGCCCTGCGTGTCAATCATTTCAAAGGGCGGATAGGCCAGTTCCATGCCGACGATCAACTGCGGATGCGGTTTGGGCGAGCAGCCGGACAGGGCGCAGAGGAGAATGGCTAATGATAAAAGCCTGATGACTAATGGATGACGCACCAGTTGGACATTCCGTGGTCGTTCGTGATTCGTCATAAGACATTTTCTTGGTCATTTATCTTCTCATGCCAGAGTGTGCCGGCATCATGATCTGCCGCGCTTTCTCCTTACGCGATGGGGCACATCGCCTTCTCTGATATGAAATCCGATTTCGGGCGGAGGTGGTTCTGGGGGTAGGGGTGGAGGATCGAGAACCTTCATGATGCGCTCCAGGACATCCACTATCGCCGATTCATGAATGTCCAGCCGGGATTTGAGTTCGGATTCAAGCGCGGCGAGTTTGCGGGCCAATTCCCGAGTCTCCGTGAGCGCCCCGCGCATTCTGAGGAAAGCCCTCACAACAAACACGCTCATTTCAATGGCCCGTTTGCTATGAAGAACATTAGCGGCCATCAATGCACCGTGTTCGGTAAAGGCGTAGGGACGATAAGTGGCACCCCGATGCTTCTTTGAACTGGTCACAATTTGTGACCAGTTCGATGCAACGCCTTCTATTTGTGGCATTTCCGGGCTTGAAGTCGCAATTTGCGACTTCAAGTCCTCAAATTCGCGCGCCGTCAGTTGGAACATGAAATCTTCTGGGAAACGGTCGGCATTGCGCTTAACCGATTGGTTGAAAACCTTCGTCGGCACACCGTAGAGCTGCGCCAGATCCGTATCCAGAATCACCTTCTGGCTGCGCACGTTTACAATCAGTGTTTCAATCGGTCTTTTCGGCATCATGTTTTCCCTTTGCTTAAATGTTTAAGGTCGCAATTTGCGACCTGTTCGGTGCAACATCTTCAATTTGTGGCACTTCCAAGGTTGAAGTCGCGATTTGCGACTTAAAGTTTTCGAAATCCTGTGCGGTCAATTGGAACATGTATCTATCTTCTAATCCAGCAGGTGGCGTCGGCAAGGCCCAATTGGTACTTGCGGGCGTGTTCGCGAATCACAAAGGGCAAGTCCTGCCGGTAGGACAGCTCATTTTTTGGCGTGAGGATTTTTTTCAGGGTGTCAAACGTTTGCACAGGCTGGCCGTCGCGGATAAAACCGCCCAGCCAATTTTCGCGCGGGGTGTATTCGGGCAACCAAGTGTAGGGCGACGTAATGACAAGTTGGCCGCCGGGCTTAAGCAATCCGGGGAGTTGTTCGAGGCATCTTGCCGGATTGGCCACGCGATCTATCAGATTGGCCATCAACACCACGTCGAATTGTCCGAGACCCGATCGCAAATTGACGGCGTCGCCTTGCTCGAAATTTACCCGCTTGCGGTCGATATCGGGTGGTACGACGGCGCGATGTGGCCGGGTCAACTCGCCTTCCTCGATGTAATTAAAATCGAAGGAGCCGGTGTCGCGCAAATGGGTGGAAACGTGGATAAAGTTGGCGGAAAAATCAATGCCAAGGACCTGCGCGCAATGGCGGGCCAATTCGAAAGAACTGCGCCCGACGGCGCAGCCTAAATCCAGCGCCCGGGCTTGGAACGGCAGAAGCGTGGCATCGAGGCATTCTTTTACGCAACGAACTGGAAATTGGAGCGCGGCAGCCAAAGAGACGGGGATGCGGTCCGCCTGCCCGCCATAATGAAAAAGCAAATATTCCGAAAGGGCGCGCTCGCTGTCGTAATATTTTTCGGCCATGTTGTGTTAGGAGGCGAGCAACTGGCGCAAATAAGCGGAAGGATGGAACTTTTCGATGACGACTTCCTTTTTGCCGTCGCGATACATGCGCGCCTGTGTTACGAGAATTTCCGGCGTTTTGGTGGGCGAAAACAGGATGTCATCGTGGGTGGCGTTTTTGGCGCTGGCAAATTTATCCGGCGTTAAATGCCCCCCCAAATGGTCGCTGCGCCCGGTCGCAACATGCAGGGTGCCGAAAATCTTTTCGTCCTGAATGTCGCGCCCCGACGGCGGAAGCTCCTGGGTGCCGAATCCCAGCTCGCCGATTTCGCCGGTGACGGGATCTGATTTGAGCTTGCGGTTGTGTTCATCGACCACGCTCTGCCGGCCTTGCAACAACGCGGCTTTTTGTATCCGCCCGCCGCTGACCTGCATGAGGCCGATGGTGCCGTCTTCGTAACGCATCGGGAATGCGCCCTCGGCTCCTTGCGGCACAAAATAGACTTCGCCGGCGGGCAGATTCGCCACGTCCGGCTTTTCCCCGCGGCAAATGCCGTGGCTCTTCTGCGCCTCCTGGCGTCCACACTGGAGGGTGAGCCGGTGCGTCTGGCCTAGCACCTCAAAATCGATCTCAAAATAATCGGCCCGCGTCAATCCGAGCCGGAGTTTTTCCGCGTCGCGACTGACTTGGTTGTAATCCACCGCCAGGCCGGTTTTTAAAATAATGTCGTTCAGGCCGTGCATCGTGGCGCCGCGAAAACCAAACTGCTTGGCGAAAGCCGTCAAAGGCGCGGTGGCGGAAAAGGTGGAGATGCAAAGCAGGATGTTGTAACGGGGATAGATGTCCTTCTCGAACCGCACTTCGCGCCCCGCGGGATCGAAGGCTGTGTCGGGCAGATCGAGGTTGCTTCCGCCGGTCACCTCATAGGCAAAGAGGTCTCCGCCAGTCAACTGCATTTCCTTGAGGCCGCCATTTTTCAGGCCCTGATAAAACACATCGTACGCATGGCGCTGAATGGTCAAGGCGGGGTCTTTGAGGAAGGCGAAATCCTTGACCGCGCGAGGGTCCGGCAGATCAATGAGAATGGCGATGCGTTCGCCCGGCTTTGGCGCGAAGACCGTTGTCAACAGCCGCGTCATGCTGAAAGGAGGAAAAGTTTTTGTCATCATATAGTTTTTGGCACGATAATAAACCTCTTCCATGCTACACCATTTCGGTAAAATTAAAAGGGGCGGGAACGCGAGGAGAGCCGGAAGGGAAGCCCAAAAATAAAAAATGTTTCAAAATGGTGCGATTAAGCCGGATTAAGTGCGAGCAAGTGCGATTAAGTCGGATTTTTTGGCCCATTCCTTGCAGGGAGCAAGGCCGCCGGCTTTTGCAGGAGGATCTGAAATTTGAACTTGGAGATTTCATGATTCTTTTTTTGGTTTGAATCGCTTTGAAATGGCCCCAATCGGTTTGAAAACGGGCAGGCAATTCAGGGTGGCTAAGGACAGTCTTTTTACCACGGATGAACACGGATGGGCACGGATTTGAATGCGAGTGAATGCGACGCCGTGGAAAGATCGCTGTGACTGGCTGCGACGCGCTGCCACCCGCTTTGATGCGGGTTTGATCCCGCTTTCGTCCGAGGGCTTCCGCCTTCACCGCCGGGGTTGCGGCGGACGAGTCCAATGACGCCGCAGGGCAATGGCGGACAAGACGGCGCGACAAGGCCGCTTTTGCACAAGCCGCCAGCGAAACCGGGGATTCACTTCTGTATTCTGCCTTCATAATTCTGACTTTGCTTTTGCATTGTGGCACAAACAGGAAAAAGCGTACACCCCGTGGCGGGATCAGTTTTTAAAACACGAAACCCTTGTAAACATTGATGAAAACGGGTGTCGGTGGCGCTCTTGTCAAATATGTATTTTCGACAATCACCCAAAACGATCCGGTTTTAACGCAAAGGGCAATGGCGCAAAGACGAAACCAATCGGGGATCCTCAACAGAAGGTAACAAAGGCAACGAAGGAGGAGGAGGATTGTGTTGTTTAGCCCGGATTACCCGTGAATCATCCGCCATAAGTTTTAACTGGTGAATTTTATTCCGACCGCTGCCAGAGCGTGCCGCCCATGATGTCCCTGAGCGGCTGCAAATCGGGATCATCCATCGCGGCCCGCTTCACGGTCTGCTGGTCGATGGCCAGCGCCTTTTTGAACCATTCCTGGCATTCGTCCAGCAGCCCCAGTTGGGCGCAGTAGCAGGCCAGGTTGTAAGGGAACAGCCACACTTCGGGGAACCGCTTTTCCATCGCGGTCAATATCATCTTTGCTTGCAGTAATCCGCCGGCCGGCTTTCGCCGCGTGGCATACGCCAGACTGATCCATGCTCCCGGCTCATTTGGCTGCATATCGACGAGCGTAGCGGCAATTTGAGCCGCTTTGTCCCACTTCCCGGCCTTGGCGTAAATCTGCCAGCGAACTTCCAACACGTCAGGGTGGGCGCGCAGTTCCGGGGCAATCTTCTCGAATTCCTCGTCCGCCTCCTGCCAGTTGCCGAGGCCCAGCCAGCCGATGGCGCCGGAAAGGTAATGGCTATCCGGTGGGTCCAACGATTTCACGGGGCTACAGTGGCAAATTGTGGCGCTGGAAGCAAGACGGACTCAGGCCTGCCCTTGACTTTTGGCCACTGGCGGCGAAAACATCGCGCATGCCCAACCTCTGGACGTTAGGCGGCTTTACCATCATGCGTCTTAATGCATTCATTCAAAGGTTCGTGCCAGTTGCTTTCGGACTGGGGTTTGTTGTTTTTGGCATTGTGGCGTTCATTCGCATGGGTAATTCCCAGCAGCAGTATGAAGACAGGTTGCAAAGCATTCTAGCTGGCAAGGTTCAGCCCGAGACGCTCACTGTGGTCAGGAAATATGTCGATCATGGAAGGGGCGCCTGGCCACACGTCGTTTTCAGCAGCAACCGGCAGCCAAAAGTGAACATTGCGGCTACGCGCGATTTTTTCAACAGTGTAAACCTGGGGGATGCCATTCCCGGCTATTATTTCCCGGACGGTTACTTTTTCCCTCAGAATCACGGGGGAGACGCAGGAACCGGCAAGTGGTTTTTTCTCAGTTTTGGTGTTTTGCTTGGGGCAGGGGTGTTGGCTTTTGCTTTTGCGAGAGCAAGGACAAAGCCGCCGGATGTCGATATGGACGCGCTTCGGGCAAGCCTCCGTGAAAGAATGGATGGACTTTAAACACGCCGCCTCCCACCGGAACCTTCCTCAGGCTGCCTGTTGATTTCGGTAACACACTCTGCCGGAAAGGGCTTGCGCTTGCCGAGATTAGAAGTTAAGATACCGTCCAGCACGGTTCCTAATTGGTCTATGAGAGTTCCATTTGTTTTCACAAGCAGGCGGATTGCGGCCTTGATCCTGTTGGGATCGCTGATAAGCAGCGGCGTCCCGGCCCAAATTATTCAGCCGATTTGCTCTTTCAACGGGACCAACGGGTCCCTTCCGCAGGCTCCTTTGACGCTGGGCCCGGACGGCTTGTTGTATGGCACGACCGCCGAGGGCGGCAGCGCAAGTGAAGGAACCGTGTTTCAAGTGTCCACCTCCGGGACGCTGACGAAGCTGGTTGATTTCACCGGGCCGAATGGCGCCTATCCGGAGGCGGCACTGACCCTGGGGCTTGATGGCAATTTTTACGGTCTGACCAGCGCCGGTGGAACGAGTAATCTCGGCACGGTGTTTCGAATGACGACCGGTGGCGCGCTCACCACGATCTACGATTTCACCGGCGCCGGTGGCGACCATCCAGAGGGGGGTTTGCTTCTGGAGCCGGATGGCGAACTGATCGGCACGACTGCCAACGGCGGACTCAATGATGGGGGAGAGATTTTTGCGATTCCGTCCCACGGCGGCTTTGAGACGGCTCCCAGCTTTGATGGCCTCAATGGGCTAAATCCTCAATATCCGATGGTCCTCGGTCAGGACGGCAACATTTATGGCACCACCGCATCTGGAGGGACTGCCAGTAATGGTGTCGTATTCCAATATGGATCCAACGGCCTGGTCGCATTGATTAATTTCAATGGCGCCAACGGAAGCAATCCATCCTCCGCATTGACGATGGTGGCCGATGGCACGTTTTTTGGAGTCACGGCCGAAGGTGGAACCAGTAATGCGGGAGTTGTGTTTCACGCCACGACAAATGGAACGCTGATCAGCGAATCTCCCCTCCAAACCATCGGCGCAGAAGATCCCTTTGACGGAGGACTGATCCAAGGTCCCGATGGGAGCCTCTACAGCACAACGACATTCGGTGGCGTTGGCAATATGGGAACTTTATATCGGATGACACCCGGAGGGACATTGACCCTCCTGGAAAACTTTAACGGGACAAATGGAGCAAATCCTTCCTCTGGACTCACCTATGGTCCGGATGGCAATCTGTATGGGCTCACTTCCTCAGGCGGAAGCTTCAACAAGGGTGTGGTTTATCGCGTGGTCCTGCCGCCGCTGACCAGCGCCAACAATTACTTGACAGTCTTCATTGCCCCGGGCAACGCCATCAGTTCCGGCGCGATGTGGCAATTGAACCGCGGCCCATTGCAGAGCAGCGGAGCCACCCTCAGCAACCTGCTGGCGGGCACGTATGAAATTTCGTTTTCCTCCGCCGAAGGCTGGATGCCGCCAACGAACCAGTTTGTCACGCTTTCCAATGACAACCTGACGACGTTGAGCGTCGTTTATACCAACGCCACCGAATCAACCAACGCTGTCGTGCTCGTTACCAATGGCTCCGGAACGATCAAACATCCAGCCTGGCCCAAGGTGCTGGTGACAGGCAAAAAATACAGCGTCACCGCGGCGCCGGTTGCGGGGAATTCGTTTGTCAACTGGGTCGGCGGAACCAACCCACCCTACTCGCTCCTCGGCACAGCGCCCACCTTGACCTTCACCAACGAACCCAATCTCGTTCTGCAAGCCAATTTTGTCACGAACGAGTTCCTCTTCGCCGGCGGCTCGTATTACGGCTTGTTTGCGCCGCAGGACAGCGACCGCAGCCAGACGAACTCGGGCTATTTCAGTTTGAACATCACGCCAGCCGGCGCGATGTCCGGCGCTTTGCGGCTTGGGCCAAAAACAATCCCGTTGAGCGGGAAGCTGGCCGTTGGCGCAAACCTCGTCTTGACAAATAAAATCGCCGGGCAAAACCCCCTGGTGACGGCGCTGGAGTTGAACTCGACGCATGGCACGGTTGAAGGAACCGTCTCGGACGGGAGCTTTTATTCGACGCTGATCGGTTACCGCGCGATCTTTGGCCCGCACAACAACGCGACTGAATACGAGGGGAAATACACGCTGGTCATCGACGGCACAACCAACTCAGCCGAAGGCCCGCTCGGCTCAAGCTGGGGAACAGTGACCATCAGCCCGACGGGCGCGCTCGCCTTCGCCGGCAGTCTGGCGGACGGCACTGCCGTCAGCCAATCCAGCGCAATACTGACCAATGGCTGGTGGCCTCTCTACCTCAATCTTTACGGTGGCAAGGGTTCGCTCTGGGGCTGGAACCAATCCGCCAACGGCACGATGTGTGCAAACCCAGGCTTGAGCTGGATCAACGGCGGCAATGCGAGCAAGACAGCAGCGTTGACCGGCGGCTTCACCAACCAGAGCGCAACGCTCACCGGCGGGCCTTTCAATCCGAATGTGCAGCCTCCGACCGGCTTCTCCAGCGCGCAAGTGAGTGTCACCAACGCCGAATGGGGAAAGGGCTTTACCAACGCCATCGGCATCACCCCCGCAGGCGCCGTGGCTGACCTGGGCGGTGGCATCTCCCGGCTGACATTGTCAATCAATAAATCCACCGGAATGATCAGTGGCAGTTTTGCCAACCCGTTCAGTTTGCCCCAAACGATCAAATGCAATGGTGTTATCCTCCAGGGGCAGACCAATGCCCGGGGCTACTTCATCGTCAACGGCGCCAGCGGTGCGCTCTTGATGGAAAGTCAATAATCCTTCCCGGCCCCGCCTTGTACCGGCGCTCCCGCCGCCGCCAGAGAGCCATGATTCGTTTCGAAATAACACTCGTCAGCGGCGAGGACGGAATCTTACACTGGCGGCGTTGTTGGAAATCAAAAATCTCCTGATCGATTTCGGCTCGGGCCAACAAGCGGTCCGCGCCGTCGATGGGGTGTCGCTGTCCATCGGCGCCGGGGAAACGGTCTGCCTGGTGGGCGAAAGCGGTTCGGGGAAAACCGTCACCGCGTTGTCCATCGCGCGGTTGCTGCCCAGCCCGCCCGCCCATTATCCGGGCGGGGAGATTCTGCTGCAGGGCCGGAATGTCTTGCGGGCGTCCCGGAACGAGCTGCGCCGGTTGCGGGGCGGTGTTGTCAGTTATATTTTCCAGGAGCCGGGCGCGTCGCTCAACCCCGTGCTTCGCGTCGGCCGGCAAATCAAGGAATCGCTGCGCTTGCACCGTCCCCAGGCGGCAACGGACGCGGAGGTGGTGCGTTTGCTGAAGCTGGTGGGGATCCCGGCGGCAGAATCGCGCTCGAGGAATTATGCGCATGAGATGTCCGGCGGCATGCAGCAGCGGGTCATGATTGCGCTGGCTCTGGCTTCCGAGCCGAAGTTGCTCGTGGCGGACGAGCCAACCACCGCGCTGGATGTGACCATCCAGGCGCAAATCCTCGATCTCCTCCGCGAACTGAAGGAGCGCCTCAACATGAGCATGCTCTTGATCACACACAATCTGGGCATTGTCGGCCAGATGGCGGACAGGGTGGCGGTGATGTATGCGGGACAGATCGTGGAGACGGCGACCGCCCGGGAATTGTTGCGGCGCCCCTTGCATCCTTACACGCAGGCTCTGATCGATTCAGTGCCCAAACTAAGCGGCGGCGCGGAACGGCTGACCGCGATTCCCGGGACCGTGCCCAGCCCCGGTGCCATGCCGCCGGGATGCCGCTTTGAACCGCGCTGCGCCCGGGCGCGTCCTGATTGCGCCAGGCAAGTGCCGCAACTCGTCGAGGTGGAACCCGGCCGATGGGTCCGCTGTCCCTATTGCAACGCCGGAAATTGAAAGCCGCTCATGCTGGAGGTCAAAAATCTCAAAGTTCATTATCCTGTGCGGCACGGCTTGTTGCGCGGCGTCCGGCAACACGTCAAAGCGGTTGATGATGTGAGTTTCAGCATTGGTCCCGGTGAGACGCTGGGCTTGGTGGGTGAAAGCGGTTGCGGCAAGACAACCCTGGGCCGGGCCATCGTCAAGCTGGTCGAACCCACCGCGGGCAGTGTCTGGCTTGACGGGGAGGACATCGCGCGCCTGAGCGGAGCGGAGTTGCGCGCGCGCCGCCGGAAATTCCAGATGATTTTCCAGGATCCCTATAATTCCTTGGATCCGCGCATGACGGCGGGCGAAATCATCGGCGAAGCGCTGGATATTCATCACCTGGCCGGGAGCAGGACGGAGCGCGAGGGAAAGATCGAAGCCTTGCTCACGATGGCCGGGCTGGACGCCTCGCATGCTCGGCGTTACCCGCATGAGTTCAGCGGCGGCCAGCGGCAGCGCATCGGCATTGCCCGAGCCCTGGCGGTCGAGCCGAAGCTGATCGTATGCGACGAACCGGTCAGCGCACTGGACGTTTCGGTGCAAGCGCAGATCATTAATCTGTTGCAAGAGGTGCAGCGCGAACGCGGAGTGGCTTATCTTTTCGTGGCGCACGATTTGGCCGTGGTCGAGCACATCAGCCGGCGCGTCATGGTGATGTATCTGGGCAAGATCGTCGAATTGGGCGGAGCGAAAGCCGTCGTGCAAACGGCCAAACATCCTTACACGCAGGCCCTGGTTTCGGCTGTGCCGCAGCTCGATCCGGCGGCGCAACGGACGCGGATCGTTTTGGCGGGCGAAATGCCGTCGCCGATTGACCCGCCGCCCGGATGCCCCTTTCACCCGCGATGCCCCCTGGCCGAGGCGCGCTGCCGGAGCGACCCGCCGGCATTGCGCGAAGTCGCGCCCGGCCATTGGGCTTCGTGCCATTTTGCGAAATGATCTGTCACCTCTCCGCCCTTTTCCGGCCCTTATGATGTGATATGATGACTACTGAACTCATGAACGCCGCGGAACGCAACGATGCCGATCTGGTGGCCGAAAGCCTGGGCGGAAGCCGGGATGCTTTTCGCGCCATTGTTGAACGGTACCAAACCTTGATTTGCTCGCTGGCCTACAACGCCACCGGCAACCTTGCCCAAAGCGAGGACGTGGCCCAGGAAACGTTCCTGGCCGCGTGGACGGAACTGCGGAATTTGCGCGAGCCGGCAAAACTCCGTTCCTGGCTCTGCGGCATCGTCCGGAACCGGATTCACAGAAGCGTGCGCAACGACGTCCATCAGCCGGCCCTCAACGCCCTGCCCCTGGACGACGCGCGCGAGCTGCCAGCCTGCGAGGCCCTGCCGTCGGACCAAACCATCAGCCGCGAGGAAGAGGCGATCCTGTGGCGGTCGTTGGAAAAAATCCCCGATCTGTATCGCGAACCGCTCATTTTATTTTACCGCCAGCATAAGTCGATTGAGCATGTGGCCGGGGCATTGGAATTGTCGGAAGACGCTGTCAAGCAAAGGCTGCTGCGCGGGCGCAAGCTGTTGCAGGAGGAGGTCCAGGCGTTTGTGGAGAATACGTTGGGCCGGACGGCGCCGGGGCAGGCGTTCTCGGGCGCGGTGTTCGCGGCGTTGCCCCTGGCGGCAGGCCCCGCGGCAACGGCTGGTTTGGGCATGGGAGCGAAAGGGACGGCGGCGGCCAAGTCGGGCTTTATCGCCACATGGCTGGCCCCGCTGGCGCCCTTCCTTGGCGTCGCGGCGGGCGCAGGGGCGCAATGTCTTGTCATCCGCGCCAGCACAACCGACCCGAAAGTGCGGGCACGGAAAATGACGCTAGTCATCATTTATTGGGTGGTTGTCATTGGACTTGCCTGGGGAGGCGAAATCACGGTTCGGTCCCTGGCACACAATTTTCGCTGGAACGGACGCATCTTGTTTACGGTGTTGGCGGGCTGGTGGTGGTTGTATTGCTGCGCCTTGATCGCCTGGATGTCCATGATGGCTGGACGCGCGGTGAGCTTCCGCTTCACGAACGAATTGGCCGGTGATTCCACCCCGTCCGTCAGGGAGCCAATGAAGCCGTGGATGCTGACGTTTGTGGTGGTCGGAATGCATCTGGCGCTCTTCTCTCCTCTGATCCGCGTGGCATGGATATCGGAGGATTTATTGGGAGCGTGGTCCCTGGCGGGAGCGGTGGTCATTCTGTGCGCGCTGGCATTCATCCGTCTCCGGGGCAAAACCGGAGCGGCGGCGGCTCAAGCCAGCAACGGCCATCTGGCTGTCTGCTCCGCGGTGCTGTTGCTGACGCTCAATTTGCGGATCGACGTGTGGGTGGCGTCGGCCTATGGCGTCACCGTCGCCGAAGCGCACCGGCTGCAACCGCTCTGGATCATTCCCCTGCTCACCCTGGCGTTTGTGGCGTGGGCCGGAGTGCTCGGTGCCTTGACGAAACCAAAACCCCGCGTTGGGCCATAATGGAAGCGCCGGAGCCGCGGCGGCCATTCACCTGTTCCCTTTGCCGTTCTGGAACACCCGTGGCGTGCCATTTACCGAATCTGTCGAAGAAAATCCTCCAGTTCAACCGCTCCATCGCGCAAGGCTCCTTTCAAGGTGTAACGATCCACTTCCGTATGAAAGGGAAACACGATTCTCCGGCCATCCGGGTGCTGCATCTTGACGTGGCTTCCCTTGCGATGGATTTCCTGAAAACCGAGCCGCTGCAATGCGGTCAACACCTGCCGGCCAGACAGCAACGGCAACTTCATATTGTCAACTCGACAACCTCCCGCTCATTGGACGATGTCAACTCAGACGGTGACGGCTCCAAAAACAAATCAATGGCTTCCCGGACATTCTTCAATGCCTCTTCGCGAGTCTTGCCTTGCGACCAACAGCTTTTCAGCGCCGGGCAATGCGCGACATAGTAGCCGTCCTCGCCAGGCTCAATGACAATTTTCAAAGTCACAGAAGGAATGTCCTCCTTTTGCTCGCTGTTTTCAAGCAAAGACTGGAACAAGCGTGCATTCGCCCGAATCATTGGCGAATTCTTGGGAGCGCGACCGTCTCGGTCGCACCCGTCGGCGTCTCGCCGACGGAACTCGCGCTTTCGGCGCATACCCATTCAGTGAACTTTTTAGCATGTCGCCAATGAATTGGGTGCATTTGTACACTGCTGCCATTTTGTCCATTCCCCTCTCCTCCGCCCACTTGTGGAGGGTCGGGGACAGGAGGCTCCCTTTTTGCGATTCCCATTTCCCTTTCCCGCGAGGTCAGGGCAAGGGCACGTCTTTCCGAATGGCAAATGAGAAATTCTCAATGACAAATTTTCAATTCCGACTCAGAGCATTGGTTGCGAGCGGGGTCAAGCAGGAGGCCACCTATTTGAGTATCTCATGAAGACTCTCTCGATAAGCGTCTCGCTCGTCAGCAAGCCAAACATCATAGATGTCGCGACTGTGCTCATCTGCGCGACGTAAAACTGCCACAAGTCTGTTTGTGTCGCCACTCTCGGCCATCGTGCGAAGCTGCCGGATAAAGTCAGCGTATGGCTGCCCAACTCCATCGTTGCAAATGCCGTGGTAGCCGTGTATGGTGCGAGCCTCAGTCGTAAACGCCACAAACTTCCATTCGACAATCATCGCGGCCACGATAACGATAGTCAGAATAGTGACAGTGCGAATCTTCATAAAAACGTGCAATGGAGCCTAACGATTATTCATCGAGGCAATCCGTTCGGATACTGCATAATGCAAATCTACGATGCAATTCCTTTCACCCGGCAATTCCTTTCACCACTAATACTCGGGTGAGCAAGAGCACAACACTCCCTGCCCGCAGAGAGAGCCACCATGCGCTATCCCGCAGGCGTGAAAGTGAAAGGCTCAGTCCTAGTGATAGGGTCCTAGAAAATTGGTTTCTCCGATCTGGCGCTGCCGCGTCCGGGCGGTAGGCCGGTCAGGGCAGATCGGTCGAGCCCATAAGAAAGCGGTCGCATTCACGCGCCGCGCCCCGGCCCTCGTTAAAGGCCCACACCACCAGGCTCTGGCCCCGGCGCGCGTCGCCCGCCGCAAATACTCCCCGGACGTTGGTCGCGTATTTTTCGTGCTCCGCCTTGACGTTGGAGCGGGCGTCGCGCTCCACGGCCAGTTGTTCGAGCAGCGGTTGTTCCGGCCCCAAAAAGCCCATCGCCAAAAGCACCAGTTGCGCCGGGCGCGTCTGCTCGGTCCCGGCCACTTCCGCGGCCACGAACTGGCCCTTTTCGTTGCGCTTCCATTCAATCTGCACCGTATGCACTTCCTTGACGCCGCCGGCGTCGTCGCCGGTGAATGTCTTGGCCGTTGTCAAATAAATGCGCGGGTCGCCGCCGAATTTGGCCGCGGCTTCCTCCTGGCCGTAGTCCATCCGATAGACCTTGGGCCATTCCGGCCAGGGATTGTCCTTGGCGCGCTCCATGGGCGGGCGCGGCAGGATTTCCAATTGCACCAGGCTTTTGCAGCCCTGGCGCAACGCGGTGCCGACGCAGTCCGTCCCTGTGTCGCCGCCGCCGATGACGACCACGTCCTTGCCCGCGGCAGAGATGTTGGAGCCGTTGGAATGGCCGTCCAGCCAGTGTTTGGTGTGGCCTTGCAGATACTCCATGGCGAAATGAATGCCCTTCAAGGGCCGGCCTTCGACGGGAAGGTCGCGCGGCTTGGTCGCGCCGGTGCAGAGAATGGCCGCGTCAAATTCCCGCAACAAGTTCTTCGCCGGATAATCCTTGCCCACCTCGGTGTTGGCTATGAATTTGACGCCTTCCGCCGCCATTTGATCGATGCGGCGCTGTACCAGTTTCTTGTCCAGCTTCATGTTGGGAATGCCGTACATGAGCAGGCCGCCAAAGCGGTCGGCGCGCTCGAAAACTGTGACCAAATGCCCGGCGCGGTTCAACTGGGCCGCGGCACAGAGACCCGCCGGACCGGAGCCGATGACCGCCACCTTCTTGCCCGTCCGGGAGCCGGGCGGCTCGGGTGTGATCCAGCCTTCCTCCCAACCCTTGTCAACAATCGAGCACTCGATGTTTTTAATGGTGACAGGCGGCGAGGTGATGCCCAGGACGCACGAGCCTTCGCAAGGGGCGGGGCAGACGCGCCCGGTGAAATCGGGAAAATTATTGGTCTTGTGCAGGCGCTCCAGCGCTTCGCGCCAAAGGCCGCGGAAGATCAGATCGTTCCATTCGGGAATCAGGTTGTGGATCGGGCAGCCCGAAGCCATGCCGCTGATCAGGGTGCCGGTATGGCAAAAGGGAATGCCGCAATCCATGCAGCGGGCCCCCTGCTGGCGCAATTTCGCCGCGTCCAGATGGAGATGGAATTCGCTCCAGTCGCTGATGCGTTCGAGCGCCGGCCGGTCCAGCGGCAACTCCCGTAAATATTCTAAAAAGCCTTTGGGACTACCCATTGTATCAGTTTTCTTCTTGTGCTGAATTAACCGCCTCCCACGCGCGCAACGTCTTTGGCATTGTCTTCGAAGGCCGCCATGATGGCTTGTTCGCCGCTCAGGCCCGCCTGTTCCACGCGCTTGATGGATTGCAGCATCCGCTTGTAATCTGTTGGCATCACTTTGACGAATTTGGGCGTCATTTGCTCCCAAAGCGCCAGGATTTTGAAGGCGCGCTGGCTGCGCGTGTATTCCCCATGCCGGTGAATCATCTGGCGGATTTCCTCAATCTCGGCCGGATCTTCCAACCGTTCCAGCTTGACCATCTTCTGGTTGCAACGCACGTCAAAATCGCCTGTCTCGTCCAGCACGTAGGCCACGCCGCCGGACATGCCCGCGGCAAAATTGCGCCCCGTCTGGCCCAGAATCACCACCCGCCCGCCCGTCATGTACTCGCAACCATGGTCCCCCACCGCTTCGACCACCGCCGCGACGCCGCTGTTGCGGACACAAAACCGTTCGCCCGCCATCCCGCGAATGTAAGCTTCACCGGCGGTGGCGCCATAGAAGGCGACGTTGCCCGCAATGATGTTTTCCTCCGGGACGAAGGTCGAGCCTTCGGGCGGATACAAAATGATTTTGCCGCCGGAAAGGCCTTTGCCCAAGTAATCGTTGGCGTCGCCTTCCAGAATCCAAGTCATGCCGCGCGGCATGAAAGCGCCGAAGCTTTGTCCGGCTGAGCCGCGGAAGTGGATCTTGATGGTATCCTCGGGCAGACCCTCCGCGCCGTAACGCCGGGAAAGTTCGCTCCCCACAATGGTGCCCACGACTCGATTCACGTTCTTGATTTCGATGCTGGCGGAGACCTTTTCTTTTCGTTCCAGGGCCGGGGCGCACAGTTTTAGCAAAAGCGTGTTGTCCAGCGCTTTATCCAGGCCGTGGTCCTGTGGAATCTGGCAATAACGTCCAACATCATCGGCCACCTTGGGTTGGTAGAGGATATTGGTGAAATCCAGCCCGCGCGCTTTCCAATGGTCAATGGCTTCGCGCGGTTCAAGCAGATCGGTGCGGCCCACCAATTCATTGAAGGTGCGGACGCCCAATTGGGCCATGATCTCGCGCGCTTCCTGCGCCACGAAACGCATGAAGTTGACCGCATGGGCCGGATCGCCTGTGAATCTTTTCCGCAATTCAGGATTCTGCGTCGCCACACCCACCGGGCAGGTGTTGAGATGGCAAACGCGCATCATGATGCAGCCCAGAGCGACAAGTGGCGCGGTGGCAAAGCCGAATTCCTCCGCCCCCAGCAGCGCCGCAATGATCACGTCCCGGCCCGTTTTCAACTGGCCGTCGGTTTCAACCGCGATGCGGCTGCGCAAATTATTCAGGACGAGCGTCTGGTGCGTTTCGGCCAGGCCCAGTTCCCACGGAATGCCGGCGTGCTTGATGCCCGTCTGCGGCGAAGCCCCCGTCCCGCCGTCGTGTCCGCTGATCAGCACCACGTCGGCATGGGCCTTGGCCACGCCCGCCGCGATGGTGCCAACGCCCACTTCGGCCACCAGCTTGACGCTGATGCGGGCCTTGGTATTGGCGTTCTTCAAATCGTGAATCAATTCCGCCAGGTCCTCGATGGAATAAATATCGTGATGCGGCGGCGGTGAGATCAGGCCTACGCCCGGCGTCGAAAAACGGACTTTGGCGACCCACGGATAAACTTTCCCGCCCGGCAACTGGCCGCCTTCACCCGGCTTGGCGCCTTGGGCCATTTTTATCTGCAATTCCCGCGCGTTGACCAGGTAGAGGCTGGTGACGCCGAAACGCCCGGAAGCCACCTGCTTGATCGCGCTGTTTTTGGAATCGCCGTTGGCCTCGGGGATGAACCGGGCCGGGTCCTCCCCTCCTTCGCCCGTGTTGCTTTTGCCCCCGATGCGGTTCATGGCGACGGCCAGCGCCTCATGCGCCTCCTGGCTGATGGAGCCGTAGGACATCGCGCCGCTCTTGAACCGCTTTACAATCGCTTCCACCGGCTCGACATCGTCAATGGAGATGGGCTGGGAGGCGGGTTTCAATTCGAGCAGGCCGCGCAGCGTGCAAATCTTCTTGGATTGCTCGTTGACCAAACGCGCGTATTCCTTGAACGCCTTGTAATCGGTGTTGCGGCAGGCTTGCTGCAGTTTGTGGATGGTCTGCGGATTAAACAAATGCTCCTCGCCATCCGCGCGCCACTGGTAATACCCGCCGGGATCCAAAACGTGCCCGTTGACCTGCCGTTTGGGGAAGGCGTGCTCATGACGCAGTTGCACCTCGCGCGCGATGACATCCAGGCCGATGCCGCTGACGCGCGAAGCGGTGCCGGTCAGATATTTTTCCACCACGGATGGATGCAATCCGACCGCTTCAAATATCTGCGCGCCGCGGTAACTTTGAATCGTCGAGATTCCCATCTTGGACATCACCTTGACCACTCCCTTGACGGCGGATTTGATGTAATTGTGGCAGGCATCGTGCGGCGTGATGTTGACCAGCAACCCCTGGCGAATCATGTCTTCCACCGTTTCAAAGGCGAGATACGGATTGATCGCCCCCGCGCCATAACCGATCAGCAGCGAGAAATGATGCACTTCGCGCGGCTCGCCGGACTCCAATACCAAACCGACCCGCGTGCGCGAGCCTTCCCGGATCAAATGATGATGCAACCCCGCCACGGCCAGCAGGGCGGGAATGGGCGCCATCTCCTGGTTCACGCCGCGATCGGACAAAATCAAAATATTGGCCCCCGCCTCAACCTCCCGTGTAGCCCGCGCGCATATCTCATCCATCGCCCCCGCCAATCCAACCTCGCCGCTGCCGGCCTTGAATAAAATGGGCAGCGTGACGGATCTAAAGCCCGCCTCGCTGACGTGTTTGAGCCGGGCAAATTCCTCGTTGGTCAGGATGGGCGACTGCAACTTGATCAGATTGCAACTGGCCGGTTTTGGCTTGAGCAAATTGCGCTCGGAACCGAGGGTCGTTTCCGACGACGTGATCAGCTCCTCGCGGATGCAGTCAATCGGAGGATTGGTCACCTGCGCGAAAAGTTGCTGGAAATAGTTGTAGAGCATTTGCGGCTTGTTGGACAAAACCGCCGGCGGCGTGTCGCAACCCATCGAGCCCACCGCCTCGACCCCATCCCGCGCCATAGGCGTCATAATGATCCGCAAATCCTCAAAGGTGTAGCCAAAGGCCTGCTGCCGTTGCAGCACGGGAAGACGGGGTTCTTCGGCTTCCTTCGGCACCTCCGCCTCCACCGCGTCCAACTCCAGCATGTGCCGTTTCAACCAGTTGCGATAGGGCTGCTCGGTGGCGATCTTGAGCTTCAATTCTTCGTCCGCCACGATCCGGCCTTCCTCGGTGTCAACTAGAAACATCCGCCCCGGCTGGAGCCGGCCCTTTTGCAGCACCCGGTCCGGCGGAATATCCAGAACGCCCACTTCCGAGGCCATGATGACCAGATCATCCTTGGTCACGTAATAGCGCGAGGGACGCAGCCCGTTGCGGTCCAGCACCGCGCCGATCTGTTTGCCGTCGGTAAACGCAATGGATGCCGGTCCGTCCCACGGTTCCATAAGGCAACTGTGATATTCGTAGAAAGCCTTCTTCTCGTCGCTCATCGTGGTGTGGTTGGCCCACGGTTCCGGAATCATCATCATGACGGCGTGCGGCAGGGAACGGCCGGACAGCACGAGCAACTCCAGGCAATTGTCGAACATGGCCGAGTCGCTGCCGTCCGGGTTGATGATGGGGAGCAGCTTCTTCAAGTCGTCGCCAAACAATTCGCTCTCAAACATGGCCTGACGGGCGTGCATCCAGTTGACGTTGCCGCGAAGGGTGTTGATTTCCCCGTTGTGCGAGATGTAGCGATAGGGATGGGCGCGGTCCCAACTCGGAAATGTGTTCGTGGAAAAACGGGAATGGACCAGGGCCAGCGCGCTTTCCATGGCAGGGTTTGTCAGATCAGGGTAAAACTGGTCCATCTGCTCGGTCAGGAGCATTCCCTTATACACCAGTGTGCGGCAAGAAAGGCTGGAGATGTAAAACCAATGCCCCCCCTTGATCCCCCCGTATCGGATGGCCCGCTCGGATCGCTTCCGGATGACATAAAGCTTCCGCTCGAAAGCCATGTTGTCCTCCAGCTTCGGATTGCGCCGGATGAAAGCCTGCTGCACGCACGGCTCGCCCGCCAGCGCCGTGGCCCCGAGCGAGGCGTTGTTCGTCGGCACCCTCCGCCAGCCCAAAAACTTCTGCCCCTCCTCCACCACGATGTTCTCGAACATCGTTTCGCACGTCCGCCGTTCGTTGGCATCGCGTGGCAGGAAGACCATGGCCACGCCGTAATCCCCCAACGGCGGCAGTTTGATCTTGTCCTTGCGCGAAACCTCCTTGAAAAACCCGTGCGGAATCTGCATCACGATGCCCGCGCCGTCCCCCGTGTTCGCTTCGCACCCGCAGGCCCCGCGATGGTTCAGGTTGATCAGCACCGTCAGGGCGTCCCGGATGATTTTATGCGATTTTTTGCCCTTTATATTGACCACAAAACCCACCCCGCACGAATCATGCTCAAACTGCGGATCATAAAGCCCCTGCTTCGGTGGCAATCCGATTCGCGGTGTCTGTTTTGTCTCTGCTGTTCTTATTTCGCTCGTCACATCAATCCATTCTAAAATTTTGCTATTTTGTACGAAAATCCCTCCGAGTTGCAACAACTGATTGCGGTTTTTTTCGCATTTTTTCGCATTTTTTCACAAAAAGGCCGCCCACCCATTGCGCAAACCCGTCCCCTGCCCTAGCATCCCATGCGGCTCAGGAAGCTTATGGACTTTGACCTATCCAAAATCACCAATCATCAAACCTACAATCTATTGATCGGCCTGGTTGCGCCCCGCCCCATCGCGTGGATCACCAGCGTGGATTTGCAGGGCCGGCTCAACGCCGCGCCCTTCAGTGCCTACAACTATGTCGGCATTGACCCGCCCATCGTCGCCATCGGCGTCGCCAATCGGCCGGGGCCGGGAGTCATCGGCAAGGACACGGCCCAAAACATCCACATCAAGCGGGAATTCGTCATCAACGTGGTCAACGAGGCAATGGCCGACGCGATGGTTTTTTGCGCCATCGACTTCCCGCCCGGCGTGAACGAATTGGAGTTGGCCAAAGTGAGGACCGCCCCATCCTCCATCGTTTCGGTGCCGCGCATCCTGGAAGCTCCCGCCAGCTTGGAATGCCGCGAGATCACGACGATGGAAATTGGCCGTGCCCGGGTCATTCTGGGCCAGGTGGTGGCGATGCACGTCAAGGACGAATTCCTCGATCCGGCTGGACCGTATATCCGTGCCGAAGAAATGCACGCCATTGGCCGGATGAACGGCCTGGGCGCCTACGTCAAGACCCGGGATTCCTTTTTCCACATCCCGCGAACGACTTACGAAGAATGGAAGCTGAAGCAAAGAGAAGACAACAAAGGGTGATTCGAACCGCGGCTCAACGGTCTGGCAACGGTGGTGTTCCGTCAAAACAACTTGCCGCGGGGGCGGATGCGGACAAATTATAGTGCAGTTCGCGCCCGTAGCTCAGTTGGATAGAGCAACTGCCTTCTAATTGACAGAGGCAATTTTGACCCGCGTGGACTTCGATGGCATCCCATTGACCCTCAATCATTTCTGTCGAAAAAGCGGACTCTTATTTTGGACCAGTTTGGCCCCAAAAAGACCCAAAAAAGAGCAAGTAGTATCAAATGACAGTATCACATTTTCCAAACTGCCTCTCATGTAGTTGCTCTATCTTGAGGGGGCATTTTTGATACTACCCGCTAAAAATTCGTGGCCCAGGCAGCAACGCCCTTCCGGGGGTCACGCCACGAACGACTTGAACGCCCGCCCCAACTGATACGAGCGGCGCTTCCGGGAGGGATCATGCAGTTCAAGAAACCCCGATTTCAGCCAGCCTCGGCACAGGCCCACAATCGTGCGGTGACTGAGCCGCAAATGAGCGGCAATCTCCTCTGCGGTTGCTACTTCCTGCTTTTTGAATAATTCCAAAAGTCGTCTTTGCCGGGGATCGAGTTTTCTCAAGGCGGCGCTTTGATCCTCTCCACCCCGCTTTGCGGCTTCTGCCGCCTGGACTTTGACCGCGCCAAACGCATCCGCCATTCCGACACAGAAGTAAACCAGAAAGCCCGTCACGTCCGCTTCCGCCCGCCCGAGGTGGTAATTGTGTGAAGGTCCGACGTTCAGTCCGCCATAATACCCTTCCAAGTTGCGGGCGTAGTATTCATCCAGCGAGTAGATGCCTTTCAGTCCGTAACCGGCCTTGTGCAGAATGAAATTCGCCAGAAGTCTTGCCGTGCGCCCATTGCCGTCATAATACGGGTGGATTGTGGCGAACTGATAATGCGCCAGGGCCGCGATGATCGGCACCGGCAAATCCCCCTCATAAAGCTGCTTGTTGATCCAGTTTACCAAATCCGCCATCAGGCCGGGCACCGCCTTGGCCTCAGGCGGCATGTAAACGATTCCCCGCGTGCGGCTGTCGCGAATCACGTTCTGGGCGTCACGGTATGGCGTTGGCCTTGGGCGGCCCGTCATCACCAGGCCGTGGATGCGTTGAATTTGCTTTTCCGTCAGGGGTTTCCGCTCCGCCGCTAGTTTTTCAACCTCTTCAAGCGCACGATAATGGTGACGAACCTCCAGTTGATCGCGCTCTTTACCGGGGAAGCGCGCACCGGCCACCGCCTCATTCACTTGCCGTTGCGTCAGCCGATTGCCCTCAATCTGGGTGGAATAATGCGTCGAAACCAACTTTGCCGTCTCCCGGAGCTTGGCGAGCATCGTGACATCAATGGGCAGGTCCGCCACCGCCTGCCTATCAGCCTCGATTGACATCAGCGCTTTGGCGATTGCCGGGGTGATGTTGTAAACTGGCGCGAACATGCCATCCATAATAACGGCATGTCTGATAATGTCAGTTAAAATGTCAGTTAAATTTTTGACGGTTTAGAGCAAATGCGGCACTGGATTTTGGTCCATTCACTGTTCGTGACCGCACGACGAGTGGCCATTTCCGTCAACGTCAATTATTCAAGGCAATGGTGGTTTTTAAGTTGTCGTTGGCCAGCCATGTCGTTGAAATCACCGAAATGGTCAACCAACCGGAAATTCCGGAGAGTTCAAACGGAAGGCAAAACTGGGGTGCGAAACGATATCATCCTTTTGCCGAGCATTTCGAGCGAATCCTCGAAATGCTCGACATCTATTCTGGCGCATTTACGCATTTTGCGCTCGATAATACGCATAATGCGTAAAGCATCCATCAACAGCGTTCTCGTTTCCCGCGCCCAGCAATTCGATTGCACTGCGTCGATACTGAGGCTTGACAAGTCCCCAAAAAGCTCCCCGCTTCTCTCGAAAATCACCTCAGTCTGGAAACTGCCCGCCGCGCTCAACTGCCCGCCGCGCTCAACTGCCCGCCGCGCTCAACTGCCCGCCGCGCTCAACTGCCCGCCGCGCTCAACTGCCCGCCGCGCTCAACTGCCCGCTCGACAAACCGGACAAATTCCGGGTTCCGAGACTTCTTGGTTTTCTCCCAAATCGCGCGGGGGAGTGGAAGCGAAAAGAATTTACCGGCATCGACTCCCAACTCTTTGGCGGTGATGATTCCACCGGCCTTCGCGATTCGCCAGCTTTTCAGCCAATGCACAATCACCAGATTCAAAAACTCTTCTTCTGCCAATGTCGCTGGCTTCACACCCACATCCGCGTCCGGTCGAAGAACTCGCTGCAAGTCCGCTTTCTGAATCGCCTCGCTCCACAATTCGCGGTGCTGCTCTGCCAAGGTGCAGAGGGTATCAGCTTCTTTAGCCTTTGCCTCCCGGTGGCTCACTAAAATCCCCGTCCACAGGCTTCCAATGATGCCGATAGTTTGGATGACGTTAAAGTTGCCATTGATCCACGACAAAAACCCTGCCATGCAAGCGTTCTAAAACGTCACTGGCATTCCTGGCAAGCGCAGAGGAATGATATATTTAGGGGGCCTGAAAACGGCAAAAGAAACCGTCCAGCACGAACGCAATCGGGGCGACGGACATGTCGATCACCTCTGCCGCTTTTTGGTTCGAGCCTGCTTGGCGAGCGTCCACTCGTTGGGCGACTTTTGGGGAAGCGAAGGCGGGATCAAATCATGGACTTCAATCTCGAATCCATTTGCGATCTTCTCCAACGTCAATAGGCCGGGATTGGACTTGATTCCAAGCTCATAAAGCTGAAAAACTTTGTGCCCAATTCCGCAAACCTCAGCGGCTTTTTCCTGCGTCCATCCACGCTGGACCCTCAGTTCTCGGAGTCGCTTTCGAAATCGTTCTGAAATGCCTTGTCTCACTTGCTTCAGAGTGAAACTTCTCGCTTGACAGGAACACTCCCTAAAGGTAGCATCAGGGAATATTGACAATGGCAAAGCCCGGTTCTGCTGAGAGCAGATGACCCGGCAAGGGGAATTCCAAAACAGAAAGGCATTTTATGTTTTTGCGAAGACTTGGACAAAACGGTCGGCAGCAATGTGAGGGCGGGCATCATTGCCCCCAGATTCTTGAAATGACAGACGGTGATTTTGCGGCGGTGGGCCCTGATATTACCGCCGAAGCCGTATCCGTCATGCCTCCTGGCCCCGGTGTCGGTCCAAAAGAGGGTGTGGTGAAAATCCCACGTCATGTGATGGTTGCAGCGCGGGCTGAAATTCCCGCCGCTTAACACTGAACTGGTTGCTAAACCCGTTGCCGGAGCATCGGAGAAGCGGTCCAGATCGACGTTGGCGAAATCATTTCCAAAGCCCGGAAGCAGGCATTGAAAGGGCAGGGCAGGGGCGAAAAGGCTCGCCGTTGATTTCTGACAGCCGTTTCAACGCTTCCACACTAAAGAACAATTCCCCGGAAACCCGGTCGGACGGGATGAGGCGTTTATTCGTTCCGCCGAAAGACAATTTGGTTAAGAAAATGTCACGAATAAGTGACACCAACAATTATTAGGCGTTTTTCTGGATATTTTCTTGACATTAAAAACATTAACGTCCAGTCTCCTCACCGCCAAGCAGATAAAAATGATTAATGAAGCCGACGGATGGCCTTGCTTCAGTGGCTTTTTAGACCAGCCTCGGGTTCAAAGGACACACAAGATGAGAATTGCTCTGACACCATTGACTTTGAGCGCGGCCATCCTGACAATGCTCCTGATCGGATGGAGCGATGTTTGCCGAGCCCAGGATCAATCGGGAACCAACATGGGATCGGCCTCCACGGTTCAGCTAACGCTAGTCCCGTCCAATGAAGTGCCGCAACGCGCCACCTTTTATTCCGCTCAGAATCGGCCGCCTCTCCCGTACGACTGGATGCCTGACTTGGAGGTCTATTCACTTGGAAATGGCCAGTTTGTGGTCGATGATAGGTCTGTGATTTATTCCACGCCGGGTCCATCGGGACGAACAGGTCGCCGCGCCGGTGATGAAACTGCGCCCCCTGCGAACGACAAAGGCATGCCTTCGCCGTCAAACGCTGGTGGCAACGGCACAAGCCCCCTCTCCTTGCTGGCTCAGGCGGAAACGAACCCGCCAGTCCCGCCCGAGGATCTACCGCGAACCGGCACGTTTTATTCCGCTCAGAACAGACCGCCTCTCCCATATGACTGGCTGCCAGATTTGCAGGTCTATCCACTTGGAAATGGCCAGTTTGTGGTTGATGACAGTTCGGTGAATTACTCTGCCGCTGGCACACAGGGAGACGTATCGCGCCCAAGCGGCGATGACGCAGCAGGTTCCATGGATGACAGCGGCGCGCCTTTACCGCCCGGCGCTGGCGGCGGCGGCACGAATTCATACGGTGGAGGTGGTCCGTTCCCTGTCCCGTCCTTTTCGACCAATGGGTTATGGTTGCAAATGACCGGCATCACCAACAGCATCGTCTCATTGAATCTGAACAATGCAGCGGATACCGTTTACGAGGTGTGGACTAAAACCAACCTGGCCCAGACGAACTGGAATATCGAGACGGAAGTTTTCCCCACCAACCAGCAAGTGATGCCCTTCACCATCGCCGGACAAGGCCGGGGAAACCTCTTTGTCTGGGCGCGGGATTGGACGGGCATCACTTCCGATGGAAATCAAACTCCGGAGTGGTGGTTTTATGAGTTCTACGGAGCCAGCGGTTTGGGGTTGTCCGACACGAATCTGGATGTCAATGGCGTCAATACGCTTTGGTTCGATTACAAAAATGGCATTGACCCCACCATCCTAAGCGGGCTGTGGCTGGAGGCACTGCCACCCGGAACAAATGCCTACAACACCAATGCAAACGCGCTCACCTTCATTCTCCATGGTACGACCAACGGGTCGTCCTATCAGATTCAAACAAAGGCGTCCCTGACCGACACCAGTTGGACGCCACAGCAAATCTTCAACGGTGCTAGCGGCCAAGGTTGGACTCCAATCACATTTGCCTTGTCGGGCCAACCGATGCTATTCTTTCGAGCCATCGTTTACAGCCAGGACAGCACCGATAGCGGCCTGCCGGATTGGTGGAAGCTGGAATATGGATTGAACCCTGACAGCGTTTCCAGCGGCACAAGCGGCGTCAGCGATGCCTATTCTGACCCGGCGGGAGATGGTTGGACAGACTTGCAGAAATTTGAGAACGGAATGAATCCGAACATTTTTTATACGCCTCCGGCTCCAATGGTTACAGTAAGCCCACTTCCCGGCGACACTGGCGTTCTTATCACTTGGGAACCATCTCTGGGCAATGTGACAGGATACTCGATCTATCGCAATTATTCGCTATCGCCACTCGCAACTGTGGGCCCGAATACATTTTTCTACCAGGACAATTCTGTTAGTATTGACTTGATCGATCCCAACGCCAGCCTACCAATCTATCAGGTTGGAGCTAATTACACCAATGGGAATTCGTTACGTTCGGCGGCGCAACAGCCCGGCAATCCAAACCTTGCCGTATGGCTTCAGCTCATCCGGGGACCGCAAGGCCAATACTTTTTTGTGGCTCCGCGTTTTCCAAAAGGCGTGACAACGTTGCGCATCTTTGCCAATCCCGAAACCGCCACCTACCCGGATGAGCTTTACGATATAACAGGCTCATCGGCTTACCTTCAAATATTTGATTACTTCACAGTCGATTTACCTGGCAATTACTATTTTGACATCGCGCCCACCAATTTTACCAACGGCCAATACGCTGTGCCCCCGGAACAGTTGCCGCTTTATAACGGTTACACACTTTCCTGTCTGCCGTTAGGAACGAACGGAGCCTTTGGACCGCTCATCAGTGTTTCTCAACAATTTGACCGCGACGAATACGCCGATATTCCCTTTATTGACGGATCACAGCAGGTGTTGCAGAACCTAGTATTCCAGATGGAAGCAGCGGACGCAAACGGCCCGTTTCAGTTCATGGTGTTAGACACAAATCGTTCCGATCCGTTTTACGGTGGTGCCACAATTATTCAATTCCCATCAACTTATGCCTACGCAAGCTATCTCTTTTCCTTTGGTTCAGCGCAACAGCCAGGGTCTGTGCTGAATGAATTTAAACCCTTTGAAGACAATTGCTTTTACCGCAACTTCATTTATTCCAATTTAAATGATATTAACGCCAACGGTTCGCTGGTATCAGGTATAGCTTTTCAACCATACTCAATCCCCGTCCAAATCCCGAGTGACGCGCCTTACAGTTTTCAGGAATACGATTTTGTGAGCGGAGGAGGCTCAAACCTTCTATCGCCTCTGTTAACAACAAATCTCCAGCGCGTGTGCTCTCCTTATCCACATGCAGGCAACATCGGTCTCTACACAGTGAACGGAACCAATTTGGCCTTCGCACCCAATCAAGTCAACATCTTTGGCCTAGCCTATCAATCCATTCTGGGATTTTACTCTGCCGCCGGCAGCTTGGATTCCCAACTGTTTCAGCCCCACTCGGTTTTTCCAAACGAGACCGACTCTGGTTACACAGAGTATTTTTACCCGCTAGTCGCTGCGCCTCAACTACAAACCTCCGGTTACTTCTTCGGCGCTCCTTACCGTGAGCAAATGGCTGGCGATCAGTTGCCTGGCGAGCCTGGATTCAGCCCTACGAACACAACAGGTGTGATAATTGCGGTCGCCGGGCAGCCTTGCTTGATAAGTGCTTGGGCGGAAGAGCAAATTGTCAATGGCAACGCTAATACACCTGGATATCTTCAGCAGTATTTTGATAAGGCGTACACGTTAGACACTTACGGCGACAGGTCCACGAATCAAACTGGAATCCTTTCTGAATATGGAGACTTTTTCCCGACGGACCCTGGCATCGTTGTTCTTACAACCAAGACCAACTTCGACGGCACACAAGGCTCACTTAACGTTCCCGTTATTGGCCTTTACACCGACCGCAACCACGATGGAATCATTGATACCAGCTATACGGGTCAGGATTTTTGCACCCTAGCGACTCCCTTTCGCTTTTGGGTCAACGATGATAACGATTCGGGCGACACGGGTGGCGACGACGTTCCCGGCGAACCTGCCAGCTTAGGCCAGATACCAAATGGACTATCAGGAAATGTGAATGGGTCAAGGGACTTGGTTGATTTCTTCCCTGTGTATGTCGACGTCTTACCAGTATTGCAGATGCAAACGAACCCAGCTTACTCGTCGCTGCAATTCCGTCTTTCGCAATCCGACGGAGCGCTAAACTACTGCTTAACAGAACTCAATGCCAGTCAACCCATTCAATATCTCACGTATCTACCACAAATGGCGATAGTCTCAAATTCTCCTGTTACACAGATCACATCTAATGGTGTAATGTTGGGTGAAGTTTTCACTTATTGGGCTAACCGTGGCGGTGGCATTATCTTGGTAGAGGCATGGACGAACACGTTCGCCCCACTTGTCTTGGATGTGTTGCAAGGGACAAATATCATCGCCGAAGCGCAGCTTTCGTTGAGCATCACGGGCGTTGAACAAATGTTTCGCCATAAGAACCTAACAAGTGCAGTTCTTGGAGCCATCGACGGGCCACCGGATCGATTGACAGACTCCGATGTTCCCAATGAACCAGACAATAACGGAACGAATTTCATCTTCCTGCCGGGTTATAATGTAAATGCCTATCAAGCGCGAGGCTGGGAAGCGGAGACATTCAAGCGCATGTTTTGGTCTGGCTCACATGCAAAATTTTACGGTGTCACATGGGACGGATACGACACTCAAACCCCTCTGAACATCACTATTAACCTTCACACCAACGAAGTCCACGCATTTCAAACGGCTTCCGCTTTAGCAACCTTCCTCGAAACTCTGAATGGAACGAATTTCGTGGCCGCGCATAGTTTGGGAAATATGGTTGTACTGGCCGCACTAAATGATTATCACGCACCGATCAATAGTGCATTTATGATTGATGCAGCGGTAGCCCTCGAAGCAGTTGATGGGCTCATGATCATTAACACGAATATGGCCCCTCCTGATTGGTTAGATTATTCCAACATCACTTGGGCAAGTGAATTCTATACCCTTTTTCCAGCAAACGATAACCGCAATCAATTGACTTGGAGAAATCGCCTGGGAAATTTTCACGGGGCCAATGTTTACAATTTTTATTCGAGCGGCGAAGAAGTGTTGCGTAACGACCCATTTCCCCCAGACGACCTTTTAGGCCTCGCAGAAACGGCCGTAATTGATAACGTTTGGAACGACACGCCGTATGCATCATATTTGTGGTGCTTATCGGAAAAGGAAAAGGGACGCATGTTGACTGATTTAATCTTGGGTAGTTCTCATGGTGGATGGGGATACAACACGAACTATGGAACTCTTACCTTTCCACCAAGCCAAAGTGTCGTCGCTGCGTTGACCCCATCACAGTTGCAAACCAACCCGGTGTTCAATACTGACGTTGACGGTCAATTATTCACAACCAGCGGCAGCACGTTCGCCGATTTAAACCAAATCCCGATTTTATCGGATACTATTCCAGCGGTCAGCTACTGTGTCGGTGCAAATGCAGTGCCAGACCCAGGAATTGTAGTATTAAATATCAACATGCAAACGCAGTGTGAAACCGGTTGGCCTGCATCGCTATCGGGTGGTTTTGAAGCCGGCTTCTGGTATCACTCGGATATGCGCGAAGTGGCGTATTCATACACGCACACATTGCTCGATGATATTGTGACATTTGGAAACTTAAAATGATTATGAAATGTATACTCTGTATTATGATGATTGTGGCTGTAGCGGGTCGTGTCTGCGGGCAAAATGAAGCGCCTACGCGTGAATGGCACGTAACGCTCAAGGTTGTGGACGAAGCAGGTGCGTCCGTTCAAGGCGCAAAAGCTTCGATCAGTTATGCTGTCGCGCCATCTGCTGGGCAACCAAGAGACTCTAGGGCGTCGGAAAGTATAACTGGTTTTACTGACGGGAATGGTGGCTTCGAAGCATCTCATCGTGATCGCTCCATTTCATTGAGTCTCGCAGTTCAAAAGGAAGGGTTCTATCAAAACTATGTGGTAGTTGAATTAGGACCGGCAAGCCGACGCGAACCCATAAAATGGATTCCTTCGGAAACGATATTGCTCAAGAAGATTGTGCAGCCAATTCCGATGTATGCGAAGAAAATACGCGCAGCCGAGACTCCCCAAATTAAGAACAAGACAATGGGCTATGATTTCATAATTGGTGACTGGATTGCTCCCTATGGTAGAGGTCAGAAGGCAGACATAACCTTTTTGGATGAATTTCATGGCAAAGCCCCATACGATTATCTTAGCAGATTAACGGTTAGTTTTCCCAACGCAGGTGATGGAATTCAGGAGTTCGATGTCCCTTACCCGATCATGCAGGGCAGCCAGCTTAGGTCTGCCCATCAAGCACCAACGGCTGGATATCAACCTCAACTTATAAAGGAGGCTAGTGCCCATCCGGGGCAGCCGAACAAACCATCCGATTACGACGAAAGTCGAGGCTATTTCATTCGGGTTCAAACGATTTTAGATTCCAATGGAAACGTTAAGAGTGCCCTATATGGAAAACTTTATGGCGACTTTATGCAATTTACGTATTACCTCAATCCCACGCCCAATGATCGCAATGTGGAGTTTGATCCAAATCAAAATCTATTACAAAATCTACCCCCAGCAGATCAAGTAACTGCTCCTTAGCTTATTGTTCGCACAAGAAAGATACGCCGATGCCAATTGTGTCCATTGGGGACCTCCTGGCAACCCCGCTCCAGACTCCATTTTTGTGTTCCGTCTGGCAGGGTTGCCAACTCCTTTTCCTCTCATGCTGAAAACGGTATCAGATTATGTTTTACGCAGTAGTGACAGCTACATCTCCGTTCCTCGGCCCTGTTCCCGGCTTTCCTCTTTTGTCAGCTTGCGCCGAAAACCCATCTCTTCCAGTTCCCTCTTCGCGCTCTCTTTCGTCTCCCTGGTCGAAACTTGCTCCGAAAGGAAACTCCCATATTGTTTGACACTGTCAGGGTGAAACGTAAACGGTTCTCCAAGCCACAGAAAGTTTTCGTCGTCGTCACGGAAAACCTGGATCGCCCTTTGCACGCGCTCTTCGCGTGTCTGGCCGATAAGCATGATGATTTCCTCACGGTCCGGAGACTGTGACGGCGACTGGTTCCAATCGGGTTGCCGGCCTTCCCTGGGAATGACCGTCCAGGCCTCCGAAACAAACACGCATGCGTAAGCGCCCGTGGCGGCGCACGCCAATTTCCCTGCTTTTGCGAACCATTCATGGCCTTGGGTCCACGGCCTCGGTCGCTTCAAAACAAAGCGCCCTTCTTCCCCACACATGAAAAATGTCTGCGGACAAAAATGAGCCTGCTTCATCCATTCTGATGCAACATGCTCCGCATACCTCATTTCCTCTTCAAGGGCCTGACGCTCTTTATCAAAACCGTCCGGTGCTGGAATGTGATTTTTTGACATGAATGTTGTCATAAACTCTATAAGGCGAGCAACGCAAACCTTATGACATCGTCAACCCTCGCCCACGGTGCTCCTGTTTCCGGCGATGTTCCCGGCCGTAGGCTTAAATCGACATCCCCCGACCGCGCTCCTCTGTTTTCATTTGCTCCCGCGCAATAGCTTCCAGTTCTTGCGCCGCCGCACGACGTGTTGCCCAGTCGGGAACTTCCGCCGTAAGAAAACGCCCCTGTTGTGCCACCCGCTCATTCCTTTCAAGCGTCGAACGTCCGAATGACTGAAATTTTCCACCGCCATCCCGAATGATCGGCAGGATTTGCTTGTATTGCCCGCCGCGAGTTTCGCACACGATCACAACGGCTTCTTGACGCCCCGGCGACTCCGATGGTCCCACCGACGGATTCAGGCTTTTTTTGTCGGATGTTTTGACCACCCAAGCTTCGAAAGCAAAGATCATGGCGTCCGCGGCCCGAAGCGTGCAAAGTGCTTTGGCCTCCCGCAAAAAGAAGTCCCTACTTTGTTGGGTGCGCAATTCCGTGGGAAAATGCCCCCCGGAACTTCCGTCGTAATTCAGCGTCATGACATACGGTCGGCATGCTCCGTATTCCTTCATGGACCGCAACGCTTTCTGCTCTGCCTTTTTCATCAGATCGTCAAGAACCCAAGTGTCTTTGTCAAATAATTTCATAGATTCCATTTTTTAAATCTTATGCGCGTTTTCAATAATAAACTGGTTCTCTGAACTCCAGCTACAAGCGGATGGAGCGTTTCCCCTTTTGCATCACTCCGGCGTCATACCCCGCCCCCGCTCCTGGCCCCGATCCTTTCGTTGAACAAATCCCTCCAGGACCCGCTTCGCCCGTTCCCGGTCCTCCTCATTGGGCGGCACCCGAGGCACGAATTGCGCAAACCGACCCTCGGTTTGGTTCTCCTCAACGCTGGCCTGGCCAAGTCCCTTGAACTTTCCGTTCCCATGGCGCAGGATTGGCAGGAATTTTTGGTAACATCCTTCCCTCGATTCACCCATGATGATGACCGCTTCCTGCCGATCCGGGGACTGTGATGGCCGGACGCTCAAATCCACCTTCTGGCCCTCCTTGGGCTTTAGCATCCAGGCTTCCGAGACAAACACGGTGGCATTGGCACCGTGAGCGATACACACGAGTTTGGCCATCGTTGCGAAATTGTCCTTGGCTTGCTCGCTTGACATCTTGGGTGGAGAGAAGATGGCTTTGCCTTCAATCCCGTCCATAAAAAGTCTCGGGGGACAGTGTCCCTCGCCATACATCTGCAAAGAAACGTATTTTTCCGCCTGTTTCATCAGCTCTCTAAGAGCTTCACGGCCTTCGTCAAGTATCATTACCATAGCGCTCCGACTTTCGCATTTGGGGCAAAATCGTCAATGGCAAAAGTGCAAAAACATCAATATTTATGCGGGGTTCGTGGACTTTTTAGGACTCACTTGGACTCCCCGCAAACTAGATACTTTCGACTTGACTGTATTTGCTCCACCGGGGGATCTGAAAATCAAAATGTTGTTGCCAACACCATGCCCGATTTAGATGATGCCAGCATGGAAAACTGCAAGGCCGAAGTCTCAGACTGGTTGTGGGAATGCAATCGGGTGGCCCAAATGTCACCAAAACAGAGAGCGTTGTGGCATCTGGACCAGGACATCCAAATGTTCGAGGATTTGAAAAGCGGCCGGGGCACGCCCGCGCGGCTCGGCCTGTGGATTATCGAAGGCGGCGCTCACGTTGACAGGATTCTCCCATAAGGATCACCGGATGTCATCAAACTGGACGCCGCAATGGACGCACTGTGGTTCCTGACAATAGATTTTGTCGCAGATTTCAACCGTCGAAAGTTCCTGCCCGCCATTGAGTCTGCCACCGGCATTCTGCTGCAATGCAAAGCCACGTTGGAAGCCTGGACGGATGAGGAATTCGCCGAGAAGTTCAGTGCGATCATATTAAAGTTCCCGGATGGTTCTCCGGCGTGAAAGCACGACAGGCAGCCCAGTTTTGCAGTCCACTATAAAAGACGCACAACACATGTATGGTCTAATGAAGCAAACACCTTCTCCCCGTCAAGGGCCTCAGTAAGGGAGCCAGGGCAGGCTTGGCGTCATTTAATGTCAGGACCGCTCTGCTTATGATGGAACAGCAAAACTGCAACAATCTCTCCTTCAAAATTCTCGCGGTAGCAGAAACTGTAGGGAAAATCACGCAGGTGTAAACGGCGGTCGAAAACTGTAGCGGGGTCACGGATGTGACGGGGCGGTCGAAAACTGTGTCACCTTCATTAACAATGAAAGGATGTACACAGATATGGAACAATGGAGTGAGATTCGCAGACGAGTATTGGTGGAGGGAGTCAGCCGGCGACAGATCATCCGGGAGACCGGAATGCATTGGGAGACGCTGCAAAAGATATTGACCCACAGTGAACCCCCCGGTTACCGGCAAGGCCGACCGCGACCGCGCAACAAGCTGGGGCCCTATCTGCCGAAGATCGAACTGATTCTACAGGAGGATATGGCGTTTCCCCGCAAACAACGCCACACCGCCAAGCGGATCTGGGAGCGATTGCAGACGGATGGGTTCACCGGCGGCTATACCGTCGTGAAGGATGCCGTGCGAGCCTTGACGCAGCGGCGGCAGGAGGTGTTTGTCCCTCTGATTCACCGACCCGGCGAGGCCCAGGTGGATTTCGGGGAGGCGCTGGTGAAGATGAATGGCCGGTTGCGCAAGGTGGCATTCATGGTGATGGCGTTGCCCCACAGCGATGCCAGCTTTGTGATGGCATTTGAGCGCGAATGTACGGAGACATTCTGGGAAGGCCATGTGCAGGGGTTCGAGTTTTTCGGGGGCGTGCCCTGGCGCATTACCTACGACAACACAAAAATCGCGGTGGCACAGATCATCGGCGGAGGCAAGGAACGGCGACTGACCCGGGGCTTTTGTCAGCTCAAGAGTCATTACCTGTTCAACCATCACTTCTGTCGGGTGGCTCGGGGCAATGA